>JBKQIR010000030.1:0-6144 GCA_052148275.1 Solirubrobacteraceae bacterium
CGAACTCGCACTCCACCACCAACACGAGAATCCCTGCAACACGGCCGCCGATCCATACGCCTGCAACATTCGCTGCAGCACGCCGCACCCCTTCCCGGCGCGTCAGGAACCCGCTAACTCATTACGGTTTAGATTCAGCTGGTGGGCGATGCCGGCGGCCTGTACTCGGGTTGCGACCCCGAGCTTGCGCAGGATGTGTGACACGTGGATCGCGGCTGTCCCGGGGCTGATGTAGAGCTCCGCGCCAATCTGGCGGTTGGTGAGGCCTTGGCTGACCAACCGCAGCACAGCGATCTCCCGTTCGGTGAGGTCATAGGCGTCGGTGTCGGTGGCGCGGATCGCCGATGCCGGCTCGCTGGCGGTTCGTTCCGGCAGCGTCGGGGCCTGCTCGATGGCCTGCTCGACGGCCTGCTCGAGGCTGATCGCCAGTCCCTGCGTCCACGCCTGGGCGAACTCCGCTGCCCCCAGCGTTGCCTTGCACCCGGCGAGCGCCTCGTCCAGGGTGGGGCGCTCGGCCGGGGGGACCGGGGCGCCTATGGACTCGCGCAGCGAATGGCTGGCAGCGATCAGTCGCACGGAGCGAGCAGGATCGGCGGCGGCCAGCACCTTGGCGGCCGTTGTCTCGAGCACGCTCGCCGCCCGCCAGATATCGCCGAGGGCGACGTGGGTGCGCAGGCTCTCGTCGAGCAGGGCGCCGGCGCCGGGGTCCTGATCGTGTGTGATGGCGCCGAGCTCATGCGCCGCCCAGGCCACCCCTTCGAGATAGGAGATGTCGCGCGAGATCGACAGCGCTCGGCGCAGGCGCTCGATCGCCAGGGTCCGGTCGCCGGCGTAGTAGGCGGCCATGGCGGAGTTGACGAGCGCGGCGGCGGTCTCCTGCTGGAGGCCGGCCGCCTCGAAATGGCTGAGTGCCCGCGACGCGTGTCGGCCGGCTGCCTCGCCGTCGCCTTCCAACCAGTCCACGAAGGCCAGGTAGTCCTCGGCGCTGGCCACCCCTCTCGGATCGCCGAGCCGGGCCCATAGTGTCCGGGCCGATTCGTGCAGCTGCCTCGCTTCGTCATAGCGCGCCTGCTCGCGGGCAATCGAACCCAGGCGCTGGAGCACCCCGGCCACGCCGATCTGGTCATCCTCGTGCTGATACAGCGCCAGGGCACGGCGCAAGCGCGTCTCAGCCAATGGGTAGTCGCATTGCAGAAACGCGATCACCCCGGCGCCGGTCAGGACTGATGCCGCAACCTCGGGGGTCATCCGGTCGCTGGCGTCCACGGCCTGCTCGAGCCACGACCGGGCCTCGTGGTAATACCCACGTCGGTACCAGAACGGCCACAGCAGGCCGGTCAACCGCCCGGCGACCTCCGGTCGGTCACTGATGTTGCGGCGCAGCACGGCCCGCAGGTTGTCGTGCTCGAGCTCGATGCGGTTCAGCCACTGGGCCTGCTCGGGCCCCTCCAGCAGCCCGTCGTTCGCTTGCACGGCGAGGCCGACGAAGAATTCCGCGTGGGCGTCATAGACCCGCTCGCCCTCGGGTAGGTCGCCGAGCTTGGTCTGGCTATAGGCGTGGATCGTGTTCAGAAGCCGGTAGCGGTGCTCAGGCCCGCGGTCGGCCACCTGGACAAGCGACTTGTCCACCAGCGCCGCCAGGAGCCGGAGCACCTCCTGGCGCTCGATCCCGGCACCCGCGCCGACCGCCTCGGCGGCCAGTAGCGAGAAGCTGCCCCTGAACGCGGAGAGGATCGCGAACAGCTTCTGCTCGGGCTCGGGGAGCAGTTGATAGCTCCAGTCGAGCGCGTCGTCGAGCGTCCGGTGGCGCGGCGGGGCGGTGCGGTTGGCCTGGTGCAGGAACGAACCGGCGTCCTCGAGGCGCTGCGCAATCTCGCTGACGCTCAGTACCCCGGCGCGCGCCGCGGCCAGCTCCACCGCCAGCGGCAACCCGTCCAGGCGCTCGCAGATCCCAGCGATGTGCTGCAGGTCTCCGGACCTGAGCTCGAACCCCGGCACGCTGGCCTGGACCCGCTCGAGGAACAGCTCGACCGCTTCCCGGACGCCATCGCCAGTGCCTGGGCCGTAGCCGAGCCCTCCGAGGCGGAACACCCGCTCCCCCGGCACGCCGAGCGGCTCTCGCGAGGTGGCGATGATCTTCAACCCCGGGCACGCCCCCAGGAGTCGTTGCGCCAGCGCTGCGCACTCGTCCACGACGTGCTCACAGTCGTCGAGCACTACCAGGGATCGCAACGAGCGGAAAGCGCGTACGAGGGCTGCGAGGGGCTCCTCCCCGGGAGACTGGTCGACACCGCACGTGGTGACCATGGTGATCTCCACCAGCCCTGGCCCTGACAGGTCACCAAGCTCGAGCCACCAAGCCCCGTCGTCGAAGCTGCCTACGACGCGTTCTGCCAGTCCCAGAGCGAGCCGCGTCTTGCCTGCGCCACCGGGGCCCACGAGGCTCACCAGCCGGGCGCGCTGCAGCACCCCGCGTAGCGCTTCGAGCTCTTGCTTGCGGCCGACGAGGTCGCTGAGCGCTACCGGCAGGTTCCCATCGACCACGACGCTCATAGTCCGTAGCCACCCTGCATATGCAGCCTCGCGGTCAGGACTGGCCGGTTGCCAGATGCGCCGGATGCGCTCACCCCCGATGATGAGATCGTGAACGCTGGCTGTCTGCACACAGAGCTGGAATTGACCGCCCTGCGTGAGTGGGCCTGGGAGCGAGGTCGTACCGATCTCGTCCTGACGCTCGACCTCCACTCGCGCGGGTGGGCCTTCCAGGCCGACCCCAGCCCCGGCAACCTGCGCAGGCTGGCGGCGATCATTCCCCCGCGCGGCCGCTTGGAAGCGCGCCTGCGCCGCGTCGCGACCACGGGCGGCTCACCACGTGAAGCCATCGAGCTCAGCTGCGCCCTGCGGGGCTGGTGCGAGTCGTCGTGTGCGCTGGTCGATGCGGCCCTCGGGGAGATGCGGGCGGCGATCGGTTCCCTTTGACCGGCCTCGACGCACCTCCGGATGATCGCTGAAGGGCCCCACCGCCGGATGATCGGCGAGGTGCGCCACGGCTACGGCTCCACGAAGCGCCACCGAGGTCCTCGGTGGCCACTGGTCAGCTGAGGCCAGACTCTCGAACAGTCGCTCCGGCACGTCATTGCCCTCCCGTCACCGCGGACAAACCGCTGCGCTCTGGTCAGAACGAGCGGAAAGCTCCCTACTCGACGTCACCTACTCGACGTCGCCCACCGACGCGTCCTCCCACGCTGATGATCATACGGGAGGCGGCGGCGCGCCTTGAGCCCGGACCGACCGGCCGCCGGATGGCGCTTAAGTTAATGCCGGGCAGGTCGCGAGATGCTGTCGAAAGGGCGGCCTTCGATGGATCGCATATATAGGGGCCCATCCAACTCTGGTCGGTCTCCAGATGCGCGCGGCGTCAGCGGGATGCAAAGTGCCGTGCGCAACGTCATCGACTGGAGGAAGCCCAATGCCTTACCGCCCCGCAGTCCCCGGAGCCTCGCGCCGTCTGACATCGGCGCGCGCCACATTCTCGAAGATCGCGATCACCGCGCTGCTTGGCGCGGGCACGGCCCTGGCGCTCAGCCCGGGCGCCGCGCTTGCCGCGACCGGCACGACCCTGTACGTCTCAGGCAAGGCCCACACGAACCCCGCGTGCTCGGCGGCCTCTGTGAGTAATCCGTTCGCGACGATCGCTGGGGCGCTCGCGTGTGCCAAGAACGGTGACACGGTCAAGGTCGGCGCGGGCACGTTCGCCGGGGGCTTCATGATCCCGGCCAACGTCGTGCTCGACGGAGCCGGCGCCAGCCAGACGACGATCTCGGATCCCACCCATATCAGCTCGCCCGAGGTGAGCGTCGCACCCGGGGTCACGACCACGATCGAGAATCTCGCGGTCAGCGGCAAGGCCGGGCACAACGGCGGGATCGTGGCCGGCAGCGGCTCGCTGACCCTCGGCGGGGTGACCGTCGACAGCGCTTTCGCGTCCAGCTCGGCCGACCCCGCCTCCGTCGCTGTGATCCCCGCGACGGGCAACGCCTCCCTGACCGTGCTCGATTCGACTGTTTCCAACGGGCTCGGCGACTTCGCTGGCGGGATCCTGGTCAGCAGCCCATCCAGCGCGTCGCCATCGTCCGCGACCGTCATCAACTCGACGATCTCAGGCAACGATGCTCAGGCTGGCGGCGGTGACGGCGGCGGCATCAGCCTCGACAACGCCGACCTCACCGCCCGGGACGACACGATCGCCAACAACTTCGGCCTCGGCGGCGGGCTGCTGGTCGGGCTTAACAGCGCAGCCACCGTCACCGACTCGTTGATCGCCACCAACGCGTCCCCGATGACGGGGCTCTCTGACTGCGAGGTCAACCAGACCGCCAAGATCACCGACGGCGGTCACAACCTGATCGGCATCGCGAACCCCGGCGCCGTGGGGGACTGCGGCTTTGCCAACGCCACCAACGGCGACCTCACCGGCACCCCCGCCACCCCCCTCAACCCCGACCTCGGAGCGCTGGCCGCCAACGGCGGCCCCACACAGACCCAGGCTCTGCAGCCCGGCAGCCCCGCCATCTCGACCGGCAACCCCACCGACTGCCAAGCGACCCCCGTCAACGACCTCGACCAACGCGGCGACACCCGCGCCGCCACCACCCGCCACGCGTGTGACATCGGCGCCTACGACACCGGCACCGCCGGGTCCGGTGGTCAGGTCGTCTGCCGGACCGGCGCACACGACACGGAAATGTGCGAGATCGAATGCGCGCCGGGCACGTACAAGATCCAGGGAACGAGCGTCGAGGCGACGTTCTCGGTGCAGAACGGCGACCGGATCGTGGCGCACGGCCCATTCAAGCTCAAGCGAGGCACGGTCTCCCGTCACACACTGCAGCTCAAATCCGGGAGCTACACGCTGATCATCAGCACGGGCCACGGCAAGTACGAACACGTATTCGTGCGCCTGTCGTTCCGCGTGCCGTAGCCGTCGGGTCAGCGGGAGGGGGCCGACACCGAGCGGCCCCCTCCCCCGACCAGGACCTCGTTACCAACCTCCAGCCGACCTTAGACAACCGCCGGCCACAGTACCCCCATGCCCGACCGCGCTGCCGCCGTAAGCAAGACATCAGCGATCGCGGCGGCTCAACCCACAAAGTCGCGATCAGCGACCTCAAAGCACTACGGAGGCTCACAAATGCCAAGCTCTCTTGATAGCGCCCTGAACGCACTCGACAGCCGTCTGCGCGAACTGAACCGCGAGCACGGGCATGTCTTCATGCTCGACGCGTTTCATCGCCAGCTCCGCGCCACGGCCAGGAAGGAACCCGCCACCGCCGGGACACCCTCAGCGACAACCGCGAGCACCCAAGCCCCACCTCGATCCCTAACGACGCCACGCTGCGGATCGCTGCACGCCCCCGGACAGTGCGCCACGCACCCGGCAGGGCCAGACTCGCTGCGATAAAGCCGCGATCGACGCGACCGCCACGAGCAACCATCACGGCCCAGTGCTCGGGTCCGTGTCAGGAGCCGCAAAGTAGCGTCTACTAACCAGCGTTAGAAGCTGCGCTTCGGAGCATCGAGGGCGTGGGAGGCGCCGACAACTGGCGCACCACGGACGGCGTCGACCCGGTCTTCGATAGGCCGACTCCCGAAATCCAGAGACGACTATTTCGGGTTTCGTGCGTCTTAGCGGAAGCGCACTCGGGCAGCCACCCAATCGGCCGCCTCGTCGAGTAGTCGCGCCCGGTGGGCCTGATAGCTGTTCCTATGGATCGCGATGCCGAGGTCGGCGCCCACGAGGAACTCTGCCCACTCCTGTGAGAACTTTGCAACTGACCCGTAGTCGCACACGATGTCCCCTTTGTTGCAAATGTCAACGGAAGATGTCGGAAACGGCACGTTCGTCGGCTAATCATCAGATTTGCAGCTTAGTAGTCATAAGATGTCTTATCGAGCGTGAAAGTACGCGGCCTCGCCTGTTCCGAGCGCGCCGCCTCTAAGATTCGCCTGAGGGCATGAACTAAGGAGTCACGAAAGAATTAGTGGGTCTGTTGGATTGGGTGAATCGTGTAATTCCAGTCTGAGTGGAACTCATCACGGACGATGTTCACGCTGGCGAGCTCCGCGTCGCTGACCTTGATGCCT
>JBKQIR010000031.1:0-19542 GCA_052148275.1 Solirubrobacteraceae bacterium
TGACTCCGCTTACTACAGCGTCAGCGACGTGGTGGGGCCGCAGGTACGCGCGAACCTGCGGCGCCGGCTGGCGAGGGCCTCAGGCTCTGCGCCCAACCAGTCAGCTGCCGCGCCTCGGCCGCGGTGAGCCCATGTGCGGGCACCGTCTGCACGAGCAGCGTCGGTGGCTGGCGCGCGCCGGCCCAGGCATGACAGGCGTCGTTGAACGCGTCATCGATCCACGCCAGCGCCCGCGTGCCGGCGTAGGACTCGATCGCGTCGAGCTTCCAGTGGCCCTCGATCGAGCGGCCCGCGCCCTGTCCGCGCTCGAACGCCAGGAACGGCAGACCCGCGGGCAGGCCGAGCAGGCGCGGCAGGTATTCCTCGGCCTTCTCCTCCCAGCCGCTTGCCCACACCAGATCGAACTCGGCGGCGAGGCCCTGCAGGTGGCCGGCGGCCACGCGGGACAGGACGTGCGGGATGCCGTCGATCGTCGCGTAGGCGCAGTCAGCCGGCCCATGGTGTCCAGCCCAGTGCGGCCCGCCGTGGTCGTGGTCGTGACCGGCGCCGGCGAACCCGAACAGCGAGATCACGCCATCGATATCGACCAGCAATAGTGGCTTCTGTCTCATGGGTTCTTTAGCTCCCATACAGGTCCCCCCGGTAATCTGCCCGGATCGAGTGCGGCCAGTAAAGCATCAGCCAACCGCTGTCGATGACCACCACCTATGACTCTCGCACTCGGAATCCTGCTCGCGCTCGTCTGCGCGTTCGTGGCCAATCTCGGCTTCTTCTACAAGTACCGTGGCGCCAACTCAGCCCCGGACGTCGAAGTGCGCCATCCGCTGCGCTCGGCCCGCGCGCTGTTCGCCTCCAAGTGGTTCACGCTGGGCATGATCATCGCGACCGGCAGCTGGATCCTGCACGTGGCCGCGCTCACGCTGGCGCCGATGTCGGTGATCCAGGTCTCGCTGGCGGCGGGCATCGTGTTCATCGCGGTGATGGCCGACCGGATGTTCGGCTTCACGGTCGGCCGGCGCCAGTGGATTGGCCTGTGCCTGACCGGCGCCGGCCTGGTGATGCTGGGTGTGACGCTGCCGGCGATGCACGGCGCGCACTCGCAGTTCTCTCAGGCGGCGATGATCTCCTTCGAGGCTGGTCTGTTCGGCCTCGGTGGCCTGCTGATCATGGGCCCGCGGATGGGCGGCAAGGCCGAGCACCACGGCGTGATGCTCGGCGCTGCCTCGGGCATCCTGTTCGGCGTGTCCGACACGGCGATCTAGGCGCTCACCGGCATCACCGGCGCGCACGGCCTGCTCGGCCTGCTGCTCAGTCCCTGGCTGGCCGTGGCGGTGCTCGCTTCGATAGTCGCGTTCTACGCCTCGGCGCGCGGACTCCAGGACGGAGACGCCGTGCCCGTCATCGCCGTGACCGGCACCGCCGCGAACATCGCCGGCATCGCCGGTGTGATCGTCGTGTTCGGCGACCCGATGGCCGCCAGTCCGGTCGGTGTCGTGGTGCAGTCGCTGGCGTTTGTGCTCGTAATCGTCGCCTGTGCGCTGATGCCCGCTCCGATCCGCTCGGCCGGCGTGCCCGCCGCGGCATCCGCGGCGGCATAGGTATCTCGCGCGCGTAAGGGCACGCGGCGCTGCTACCATCCCCGGCCGGATGCCAACCACCTCACAGCTCGTGCGCATCGGACGGACCGCGCCCAAGAAGAAGCTCGCCACTCCCGGACTGAAGTCGGGCAAAGGACGCAAGAAGAAGGTCGCCGCGCCCCAGCGCCGCGGCGTGTGCACGCGCGTGTACACGACCACGCCGAAGAAGCCCAACTCCGCGCTGCGCAAGGTTGCGCGTATCCGCATCTCCGGCTCGATCGAGGTGACCGCCTACATCCCCGGCGAGGGCCACAACCTGCAGGAGCACTCGGTGGTGCTCGTGCGTGGGGGCCGCGTCAAGGATCTGCCTGGCGTTCGCTACAAGGTCGTGCGCGGCACGCTCGACGCGGCCGGCGTGAGCGACCGCAAGAAGGCGCGCTCGCAGTACGGCGTGAAGAAGAAGTAGAGGAATGCCCAGACGCGCAGCCGCCCAGATTCGCCCCGTCGAGGCGGATCCGATCCACCGCTCGAAGCTCGTCCAGCAGGTCATCAACAAGGTGATGCTGGACGGTAAGAAGTCAATCGCCGAGCGCATCGTCTATGACGCCCTCGCGATTCTCGGGGAGCGCACGGACAAGAGCCCGATCGAGGTGCTGGAGAACGGCATCAAGGCGCTCACCCCGATGCTCGAGGTGCGCTCCCGCCGCGTCGGCGGCGCCACCTACCAGGTTCCGGTCGAGGTTCCCCCGCGCCGTGCTCGCACGCTCGCGGTGCGCTGGCTGGTCGCCTACGCGCGCCAGCGTCGTGAGAAGACGATGGCCCAGCGCCTCGCGCACGAGTTGCTGGACGCGACGCAGCAGCAGGGCAACGCGTTCAAGCGCAAGGACGACATCTACCGCATGGCGCAGGCCAACAAGGCCTTCGCGCACTACCGCTGGTAGACGCCCGCCCGCGGCGCCCTCCGAGCGCCTGAGCTAAATCCCGTGGCCCGGTCTGCGAGGGCTGCCCACCACACGGGACCGGGGGCTGCGGCGGACAACCCTCGCAGTCATACGCTACCCCGCTGCGGCACTTCTCACGCCACCCAATCTCCGGATTGATGGGCGAGCTCGCTCGGTCGCCAGTCAACGTCGTTGCACCGGTCGTTGAGAGGTGCTCGCTGCCTGACTGCGGACCGTCGCCCCCTCCTTTCCATGCGAGAACCAAGTTGCTATATTCGGCTCTCGTTCCGCCTTGGGCGGCGCCCTGTTGCATGGGCGTGGCCGGGGCGGGGGATTCGCGCCATGGAGATGACCACCCACTAACACGAAGCCCGCGTCGACTTTGATGTCGTGACACGGGCCCAACTGGGCCCTTTTTCGTGCCTTCAGGCCGATCCCAGAGAACCAAACCGAGAACGCAACCCCCATCATGCCCCGCAACTTCAGCCTCGCGAACACCCGAAACATCGGGATCATGGCGCACATCGACGCCGGCAAGACGACGACGACCGAGCGCATCCTGTACTACACGGGGCGGACCTACAAGATGGGCGAGGTCCACGAGGGCGCCGCCGTGATGGATTGGATGGAGCAGGAGCAGGAGCGCGGCATCACGATCACCTCCGCCGCCACCACCTGCGAGTGGAAGGGCCATCGGATCAACATCATCGACACGCCCGGCCACGTCGACTTCACGGTCGAGGTCGAGCGGTCGCTGCGCGTGCTCGACGGCGCGATCGCGCTGTTCGACTCGGTCGCCGGGGTCGAGCCGCAGTCCGAGACGGTGTGGCGCCAGGCGGACAAGTACCACGTGCCGCGGATCGCCTACATCAACAAGATGGACCGGGTCGGCGCGGACTTCGAGCGTGGCGTGAAGACGATGATCGACCGCCTCGGCGCGCATCCGGTGCCGATCCAGCTGCCGATCGGCGCGGAGTCGGACTTCAGGGGGATCATCGATCTCGTCGAGAACCACGCGATCTTCTACAAGGACGAGCTCGGCAAGGAGCAGGAGGTGCTCGACATCCCGGCGGAGCTCGCCGAGGCCGCCGCCGATGCCCGCGAGCAGCTGCTCGATGACGTCTCCCGCTACGACGACGAGCTCGTCGAGATGATCCTGGAGGACCAGGAGGTCTCGCCCGAGCGCCTCAAGCAGGCGATCCGCGCGGCGACGCTCAGCGGCAAGCTGACGCCCGTGCTGTGCGGCTCGAGCTTCAAGAACAAGGGCGTGCAGCCGCTGCTCGATGCCGTCATCGACTACCTGCCGAGCCCGCTCGAGGTGCCGCCGGTGCACGGGATCGAGCCCGACAAGGCCTCCGAGAACGGCGGTCGCGACGCGTACCGCGAGGCCTCCGACGACGAGCCGTTCGCCGCTCTTGCGTTCAAGATCATGGCCGACCCGTACGTCGGCAAGCTCACCTACTTCCGCGTGTACTCCGGCAAGCTCAACGCGGGCTCGCGCGTGCTCAACGTCAGCAGCGGGAAGACCGAGCGCATCGGCCGCATCCTGATGATGCACGCCAACGAGCGCGAGGAGGTTCCGGAGGTGCACGCGGGCGACATCGCCGCCGCCGTCGGGATCAAGCAGGTCGTCACCGGCGACACGCTGGCGGCGCCCGACAAGCCGATCAAGCTCGAGACGATCGACTTCCCGGAGCCGGTCATCAAGGTGGCGATCGAGCCGAGGACGAAGATCGACCAGGAGAAGATGTCGACCGCGCTCGCGCGCTTGGCCGAGGAGGACCCGACCTTCCAGGTGCGCACCAACGAGGAGACCGGCCAGACCGAGATCTCCGGGATGGGCGAGCTGCACCTAGAGGTGCTCGTCGACCGCATGATGCGCGAGTTCAAGGTCGAGGCGAACGTCGGCCGCCCGCAGGTCTCCTACCGCGAGACGATCCGCGGGACCGCCCAGAAGGTCGAGGGACGCTTCGTCCGCCAGACCGGTGGCTCGGGCCAGTACGGCATCGTCTACATCAACGTCGAGCCGGCGCCGGGCGAGGGCTTCGACTTCATCAACAAGGTCAAGGGTGGGGCGATCCCGACCGAGTTCATCCCGGCCGTCGAGAAGGGCGTCGAAGAGGCGCTCGAGAACGGTCCGCGCGCCGGCTACCCGATGGTCGACGTGCGCGTGACGCTGACCGACGGCAAGTACCACGAGACGGACTCATCCGAGATCGCGTTCAAGATCGCGGGCTCGCTGGCGCTCAAGGAAGCCGCACGCCGCGCGAAGCCGGTCCTGCTGGAGCCGATCTTCGCGGTCGAGGTGGTCACGCCGGAGGAATTCATGGGGGACGTCATCGGCGACCTGAACCGACGGCGCGGACAGGTGAGCGGGATGGAGCAGCGCGGCAACGCGCAGGTCGTCAGCGCGCACGTGCCGCTTGCCGAGATGTTCGGCTACGCGACCGATGTACGCTCAAATACGCAGGGCCGCGCGACCTACACCATGCAGTTCGAGCGGTACGACGAAGTCCCCCCCAACATCGCCGAGAAGGTCGTCGGCGACCAGGGCGGAAGAAACACATAGCAGCACCGTCGGACGGAGTCCGATAGATTTTTGAGGTTCGTCCGCGAGACGAACGCAATCACTGAGAAGAGAAGGAGCGACCCTAAAGTGGCGAAGGCCAAGTTCGAGCGCGATAAGCCCCATGTGAACGTCGGGACCATCGGTCACATCGACCATGGCAAGACGACGCTGACGGCCGCCATCACCAAGGTGCTTCACGACCACTTCGGCGGCACTGAGGTCCGGTCGTTCGACTCGATCGACAACGCTCCTGAGGAGAAGGCGCGAGGCATCACGATCGCTACGGCGCACGTCGAGTACCAGACGGCGAACCGGCACTACGCGCACGTCGATTGCCCGGGTCACGCTGACTACGTGAAGAACATGATCACGGGAGCCGCCCAGATGGACGGCGCCATCCTGGTCGTATCGGCGGCCGATGGCGCGATGCCCCAGACACGAGAGCACATCCTGCTCGCGCGACAGGTGGGTGTGCCGTACATCATCGTGTTCCTCAACAAGGCGGACATGGTTGACGATCCCGAGCTCCTCGAGCTCGTCGAGATGGAGATCCGTGACCTGCTCTCCGAGTATGAGTTCCCTGGCGACGACATCCCGTTCGTCACCGGCTCGGCGCTCAAGGCGCTCGAGGGCGACAAGGAGTGGGAGAAGCCGATCCTGGATCTGGCCGATCAGCTCGACTCCTACATCCCCGAGCCCGTTCGCGAGCTCGACAAGCCGTTCCTGATGCCGGTCGAGGACGTGTTCTCGATCACCGGCCGCGGCACCGTCGCCACCGGCCGCATCGAGCAGGGCGTGATCAAGACCGGCGAGACCGTTGAGATCGTCGGGATCAAGGCCACGTTCACGACGGTCGTCACCGGCGTCGAGATGTTCAAGAAGATCCTCGACCAGGGTCAGGCCGGCGACAACGTCGGTTGCCTGCTGCGAGGCACCAAGCGCGACGAGATCGAGCGCGGCCAGGTGCTCTGCAAGCCGGGCTCGATCACCCCGCACACGCGGTTCAAGGCTGAGGTGTACGTTCTCAAGAAGGAGGAGGGCGGCCGTCACACGCCGTTCTTCACCGGCTACCGTCCGCAGTTCTACTTCCGCACGACCGACGTCACCGGTGTCGCCAACCTGCCCGAGGGCACGGAGATGGTCATGCCCGGTGACAACGTCCAGATGGAGATCGAGCTGATCCAGCCGATCGCCATGGATCAGGGTTTGCGGTTCGCGATCCGGGAGGGCGGCCGCACGGTCGGCTCCGGGGTCGTCTCAGAGATCATCAAGTAGCAACGAACATGGCGGGCCCTTCGGGGCCCGCCAGTCAGTAACCCGACAGATACGACTTGCAAGGGCGGGCCCCGAAGCCCGGGGCTCGCCCTGAACATTGGAAGAGAACAGCGAAGCGCAACGGCCGACCAGCGGCCAGAGAAGAACCAGTGGCAACCATCGCCCAGAACAAGATTCGGATTCGCCTGAAGTCCTACGACCACACGGCGATCGAGACGGCAGCAAAGGAGATCGTCGAGACGGCGACGCGCACCGGCGCGCGCGTCTCCGGTCCCGTACCGCTGCCCACCGAGAAGAACGTCTACTGCGTGATCCGCTCGCCGTTCAAGGACAAGGATTCACGCGAGCACTTCGAGATCCGCACGCACAAGCGGCTGATCGACATCCACCAGCCCACCCCCAAAACCGTCGACTCCCTGCAGCGCCTGGACCACCTACCGGCCGGCGTTGACATCGAGATCCGGCTCGCCTCCTGAGCACCATGGCCGCGATCCTCGCAAGAAAGCTCGGTATGACCCAGCGATTCCTCGACGACGGCCGCGTCGAGCGTGTGACCGTGCTCGAGGCCGGTCCCTGCCCGGTCACCGCGATCCGCAGCAAGGAGCGCGACGGGTACGAGGCGGTTCAGCTCGCGTTCGGCGCCTGCAAGGAGAAGGTCCTCAGCAAGGCCGAGCTGGGGCACCTCAAGAAGGCGGATGCCTCCGCCCACCGGCACCTCGCCGAGTTTCGCGATGAGGCCGGGGAGCTGCTGGTCGGCGCGACCGTGACCGTCGAGACCTTCTCCGCCGGAGACAAGGTGAAGATCTCCGGGACGTCCAAGGGCAAGGGCTTCCAGGGAACGATCAAGCGCCACAACTTCAAGCGCGGGCCAAAGTCGCACGGCTCGCACAACGTCCGTGCGCCGGGATCGATCGGCGCGTCCGCCACTCCGTCGCGCGTGTTCAAGGGCCTGCGGGGACCGGGCCACATGGGCAGCGCGCGCGTCACCCAGCGCGGTCTCACCGTCATTGAGGTGCTCGTCGATCAGAACGTGTTGCTCGTGCGGGGCGCCGTGCCCGGGCCACGCGGCGGCGTCGTGGAGGTGAGATCCGATGCCTAGGACGGCGACGGTGCTCGGCGGCGGCACCATCACGCTCGAGCCGGGCGCCTTCGAGGCGACGTTCAACATGCCCCTCGTGCACGAGGCCGTGCGCGCCGAGCTCGCAGCTCGCCGGCGCGGCACCGCCTCCACCAAGACGCGCGGCGAAGTGTCCGGCGGCGGCGCCAAGCCCTGGCGCCAGAAGGGAACCGGCCGCGCCCGTGCCGGCTCCTCGCGTTCGCCCGTGTGGACGGGCGGCGGCACGGCGTTCGGCCCCTCCCCGCGCAGCTACACCTTCAAGGTCAACCGCAAGGCCCGCAGCGCCGCGCTGCGCAGCGCCCTGTCCGAGCATGCGGGTCGCGATTCGCTCGCGGTGTTCGACGCCGGCGAGTTCGACGCTCCCTCCACGAGGCAGGCGGCACAGCTGCTCGCCGAGTGGGGTGCGAGCGGACCGACGCTGGTGCTGCTGCTCGAGTCCGAGGAGCACGCCGGCAAGTCGTTCCGCAACCTGCAACGCGTGCTCGCGATGCCCGTCGAGGACGCCGGCGTCGCTGATGTGATCGGCGCGAGGTCGCTGCTCGTCTCCCGCGAGGCGCTGACCGAGCTGGTGGCGCGGGCGCTCGGCTTCGGTCGCGACCGTGCCGAGGCGGCTGCCGCGCCGGCCCGCGTGGCTCACGATGACGAGCGCGTCTTTGAGCCCGTGTTTGAGCCCGCCGCCGAGACTGCCGGGGCGGACGGCGAATCGGCCATGACCCCGGACGAGACGGGGGAATCGATCCCAACCCCTGAGGAGCCCGCCGACGCCGGCGCCGAGACCGAGGATGATGCGTGATGGAACCCAGCCTGGTCATCATCCGGCCTGTCATCTCGGAGAAGTCGAGCTCGCTCGCCGAGGCCGGCAAGTACACCTTCCGCGTGCACGACCGTGCGCACAAGACGGAGATCCGCCAGGCGATCGAGCAGCTGTTCGAGGTCAGGGTGGTCAACGTGCGGACCTGCACGGTGAAGAGCAAGCCGAAGCGCCGGGGGCAGACGTCGGGGCGCACGCGCCACTGGAAGAAGGCGATCGTTCAGGTGGGCGAGGGCGACATCATCCCCATCTTCAGCGGGCTGGAGATCTCCGAGTGAGCGCTGAGAGGAACATCTGATGCCGATCCGCAAGCCAAAGCCGACATCGCCCGGGCGCCGCTTCGTCACCTATCCCGACTTCGCCGAGATCACCCGCACCGATCCCGAGAAGTCTCTCGTCGAGGGTCTCACGAAGTCGGGGGGCCGCAACGCCTACGGGCGCAAGACCTCAAGGCACCGTGGTGGGGGCGCCAAGCGCCTGTACCGGAAGATCGACTTCAAGCGCCAGAAGGACGGAGTGCCGGCCCGGGTCGCCGAGATCGAGTACGACCCGAACCGCACGTCCTACATCGCGCTGCTGCACTACGCCGACGGCGAGAAGCGCTACATCCTCGCGCCCGCGCGGCTGAGGGTCGGAGCGACCGTCGAGTCGGGGCCGACCGCGGACATCCGCGTCGGCAACAGCCTGCCGCTCGTCAACATGCCGCCGGGCACGGTCGTGCACAACGTCGAGCTCACGCCCGGCCGTGGCGGTCAGCTCGGCCGCGCGGCGGGCATCGGCATCCAGCTGCTCGCCAAGGAAGGCGGCTACGTGACGCTGCGCCTTCCCTCCGGGGAGATGCGGATGGTACGCGGCGAGTGCCGTGCAACCGTCGGCACGATCGGCAACTCGGACCATCAGAACGTCAAGATCGGCAAGGCGGGACGCAAGCGCCACATGGGCGTTCGCCCGCAGACGCGCGGTACCGCGATGAACCCGGTCGACCATCCGCACGGCGGTGGCGAGGGATCGACGACCGCAGGTCGCCACCCGGTCACGCCGTGGGGTGTGCCTACGCTCGGGTATCGCACGCGCAAGAAGGGCAAGCAATCCGACCAGTACATCGTGCGCGGCCGGAGAAGGGGTAAGAAGCGTTGAGTCGTTCCAGTAAGAAGGGCCCGTATGTCGACGACCGCTTGATGGCGCGCGTCGAGGCGATGAACTCCGCGGGCGAAAAGCGCATGCTCAGGACCTGGTCGCGAGCCTCGACGATCTTCCCCGAGATGGTGGGGCACACGATCGCTGTGCACGATGGACGCAAGCACGTCCCCGTGTTCGTGTCCGAGTCGATGGTCGGGCACAAGCTGGGCGAGTTCGCGCCCACGCGTCTGTATCGCGGCCACGCAGCCACGGGGAAGAAGCGATGAGTACTTCTGATGAAGATAATCTGGCTGGCGCCTCGGAAGGCACGTCTGATCCCGAGGCAACGGCCTCGAATGCCTCGGGATCAGACGTGACTCCCGAGACGCCCGACTCCGCTGCCACTGCGGATGCTGGTGCTGGCCCCGAGGCTGGTGCCGCCTCCGAGGCCGCGGCCGCAGAGGACGACGCCCTCGCCGAGCAAGCGCTTGCCGCAGCCGGCCAGGATGAGACGCAGGCCGGCGACGCGTCTGATGCCGACGCGGCGCCCGTGTTTCTCGGCCAGTCCGATGAGGAAGCCGAGGAGGCCGAGGCCGGCGACGTACCCCCCCGGCAGCCTCTCGGCGAGCCCGTTGGGGAGGAGGCCGAGGTCGGCGGCGATGGCGGCGAGGACGAGTCCGACGACGAAGACGACGAGGATGACGGCGAGCCGGACGAGGACGAGGACGAGGACGACGAGGACGAGGACGACGAGGACGACGAGGACGACGAGGTCGAGGACGAGGTCGAAGCCGATGAGGCACCGGCTGGGGCCGCCCCCGTGGCGCGCGAGAAGCGCCGCCGCCGGCTGCGCAGGCCCGGTTCGGGCGAGAAGGAAGCCAAGACGCCCAAGGACGAGTCCAAGAAGCCTGCCGCCGCGCCGCGCCGCAGGCGCACCACGCGTCAGCCCGGCGATCCGGTGCCCGTCGTCCGCGCCCACGCCAAGTACGTGCGCTCCTCTGCGCGCAAGGCCAGGCTCGTTTGCGACAACATCCGCGGCAAGAGCGTCGAGGACGCCCGAGCGATCCTCGCCCACACCCCGCGCGCCGTCGCTCGTGACTGGAGCAAGCTGCTCGAGTCGGCGATTGCAAACGCCGAGCACAACCATGAGCTTGTCGGGGAGGATCTCTACGTGAAGGTCGTCCACGCAGACGAAGGCCCGACGATCAAGCGCCACCGGCCGCGCGCCCAGGGCCGCGCGACGAAGATCCGCAAGCGCACCACCCACCTCACCATCCTGCTCACGCCAAAGGACTAAGAAGCGATGGGACAGAAAGTTCACCCCGAGTCGCTCCGCGTGGGCTATATCCACGATTGGAAGTCGAACTGGTTCAACGAGCGTAACTTCGCGGATTATCTCCACGAGGACACGCTGATCAGGCGCCACATCCTCGGACGACTGGCCCACGCAGGTCTGTCGGACATCACGATTCGCAAGAACGCGACCGAGGTCGAGGTCAACATCAACACCGCCCGCCCGGGTATCGTGATCGGCAAGTCAGGGTCCGAGGTGGACCAGCTGCGACGTGACCTGCACCAGATCACCGGCAAGCAGGTCAAGGTCAACATCCTCGAGATCAAGCGCCCCGAGCTCGACGCGCGCCTCGTCGCTCAGTCGATCGCCGAGCAGCTCCAGAACCGCGTGGCGTTCCGCCGCGCGATGAAGCGCGCGCTGACCAGCGCCATGCGCTCGGGAGCCAAGGGCGTCAAGGTGCAGGTCTCCGGCCGCCTGGGCGGCGCCGAGATGGCGCGCACCGAGGGCTACTCGGATGGACGCGTGCCGCTGCACACATTGCGCGCCGACATCGATTACGGCTTCCACGAGGCGCGTACGACCTTCGGCCGGATCGGCGTCAAGTGCTGGATCAACAAGGGCGAGATCATGCCCGAGGGCTACACCGGCGCCGATCTCACGATCATGGACGAGCCCGCCCCGCAGGCTCCCGATCGTGGTGGCCGTGACAGTCGCGGCGGTCGTGACGGTCGCGGTGGTCGCGGCGGCCGTGGTGGCCGTGGCGGCAATGGTGGAGGACCCGGCGGTCCGGGCGGGCCGGGTGGTCCCGGTGGTCCCGGCGGTGGTCGCGGCCGTGGCGGTGGCGCCGGCCGTCCCGGGCGCGGCGGGGGTCCCGGCAGCCGAGGAGGGCCCGGCGGTCCGAGCGGCGGCGGTGGTGGGTACCGTGGCGGCGGCTCGGGTGGTCCCGGTGGCGGTGGCGGCCAGGGCGGCGGCGGTGGATATCGTGGCGGCGGCTCCGGTGGTCCCGGTGGCGGCGGTGGTGGGTACCGTGGCGGCGGCTCCGGTGGTCCCGGTGGTGGCGGTGGTGGGTACCGTGGCGGCGGCTCCGGTGGTCCCGGTGGCGGTGGCGGCCAGGGCGGCGGCGGTGGATATCGCGGCGGCGGCTCCGGCGGTCCCGGTGGCGGCGGCGGTGGGTACCGTGGCGGCGGCTCCGGTGGTCCCGGTGGTGGCGGCGGCGGTGGATATCGTGGCGGCGGCTCCGGTGGTCCCGGTGGCGGCCAGGGCGGCAGCGGTGGATACCGCGGCGGCGGCCCCGGCGGCGGCTCGGGCGGCCCCGGTGGCGCCGGTAGTGGATACCGTGGCGGCGGCTCGGGTGGTCCCGGTGGCGGCCAGGGCGGCAGCGGTGGATACCGCGGCGGTGGCCCCGGCGGCGGCTCGGGCGGCCCCGGTGGCGCCGGTAGTGGATACCGTGGCGGCGGCTCCGGTGGTCCCGGTGGCGGCCAGGGCGGCGGCGGTGGATACCGCGGCGGTGGCCCCGGCGGCGGCTCGGGCGGCCCCGGTGGCGCCGGTAGTGGATATCGCGGCGGCTCGGGTGGTCCCGGCGGTGGATATCGTGGCGGCGGCTCGGGTGGTCCCGGCGGCGGCGGTGGCGGCCAGGGCGGCGGCGGTGGATACCGTGGCGGCGGCTCGGGTGGTCCCGGCGGCGGCGGTGGCGGCCAGGGCGGCGGCGGTGGATACCGTGGCGGCGGCTCGGGTGGTCCCGGCGGCGGCGGTGGGGGCCAGGGCGGTCGATCCGGCGGTGGCGGCCGCGGTCCGCGCCCCGATGGTCCGGGCGGTTCCGGCGGGCGCACCGGCGGTCCCCGTGGTCCGCGTCCGGGCGGCCAGGGCGGCCAGCAGGGTGGCCAGGGTGGCCAGCAGGGTGGCCAGGGCGGACCCGCTCAGGGCGGGAGCCCTCCGAGCGGTCCCGGTCCCAGTGGTCCAAGCAATGCCCCCGGTGGCGGGGGCGGTCAAGGTAACGGCGGAGAAGGCTGATGCTCGCACCTAAACGCGTAAAGCACCGCAAGCAGCACCGCGGACGGCGCGGTGGCCTGTCCCGCGGTCAGGTCAAGGTCCAGTTCGGTGAGTACGGCCTGAAGGCGCTCGACGCCGGCTGGCTGACCAACAGGCAGATCGAAGCCGCTCGTATCGCGATGACCCGCAAGATCAAGCGCGGTGGCAAGGTCTGGATCAACGTGTACCCCGACAAGCCCTTCACCAAGAAGCCCGCCGAGACACGGATGGGCTCCGGCAAGGGCTCACCTGAGGGGTGGGTCGCTGTGGTGAAGCCCGGAAGGGTCATGTTCGAGCTGGCCGGGGTTCCCGAGCCGCTCGCCCGTGAGGCGATGCGCCTGGCGGGACACAAGCTGCCCGTGCGGACCAAGTTCGTGCTGCGAGAGGACAGCTAGCACGATGAAGACGTTCGAGCTGCGTGACATGTCCGAGAGGGATCTGCGCGAGCACATCACAAATGCACGCCGCGATCTGCTCGGTCTTCGCTTCCAGCACGCGACCGGCGAGCTTGACAACACGTCAGGGCTGGGGCGCGCGAAGCGGGAGATAGCCCGGGCGCTGACGATCGCGCGCGAGCGCGGGATCAAGATCTGAAGGTGAACGGATGATGGATGTAGAAGACGAGAATCAGGAGGGCTCCGAGGCCGACATCTCGTCGGAGGCGAGTGGCTCCGGCGATGGTTCGACCTCGGATGCCCCGGCCGCCACGAGCGCGGATGAGTCCAGAGCGGGCGCTCCGGCGCACCGGCGCCGGCCGAAGGCGAAGAAGAAGCCCCTCGGTCGTCCGATGACGCCCGAGGAGCGCAACGCCGAGCGCCTCGAGGAGCGCCGCAAGAAAGCGATCGCCCGCCGCACGGAGCGCGCGGCTGCGCGCACCGAGCACAAGATGCAGGAGCACGAGCATCAGGCGACGGCTCCGCGCGAGCGCCGCTCCGGCGTCCAGAAGACCCGTCAGGGTGTGGTCGTCTCGGACAAGGCGGAGAAGACGATCACGGTGCGCATCGATGTGGCCCGGCGCCACCGCCGCTACGCCAAGGTCGTGCGCACCTCGACGACAGTGCATGCACACGACGAGAGCAACGACGCACACATCGGCGACACGGTCGTCGTCCGTGAAGCGCGGCCGCTCTCACGCACGAAGCGCTGGCGGCTCGTCGAAGTTGTCGCGAGGGCCAAGTAGATGGTTCAGAACGAGACTCGACTGCGCGTTGCCGACAACACGGGTGCCCGTGAGATCCTCGTGATCCGCGTCAAGGGCGGCCACCGCCGCCGCTACGCAGGCGTCGGCGACATCATCACCGCGACGGTGAAGACCGCGAGCCCGCAGGGCTCGGTCAAGAAGGGCGACGTCGTCACCGCCGTTGTGGTGCGCACCAAGAAGGGCTACGGCCGCGAGGACGGCACCTACATCGCGTTCGACGAGAATGCCGCGGTGCTGATCGACGCCAACAACAATCCGCGCGGAACGCGTATTTTCGGACCCGTGGCACGCGAGCTCCGCGAACGCAATTTCATGAAGATCGTCTCACTTGCCCCCGAGGTGCTCTGAGATGCCGGCCCGCATCAAGACCGACGACCAGGTCATCGTGATCGGCGGCAAGGACCGCGGCAAGAGAGGACGCGTGCTCCGCATCGATCCCTCCAAGAACCGGGTGTACGTCGAGGGTCTCAACATGATCAAGCGCCATGAACGCCCGCGCCAGGTCGCCGGCGCACAGCGCGCCGAGCAGGTCGGCGGAGTGGTCGAGAAAGAGGGCCCGATCCACCTCTCGAACGTGATGCTGCTCGATCCCTCCAGCGGCAAGCCGACGCGCGTCGGAGTGGAGATCGACAACGGTAAGCGCTTTCGCGTAGCGCGTCGGAGTGGAGCGAGGATCGACTGATGGCAAAGAAGGATCGAGGAGCCGCTGCAGCGGACGCATCGGTGCAGATCACCGCGCCGCCGGCGCGTCTGAAGACCCTCTACGTCGAGCAGATCCGTCCGGCTCTGATCGAGCAGTTCGGCTACAAGACCCCGATGCAGGCGCCGCGCATCCTCAAGGTGACCGTCAACATGGGAGTCGGCGACGCCAAGCAGGACGCCAAGATGCTCGAGGCCGCGAGCGAGCAGCTCGCCGCGATCACCGGCCAGAAGCCGAACGTGCGCCGCGCCCGCAAGTCGATCGCGCAGTTCAAGCTGCGCGAGGGCATGCCCGTCGGTCTGGCGGTGACGCTGCGCGGCGAACGCCTCTACGAGTTCCTGGACCGCCTCTTCTCGGTCGCGATCCCGCGAATCCGGGACTTCCGGGGGCTGAACCCCAAGTCCTTTGATGGGCGCGGCAACTACTCCATGGGCGTCCGCGAGCAGATCATCTTCCCCGAGATCGACTACGACCAGGTCGACCAGACTCGCGGTCTCGACATCACGATCACCACGACGGCGTCAACCGACGAGGAGTGCTTTGCCCTGCTCACGGCGCTCGGAATGCCGTTTGCGAAAGACGGCCGCCAGCAGGCGGCCACCACCAGGAGCTGAGCATGGCCAAGGTTTCACAACGAGTCCGTCAGCAACGGACGCCCAAATACAAGACCCGCGGGTACTCGCGCTGCCGCCGCTGCGGCCGCTCGCGTTCCGTATACCGCAAGTTCGGCGTGTGCCGGATCTGCCTGCGCGAGCTCGCGCACAACGGCTACATCCCCGGGCTGACGAAGTCGAGTTGGTGATCGTCCAGTGTCGATGAGCGATCCGGTTGCGGACTTCCTCACCCGCCTGCGCAACGCCGCGAAGGCACAGCACCACGACGTCACGATGCCGTCCTCGCGGATCAAGCGCGACCTGGCGCGGATCCTCTCCGAGCAGGGTTACATCGAGGGCTTCCAGATCGCGCCGGCGGATGCCGAGCACCCGGGGGAGCGGATCACGGTCACGCTGAAGTACACCGAGCAGCGCAAGCCGGTGATCTCCGGGATCCAGCGCGTCTCGCGGCCCGGACAGAGAACCTACGTCGATCATTCCCACATCCCCGTCATCGACGGCGGCATGGGCACCACGATCATGTCCACGTCGAGAGGCGTCATGACCGGCCACCAGGCGCGCCAGCGCGGCGTCGGCGGCGAGGTCGTGGCGAAGGTCTGGTAGACCTGAGAGCGACTGGATATGTCCCGAATCGGCAGAAAACCAATTCCGATCCCAGCAGGCGTGAACATCGCGATCGAGCCTGAGCTCGTGACCGTGAACGGTCCCAAGGGCACCCTCTCGGAGCGGATCCCGCGCGACATCGTCGTGCAGCGAAGCCCGCGCGAGGACGGCGCCGATGGCGAGCAGCTGCTCGTCACACGGCCGACCGACCGCAGCGAGCACCGTGCGCTGCACGGGCTGACGCGCACGCTCGTGGCCAACATGGTCACCGGCGTCACCGACGGCTTCGAGAAGCGTCTGGAGCTGCAGGGAGTCGGCTACCGCGCCCAGCTCAAGGGGACCGACCTCGAGCTTGCGCTCGGCTACTCGCATCCGGTGCCGGTGAAGGCTCCCGAAGGAATCCAGTTCGAGGTGCCGCAGCCCACGCGCATCATCGTCAGGGGCGCGTCCAAGCAGCAGGTCGGCGAGATCGCCGCCTACATCCGCAAGCAGCGCAAGCCCGAGCCGTACAAGGGCAAAGGCATTCGATATGAAGGCGAATTCGTCGCAAAGAAGGTTGGTAAGCGCGCATGACCGTGAGAAGCAAGCCGGAGATCCGCCTGAAGCGCCGCCGGCGCGTGCGCGCGAAGGTGCGCGGCACCGCAACGCGTCCGCGCATCTCGGTGTTCCGTTCCAACCGCGGCATCGGCGCCCAGCTGATCGACGACGACGCGGGACGCACGCTTGCAGCGGTGATCTGGACCGAGGCGCCGCTGCGTGAGCTGGGGCCGATCGAGCAGGCCAAGCAGGCGGGCATGCTGCTCGCCGAGCGCGCGCGTGCAGCCGGCGTCAGCGCCGCGGTGTTCGACCGCGGCGGCTATCAATATCACGGGCGCGTTCAGGCGCTCGCCGACGGTGCCCGTGAGGGCGGGCTCAGCTTCTAGGAAGCGGCTAGCCGCTACCCTCAACTACGTACATGGCACGTGATCGCACAGTTTCAGCAGCGGGGCTCGACCTCCAGGAGAGAGTCGTCGAGATCAACCGCGTCGCGAAGGTCGTCAAGGGTGGCCGGCGCTTCTCCTTCACCGCGCTGGTCGTGGTCGGGGACGAGCGCGAAGTCGTCGGTATCGGCTACGGCAAGGCGAACGAGGTCCCCGTCGCGATCCAGAAGGGCGTCGAGCGGGCCAAGAAGAACCTCTACCGCGTTCCCCGGCATGGGTCGACCATCACGCACTCGACGACCGGCGTCTTCGGCGCGGGCCGGGTGTTCCTGAAGCCGGCGGCTCCCGGCACCGGCGTGATCGCGGGCGGCGGCGTGCGCCACGTCCTCGAGCTGGCGGGGATCACCGACATCCTCTCCAAGAGCCTCGGCTCGCAGAATCCGATCAACCTCGTGAAGGCGACGATGGCTGGTCTGGAGTCTTTGCGGACTCCTGAGGAGGTTGCCGAGCTGCGGGGGTTGTCCGTCAATCAGGTTTTGGGCTTGGTAACAGCGGATGAGGCCTCTTCGGCGGCCACCGCGTCAGCGGATGAGGCCTCTTCGGCGGCCACCGCTGGTTTTGAGAATGGGGCGGGGGAGGGGTATGAGGCGACGCGAGTGGCCGGCGAAGAAACCTCATCCGCTGATACCCAGACCGTTGCGGGGCCCGCAGTGGACGAGACCGTTCCTGTCGATGCTCCGGACGCAGCCGGCGCTGGCGACGAGGCTGCCGGCGAAGCTCGCTTGGAAGCCGAGCCGGCAGGCGTCGATGACGAGGTGTCGGCGTGAGCACGCTGCGCGTCACCCAGCGCAAATCCCGCAATGGCTGCGACAAGCGTCAGCTGGACACGCTGCGCTCGCTCGGCCTGCGCCGCATCGGCCACACCGTCGAGCATCGGGACACGCCGCAGCTGCGCGGCATGCTCCACAAGGTCCGCCACATCGTGGAGGTGCACGAGGATGAGTGACGGCGAAGAGCGCACCCAAGAGCACATCGGGCTGCACAACCTGAAGCCCGCGCCCGGTTCTCGCCGGCCACGGAAGCGCATCGGCCGAGGCGAGGGCTCGGGCACGGGCAAGACCTCTGGCCGCGGCCAGAAGGGCTGGGGCTCGCGCTCAGGCGCCAAGCGCCGCGCGCGGTTCGAGGGCGGGCAGAACCCGATCCACATGCGGATGCGCAAGCTGCGCGGTCCGCACATGAAGAAGTCGATGCCGTTCGAGCCCTTCCGGACGTTCACGCAGCCGGTCAACCTCGAGGACCTCGAGGCCCGCTTCGAGTCCGGCGAGGCGGTCACGCCCGAGGCGCTGAGCGCCCGCGGCCTGGCGACGCGCACGGGGATCCCCGTGAAGGTGCTCGCGAGGGGCGAGCTCAGCAAGCCGCTCACCGTCCATGCGCACGGCTTCAGCGCGTCCGCGCGCGCCCAGATCGAGGCGGCCGGCGGGACGTGCCAGGTGATCGAACCACCGCCCGTCTGGACACGCGAGCGCTGAGCCATGAGCCGTCCCGCGGGCATCCAACAAGGGTGAGGCGAGCGCAATGATCTCCACGATCCTCGGAGCCTTCCGGGTCAAAGAGATCCGCACGAAGGTCCTGTTCACGGCGCTGCTGCTCGGCCTCTACCGGCTCGGCGCTCAGATCCCGGCGCCGGGCATCCAGGCCAGCGCCGTGAAGGCGATCCAGCAGAACTTCGGCGGCAACAGCATCCTCGGCCTGCTGAACCTGTTCTCAGGTGGTGGCCTCGGGCGGATCGCGATCTTCGCGCTCGGGATCATGCCCTACATCACGGCGTCGATCATCCTGCAGCTTTTGACCGTGGTCTATGAGCCGCTCGCCAAGCTGCAAAAAGAAGGCGAACTGGGGCGCAAGAAAATCACCCAGTGGACCCGCTACATCACCGTCATTCTCAGCGCAGTGCAGTCCTTCGGCATCGCCATCGGCCTCGAGAAAGCCGGAGACTTCGTGCTCCACCCCGGCCCTGGCTTCGTCCTGATGACCATGCTGACGCTGACCACCGGCAGCGCGTTCATTATGTGGCTAGGCGAGCAGATCACCGACCGCGGCATCGGCAACGGCATGTCGCTGCTCATCTTCGCCGGCATTGTGGTGGGCCTGCCGCGCGGCGTGCAGGATCTTTTTGACAAGGCAAAAAACGGCACCTGGGGAGCGATCACGCCAGTGCTGATGGTTGGCTTGATCGTATTTATGATCGCAGTGGTGGCGTTCATAGTCTACGTCGAACGCTGCGAGCGCCGCATTCCGGTGCAATACGCCAAGCGCGTGGTAGGGCGCAAAGTGATGGGCGGGCAGTCCACCCACTTGCCCTTGCGTGTGAATGCCGGCGGCGTCATGCCGGTCATCTTCGCGTCTTCAATTCTCGGTTTGCCCCAGATGCTTGGGTACAGCCTGAAGAACAGCCGCTACTTCGGCGACATGATTCGAATGCTGGGCTGGGGCGAGCCGCTCTATACCGTGCTATATGCGCTGGGGATCATTTTCTTCGCCTACTTTTATGTGTCGATTGTTTTCAATCCCAGCGAAGTTGCCGACAATATGCGGAAGTACGGCGGCTTCATTCCGGGCATTCGTCCGGGCAAGCGCACGGCCGACTACATTAACGAAGTTCTGACCCGCATCACGCTGGTGGGCGCGCTGTACCTGATCATCATCTCGTTTATTCCCGAGTGGATGATGGCCGGCATTCATTTGAATCATTTGCCCTTCTGGCTGGGCGGGA
>JBKQIR010000032.1:0-7482 GCA_052148275.1 Solirubrobacteraceae bacterium
CGACCGAACAGCTCGTTTTTCTGCTCCTGAGTCGGCCTTGTTGCCCCGTGGAAAGGCGATTCGTGTTGGTGTCGTCAGACACCAACAAGGCGGCGCCGGCGTCGAGGGCACGCAGCAACGCGGTACGAAAGAAACGAATGAACGGCCGGTTTGGACCGAAGCGGTCCGAACGTGGCGGCGTGGTTTAGCGTCTCGGGGTGGACCAAAGCACGGCGCCCTTCGCTGAGCGATAGGTCAGGTTCGGCGGATCCCACGCGCCGCGGAACACGAAGATCACCAGGTTGTTGGTGACTGGACGTGTGACCGTGGACGGTCTGGGTACCCGACCCGGGTAGGTTTGTGCCCCGTAGCGTGCGGTGACCTTCGCGACGTAGTCGGGGACGAGGAGCGCGGTGACCGTGATGTGGTCGTTGCCGCCCCCGCCGCCCCTGAACGGACGGTTCCGCAGACCCTCGACCGAGTAGTAGCGTCCGCCCCGCCCGCCGGCGCTGGTGGTGATCAGTGCCACGCCAGCTCGCGGTTGGCGCCGTTCCTGGATGCGCTTCTGTTCCCAGGCGATCGCTCGCGTGTGCTGGGTTTGCGGCAGTGTCGCGACTTGCGCGCGGAACGCGGCGAGCTCCATCGCTAGGCAACGGGCGGGGAGCGGTGGGCCCCCGATGTCACTCGCTGCCGGGATCAGGTAGTAGTTGACGCCATCCACGACGCCGTCGCGGGCGTAGCGGATGTAGATGTCCTGCGCCAACACCTGCAGCTCCCGCACGCGCGCCGCGGTCACGCGCTGGCCCGCCGGCGCTGGCTGGCGCAGAACACCGAGCAGCGAGGTGAGCTGCGGTCCGGGCGCTCGCTGAAGCATCCGTTGACGGCCCGGGATGGACGTTCGGGGTCCGCAGCTGCGGTGGTGTCCGAAGACCACCTGGGATATGGCGCGCTGGTCGGCACGGAGCCAGGCGGCGGGAACGGCTGGCGTCCCGCCGGCCGGCCCGCCCGGACCAAGCGGCCGGCGAGCTGCTGTGTGAACGCTGGCGAGGATGACCGCGGCGACCGCGATGCTCGTGAGCACGGCGGCGACGGGCGCAGCTCGCGGGACGGCAGTGCGCGACCAGGGTCGGGGACGCGCGAGCGGATCGCCAGCGTGGCGGGCGGCCGTCGACCGCAACGCGTCACGGACTTCCGGTAGATAGGTCATGGTCGTTTCTCCAGTTCCGTGCGCAATCTCGTGAGACCGCGGCTCACACGCTTTCGCGCGACCAAGGAGGACGTCTGCAAGCGCGTAGCGATCTCCTGGTAGGGCAGTTCGTCCAGGACGCGGGCGCGGACGGCGTCGCGCTCGTTCTCTGGCAGGCGCGCGAGCAGCTCAGATGCCCACGCGTCGCCGGTCAGCTCGCGCTGCACGCGTTCCAGGTGGTCGTCGTGCAGCTCGATCGTCTCGAGCATCCCGATCTGGCGGCGAGCGGCCTCTTCCACGCGGCCCCGGCGAACGCTCGAGACCAGCGTGTTGTTCGCGATCGTAAACAGCCAGCCCGCCGCCGAATCCATGACCGGCTGGTAGCGTCCGGCCGCCGCGAATACCGCCGCGAACACCTCTGCGGTCAGGTCAGCCGCAAGTTCCGGGTCGCGCGTGCGTCTGACGAAGTAGCCGATAACCGCGGCCTCGTAGCGCTCGAAGAACACCGTGAACGCGTCCGGATCGGTTGAGGCAGCCGCGAGCAGCTGAGCATCGGAAGCTGAGCGTCGAAAGCGCACCTATATAAGTAGAACGCGCCCCAGCGCCAGATCGTGACCGCCTGAGACTTTCAGCTCCCTTAGCCGGGGATCGCGACCGGCGGGATGCGCGTCGTCTGAGTACGGAGCGGGATCCAGACCTCCGCGCCGCGGCCCCGTTCCAAGTGGCGGGTCTCGCGGCGCAGACGTCCGGCGTCTTCGAGCACCCCAAGGGCGCGCTCAATCTCGAGGCGCTTCTTGTTGCGGCTGAACAGGTCCGAGACCTCGGTGCGTGTGACGCCGACGGGTCGGTCCTTCGCCGCGGCCCAGATCTCATCGGCGGTCGGGTCACCGAGGCTGTCGCCGAAGATCCAGGCAGCGGAGTCGGCGCTGTAGCGCCAGACTGCGAGGCCTGCCTCGAGGTGGGTGAGGTCGATGTGCTCTGAGCAGTCAAGGAGCGCGTAGGTGAGGGCGAGGCGGACGACGTGTGCTTCTGCGCGCGCGGTGGCGGCGCCCGCTAGCCCTGGTTGGCTTGCCGACAGCTCGCTGTAGATCTCGATCCAGCGTTCGCGCGCGGACGGATCGAAGCTCACCGACCGGCCGGCCGCGGCGAAGCGCAGCGCGAGCTGAACCGCCTCGGCGAGGTCTCTGAGCTGAGCGTGATCCAGCGCACCGCCGAATGGCAGCAGTTTGGAGCGGTCGACCCCGATGACGAGAAAGCGATTGAAGAAGCCATTGGCGAGCTCGGTCGCGGCTAGGTAGCGCAGTAGCTCGTCTTTGGTGATGTGGCCGATGATCCCGACGTGTGCGGCGCTGGCGCGCAGGGGGTTGTTGCGCACCATCGTCTGCAGCACGTCGCCGTCCCATGCCTGGCGGATGATCGGCGAGAGGGTGTTGCCTTCTCGGGCGAGGACCTTGAGCACTTGTGCGAACTCTTGCTCGAGCACCAGCCGGCGCTTGTCGACCGGCGCCTGGTCGTCGCTGACGTCGAGCGCATCGCGTACGTGCGCGATCAACCCCTCGCCGGAGCTGAGCCCGCTGGCCAGGCACTGCTCCACAAAGCTCGCGTCGGCCTCGCCGAGCAAGCGCCGGACATGACCCCAGGACGAACCCTTGCGGCCCTTCGCCGACGGTCCAACGAGGATGCAGAACTCGTTGGGGAAATGGCGGTCTGCCTCGACCTGGTAGTACGCGCCGCGCCCGCACGCCGCGCCGAACGCGACCAGGAACTGCGCCAGCAGCGCCATCGGGTGCGCCTCCGAGTGGGGCTCGGTGCGCAGCACGAACTCGCCCGCGGGCCCCTGAAACGCAGCCTCTGCGGGCGCGGCCGGCCAGACGCTCACGCAAACTCTCCTTTGCGGATCCCTTGGCGCAAAGCTGTCCGCAGACCGTCGATCGTCTCCTCGCGCTCAAGCAGGCCGTCTTCGAGCTCGACGACGCGCCGCTCGAGCTCCGCGATCCGCTCGCCATCCGGTTTGGACGCTAGGGCGGCGCCAGTGATCGCGGGTAGCTCCGCGGCGATCGCGCTGCCGAGGTATTCACCGAGTTTGCGTTCGAGGACCTTGATGACATGATCCTGGCGGCGCAGCTGCGCGGCGTGGTTGACGACCTTGACGCGCAGCTGTGCGGCGGTGGCGTTGCTCGCCGCGACGGCCTGCGCCGCCTGCTGGTCGTAGGCGGCCGCGAGCTTCTCCTTGACGCGCTCCTTGAGGTCGCCATGCTTGGGGTCGTTGATGAACTTCACGCTCACCCCCGCCCGCCTGGCGAGCGTGGTCCAGTGGAACGCGACGCCCTGGTTGATCATCGCGTCGGCGGCGTGGAGCACCGCCGCGCGCTTCTGTTGGGAGACGAGTCGGTGGTGCTCGGTCAGATGGTCAGGCACCGGCGAGCCCCGGGTCAAACGACGGGTTGATCGCGATCACGTTCAGCTGGAACGCGGCAGGGGTGAGATCGCCGAGCTCGCGGCGGTCGTTGGCCTGGCTACCGAGGATCCGATGGACATCCCTGGCGTCCTGCGGTGGGAGGCCGTCGATCTTCTCGCGCATCCGGCGGATCAGGTAGCGGACGCGGTCGATGTGCTCATCAGAGGGCATCGCGTCGCGCTTGGCCCACTCCGCCAGCTCGTCAGAGACCGCGAGGATCCGCTCGCGCGCGGCGAGCAGATCGGTGAGGTACTTCTCCATGGCAGCGAGATGGGTCAGGTCGGTGCGGAAGTGCTTGCAGCCGATGCACCGCATCCGGTACGGGCACGCCGAGCCGAGCGCGGCGACGTTGGACGGCTCCACACAGGCGCCGTACGGGATCGCCGTCGACCCGATCGCCATCCGCGCGTCTTCTGACTCAGCGAAGTGTTCGATGATCTGCTCCAGCTCGTTGCCTTCCGCGTCCCATTGCCAGCGGTGCTCCAGGTCGACCGCCTGGCGGCGGCGCTCCTGGCGAATCCGGCAGTACCCCTCGGTCGTCTGAAAGCAGCGGTGGTCCATGATGTCCATCAGCACGTGCGGCGAGCAGCCCTTATCCGCCAGCCGCTGCGCGTAGGAATGCCGGAACGCGTACGCGTAGACACGCTCTCGGTCATACGGGGTGCCGTCGCTGTCGAGCAGCTGCGGCAGTCCTCGCGCCCACGCACGCACCGCGTGCGTGATCTTCGCGGAGGCGAGCGGCACTTTTCCCGAGCGGTTCTGCGCGCGGCGCGGGAACAACGGCAGCCTGCCCACCGGCACGTCAGGGAACCGAGCACGCGCACGGTCGTACGCGCGCTGGATGAGCAGCGCCTCGCGCGCGTGCACCGGTAGGCGCTTAGAGCGTTTCGGTGTCTTCTCCGGGCGATAGACCAGCACCGGCTGTCGATCCACGCCCCCGTCTTCGCGGACGCGCTCGTCCCACTGCAGGCAGGTCTCCGTCAAGTGGCAGATCTCCGTCGGGCGCCGGCCGGTTCGGATTAGCAGCTCGACCGCGTCCGCGACCTCAGCGTTTGAGAGCTCGGCGAGCAGCGCGAGCGCGTCGTTGGACGCGAGCTGCTTGATCACCGAGTTCGGAAGGCTGCGGCCGACCTCGTCGTCCGGGTCGCGCTCCTCGCGCTGCGGGCTATCGCTCTCATAGACGGCGAACGTCTCGGGCAGACCGTGCAGCGGCCCGCGGGGGGCGGTCAGACCGCGATCGCGCGCGCAGCGCACCAGGACGCGCACCATCGTCACGCAGTCGACGTGGGTGACGTTCGCGATCCTGCCCGCCGAGGCCATGCCCGCGAGGCGCATCAGGAACTGCTCGATATCTCGCCGCCCGACCGCCGTCATGTCGTTCCCGCTGTCGGGCCGGGTGCGCAGCGACTCGCTGAGCCGCCGCATCTGGCAAAGCGTGCCGTTCAGATGGATCAGGTTGCGCGTGGTCGCGAGCGTCTCGCGCGCCCAGTCGCGGAAGATCTCACGCAGCCACGGCTGCGTCAGGGTCCTGAAATCGAGCTTCTGCCGGGAGCCGTCGTGGCGCAGCAACCCAAGCCGCCATACATCGCGCGCTAGCTCTGCCTCGACGTCAACGAGCGCCTTCTGGACCGACCACCGGATCCGCGCAAGCAGCATCCCACCTGGCGACCGGGTCGAGGGTTCGCCGATGTCGAGCACTGAGCAGACCCCTGACTGGGCCAGGCGGCGCGCGAGGCGCGTCAGATCGCCCCAAGCGTTGAACCTCAGCTCGCCGTGCAGCGCGTCCTGCACGCCGACCAGGAACTCAAGCCGCAAACGCTCCGGCACCTGTGAGAGCTCGAGCACGCGCCCGTCGTGCGCCGCTTCGCGCCACGGATGCTCGGATCGCCAAAGATCCCAGTCGGGCATCCCCAGCGATCGCCATCTGAACCTGCACGCCTGGCAGGAGCGAGGTCGGGCATGGGCAGCGAGCCGGCCGCAACGCTCGCAGCGCCCATACGTCGGCCGAGGCGCGGCCGGCGGGCGTGGCGTGCGTCGACCCGGCCTCGGCTGGCCCCCAGCGATCCACTCATCGACACTGGGCACCAACGACCGTCGAAAGGTGCGCACGCACACCCGGCACAGCCCCAGCGGCCCGGCAGCGGGACGCTCGAACCCCGCAACGCCGCACACCCGGCACAGCGCCGCCTCGCGCTTGCGCCCGCGCTCAACCAGCAAACGCGGCAGCGCGACGAACTCCTCACGCGACATCCCGCGCGTATCGCCGCGCTGCCAACGCCGCTTGCACAGACCGCACACGCCACCCTCGCGCGCGACCACAAGGTGGCAGTCCTGGACCGCGCATTCCGCAAACCCGAACAACGGATGCTCGCTCGAGGGAGCGAACACCTCCCGGACCGGGTCATAGCCCACCTCGACCAGCGCCTCAAGATCAAGCGCCGCGCGTAACCGCGCGACCGCCGGGTCGACCTCGGCGAGCGAGAACCCTTCGATGCGGGCGAGCTCAACCGCCATCGAACTCCCCAGCATCAAGCGCGGTCGTCTCGATATACGCGCGGTCGATCGCCTCTCGCATCCGCTCCCACTCCGGGTGCAGGTACCGCGCGGTCGTGGATAGCTGGCGGTGACCGAGCAGATCTTTCACGACATCCAAATCCGCCACGCCAGCCAGGTTCGTCGCCCACGCGTGGCGCAACATGTGCGGCGTCACCAGCCGCTCAAGCCCCGCGCGGCGGCAGAGATCCGACACGACCGAGTTGACGTGATCCACCCGAACCGGCCCGCCGACGTTCTCGCCCGCCACGTTCACGAGCACCGTCGCCGAGCGCTCGGCGCCGGGGATCCGCTCGCGCTCGTAGTACCAGCGGTCCGCGCAGGACACCGTCACGGCGTCGACCGGGACCATCCGCTCGCGCCTTGACTTCGCTGATGAGCCGTGCTCGGTCGTGCGCCGGCGGACGTGGATGTGCGCGCCCGCCCGCGCGCAACCCAGCTCGCGGGCGTCGCGCATGAAATGCACATCCTCCTCCAACAGGAGCACGGCCTCGCCGCGGCGCAAGCCGGCGTGACGCATCAACACCAACAGCAAACGATCGCGCCAGTTATGCGTGACCCGCATCAACGCGTTGAACTCCTCCCGGCTCACCGGATCGACCTCGCCCGGCCACTCGGCCCGCAGCACATGGCGAGGACGCACCGCAAAACGCCGCACCCGCCGCTCCGAGGCCCCAACATCCGGCACCTGGCCCATCACGAACAGCGACGTCATCGTCTCCTTACCCACCACGCCGTGCGCTAGCGCCGACTTGTACATCTCCCGCACCGACACCAAGATATGGTTGATCCGCCCGTTCCCACGCGGCCGACCGACCCCACTGCCCGGCCGCGTCACCAACTGGTTGCGGAGCATCAGGACAAAGTCGTCCATCCGCCGCGCCGCGTCTGCGAGCCCGAGCTGTCGTCCCGCGCACCAATCAAAGAAGACGGCGAGGTTCCCTGCGTACTTCTCGGTTGTCCCTAGCGCCCGCCCACGGCTGTAGCGCAGATACCGCAGATACGTGTCCGCAGCCGGCACGAGCTCGTACGCGCCATCGCGGACACTCCAATAGCCGAGATCCCCCGGCGGCCGCACACGGATCGCGGCGCACCCCGGAACCGGCACCGCCGCGGACCGCGTCAAAAGAGAAGCACGGTCGGTGACGATCCCACACGGTTCGGACGGAACCCCGCACCACAGAACCCGCACCGCCAACGACCCACGCCCCAATTCCGGACCGATCGGTACGGCCGTCAGACCCCCACGAAAGCTCGTTCGGAGTGCGAGCACCGTCGAGGTAGCGCCACAGCCACGCGACCTGCT
>JBKQIR010000033.1:0-7020 GCA_052148275.1 Solirubrobacteraceae bacterium
CGCCGCGCGACGGCTTGCCAGCTGGCGCTATCCGCCCATCCGCCGAGCGGACAAAGCAACCCCCAGCGTCAGCGCGTGAGCGTTCGGGCCGCGCAGAACGACCATCAAACCCTCTCACTCCGCGCTCAACCGCGTCCTCGACGAACCGTTCGCCAGATCAAGCCCAGATTCTGCCGACGACCATTACTGAGACAGGCTCTTAGCGGAAGTCGCCGGAATCTTCGCCGGCCGCGACCAATCGGTCCGGAGAGCGAGATCGCCCGGCGCCTGCTTGGAGTCCCATAGGAGGACCGCTACCACGAGCGGCCAGGTCATCCGGGCCGGCGGCGCTGCCCACCTGTTGCGCTGTGAACAGGCGATCTGCAACCACGATCCGTTTCGCTGTCCTCTGGGCCGTGCTCCAGAAGCCTGGGCGCTTGGACATGAGTGCTGGCGGCGCTTGTCCTCGGGCGGGTCGAGGTCCGTTGGACCCTGGATCCCGCAAAGCGGTATGGTTTGCGCTGGCGTTGGTGCACCGGTCTCGGTCGGCACTGGCGTGAACTCTGGATAACGGACGCGGCCCGGGTTTAGCGCTCGGTTCGGCTCGTTGGCTTCACACCTCGGTAGGTTCGGTGATGATGTTCACGCGTGCTCGGTGTGTCCGGGGCTCTTGCGATGAGCAGTCCGGGAGCGTCGCGATGCTCGTCTCTGCAGTCGGCCCCGTGGGTGGCCACGGTCGGGAGTCGGCGGTGCGTCGTTGTCGTTGGGACTCTCGCGGCCGCAGGCCTGGCGCTGAGGACCGTCAATTGTCGAAGCTAGATGATCTGATGGTCCCCATCACCCCGCCTGTATGCCTGCATCCGTCCGGGGTGGTCGCTTGGATCAGCTCGCGTCGTTCTCGTGGTCACCTTCCGGGGGCCCGATCGGACCGACGCGGTGAGATGGACTGATGATGAGGACTTGCGAGGGGTGCGATGAGGGTGGGGAGTAGATGGGGGCGGAGAGGACTGGGGGTTCGACGTGGTGTGGCGTCGAACCCCCGGTTGCCCACGGCCGCTCGAACATGTCGCTGCTGCGTGTTCGGGATGACGGTCGCGGTTATCGCCGGGCCGTGCAGACGGCGGGAGGGGCTTTGGGATGACGAGCGTGCGTGAGCGTGTCGGCGCGCCGGCGGGCGCCTCAATGTGGCCGAATGCAGCGCGGGTGGGGTGGAGCTGGAGGTGATGTTGTGTTGGGCAGCGTCGGTTCGCGTGTTTGTTGCCGACCGGGCGTTGAGCGGGCTGGGCGGTGGCTTGGGACTTGAGCGGCACGCCGAGATTTGCGCGGAGGCTGGAGATCGTCAGCTGGCGATTAGCGGAGCCTGCGCGGCGCGTCCTGCGGTCTGCCTGGTCGCAGGCTCGATTTCCGGTGGCGCTGTCGCCGCTGCGCGCGAGCCGACCAGGAGGTGGGTGCATGCCTGAGGTTATGCCGAGCAAGCCGATCGACGCGAATCGAGCAGCCGTGCTCGAGCTGCTGGCGGTGTTGCACGATCCCGATGTTGAGATCGTCGAGGTGCAGTACAAGATCGCGCGGGACGTCGGTCTGAGCTACCGGCTGCTTGGCTACATCGACTCGGCCTTCTTCTGTCTGCGCCAGCAGGTCCGCTCGATCAGCCAGGCGGTGAGCCTGCTGGGGGTCGAGCAGCTCAAGCAGTGGGCGTCGCTGGCGGTCCTCACCAGCACCGACGACAAGCCGTCCGAGCTGACGAGCGCGTCGCTGGTCCGCGCTCGCTTCTGCGAGCTGGCGGGGCAGAACGTTCTCCAGGCGGACGGCAACGAGATGGTCACGCTCGGTCTGTTCTCGGTAATCGACGCGCTGTTCGAGATCCCGATGCCGGAGCTGCTTTCAAAGCTTCCGCTCGCCCCGGCCATGCGTGAGGCGCTGGTCGAGCACAAGGGCCGCCAGGGCGAGCTGCTGGAGTGCCTGGACGCGCTCGAGGACGGCGACTTCGAGAAGGCCGAGGGGATCCTCCCGACGGCGGGCCGGCTGTACAGCTCCGCGCTTGGGTGGGCTGACTCGCGCTGGGCGCCTCGATGCGCACAAGTAAGCGGCGGTGGGGAGCTGGAGGTGACGCGGCGGTAGGCGAAGCGGTTCGCGTCGTTGTTTGCGACCGGCATCGATCGTTCGCTGCGCTTTACACGGCTATTGAGAGATAGGGGGAGGGAATGCTTGGAGAGCTGCGGTCCGCGATTGCACGGGCCGCGTTAGCTGGTATCAAGCTCGACGCGATTGAGGATCAGATCATCAGTCAGGCGCCGATCGATGAGGAACAGAAAGCGGCTCTATGGCTCTACGCCCAAGCGGTGCTGGACCGGCCGGCGAGGCTGATCGTCCCCGACGATGACTTCGTAAGAGTCAACAGGACATGACCTCGGCACCGGGCAGAGCTGCGGGTTCCGGGCGCGAGCCGATCGCCGAGGACGAGCACGCGGTCGTCTACCACGATCGGGAACCTTCGGTTCTCGCGGGCCGAGCCTAAACCCCTCTGCGCGATGCGCCTGCGGGCTCGGCCGAGCGTCTATGAGATCAACACGGCGGTGTGGCTGGCGCGGCTCGGTCGCGGGCGGGGGCGTCCGCTTGGGCTGGGTGAGGTTCCCGGCTCTGAGTGGGACGCGCTGGCGGCGCTGGCGGTCGACGCGGTGTGGCTGATGGGTGTCTGGCAGCGCAGCCCCGCCGGCCGCGCGGCCGCGGTCGCCCAGCCCGGGCTGTTTGCCGGCTACCGCGCCGCGCTGCCCGACGTGCGCGAGGACGATGTGATCGGTTCGCCGTACTGCGTGCGCGACTACGTCGTGGACGAGCGCTTCGGCGGGCCGGACGGGCTCGCGGCGGCGCGCGAGCAGCTCGCCGATCGGGGCGTGGCGCTGATCCTCGACTACGTCCCAAACAATGTCGCGCTTGACCACCGGTGGGTCACCGATCGCCCGCAGTGCTTTCTGACCGGCAGCGAGCAGGAGCTCGCGCGCCACCCGGAGGCGTTCATCCAGCTCGCAGGTGGGGTGTTCGCGAAGGGCCGCGACCCGCACTTTGCGCCGTGGCAGGATGTGCTGCAAATGAACGCGTACTCGCCGGCGTTGCGCGACGCCGCTGCCGAGACGTTGATCGCGATCGGCGATCAATGCGACGGCGTTCGCTGCGACATGGCGATGCTGATGAGCAACGAGATCTTCGCGCGAACGTGGGGCGAGCGGGCCGGGCCCGCCCCAGAGGCCGACTACTGGCCGACGCTGATTGGCCGCGCCAGGCAGGCGCATCCGGATCTGCTGTTGATCGCCGAGGTGTATTGGGAGATGGAGTGGGCCCTGCAACAGCAGGGCTTTGACCTGTGCTATGACAAGCGGCTCTACGATCTGCTCGTACACGACGGGCCCGAGTCGCTGCGCGCTCACCTGCAGGGCCATGCTTCCTACCAGCAGCGCCTGATCCGGTTTATCGAGAACCACGACGAGCCGCGCGCGGCCTCTACGTTCGGGGACGCGCAAGCGCGCGCCGCGGCGCTCGTGATGTCGACGCTGCCGGGTGCGCGCCTCTACCACGACGGTCATCGCACACGCATCCCGGTACAGCTCGGGCGGGGACCGCACGAGCCGCCCGAGACCGACCTACGCGCCTTTTATCGCCGGCTGTTGCACGCGATCGCCGACGCGCAGCTGCACAACGGCGACTGGCGCGTGTGCGAATCCGCCCCCTGCTCTGACGGTGGCGACTGTCACCGGCAGCTCGTTGCTTGGTGCTGGTCAAGCCCGGACGCGCGGCATCTGGTAGCGGTCAATCTCTCCCCGGCGCGGGCCAACGGCCGCGTGCGGCTGCCGTGGGGCGATCTCGCCGGACGCGCCTGGCGCCTGGCCGACAGGCTCAGCGGAGAGCGCTTCGAGCGCTCTGGCGACGAACTTGTCCGCGACGGCTTCGACGTCGCGCTCGACGCATGGGGATCGCACTTCCTGATGCTTGAGAGCTGAGTGTTCGGCGCGCGGCGCGCCCCGGCCGACACAGAAGCCCCTTGAGTTCCGATCAACCGACCTCGCCGACGACCTCGCGGACGTGGCGTGGCTATCCGCGTGGTCCTGACAGTGGTCCTAACAGGAAAATAGCGTGTTCTCCCGTCCCCAAAGATGCGCTTCTAAACGGTGTCACGCCGATTTCTCATCCGCCCGCGACCGGCCGCCAGGCCAGCCCAACTAAGCAGATATGCGCGGGCCAGTCGCAGAGTTCCCTTGGTCGCACGCCTGATCGCGAGAGTAGGTAAGGGTAAGCCGCTTGTCGCAGTGAACGGCGGTCAGGGCGTCTGAGCTGACCGCGGTCGCGATCAGCTGCCGTCCGCTCGGGCAGCGAACCTGCGCCCGAGCGCCCGGCGATCACCACACGCTAGACGCTGGGTTCGCTGGCAGCGCGCTGTTCGACGAGCGCCAGGGTCGGGACCTCGCGGCGGGAACCGCTCCGCGGAGGGCGCTCTTGGCTGCTAGATCGGGGCGTCGAGGACGAATAGTTCTGAGGCGATGTCGGGGTCGGCGTGGTTGCCGCTGATGAACGCGATCACTTTGTGGCCGGTGAGCCGTTCGATGGCGTCTGTGAAGTCGGCTTGCATGGTTTCTTGGTAGAGGTGGCGGATCGTGGTGACGTCGCCGCGGCGGTCGGATCGTGCGAGGGTCTGCTCGGCGCGGTTGAGAACGTCGTGCATGAGCGTCACGATCACGTTGTCGTGGTAGAAGGTCGAGGCGGTGCTCGGGCCGCGGCCGACGTATTCGTTCTGGATGCCGATGAGCGCGCGGGTGATCGCGGCGTTCAGCTCACCTCCGGTGAGGGGGGCTTGTACGGGCATCAGTAGCCCTGCTGCGCGCACGCAAGCGCGCTGCTTGGGGCACAGCGGGGGCGTTGGGTTGCGCGAGGACGCGGGCTGGGTGCGGCAGTCATGGTGCTGCTCCGATTCGGCGCTCTCAGCAAATGTGGCCCTGCACGGAGGATTGAGAGCTGGCCGATGAAGGACCCAGCGAACAGGCGCACGTTCAGTCTAGTCCTTGTCCTCAGGCGGGTCGAGGTTCGTGGGACTCTTGCTCCGCAAAGCACTACTGTTCGAAGCGGCGTTGGTGCGCCGATCGGTCTGGCATCGGCGTGAACTCTGCAACGGACGCGCCCTCTGGGTCTACCGCCTGCGGGTCGGTTCGTTGGATCCTCCTCGCTAGGTTCGGTGATGAATGATGTTCACGTCCGTGCTCGGTGTCTCCCGGGCTCTCGTGACGAGCAGTCCAGGAGCGTCGCGATGCTCCTCCACTCAGGTACCCCGACTGGTCTCCACGCTCTGTCGCCCTCCCCCGGCCGGCAAGCCACCCGAGGGCTGGCGGTCGCTGACCGCGCGGCCGCGGAGGACCGCTGGCCTTCACGCGAGACGACTACATGAGTTCTCGCGATGAGCGCTCGAACGGTGAGCGTGGGCCGAAACAGAGACGGAAGCTGGGAGATCACACTTCCTGCCAAACACGAACCGATTTCCTACCTAACCCTCGACGAAGCAAGACTTGAGGCGTACCGGCTCGCGGCCCACTGGCATCCCTACGAGATCGTCATGTGCGACGCCTACCACCGCGTCGTGCACCGCAAGCTGATCGACACTCGCGAGGATGCAGCCGTATACCCCGATCACTACTCCTACGCGATCTCGTGCTGTGCTGATGACCGGCAACCGCACCGCGACTCAGGACAGCCGCATGAGTTGCGAAACGCTCGAGGAAGCCGAGCGGGTCGCGCACGTCTGCGCGGCCTACCAGCAACCCTGCGGGCTTGCCTGCGACGCCTATCACCGCTTGCTGCTCGACGCCAACGCGTATCAGGCCGCAGAAGGACGGGAGTTGCTGATGCTTGCCGCGGATCGCGCGTAGAGATCCCCAAGGATGGCGTGCCGCCAGGCACCGAGGTGCCCGGCGAAGCCCGTACAGGCCCGCTTCTTGGGTTGCCGTCCCCAAGGGCCAAGTAGACGCGCGAGACCGGGGTCAGGAGATTGTTGGTGCAGAAAACCGGTCGAACCGCTTACTAAACCTACTGGCCTTCTGGCGCACGCGAAAGCCGCAAGCGCCATAGTTCGTTAAGACAACCAGCGAAATGAGTTTCTGATGCCGCAAACGCGTTGGCGGCATGGCTCGCGCGAGCCGGTCGGCGAGGCCGCTGAACCTGCTCGCCGACTGCCGCGTACGACCGACACGAAGGACCTGTCCGTAAGCCTGCAGTCAAATCAGCGCTCCGGCGGCGTGGGCCGCGTCCTGAATCTTTGCGACGGCGGCATGCTCGTCGAAGGCAGCAGCGACGATCTCGAGGTCGCCGAGACCGTCGGCTTTGAGCTAATCGGGCCGGACTTCCGCTACGCCGGTCTTGCCGCGGTCGCGCACCGCGAGCACGGAGCGATCGGCCTGCGGTTCGTGACCACGCGGGGTCCCATCGACCGCTCGGTCCGTGCCCTGGCCGCCGCGCGATTATCCAGAGGGCAGCTGGGATCACGCGATCCTCGCAAGGCGGGTACCCGGATCCCGACGGTGTGGGATTCTCGGAAGTACCGCGCAGCGCTCATCAGCGGGCTACAGGATTCCTACATCCCGGACTGGTCCTGACTGCCTCATCTGCCAGTAGGCGAGCATCAAGCGCTCGCGAGCACGCCACGCAGCCGCGACCGCAAGCCCGCTCTCGTAGGCGGCCGGGCTCACCAGGCCCAGGTCGCGGCCGCGGATGAGGAGCGCTCCGATGGAGATCGCACGCGGTCCGGCTGATCGAACGACCTGGCGTCATCGTCGCTCGCCTACCCTTGAGCCGCGAGGTTGACGCGTTCTCCTGGGCCAGCGGGCCTCGGCCGCTGGTCTTACCCGGCGACGATAAGCGCAACACGAACTTCTCGCCGGCCCAACCTCCGCTCGTGGTCGTCGGCGAGTTCCGCTTGGACGTGTAGCGCCTCGCGTCGTCTGTTGGCGATGGGGCCTTGCTGACCGAGCAAGCGGTCGTGGGTCGCGTCCTCGAGGTGGGTCA
>JBKQIR010000034.1:0-5807 GCA_052148275.1 Solirubrobacteraceae bacterium
GGCCTGTTCGCCCAATGGAAGTGGGTCCGCTCGCCCTGAGACGCCGGTGAGAAGAGCTGGGTGACGGGAGACTGTCATGCCCGGATCCGTGGGAGCCGGGGGCTGCGATGCCCCCGGCGACCCGACCATATGATTTCGGCGATCCGGCCCGGATCCAGCCGAGAAGAACCGCCGGTAACGAGACTCCTCGCTCAGACGCGCGAAGCTGGCGGCCAGCCGCGGCTCGTCATCCGAGGCGATCTGGCGCGACGCGACTCGCGCGCCGTCACGCAACGTGATCATCCCGCGCCGAGACGGGCCCGACATCGCATTCATAGACATATGGGCAGCCGCGCCTCCTCAGCGCAGGGTAGATGGCAGCGGGCAGCCAGGGAAGCATGGATTGACGTGCGCGACAGCCGCGGCCAGCGCGCGGTTATCGATTTGAGGCTGGATCCCCACGTGGCGGCTCGGCCGGTTGTTGCGCGCGGACCGCGGAACGGTGGCTCGCGCGTGCCGGCCAGCGCAGGATCGCACGTGGAGGCAGCGGAAATCGGACCTCCGGCGCGTCCAGGAGCTCACGGGCCGCAAACGGCACCGCAAGCGATACGCAGCCCACAGCGACGGGTGGATTGCCATCATGACGCTCGAACTCGATGCGGATCAGCAGCCAGTGGCCCTCTGCGGTGTGGAGTTGCAGGAAGTCGCCGGCATTGACGGGCCGCCCGCCAAGGCAGAACCGCGCCGCGCCATCGTCCGGCTGAAGGATCAGCTGCGTGTCCGGCTCGTAGCCGTAGCGATCGCGTTCGGAGTCCATCGGCGACCTCCTGGTGCTGACGTTTATGGTCGCTCGACGGTAGCGCGCCGGCCACATCGTGGCTCGCGCTGTCGCCACGCGTCGCCGTCGCGCTTGAGAGAGCGGAATGCTCGTCAGTCGCCGGGTTGGAGCAGCGAACGTCGTAGCTCGGCTGTCGCCTCCCGATCGCTTTCGTAGACGTGCGGCGCAACGTCGCGTCGCGCGAGCTCGTGGCCCAGCTTGAGGCGCATGAACGAGCTCGTCGTATATCGCGTCACGCCAAGGTAGTGGCTCTCGGCCGTGCGACGCACAGCCGCCGTGTACTGGTCCATGAGGTGGGGAGCGATGTAGAAGTTGTCGTAGTTGACGATCGCGTAGACGCGGTGCCCGACGGCTGCGAGACGTTCGTCGACGGCCGCGCGGACTGCTTCGAGCTGTTCGGCGGTGGCGATCGAGATGCCCTCGAAATTGATCAGGAACAGGTTCTCCGCTTCGTCGTAGGAGAAGCGCGCCTCGAGCGGCATGTAGAGAAGGTCGGCCTTGAGGCCCATCGTTCCGGGCTGGAAAATCCGTGGATCCATCAGCTTCGGCTCCTCGCGCACAATGGGCGCAAACCCCATCCGGCCGAGCACGTCGCGCTCGGGGTCGACACCAGGTGCGATCTCGATCAACTCGAGCCCGTCGGGGACGAGCCGGAACACGCAGCGCTCGGTGACATACAGGACCTGTTGCGCGTTGGCAGCGGCGTACGGTCCGCTGAACGTTCGCTGCTCGACCTCAGCGACGAATTTCGGGTAGCTGCTCGCGTCGTTAATAACGAGCGCGCCGCCCCCGACCTGCACCTGGCTCATCGCCGCGAACGTACCCACGAACACGAGCCGCCGAGCGTTCTGGCTAATGTTGATGAAGCCACCGGCACCCGCAAGCCGTGCGCCAAAGCGACTGACATTGACGCTGCCGTCACGGTCGACCTGAGCCATCCCAAGGAAAGCGCCGTCGAGCCCGCCGCCGTCGTAGAAGTCGAACTGGGCGGACTGTTCGATCACCGCGTCGGGGTTGATCGAGGCGCCGAAGTCGACGCCGCCGACGGGCATGCCGCCGATGCTGCCCGGCTCTGCGGTGAGCGTGATGAGATCGAGGATGCGCTCCTCGTTGGCGACGCTGGCGATCCCCTCCGGCATCCCGAAGCCGAGGTTCACAACGCTGTTGGGACGCAGCTCGATCGCCGCACGGCGGGCGATCACCTTGCGCTCATCAAGCGGCAGCGGCGCCAGCGACTGCATCGGGACACGGACCTCGCCGCTGAACGCCGGCGTGTAGCGGGCGCCCATCGTCTGCCAGTGATGCTCCGGCGCACCGAGGACCACGCAGTCGACGAGCGCCCCGGGAATCCTCACATCGCGCGCGTTCAGGCTTCCACGCTCCGCGATCCGCTCGACCTGCACGATCACCAAGCCGCGCGAGTTGTGCGCGGCGGTCGCGATCGCCAGCGCATCCGCGGTGAGCGCCTCGCGCTCCATCGTCACGTTGCCGCTCGGATCGGCCGTCGTCCCCCGCAGCAGCGCGACATCGACCCGGAACGACTTGTAGAGCAAGTACTCCTCGCCATCGAGCATGATCAGCTCGATGAGATCCTCGGTGGTGCGCTGGTTGACCTTCCCGGCCCCCTGACGGGGATCGACGAACGTCCCCAGCCCAACCCGAGAGAGCGAACCGGGCTTGCCTGCGGCGATGTCCCGGAACAACTGCGCCATGCACCCAAGCGGCAGGTTGTACGCCTCGATCCCACCGTTGACGGCAAGCTCGCGCAGCGCCGGCGTCGCGCTCCAGTGCCCGCCGATCCCACGCCGCAGAAGGCCGGGATGCACGAGATGATCGAGACCTCGACCCTTGAAGTCCCCGCCGGCCACCGGAAAGACGAGGGTCAGATCGCGCGGCGCTCCAGAATCGAGAAACCGCTCCTCAAGCGCGAGGACGAGCTCCTCCGGAAAGCAAGCTCCGACGAACCCGCCGACAACGACAGCATCGCCGTCACGGATGAGACGGACCGCCTCTGCCGCGGTCACGGTCTTCTCCCGGACCGGGTCGCTAAGCGAAGAACCGAACAGGTCCTCAATGTGCTGGCTGACCACTCCTCTCTCCCTTCTGGATGACCTCACACGCCGCCCAGTTCGAACGCCACCAGCGCGTGGGTGATCGCACAGTAGCTCTTCCGGTTGGATGAGGCCCGCAGGCTCCCGCCCACCTCGATGCAGTCGGCGTAACGAACCATCTCGGACTGCCAGCGAACGACACCATCACCCTTCGAGTAGATCCTCGCCAGTCGCTCGCGGTCTGCGGGAAACGGCGCGGTGAACGCCGTCGCGACCGCGCACTCGCAGCCGAGGGCGAAGCAGGCCTGCGATCGCGCCCGACCGTCCCACACCGTCTTCGCGCCGGACACACGGCGGCGTCGGCGGCGACCGCCACAGCACCTTCGCCCCATGCCAGGTCCGCCTGCGCTCTGGCCACCACTCGCCTCGGGCGCCGCACACCCGCTCTCACGACCACGAACATCCGGCCGCCCAACCCGACCGTAAGCGAACGGCTCCGCAAGCAACCATTCCGACACCGCGATCGCCGCGCAGCGTCGTTGACTAGGTATCGCCGTGATGCTACGAGCCGTCACGCGCGCACTGGATTCGGCGGCGAGCGAAGCCGATCTGCGCGGAATACCTCGTCTCGCCGCGTAATAGGATCCATCCAATCGCTAGCTGCGACCTCGTTGGGCTGGCAAGCACAAGCCGGAAAGCGGCCATCTCGGCTCGGCCGTCGACACCGCCGCTTTGCCTATAGGTCATCCTTGATGTTGCCTCGACCGCCGCCGGGAGAGGGCCTTGCTTTGCCTGCCCCTGTGTGGAGGGCCCTAAGCGGACCAGCCCCTCTCGGCGGTGGTGAGGTGCCGCAAGCGGCAACAGGACGTAGCCCCATGGTTGAGGGCCTGTCTATAGGCATCCGCAAGTGCGCCAAGAAGAATGGAGACCGAATTGATGTAGATCGAGGATTCGTTCGTGCTCGTCGTCGCCTGCCGGTGTGAGTCCGGTCCGGGTAGCTGCCAGGAGGCCCGGTAGCAGGCTGGCGGCTCGGTCTGGAAACGGGCCGGGTCGAAGCCCAGCGTCAAAAGCCCTTTAGGGGGAGCGAGCGAACGGTCCGTAGCGTGAAGCGAAGCCTGCCGCGTCGTTAGCTTAACCGTCTTTGGGCGGACAGAGGGAGAGCCGAGCCGCGTTGCTCACGGCGAAGGCCATGGAAGGGGTGAAGATCCTGGAGTGCAGCCCCGATGGACTCCCCGGCGTAGAGGGCTCGGAACGTTCGTATGGTGGCGGCGGGAACTTGGGAGGCCCTCCCCGGCCCGGTGGTTCTGCGGAGAACCGTCGGAGCGATCGGGTCCTATAACCGGTGATGAGCCGGGAAGTGGACCGGAGCCGGGTGGGCGTCGGAGGCGGCCGTAGTACCGCTTGAGCCGACGGGACAACACAACCCGCGGTGATGGGAAGGGCCGCTGCTTCGTTCATGCGTTACGTACAGGGAAGGGCTGGTGAGTGCCACTCGTGGCTAGCGCCGCCAAGCAGGACAAAGTCCGAGAACTGCAGCGAACGCTCTACCGGGCGGCCAAGGCCGACCCCGGACGTAGGTTCCACGCGCTCTATGACAAGGTCTACCGCAGGGACGTCATGGAGCGGGCGTGGGAGCTGGTGCGCGCCAATCACGGCGCGGCCGGCATCGACAGGCAGTCCATCGCCGATGTCGAGGAGTACGGTGTCGCCAAGCTCCTTGATGAGCTGGCCGCGGATCTGCAGGAGGGGAGGTGGCGGCCGCTGCCAGCGCGCCGGGTGTTCATCCCGAAGCCCGGGCGTGATGAGCTGAGGCCGCTCTCGATTCCCGCTGTTCGTGACCGGATCGTTCAGGCGGCAGCGAGGATCGTCATTGAGCCGATCTTCGAGGCCGACTTCATGCCGTGCTCGTTTGGGTTTCGGCCCAGGCGCTCGCAGCATGACGCGCTTCAGGTTCTCGTTGATGAGGCGTGGGGTGGGCGGCGGTGGGTGCTTGAGTCGGATGTCGCCAACTGTTTTGAGGCGATCCCGCACTCGCAGTTGATGTTGGCGATCGAGGAACGGGTCGTCGACCGGCAGGTCCTCAAGCTGCTGCGCGCGATGCTGCGCGCGGGGGTGATGGAGGACCAGGCGGTCATGCGCAGCGACACCGGCACCCCGCAAGGCGGGGTGATCTCGCCGTGCTTATGTAACGTCTTTCTGCATCGGCTTGACCGGCAGTGGACCGAGCGTGGACACGGAGAGCTGGTCCGTTTCGCGGACGACATGGTCGTGATGTGCCAGACCCGGCAGGAGGCCGAGGGTGCCTTGGTGGCGCTGCGGATGATCCTGGCTGAGTTGGGACTCACGCTCAAGGACGCAAAGACGCGGATTGTGCAGTTGCGCGAAGGCGGGGAGGGCCTGGACTTTCTCGGGTTCCATCACCGCTGGGTGCGCGGCAACACGCCCGCCTCAAAGCATCTGACGTTCCTCGCCCGCTGGCCCTCACCTCAGGCGATGGCTCGCGCCCGCAGCCGGATCTGTGAGATCACGGACCGCCGTCGGCTCCGCGAACCAGTCGAGGACGTCGTGCAGGACCTCAACGGGTACCTGCGCGGCTGGGCGGGGTACTTCCGGTACGGAAACTCCGCCGTCGCGTTCGACACGATCACGCTCCACGCCTACAGCCGCCTGGCGGGCTTCATCGCCAAGCGTCACAAGCGGCGCACCCGGTACGGCTGGGGGGTCCTTGGACACTCACCCGACCGGATGGGGCTGATCGATCTCAGTGGAATCGTCGTCGCGCCACGACCCTACCGGCCGTGGCGCAAGGGACGCTGAATGCCGGCGGTGAAGAACGTCGGAGAGCCGTGTGCGGGAGAACCGCATGCACGGTTCGAGGTGGCGGCGGGAGGAAACCAGGCCAGTCGGGCCAGCACGTGCCGCGCAGCCCAGGCGCCTCT
>JBKQIR010000035.1:0-50094 GCA_052148275.1 Solirubrobacteraceae bacterium
CACGTCGAACTCGATCCCGAAGAACTCGACGATCGAGCCCCAGAACCCCTCGATGTCGTCCACCGACCATTGCCACAGCTCGTGATAGCCGCTGCTCCGCAGGCCGCGGCTCTCGGCGAGCCAGGACTGGTAGCGCGTGATCGTCGCCCCCGCGATGCGCTCGTCCGACGGGGTCCACAGAAGCTCATGCTCACTCATCTGCCCAGTATCTCGGACGCCGGCGCCTCCCGGCGCCTGCGGCGTTCCCCGCACACCTGGTCGGCGGCTCGCACCGCGAGTTCATGCTCGCCGGTCCGGCCGCGAGCCGCACGGTGCGCTGGCCGACGAGCTCGAAGCTCTGCGGGTCGACGCTACGTGCGCAGCGCTTCGGTGGGGCTCAGCCGCGCGGCCTTCGCCGCCGGATAGAGGCCCGCCAGCGCACCGATCACGAACCCAGCGGCAGGCGCCGCAATGAGTGCGTAGAGCGGCACGACGAACGGCTCGTTCTGCGCGAGCGAGTAGATCTCGGTCGCGCCCGCACCGAGGATCAGGCCTGCGAACCCGCCGAGCAGTGCCAGCAGCGCCGATTCGGTCAGGAACTGGATGCTGATGTGATGCTTGGTCGCACCAAGCGCGCGGCGCAGGCCGATCTCACCACGACGCTCGAGGACCGAGATCACCATGATGTTTGCAATCCCGATCGCTCCGACGAGCAGCGCGACGGCGCCCAACCCGAGCAGGAGCGTGGTGAACTGCCCCTTGGCGGCTGCGCGCGCCTCGAGCACATCGGAGGGACGGCTCACCTCGACTCCATCTGCGTTCTGCGGGTCGGCGGTCGCAGCGAGCAGGTTCGAGACCTGGGTGACGTTGTTTATGTTCGCGCGAACGTAGATCTCGGACGGGTTGGGCTGCGTCTGGAACAGCTGCTCGGCGACCGGCAGGCCGATGAACACGGTCGTGTCGAGCGTCGGGTCGAGGATCACCGGATTGAGGATCCCCACGACGTTGAACCACTTGCTGCCGATGTACAGGAGTAGGCCGGGGGTGACCTTCGGGATCTGGAGGATGCTGGCGGCCTGAGCGCCGAGCACGACCTCCGGGTACTTGTCGCTTACGGCGTTGAGGAAACGCCCCGACGCAACCGACGTGCCGACCACCTGCGGCATGTTGTTGCCGGCCGCGTCGACGCCGATGCCGCCCGTCTGCTCACTCGGGACATAGGGCGTGCGCAGGACGGTCGCGCTCGACACCTGGTAGACGGCGACCGCGCTGTCGACGTTCTGCATGTGGTTGATCATCGGCACGGCCGTGTCGGGTAGGACCTCGTTTGAGCCGAAGAACGTCGTGCCGGGCGCAACCGTCAACAGGTTCGTGCCGAGGCTGTCGATCGTCGCCAGCAGGTTCGCCTGGCTGGAGGCGGACACGCCGACCACCGCCACCATCGCGCCGATGCCGATCGCGATCCCGAGCGCCGACAGCGCCGCCCGCAGGCGGCGCACACGCAGGCCCTGGAGCGCGATCCCGAACAGCTCGTGCGGCGGCAGCCGCGCGGCGTCGAAGCTCGGCTTGCGCTCCGGCTTGCGCCTGCGCGGGCGTCGCAGCGCTGCTTCCGATGTGCTCATGAGCGGTCGTCCCCGACGATCTCGCCGTCACGCATCTGGATGCGTCGGTGAAATCCACCCGCGATGTGCTCGTCGTGGGTGATCAGCACGAGCGTCGCCCCGTCGGACGCGAGCTCGTGCAGTAGCCCAAGGACCTCGCCGCCGGACTTCGAGTCGAGGTTGCCCGTTGGCTCGTCGGCGAGGAGGATGACAGGACGCTTGGCGATCGCCCTGGCGATCGCCACCCGCTGGCGCTCGCCGCCGGAGAGCTGCTGCGGACGGTGTGTGAGGCGGTGTCCGAGGCCGACCCGCTGCAGCGCGTCCTGGGCGGCCGCGCGGCGGGCCTTGAGCGGCTCGCCCATGTAGAGCATGCCGTTGGCGACGTTGTCCAGCGCCGTCATCGATTCCTGGAGGTGGAAGGACTGGAAGACGAAGCCGATCTCGTGCGCCCGCAGGCCGGCGAGCTCGCTGTCGGACGCCTTGACGACGTTCTGGCCGGCGACATGGACCTCGCCCCTCGTCGGGCGCTCGAGCGTTCCCATGATCGTCAGCATCGTGGTCTTGCCGGACCCCGACGGCCCGACGACCGCCACCTGATCGCCCGACGGTACCTCGACGGTGACGCCGCGGAGCGCGGCGACGCCGCCCGGATACTCCTTGGCCACGCCGTCGAGCCGGATCGCGACACCGTTGTGGTGTCCCGATCCGGCCGCGGCGGGCGCCGGCTCAGTGCGCCCGGTGGTTTCGTTCCAGAGGGTCATCCCTGCGAGTCGGTCACCTGCAGGCCCGGATAGATGCCCGGACCCGAGATCTGCACATACCCGGCGGCGAACAGCCCGGTCGTGACCGGGATCAGCGAGTGGGGCGCGGCTGCTTCCTGAACGGCGTAGTTGCCGCCGCTGGTCGCCAGCAGCGCCGTGACCGGCACCGACAGCACGTTGTTGGCCTTCGCCTGCGCGAAGTTGACGCTGACGGATGCCTGGTCCAGCCCCGCCCCGGTGTGATGGCCGCTGAGCTCGATCGTCACCGGGACCGTCGCCGACGAGCTGGATGACCCGCCCGCGCCGCTGCCCGATGCCGAGCTCGAGCCTGACCCCGAGCCAGAGCTGCTAGAGCTCACAGCCACCGGACTGACCCCGGTGATCTTCCCGTCGATGACGCTGCCGTCCGGCATCTCAACGGTCACCTGCTCGCCGAGGACCGCCTCGCTCTGCGAGCTCGCGCTGAGGTCGACGGTCACGATCAGCTGCGTCGAGGTCGTCGTCAGGATCGCGCTCGTGCTCGCGGCGCCACTGCTCGAGGAGCCGCTGCTCGAGGAGCCGCCGGCGGAGCCCGCAGATGAGGAGCCGGCGCTCGAGGCGCCGCTCGACCCTGCGCTCGATGTGCCGCCGAGGCTGCTCGACGAGCCTCCCCCGCGCGAGCTGCTGGCGGTAGATCCGCCCGTACCCGAGAGGCTGGAGGAGCTCTTTCCGGACGAGGCCTGGGACTTCTCCTGCGCCTTCAGCAGCGCGATCAGCGCCTGCAGCGTCTCCTCCTGGACGGTCAGGCTCGAGCCGCTGCCGGTCTGACCGTGCCCCGTTCCGGTCGACGTAGTGGTCGTCGTCGGAGACGAGTAGGTGCGGGTCGTCGTCGTCTGCGCCGAGGTGGTCACCGGCGGCGTGCTCGTCGCCGTCGTGACCGACGTCGTCGTCGGCGAGCTCGTCGCGGTTGTGGACGACGTCGAGGAGCACGGCGCCGTCTCAGTCGTGGTCACGCTCGAACCCGTCGTCGAGCACTCCGTGCTGACGTCGCTGCTCGCCGCAGGGGTCGCCGTGGAGGGGTCCGAGCTCGTCGCCGAGGCGTCCGAGCTCGTCGCCTCGTCGGTTGTCGTGGTGCCCGGGAGCGTCAAGCTCACGTACTCGGGCTGGGTGGCGAGGACCGGCGTGCTGGTCGCGCTCGCGCCGGATCCGCCGCCCGTGGAGCCGAGCGTCCCGTTGACGCCGGCGATCAGCTGATCGCCGGGCAGGAACACGACCTGGCCGAGGGAGATCGTGCCGGTCTCGGTCTCGCCGAGCGAGTTCTGCCATGCCTCGACGCCTGCCGTCGTGGCGTCCTGCCACTGATCGTTGACGGCGATCCCATCGGGGTTGAAGCCCAACGCGATCAGATCCGCGTTGAGCTGCAGCACGTCGGAGCCGTTGCTCATCCCGGGCGTGAGGTCCCGGTAAGCGGGCGTGGTGCCGTCCATCAGGATCACCGGCGCGCCGTCGATGTCGAACAGGGCCTGCCCCTGCTTGATCACCTGGCCGATCTGCGGCAGCCAGGTGATCGTGCCGCTGAGGCGGTTGTAGACCGTCTGCGGGCTGGAGTAGCTGAGCGTGCCCGCTTCCGTGTCGGTCTCCACCAGGTCGCGCCGCTGGACCGTTGCCGCGCCGGACACGTTGGGCGTGTTCGCGGCCGTGGTCGTCGACGGTGAGCTGACGCTGATCACGACGATCAGCACCGCCGCGAGCGCGACGGCGAGCGCGAGGCCCGCGAGCAGGCGCTTGCGCGTCACGCCGCCGGGCATCAACCGCAGATTGCGCAGCCGCATTTTGCTCGGCCGCAGATTGCGCAGCCGCAGATTGCGCAGCCGCAGATTGCGTAGCCGACTACGCACCCGCTGCCCCGCTTCCGCCGCCGGCTGCTCCTGGCGCCCCGCCGCCGAACCGTCCACCACCGAACGTTGGGCGCAGGCTCGCGCACGCCTTGTTTGCGGCCTGGCCGGCGGGCGTGTTCAGGAGCGCACGGAGGCTCGAACCGCCACCGGCGAACCCGAAGCCGCCACCCGCACCGCCGCCGGTCGTCGTGGTCGGATCGGGGACGTTGACGCCGTGCGAGCGCATGCACGCGGCGTACTTGACGAGCTGCTGCGTGCGCTGCGCACGCTGCGCCGCGGTGAGGTTGGCCCGCGGGAAGGCGGCCAGGAGGTACTGCCGGCAGGCGGTCATCGCGGCCTGGATCTCCGCGCGCGGGTACTGGCGGAACGCCTGGAAGATGCCGGCGCCCGCGCCTCCCCCGGTGGTCGTCGAGCCCGAATCGGACACGTTGATCCCGTGTGCCCGGAAGCATTTTGCAAGATTGAGGCGGGCGGTCGTCGAGCCGGCTGATAGGCCGGTCCCGCCCGCGGCGGCGACGCTCGAGCTGCTCGAGGACGCCGAGGATCCGCAGGCGCCGACCGCAACGGCGATCGCGATCACGCCGAACGCGACCGCAAGCCGCCGTGAGGTGAAATTGAGAAGACTGGTCATTTTTCGAGAAAGCTCCTAGATGGTGCGGCCACCGATTGGCTGGCGCGTCACGCTGCGTTGTCGAGACCACACTGACACGAGAACGTAAGAGATCCAGAAAACCATCGATGCCCAGGGTTTACGCGGACGTTGCCGGACGCTGACGTAGGCTTATGCCGATGACCGACGGAGGGCTGCGGCCACTGCGGGTCGGGGAGATCCTAGACGCCGCGATCAAGATCTATCTGCGCAATGCGCGCGTGCTGATGGCGGCGGCGGCGACCGTCGTCGTCCCGCTGCAGGTCCTGACCGCGTTCGTGCTGATGTCGACCTACAGCTCCGGCAGCGACATCAACGTCGGCTTTTCGAACGTCGGCACGACGGCGACGCATGCCGAGGTCGCCGCACGACTCGGCTCGAGCGCGATCGTGGAGCTGTTCGCGATCATCGGCACCACATTCACGCTGGCCACCTCGGTCAAGGCGATCAGCGATTCCTACCTCGGAGCCGCGGCCGACTACCGGACGTCGATCAGCTTCGGCGCGCGGCGCCTGCTGCCGCTTCTGGCGATGCTGATCCTCTACTACCTCGGGCTGATCGTCGGGTTCATCCTGCTGATCATCCCCGGGATCTGGCTGTACGCGAGCTGGTCGGTCGCGACTCCGGCGCTGCTCATCGAGCGCCGCAACCCGTTCCGCGCGCTGGGGCGCTCGCTCGGGCTCGTGCGAGGGCGCTGGTGGCCGACCGCCGGAGTGCTGCTGATCGCATCCGTGATGGTGGCCGTGCTCAGTGGCGTGATCGAGGGGCTGCTGACCGCGGTCGCGCTGACCAGCCACCCGTCGATCGTGTTCGCTTCGGTGATCGTCGCGCTCGCGGCAGCCGTCTCGACGATCGTTCTCAACCCGTTCTCGGCGACGGTCATCACCGTGCTCTACTACGACCTGCGGGTGCGGCACGAGGGCCTGGACGTGCAGCTGCTCGCCGAGCAGCTCGGCCTCCCGGAGGCGACGCTCAGCGGGGTCTCCGACCAGGATGCGTTCACGCCGCCGCTGGGGCCGGAGGCGGTCGGGACCCCGGGTGGCCCGCCGTACTGGCCGCCGCCCCCGGGCTGGCGGCCGGAGCCATGACGCCGCGCGCAAGCCCGGCCACGCGATGAGCGACGCCCCCCGGCTGTCCGATCCCGGCGCGGCGCAGCGCGCCTCGCACCAGATCCTGACGGAGAGCCGCTTCCATCAGCCGAACGTGCCACGGCCGCTGCACGGGCTGCTGGTCGCCGTCGGCAAGGTCCTCGAATCCCCGTTGAGCGCGGTCGAGAGCCTCGTCACCGCCCTGGCGGCGATCGTGCCGGGCGGCGTCGCCGGCGTCTGGGCGCTGTTCGCGCTGGCGCTGGCCGCGCTGGCGGCGGCGCTGGCGCGCCGGCTCGCGCGCGCGGGGTTACGCGGCCGAACGCCGACCGCTGCGGGCAGCGAGCTCGAAGGCGCCGTACACCTGGAGGCGGCGGCGCTCGCGGCCGAGCGCGACGGCAGGCTCGCCGACGCCGTGCGACTCCGCTTCCGAGCCGGGCTCATGCGCCTGAGCGACCGCGGGGCGATCCCGCCGGCGCAGACGACCCCGACCCGGGAGGTGGCGCGCCGGCTGCGATCGGAGCGCTTCGACGCGCTCGCGCACCGCTTCGACGAGATCGCCTACGGTCACGACGGCGCCGGCGCCGCCGACGTCGAGCGCGCGCGACACGACTGGCCGCGGATCGTCGATGAGGGCGCGCCCCGATGAGCTCGGGCGGCGGCGGATGGCGCCGGCCCGCCGGCTGGATCGGGGCCGCGGCGATGGTCGTCGTCGCGTTCGTCGTGATCGGCCTGCTCGCCGGCGAGCTCGCGCCGTCTCCGGCGGGGCCTGCGCTGTCCTCTTATGCCACGACCCCGGATGGCGTCGCAGCCTGGGCCGAGCTGCTCGCGCGCGACGGTCATGCCGTCGGCCAGCTCCGCGCGCCGCTCGCCGGGTCTTCGCTGCGCGCCGACGGCACGCTCGTCGTGCTCGGTGCGCAGGGACTCGACCGCGCCGATCTGCGCGCGGCGCAGCGCTTCATCAGGGCCGGCGGCTGGGCTGTGGTCGGCGGCGGCGCACTCGGCGCCGCGCTACCGGGACTGCTCGGCCGGCCGGTGGCGCGCGCGCCGGCGAAGACATGGACGCTGGGCGCCGGACGGATCGAGGTGCTCGCCGATCCGGCGCCGCTCGAGAACCGGCTTCTCGCCGGCGGTTCGAACGCTTGGCGTGCGCTCCAGCTCGCCGGACCCTCCAGCCGGCCCGTGCTCTTCGACGAGTGGATCCACGGATTCACGCACGCGACGGGGCTGGCGGCCATTCCCGCCCGCTGGTGGGTGACGCTCGCCGGGCTCGCGCTCGCCGGCCTCGCGTGGGCGCTCGCGCGTGGCCGCCGGCTCGGCGGCGCCGACCCGGTCGACCCGGCGAGCGCCGCGCGACGCAGCGACTACGTCGACGCGCTCGCGTTGATCATCAGCCGCACCCGCGACGTCGACGCGCTCGCCGGCGGCGCGGTCGCAGCCGGCCGGCGCGAGCGCGATTTCGAGAGCGATTTCGAGAGGATTCACCGCACGTGAGGGAGCTCTACGAACGCGTGCGCGGGCAGGTCTCGGCCGTTGTCGTCGGCCAGGACGAGGTGACCGCGCAGATCGTCGCGGCGCTCGCCTGCGGCGGCCATGTCCTGCTGCAGGGTCCGCCCGGAGTCGCCAAGACGCTGCTGGCGCGGACGCTCGCCCAGACGCTGGGGGTGCAGTTCGCGCGGGCGCAGTTCACCCCGGACATGCTGCCCTCCGATCTCACCGGCACGATGGTGCTGCGAGGCTCGGAGCTGGTGTTCCGTCCCGGGCCGGTGTTCACGAACATCCTGCTCGCGGACGAGATCAATCGCACACCACCGAAGACGCAGGCGGCGCTGCTCGAGGCGATGCAGGAGGGTCAGGTCTCGATCGACGCCCGCCCACACGCGCTCCCCTCTCCGTTCCTCGTCATCGCCACTCAGAACCCGATCGAGTACGAGGGCACCTATCCGCTGCCGGAGGCGCAGCTCGACCGCTTCCTGATGCAGGTCGAGGTCGGCTACCCGAGCGCGGAGGACGAGCGCGCGATGCTCGCGCTGCACAACGACGCGGGCGCTCCGCGGACGCTGCCGGACGTGAAGCAGGTCGCGGACGCGGAGGACCTGCTCGCAGCGCGACGCACGCTCGCCGAGACGGAGGTGAGCGCCAAGGTAGCCGGCTACGTGGTCGACGTCGTGCGGCGCACGCGCTCGCTGCCTGCGGTCATGCTCGGCGCCTCGCCGCGAGCCGCGGTCCACCTGCTGAGCGCCGCGCGCGCGAGCGCGCGCCTGGCGAACCGCACGTTCGTCACGCCGGACGATGTCGCCGCGATGGCACCCGCGGTGCTCGCCCACAGGCTCGTGCTGACCCCCGAGGCCGAGCTCGAGCGGTTCACAGCCCGCGGCGCAATCGCCACCGCGCTCGCCGAGGTTCCCGTCCCGCGCTGATGACTCCCACGGTCCGCGCGGCGGCGCTGCTCGCGGCGATCTCGCTCACTGCACTCGTAGCACCGATCTGGCTCACGGTGGGGGCGGCGCTGGCGCTGCTCGCCGCCGCAGGGGCCGACGCGTGGACGGTCCGGCGGGCGCCGCCGGTGCAGCGCGCCGTGCCGCCGGCGCTTTCACGCGGCGTCCGCACGCCGCTGACGGCGCGCGCGCAGCCCGGCGACCGCCGCACGGTGCTGCTGCGCCAGCCGCCCGCACCCGGCGTAGCCGTGCTCGACGGACGTGGCAGCGGCAACCTGCAGGCGGGACTCCTCGCCTCACGTCGCGGCCGTCACCGCCTCCCCGGGGTCGCCAGCGCGAGCCTGGGCCCGCTCGGTCTCGCCAGCGTGCACCATCGGCCCGGGGCTCCGGCGGAGCTCACGGTCTACCCGGACCTGCACGCGGCGCGCCGGCTCGTGCTGGCGCTGCGCAGGACGCGCGCCGGCCACTCCGGCCGGGCGCGCGGTCCGCTCGGGCTGGGCACGGAGCTCGAGTCGGTCCGCGAGTACTCGGTCGACGACGACATCCGCCAGCTCAACTGGCGCGCGACCGCCCGCCTCGGACGGCCGATGAGCAACCAGTACCGCGTCGAGCGTGACCGCGATGTGATCAGCATGATCGACTGCGGAAGGCTGATGGGCGCGCGGATCGAGGAGCGCACGCTGCTGGACGCCGCGCTCGACGTCCTTGCTGTCATGGCACTCGCAGCGGACGAATTCGGGGATCGATTCGGCGCGATCGCCTTCGACGCCACCGTGCGCCGGGCGCTCGCGCCCCGCCACCGCGGCGGCGCGGGAGCGATCGAGGCGCTGTTCGACCTCGAGGGCCGTGCCGTCGACTCCGACTACGAGGCGGCGTTCGCGCGCGTCGGACGTGCACGCCGTGCATTCGTGCTCGTGCACACCGACCTCGTCGACGAGGCCGCCGCCCGGTCGCTGATCGCGGGCGTCTCGGTCCTCGCCCGCCGCCACGCGGTGATCGTCGCGAGCGTCGCCGATCCGGCGCTGCAGTCGCTCGCCTCCCACGGCGACCTCCCGCGCAAGGTCGTCGCGCTCGACGTCCTCGCGGCCCGCCGCAACGCCGCGCTACGGCTGCAGGAGGCCGGCGCGCACGTGCTCGAAGCCGACGTGCAGCGCCTGTCTGCGCTGTGCCTCGACGCCTACCTCAGCGCGAAGCTGCGGGGGCGCCTTTGATCGGCGCGGGATCTCGGCGCGGCGCCGTGTGAGTGGGCGACGCGGTGTCTCGGTGGAGCCGGCCTGCGGGCCGGCCCCGCCAGGCCGCCAGGCTCCAGTAGGTGCCGGCGAGCGCGCAGCCGACGGCGAGCGCCGCTGGGAGCGGCAGGCCGTGCGGGGTGACGAAGCCCTCGGTCAGCCCCGCGACCACGAGCCACGGAGCAGTGCCGAGGACCAGCATCACGGCGTCGCGCGCCTGCCGGCGCAGCGACTCGGCGCGGGGCAGCGTGCCGGCGTCGATCATCGCCCAGCCGAGGCGCAGGCCGGCCGCCCCCGAGACGGCGATGCAGGAGAGCTCGAGCATGCCGTGCGGGGCGATGTACCGCAGCAGCACCGAGAAGTTCCCGCTCTGGATCGCGATCCCCGCGATCGCGCCGATCGTCACGCCGTTGTAGGCAAGCACCAGCAGCGAGCCGACCCCGAGCAGGAGCCCGCCCGCGAACGCCAGGAACGTCACCTCGATGTTGTTGGTGAAGATCGACGAGGCGAACACCGCCTGCGTGGCCGGACCGAAGGTGAGCTTGTAGAGGTGCGGATGAGCGGCGGCCCGGAACGCGCCGGGCACGAGTCCGATCGCCTCACCCGGGTCGTGCATCCCCCACAGCGCGGCGAGGAGGGCAGGACCGAACAGCGCCACGAGCGCGACGCACAGCACTCCCGGGCGCCCGAGCACGAGCCGCCAGTAGTCGCCCGCGTAGAAGCCCGCCAGGCTCCCCTGCCGCCGCCTGGCACCGTAGACGACCTGGCGGCCGTCGAGCACGAGCCGCTCGAGCCGGCCGAGCACCGGATCGCCGGGGTAGCGGCGGCGCGCGAGCGCCAGGTCCGCGACGGTCGCGCGGTAGTTTCGCCCGAGCTCCAGCACCTGCTCGGCGCCCAGGCGCGAGGGGCGGCCACCGGCGCGGCGCAGCGCCGCCGCCAGCGCGTCCCAGGACGCGCTGCGCTCGGCGATGAAAGACTCTAGGGTCCCGGGTGACGAGGTGCGCGGATGGGAGACGACAGGGGCCATGGCGTGGAGCTGGACGACCGGATCACGATTTCGACGCCCGAGGGGGTCGAGCTGCAGCTGCAGCTCGCCGGGCTCGCCTCCCGGTCGATCGCCGGGACCGTAGACCTCATTATCCAGTTGCTCGCGATCCTCGCGCTCGCGTACCTGACGGGGGCGTCAACCGGTGGAGGCAACCTCAACGCGGTCGTGTTCGTGATCGGGGCGTTCGTGATCCTGCTCTTCTATCCGATCCTGTTCGAGCTGCTGGCGCGCGGGCGCACGCCCGGCAAGCGGCTGGGCCACCTGCGTGTGGTGCGTGACAGCGGAGCGCCGGTCGACCTGCAGGCAAGCGCGATCCGCAACCTCATTCGCCTCGTGGACGGCCTCGCGCTGCTGTATCTGCCGACGGTGATCTTCATCCTCGCCACGCGACGTAACCAGCGCCCCGGCGACCTTGCGGCGGGAACGCTCGTGATCCGGGAGAACCCGCCCTCGAAAGCTGGGCGGGCGAGCACCGCGACACCAGGCAACGGAGCGGCGCTGGCGGAGGCGGCGGACGGCTGGGACGTGAGCGCGATCACGCCGGAGGAGCTCGCGACGGTGCGGCGCTTCCTCGAGCGCCGCGAGTCGCTCGACCGCGCGGCGCGCTACCAGCTGGCCCTGCGCCTGGCGAGCGGGCTGCGCGCAAAGGTCGCCGGGGCGCCGGCGCGCACGGATCCCGAGCGCTTCCTGGAGACGCTGGCTGCGGTCAAGGCGAGTCGTCGCTGAGCGCTCGCGACGATACTCGACGCGCGCGCACCACGCTCAGCGCGGAGCGCTCAGCGCGAGCCGCCGTTCCCGGAGGAGACGGGCGAGCGCTCACGGATGATCCGCAGGTTGCTCGTCTGGGCCTGGAGGCGATCGAAGGCCGCCTCGAGCCCGCTCGCGGGAGGCTCCGTCGTCCAGAGCTTTCCGACCTGATGCACCTCGCCGGCGGCCTTCAGCTTGTGCAGGCGACCGAGCGTCTTGGAGTGATTGAGGCCGGCCGCCTTGGCGATCCGTCCGGTCGAGTGCTGGCCGCGCGGCAGCTCGCGCAGCACCCGCTTCAGCCGGTCCTCCTGCTCGGCGCGACGCGCGCGCGACGGGGCGTCGGAGCTCGCCTGCTCAGGGGCCTGCGTCTGGGCGACGGCGATCGGAGCCGCCGCGATCTCACTCGGCGCCGCGGACGCAGCCAGGGCCTCCACGACCGGGGCGGCGATCTCGCGCACGGGGGGCGGCTGCGGATGGCGAGCGCGGCAGCCGGCGCACATCACCACCGGATCACGCCCTGGAACACGTACGACCTCGAGCTGGCGCCAATGGCGCCCCGAACGGCAGACCGCGCATCGGCGGCCGGCGCGGTCGATCTCGATCAAATCTTCGTCATCCATCAGCTTCACCACATGACGATAGACGGTGACGACGTTTAACGTTGCGCCCGCCCTCACTCGTCCAGGTTCTCGACGATCTCGGTGGCCCGCGACCACTGCGCCGGCGGGACGACGAGGTAGATGTCCCCTCGGCCCCAGCGATCCAGCGGGTGGTCGGCGACGCACCAGGCGTCGAGCCCCAGATGGCGCAGCTGATCGCGCCACGCGAGCGCCGCGTCGCGCTCATCGAAGGTGCTGACCGTCTCCCAGCGGTCGAAGCGGGGGTCGCCGATCGCGACTGCCTCCTCCTTCGCGTGGCGGGGTCTGAGGGGCCGCGGCAGCCGCACGCCTGGAAGGCTACTCGGCTGGGCGCCTTGTGGTGCGCGGGCGGCGCTCGGGGCGGGGATCGTCCTGGCCGCGCTCGTGCGGGTGAGCCGGCATTGGTTTGTCGTCAACGTTTGAAGTTGACTAATCAGGCTCCCGCCCGTATGTTTTGCTCGCTTCAATGGTGGCGATCTCATTCGCCGAATCAGACCGAGGAGTCAGCCAAAGATGTTGCTTCGTAACGTTATGCGGGCAAGGCCTGGCTTGCCCGCAGTCACTGTTCTGGCAGCGCTCGCATTCGCCGGCACAGCCGCTGCCCACCCGCGCCACTTCCACAACAAGCGGCCGGCTCCGAGGAGGGTTTCGTGCCGTTACGCTCACGGACAGTCGACGCTGCTCGAGGACGGCAGCGCGCGCGTGTTCAGCCTCAGCGGGTCGACGTACGCATGCGCGCGCCCGTCGGGAACCCCGACGCTCGTCTTCGCGCCGTCCTCGGGACAGCCGAGTGGGATCGACGACATCGCGCTCGTGGGTCCGTACGTCGCGTGGGAATTGACCCAGGATGAAGGCATCGGCGCCGATGAACAGTCGCTGTATCTGCTCGACGTCAATCAGCAGGCGCCGCGCCAGGTCTACACGAATTTGTATTCAACGTTCCGCGCACCGAACTTCGCGTTGGGCGAGTACGTTCTGAACGCGAGCGGGACGATCGTGTGGGTCGTCAACCCCGCGCCTCAGGCGGCGTGCTCATCGAACTGTGGCGAGGCCTACACGGTGTACGAGAACAGCGTTGCGAACGGCACCTCTACCCTCGCGACCACGAGCGCGTCGACGCCGATCACCTCACTTGGGCTCAGCGCTGACGGCACCGTTGCCTACTGGCTCGAGAACGACTCGCCGCAGTCGGCTGACATCGGGTAGCCACGTTCCGGCGGCCGGCGAGGACTCGCAGCCGGCCGCCTGCGACTACGCGATCCGGCGGGGCGCCATGAGGCCGTCCAGCCAGCCGAACGAGCGGGCGTGGTAGAGCGCGCGAGCCCCCTGCTCGCAGTGATCGCCCGCGCCCTCGGCGGCTTTGAAGTGCACGTAGACCTTCTCGCACCTCAGCGCCTCGACGAGGATCGGAGCGCAGGAGCCGATCTCGTCTCCCTCAGCATCGCAGACCCAGGTCGGGCAGGTGATCTGCTCCGCGCGGCCGGCCAGCGTGAACTCGCGTAGCGCGTCGAGGTATCTGAGGGGGCTGTCGACGCCGTGGACGAGCATGCCGCGACGCAGCGCCCACCCGGCTGTCGGCTTGCGCGCGAGCGCTCGCAGCAGCGCCCGGGCGCTCAGGCGAGCCCAGGGGCGATTCTCCCGCAAACCCCCGGCCAGCTTCGGCGGCATGCGCCGCAATGCCGCCGCGTGGAGGTCGAAGGGACCGCAGTCCGCGATGCACGCCGCCAGCCGGTGCTCGACGCTCGCAGCGCGTGGCGCCAGATGGCCGCCCAGGCTGAGGCCGATCAGCGCCACCCGGGCGCCGTCGACGTCCTCGCGGGCGAGCACCCAGTCGAGCACCGGGGTGATCACGTTCTCCCAGTCCGGGCGCATCGTGAGGCCGCGCTCGAGCAGGGCGCTGCCCTGACCGGGCCCATCGAACGCCAAGACGTTATAGCCGCGAGCGAGCGCCGCGGCGCCGTTTGAGAAGTAGAGCTCCTCGGCGGTGCCGTCGTAGCCGCCGCAGAGGATCACGGTGGCGCGGGCCTCGCCGTCTGCGGCCGGACGCATGAAGTAGCCCGGCAGCGTTCCGTCCTCGAACGGCAGCTCCACGACCTCCGGGGGAACGTCCATTAACCGGGCGGCGCGGCGGAATGCGTCGCGCTGCGCGGCGCTCGCGGCGATCAGCCGCTGGTCGAGCGGCGCGCCGAGGAGCATCACCGCGGCCGTGCGGTGATAGGCGCAGGCTCGCAGATAGGCGAGCCGCGCGCTCTCACGGTTGCCGGCCTGCTCCTCTCGCTGCGCAAGCTCGACGGCATCGCCGCCAGCCGCCCGCCACGCATCCCACCAGCTGCCGAGATCGCGTTCGCGCACACGCTGCGCGACGGCCAGGCACTCCCCGAGCTCCGCCCCTCCGTACGCGGCGCAGCTGACCGTCCGGAGCAGTTGGGCGTCGAGCAGGTCGTCCCGGAGTCGCAGTCGCGTCATGGGCGGATCCTGTCAATTTCGGCCGATCCCCGACGCGACTGCGCGAACCAGATCAGCGGACGCGAGGTCGGGGCGAGATTTGCTTGCCACTGGATGGACGACAGCGAGCGAACGCTTGTGCCCATCCGGCTCACGCATTACATTACCGCGACAAACTAAACTCGAGAAAGGCTCGGCCGTGTCGTTTGCAACACAACCGGTCCAGGATTACACAGGCAAGGGGTCGGGTCCGAGGGCTGGCTTCTGGCGGCGGTTTGCGGGCCTGCTCATCGATGGAATATTGGTCGGGATCGTCACGTTCATCCTGAGGGTGGCGCTCAAGACACCGGGCGAACTGATCGGGATCGTGATCGAGGCGGGCTACTTCACATACCTCGTGGGCAGTCCGAGGGGACAGACGTTCGGGATGTCCGCGATGGGAATCCGCGTGATCTCACTCGCCGATGGTCAATCGATCGGTTTTGGGCGCGCGTTTGTGCGTTGGATCGGCATGATCGTCTCGGCGATCGTGATCTACATCGGCTACCTGTGGATGCTGTGGGATCGCGAGAGTCAGACCTGGCAGGACAAGTTCGCCGGCTCGGTCGTCGTGCCGGTGTCGGCCTACCCGCTGCCGAGCTGATCGGGCGAGGTCGGTGCGGCCCGCGCCGGCGCAGTCGCCAATCGCCGCCCGCCTGCGATCAGCGCTGCGCCGCGGCCTCGCGGCGCAGCGCATCCCAGGCGATCGTGACGTCCTGCGCAGTCGTGTGCAGCCCGCCGACGGCCAGGCGCAGCACGTAGCGACCGTCCAGCACCGCGTGTGAGAGGAAGCACTCGCCCGACGCGTTGACCGCCTCGATGATCCGGCGGTTGTGGTCATCTTCACCCTCGTGCCTGAAGCAGACGAGCGAGAAATGGCGTGGTGCACACAGCTCCCAGCCCGGCTCGGTAGCCACCCGGCGCTCCAGCTCCCCCGCCAGCGCCACGCAGTTGCGCACGTGCGCCTGCAGACCCTCACGCCCGAGACAGCGGAGCGTGGCCCAGAGCTTGAGCGAGCGGAAGCGACGTCCGAGCGCAGGGCCGTACTCGCTGAGGCTGAGCGAGTCCTCGGCGGCGGGCGTTCGCAGGTACTCCGGGATGAGGCTGAACGCCGCACGCAGATCGTGCGGTCGGGCGGAGAACAGCAGCGAGCAGTCCATCGGCGTCAGCATCCACTTGTGGGCGTTGAGGACCAGCGAGTCCGCGTGCTCGACGCCGGCGAACGCCCAGCGGAACTCGGGACAGACCATCGCGGTGCCGGCGAACGCAGCATCCACGTGCAGCCACGCGCCGGCTCGTGCGCACAGTGGCGCGATCTCCGCCACCGGGTCCACCGCGGTCGACGCGGTGCTGCCGACGGTGGCCACGACCACCGCCGCCTCGCGCAGGTCGCCGAGCCGATCGGCGAGCATCGCCAGATCGGGGCCGCACGGAACCGTGCGCAGCGGCGCGCCGAGCATCAGCGCGGCCTTCTGCACGGACGAGTGAGCCTGCTCTGAGGTGACGATCAGCTCGCGGCCGCTCGCCCTGCGCGCCGCGATGATCGCGGCCAAGGTCGCGGTTGACGCGCTGTCCTCGATGTGACCGTGCCACTCCTCCGGCAGACCGACGAGGTCCGCCACCCACGCCGCCACGACCCGCTCGAGCTCGGTGCTGGCGGGCGCCGTGCGCCACAGGAACGCGACCGAGTTGAGCGTCGCCGAGAGCATCTCGGCAAGGATCGCCGGCTCGCACGCGCAGGACGGGAAGTATGCGAAGTACCGCGGGTGCTGCCAGTGCGTCACGCCCGGGAGCAGCAGCTGGTCGAGGTCGCGAAGGACCGCGTCGAACCCTTCGCCCCGCTCGGGCGCATGGCGCGGCAGGCTCGCGGCGATCTCCCCGGGGGCGACGCGCGCGAGCACCGGCAGATCGCGCAGACCCTCCAGGTAGCCCGCCGCCCATGCCAGGGCGGCGGGGCCATGCTCACGCAGCACGGACCCGGGTGCCGGTGGCTGCAGGGTGCAAGCCGCTTCGCCTTCCGGCGCGCGCTGATTCTCGACGGGAGGAGTCCCGCTCACGACACCGGCACGGGCGCGAAGTCGTAGCGCACGGAGGTCAGCTCCTCGGAGACCTCCCACAACCGCCGCCAGGCCTGCTCGTCATATGCACGGTCCGCTGCCCGCATGACGTGCGGGCGCCCGCGCATGCCACGCAGGCCGTCCGGACCGATGAACGAGCCGCCCGGCAGGTCCGGAACCGTTGCCGCGTAGAGAGTCGGCAGCGCCCCCATCTCGGCGCTTTGGGCGAAGAGGCGGTTCGTCACCGCCATCACGGCCGTCTCGTAGAAGCGGCTCGGACCCGCGAACTGCAGGTTGGTGCTGGCGTAGCCGGGGTGCGCCGCCATGCTCCGCAGCGCCACGCCGGCTGCGCTCGCGCGTCGCTGCAGCTCGAAGCAGAACATCAAGTTCGCCAGCTTGGATTGACCGTATGCGGTCCAGTTGTTGTAGCTGCGCTCGCGCTGGAGGTCGCCGAAATCGATCTGGCCCATCGTGTGCGCCATGCTCGAGACCGTCACCACACGCGCGGCGGGCGCGGCCAGCAGCGAGCCGAGCAGCAGGCCCGTCAGCGCGAAGTGACCCAGATGGTTGGTGCCGAGCTGCAGCTCGAAGCCGTCCCGCGTCACCCGGCGCGGCGGCGCCATCACGCCGGCGTTGTTGATCAGCAGATCAAGGCGCGGGTGTGTGACACGCAGGCCCTCCGCGAACGCGCCGACGGAGGCGAGGTCGGCGAGGTCGAGCGCCCGCCCATCGAGCAGCGCGCCCGGGAGCTCCCCGGTGATCGTCGCCAGCGCCCCGTCGACCTTGCCGGCGTCCCGGCAGGCGACCACGACGCGTGCCCCGGCGCGGGCGAGCTCGCGCGCGGTGCTGAGGCCGAGGCCGCTGTTGGCACCGGTGACGACCGCCACCAGGCCGGAGAGATCGCCGATCTCGGACGCGGACCAGCCCTCCTTGGAGCCGCCGCGGAGACCAGGGATGGATCGGGGGAGGCGGATGCCTGAAATGGACTTGGGGATGTATCTGCGCAGGTCGGAGATCATGCTCGGGATGCTTGCAGAACCCGGAACTCGATGCCCGCGCTCACCAGCCGGTCGATCAGGGCCTGCCCCATCGCGACGGCCGTCGTCAGCTGGCCGGCGAGCTCGGGGAGCTCGTCGTGCGCGAGGCACAGGGCGGACTCGGCGAGCATCTTCGAGGTCTCGCCGTAGCCGGGGTCGCCGCCGCTCACCTGCGCGATCACCGTGCTGCCGGCGGCCGTTGCGACGAATCGCACGCGGAAGTACGAGCGCGCGCGCTGCGCGGCGTCGGGCCCCTCGCCTGGTTTCCTCAACTTCAACAGCAGATCGCGGGTGGGGCGCAGCTGCGCCATCGCGAGGCCCACGCCGACGCCGCTCAGGAGCGTCGCGAGCGACGTCAACTTGCCGACGACGAGGTAGTGGCTGTAGGAGAACTCCGGGCCGTAGCGCTCGAGCGCCCGGGCGGAGCGCAGCACCACCTGCGGGTCGATCAGCGGCGCCGGGACCACCCAGCCGCCGGCGTCGGGCTCGTTGTGGGGCACGCCGCCGCGACCGCTGACCTTGCGGTTCGCCGGCCGCTGCTCGCGCGTACGGCGCTCGTGCGCGACCTTTGCGCTCTGGCGTATGCGCCCCATCGCATTGATCGCCGAGTGATAGGTGCCGCCCGAGAACGTGCCCTTCATCAAACCGAAGCCCGCGAGCTCGATCGGCACGCCCTGCGGCATCTGGTTGACCGTGAACAGCGCTCCGAGGTCGTACGGGATCGAGTCGAAGCCGCAGCAGTGCACGAGTCGAGCGCCGGTGGACTGGGCCTGCTCGTGGTATCTGAGCCACATCAGGTCGACGAACTCGGGCTCGCCGGTGAGGTCGATGTAGTCCGTGCCTGCGGCGGCGCACGCTGCGACGAGCGGCTCGCCGTAGAGGATGTACGGACCGACCGTGCTGACCACGACCCGTGCGGCGTGCGCGATCGCGGCGATCGAGGCCCGATCGTCGGTGTCGGCCTGCAGCAGCGGAAGCTCCGCCCAGGCGGGATCGATCTCCGACAGCCGCGCGCGGACGTCCTCGAGCTTCAGGCGGTTGCGCCCCGCGAGCGCCCAGCGTGTCCCGGCCGGCGCGTGACGCGCGAGGTACTCCGCCGTCAGCGAGCCGGTGAACCCGGTCGCGCCGAACAGCACGATCTCGTACTCGCGTTCCGAGTCCGCCGTCACCGTCTGCACTCTAGCGATGCGATCATTGGCGCCGTCCTGATCGGACTCACCACACCCGCCCGCACAGCTGCCGGGGGGCGCGGTGTCCCAACGCGCGAAAGGTCACAGCAAACATGAGGATTATGGACGGCAAGGTTGCGATCGTTACGGGGGCTGCGCGGGGGATCGGGCGCGCCACAGCCGAACTGCTCGTCGAGCATGGCGCCCGGGTGGCACTCAGCGATCTCGACGGTGACGTCGCCGAGCAGACCGCAGCGGAGCTCGGGGGCGAGACGCTCGTCGTTGCGGGCGACCTGACCAAGCCGGAGGTCCCCGAGTCGATCGTCAAAGCGGCGATCGACGCCTGGGGCAGAGTGGACATTCTCGTCAACAACGCCGGCTACACCTCCGACTGTCCATTGCACACGATGACCGACGCGTGGTTTCAGCGGATGCTCGACATCCACAACGTCGTGCCGTTCCGGATGTGTCGTGCGGTCGCGCCGCATATGCGCGAAGCCGCCAAGCGCGAGCGCGCCGAGGGGCGCGAGGTGTTCCGCAAGATCGTCAACGTGTCCTCGGTTTCGGGAACGATGGGTAATGCAGGGCAGGCGAATTACGCCTCGGGCAAGTCCGGCGTCGTCGGCCTCACGAAGGCGCTGGCGAAGGAGTGGGGCCAGTTCAAGATCAACGTCAACGCGGTCGCCTTCGGCTACATCGACACCCGGCTGACCGCCGCCAAGGAGCCGTCGAACACGATCTCGATCGACGGGGAGACCGTGCAGCTCGGTGTGCCCGACGCGATCCGCGAGATCGTTCCGATGATGATCCCGCTAGGACGCACCGGCACCCCGCGCGAGGCTGCCGGCGGCGTCTTCCTGCTGTGCACGCCGTGGGCCGACTACATCCACGGTCAGGTGCTGACCGTCAGCGGTGGGATGTTCGCTGGGATGACCTCGTAGCGTGTGAGCAGCCCAGACCGAAGCTTCGGCCTAGAAACGTTGGCTGTAGATGTCGCAGTGGACTCCGAAGCCGTAGCTGGAGCTCTTGACGACCTTGCATGACGTGGCCGCGTTGAGCTGCTGGTTGGCACTCGGCACGACGGCGATCACCCCCCGCGATGGGCGCTCTTGGAAATAGACGTTGGTCGCGTACCAGATGTACAGCGAAGGATTGGGCCGAGGGACGACCGTGTTCGCGTTGCCGCTCACAGCGCTGCTCGCCACCGTCTTGTAGTAGTTCCCATGACCATCGAACACCGTCGCGCTCTCGGCAAGGAACGCCTCTCCGAACAGCTCCAGGCGCCGGCTGCAGCCGATGCCGCCGAACCAGCGGACACGAACCGACTTGTGTACAACCTGTGTGAACTTGGCGGTGGTGAAGTCGACCGAGCACAGTGCCGCCGAGATCGGGATGCTCGCCGCGTGAGCGGCGTCGGAGGCGCTCCCGCTCCCAGAGACGGCGCTGCCGCCCAGCACCGTCGCGCGGCCGCCGGCGAAGGACACCACGATCAGCGGCTGGGTGATCGGAGTGGCGCCGAGGCCCACGCGCGGCTGCGTGGCGGCCGCCTGTGGCGAGGAGCCGATCGCACGCAGCGTGCTGGGAGACGGAGGACCTGCCGCCGACGCCAGCCCGGCCCAGCTTCCCAGCGAGGCCAGACCGACCGCGACCGCGGCCGCGGCAACGAGCTTTCGTCTCGACAGTCTGTGAATCACGACTCGTCCTCCGGTTCCGTTTGTGTTTCCTGCGCCCAGATCGCGCGATGGTACTGCTTTTGACCGGAGTTCCCAGGGGAACCTCGCTTTAGACACGTGCGGCGAGCAGTAGTTGCGTCGAATTACAACGAGCGCCCCGGCAATAGCGGGAAGGAGCGCTGCGGTCGCGGCGGCAGGACGTAGTTGGCGCGCTTCAGGACGAAGATGAACTCGTTGATCCCGTTGTTGACCGTGTCGGTGATTCCGGGGTTGGTGAGCTGCACAGCGCTCGCGTTCATTGCGTTCCGGGTCGTCACGAAGTCGGCGATCGTTCGCTGCAGCGCGACGAAGTGCAGGCCCGCCTGACCGCCGTCGACGGTGTCGAAGTCGCGGCGGATGATCAGCGGCTTGCCGTTGCGGCGCGCCTTGCCCGAGGTCTGCGAGTGGCCGATCACGCCATAGCGATTGGCGGCCTGTGCCATCAGGTTCGAGTTCGGTGGCGCGTCAGTCGTGAAGGCCGCCACCTCGGCGGGCGTCGTTTCGGGCGAGTACATCCGCGCCACCCGCTCGCGCTCACTCAGATTGCCATACCAGCTGTTCAGCCGCAGTCGCATGTAGCTGACCTGCATCGTCGTTCCCTGGGCGAACGGGCCGTCGGTGATCGTGACGAAGTCCTCGCTGGCCTGGTTCTTGACGAATCCGGACTTGAAGCCCATGAACAGCGGGCTGCTCGGCGGGACCGGGTTGCCCGGCGGGATGCCGCCGGTCTGCTGATTGGCGGCCGGCAGCCCGGTGCCGACGAACCCGGTGCGGGTCTCACGCCAGAGCAGCGCATCGGCCAGCTCGAGCGGTCCGCTCGCGCCCGGCAGCGGCTCGCCGTGCAGGAGCGCGGCCTCGACATCGGCGAGCCGCACGCCGTCGTCGCACGAGAGATGCAGGCACAGGTGATAGTTGTCGATCGACGGCGCCTCGAAGTCCGACAGGCCCTGCGCGTAGGGGATCGGCGACGGTACTCCGAGCAGCTTCTCGAAGTAGGACGGACCCCAACCGGCGGTGAGCAGCAGCCCGTCGTGGCTCCACGGATAGCGGTGCTCGAGCGTCCGCAGCGATGCCTCCAGAACGCGCGCGTGCGCCGGCGTCGGCCTGCCGTTGACGTCGAAGAAGAGGAGGCGATCGTACTTCGGGGCCACCGCGTTGCCGAACTGGTCACGGGCGAGCACCGCGTCCCACGCGTGCTGGCGTACCGGCAGCCCGGCGAGCTCGGGCGCGAGGGTGACCGGTTTCACGCTGACATTGCCGGCTGAGGACTCGCCGCCGGCGCCACAGCCGGCGACGGCGCCCACGGCGACCGCGCCCGCCCCGGCGATGAATCCGCGCCTGGTCAGCATCCGAGGATCCTCCAGAGCACATTCACGGCGGTCCGGACGCTCATGATGCCGGCGTCCAATGGAAGGTCTCGGCCACCACGTGCGGATGCAGCCAGACGTTCTCGTACTCGAGATGCCGTGCAGAGACCGGCGGGCTGATCAGCAGCTTCAGCTGGTAGGTGCCAGCTCCGGGCAGCACGACGTTGTTGCCGTAGTGCGGACCCATGAACGCGGAGAGCATCGGCCACTGGCGCTCGTCGTAGACGACCTTGCCGTCCTTGCTGATCGTCGCCCACACGCCCGCGTACGGAATCGGAACGCCGGTGTGCGCGTCGTTGAGCATGATCATCAGATGAAAGCTGACGTTCTTGGGGGGCTTCACAACCTGCTCGCTGGTCCCGTTGTAGATCACGAACGGCACCGCCGTCATCGTGCGCGCCTCGACCTTCATTCCCTGCCATGTCGTCGATGCGAGCATCTGCGAGGGCACCGGCTTGATCCCGTTGACCGACATGCCCGCGACCGACGTGCTGACGCCGTTCATGTTCATCCCGGACATGCTCCCGCTCCCGGCGGAGCTACCACCCGAGCTGCCCGAGCTGCCCGCGGCGCTCCCGCCAGAGCTCGCCGCGGCGTTCGCGGACGACGTCGCCGTCTTGTCCGCCGACGCACAACCGGCGAGCAACGCGGCTCCCGCCGCGATTGCCATGCCGCGCGCGAGCGCACGTCTGAGTTGATCACGTTCGGGCATCACGACTCTCCTACATCTGTGGATCGCATTGTCACGGCGGCGGCGAACGACCCGGGTCTGCGGGTCGCGTCGACGCCCGGCTGCACGCCGGCGGTACTCGTACTCATGAAACTCCGATAGTCGTGTGGGACACATGCAGCCGCGCAGGACGTGCGCGGCGCACGGCGAGGGGAACGCGGTGCGCGCTGGCACGGCTTGCTCGCACACGGCCCGACCGCCAACGCGCACTCCAGGATGAGCGCTGCTCGACATGGGCCCCCGCGGGCGGGGGTCGTGCCGTCAGCTCATGCCGGCGGGCCCCGACCGGACCAGCCACCCGCCAGCGGCGGATGCAACGCAAGCAGGAAGCTCTCCGGAGCCGTCAGCGCCACCGCCGGCCCGCGCGAGGCGGCGCGTGCGCACCGGCGGCGCCTGACCACCTCCTCCAGCACCCACAGCGCGCCGTGCAGGATGGCCGCGAGCACGAGGCCCACCAGCGCGGCCACCGGGATCGCCCACCAGCCGCCGTAGCCGAAGATGCCCGCCAGGCCGGCGGGGTGGCCGGTCGCGAACAGCCCCTCGAGGAGCTCCTGGCAGGCGAAGATCGCGATCAGGCTCGCCGTGCACGCGAGCCATAGGGCGAGCAGCGAAGCGCCGTAGCGCGGCACCGTACGATGCCCGCTGAACGCACGGCCGAGCTCGCGCAGGAAGGCCCCGGCGGCGAGGGCAGCCGCGAGCATGATCCACGGCACGACCGAGTGCAGATACGAATGGCCTGTGCGCTGCAACACGACTCCGGCGTGCCCTCCGTAGGCGAGCAAATAGCGGAGCTGGTGCACGGCGAACGCCGCCGGCGCCATCAGCAGCAACTGGACGATCCCCCACAGCCGCGAACGGCGCCTCGCGTGCGTCATTCGATCGAAAGATACCGTCCCCCGGCACGCGTGGCCAGGAACCTGCACGCACCGCGGACCGACGTTTGGGGCCTGCTACAGGCCCAGCGACCTGGCGATGATCTCCCGCTGGATCTCGCTGGTGCCGCCGTAGATCGGCATCACCAGCGCGACGCGCAGCAGGTGCTCCATGTCGTACTCGGTCGCGTAGCCGGCCCCGCCGAGCATCTGCATCCCCTCGAGCGCCGCCCGCTTTGCGAGCTCCGCCGCCTTCAACTTGCACATCGATGCCTCGCGGCGCAGATCCGCGCCGGCATCGCCGTCAACGCGGGCGGCGGTGTCGTAGATCAGCAGACGCGTGGCGTGCAGCTCGGCGGCGAGCTCGGCGAGCCGATGCGAGATCGCCTGAAAGGAGGAGATCGGGCGGCCGAACTGACGGCGCTCCTTGGTGTAGGCCAGCGCATCCTCGAAGGCGCGCTGGGCGATCCCGAGCGCCTGGGCGGCGATGATCAGACGCTCGTTGTTCAAGCCTGCCATCAACTGCGCCCAGCCCTGGTCCTGGACGCCGACGAGCCGCTGCGCCGGGACGCGGCAGTCGGTGAACGACAGCTCGTTGACCTCGCGCCCCGCGAGCGTCTCGATCCCGCGAATCTCGAGCCCGTCCATACCGGCGGGGACGGAGATCATGCTGAGGCCACCGTGCTTGCCGGCATCCGGGTCGGTCCGGCAGACGACGAGGATGTGGTCGGCGGCGTGGGCGGCGGTGATCCAGGTCTTCTGGCCGTTGATCACGTAGTGATCGTCACGAAGTTGCGCCCGGCATCGGAGGCTGCCGACGTCCGAACCGGACTCGGGCTCGCTCATCGCGATCGCCTCCACCCTCCCGCGCGCAACCCCGCCGAGGATCTCGCGCTTCAGCTCCTCGCTGCCGAAGCGCCTCACGGCACCGGCGGTGATGAAGCTGACCGCGAAGAAGTGCACGGGGATCATGCCGCGCATCAGCTCTTCGCAGAGCAGGCACATGTCGACCGCGCCGCCGCCCGTGCCTCCGTAGTGCTCGGGAACCACGACGCCGAGCCAGCCGAGCTGCGCGATCCGCTCGTACAGCGCCTGGTTGTGCGGCTCGGCTCCGTTGCGGGTCAGCAGATCGCGTTGCGCGCGTCCGCACTCGCGCGCCGCGAAATCGCGGATCGACTCCACGAACGCCCGCTGCTCGTCGGTCAGTTTCAGAATCGCCATCGCTCGCAGACCGTCCTCGTCTCCCGCGGCATGCCGCGCCGGGCAATGATCGGCACCCCGCACGTAAAGTTGTACCGATGCTGATCCGTCATGCCGACCCGGACCGTGATGGTGCTGCGTGCGCGGCCATCTACGCCCCCCACGTGATCGATTCGGCGGTCAGCTTCGAGACGGTCGCGCCCAGCGCCGAGGAGATCGCGAGGCGGATCTCGCGGCTCGAGCGGACGCACCCGTTTCTCGTCGCCGTCGACGCGGAAGCACCCGCAGGCGGCGAGCCGGTCGTGGGCTTCGCGTACGCATCGCCGTTCCACGAGCGTGCAGGCTATCGCTGGGCGGCCACCGCCAGCGTCTACGTCGACGCGCGGCATCAGCGGCGTGGCGTCGGGCGCGCCCTGTACACGTCGCTGTTCGATCTCCTCCGCCGCCAGGGACTGTGGACGGCATGCTCCGGGATCACGCTGCCGAACGAGGCGAGCGTGGCGCTGCACGAGTCGTTCGGGTTCGAGCGCGTGGGGATCTATCGGCGCATCGGTTGGAAGGCCGGCCGATGGCGCGACGTCGGTTGGTGGCAGCTCACGCTGCGCGCACCGACGGCGACGGAGCGCGACGAGCCTCCGCCGCAGCCGGATCCTCCACCTCGGCTCGAGGACGGCCCGTCGCTGTACCACCCCGAGTGATACGGCGCTCGGTCAGTCCTTCTCCAGCAGCAGCGCGAGCGTCGGACAGGCGTCCGCCGCTTTGCGCGCCAGGTCCGCGAGCTCGGGCGGCACTTCGGGCCGCTCGATGATCGGGTAGCCCCAGTCGTCGAGGCGGATCAGCTCGGGCAACAGCTCGGCGCACATGCCGTGCGCCTCGCACATGATCGGGTTGACTTTCAGTCTCATGTCATCTCACTCTCCGGGCCGACCAGGGGATCATCGCGCCGCGGCCGGCACCGCTCGTTCGTCTTCTTGGCTCCAGGCGACGGCGCCTCGGTCACACATCGCCGGCGGTCAGCGTCCCGGTCACCGATCCCGTCTGATTGTCGATCTGCAGGTGCACGTTCAGCTCGATTGAGCGCTGACCGATCGCGCGCAGGAGAGCCGTGAACGTCTCCCCCTGCAGCTGCGTGATCCGCCCTACGAGCGCGACCGTCTCGCCCCGGACGGACAGATCGACCTGACTGCCCGTCATCGAGAGGCCACCTCCCGATGGCTCGCCCGCGAGGCGCACGCGCAACTCGCCGCTCGCGCCGCCGCTGACGCTCATCAGCAGATCGATGAAGGCGCCGCCCGGCACGCGGCTCTCGCGTACCGTCCCCGTGAGGCTCGCCTGGAGCGGTAGCTTGAGCCTTACGCGCTGGGCTGTGGGGCCCGCAGCAGGGAGCGGCGCTCGCAGTGCCACCGTGGTGTGCGGCAGCAGCGTCGCCGGTGTTCCGGCGCGCGCCGCCCAGCCCGGGGCAAGCGGCCCCAGCACCGCGAAGAGCGCGATCGCGAGCGGCGTGATGACCGCAGCGGTGATCGCCGCCGAACGACCGCGCGCCGGGATCCGCTCGCCCTGCGCGATCCGTACGAGCACGGCCGCCACAACCGCGGCCACGCACGCGCCCACGATCGTGAGCGCCCACATGCTCGCGCTGTCGGAGCCGGTGCCGAGCCCGTGCAGGACCGCGACCGGCCAGCTCACATACGCGAACCAGTGGACGGCACGCCAGGTACCCAGGCCGATCCTGCGCCGGAGCAGGCTCGTCACCACGAGCGCGAGGACGAGGTCGAACGCGAGCGCTCCAAGCCCGAGCCACAGTGGCCGGTAGGCGGAGATGAACGGGATCACGGCGTCCACGAGCGTGATCGGAGCGAACCCGTCCAGGACCGTCGTGACGACGTGGATCACGATCAACACGACCGCTAGTAGGGAGATGTCGCGGTGCAGGGATCCGATCGCGAATCGCGGCAAACCGGGCCCGCCGGACGCCCGGATGCTCGACAGCACACCGAGCACCACGACCGCGGACAGCAGGATCAGAGCAACGATTCCACTCCCGCGCGTCAGGTACCAGTAGGCGCTCGGCCCGTGGACCGCGGCCGCGCCGATCACCGCCGCACCCTCAAGATCGCTCGGGCGCTGCCGGCCACTCCCACGCTCATGTCGCCAGCACCGCCTGCCGCGTCGGGAGCTCCTCGCCGTCCGCCGGCCAGCCGGCGACGTGCAGAACCGCCCCGTCCAGTGTCACCAGACGGCTGGGGAGGTGGCTCGCCTGCAGCCAGCCGACGGCGCGCTCCCCGCGGACGATCGCGGCCGTGCTCGCGATGTTGGCGTCGAGGCATGAAGCCGCTGCGACGCTCACCGTGCGGAAGTGGACGATCGCCGGGCGCCCCGTCGACGGGTCGATCACGTGGTGGGTCTCGACGCCGCCGGCACCCCGGCGTTGGACGGTGGTGCTGGAGGTCGCCAGCCCGCCGCTCTGCAGCACGATCGACTGCCCTGGGGCCTCGAGGTCCGAGCGGTGATCGTCGGTGACGCGGACCTGCCATCCGCCGGGCGGCGGCGGGCCGGCGATACTGAGGTCGCCGCTCAGGCTGACGAGCGCTCCGCAGCCGGCGAGCTCAGAGGCGGCTGTCGCCGCCCGGTCGGCGGCAAGCGCCTTGGCCGTCGCACCTAGATCCAGTCGCACTCCGCGGGGGATCGTCACGACGCGGTGCTTGCGGTCCACGGTGACGGCCTGATAGCCCGGCACGCGCTGCAGCGAGAGGCGCGGCGAGCCTGCGGGCTCGCCACCGTCGTAGAAGCCATACGCAACGAGCGCCTCGCCGACCGTGGGATCGACGTCGCCGCCCGTGAGGTGGGCGGCGCGTAACGCTGCGTCGATCGCGTCGAGGAACAGCTCGCTCACCTCGACCGGCCGGCCTGCGGCGGCGTTGACACGCGTCAGCTCGGACTCGGCGCGGAACGACGAGCACGCGAGATCGAACGCATCGACGGTGTGAACCGTGGCGCTGACGGCATCCTCGAGTCCGGCCACGTCGGCGACTGCAACGACGGCGATGCCGCCGAGCGCGGGGAAGCTGGCTCGGCCGCCACGTTCACCGGACATCGCGGCTTCCGGCTAGGAGGCGCCCGAGACGACCGTTGGGCCCGCCGCGGCCTGCTGCGCCGCGGCCTGCTGCGCGGCCGCCTGCTGCGCCGCGGCCTGCTGCGCGGCGGCCTGCTGCGCGGCGGCCTGCTGCGCCGCGGCCTGCTGGGTCGCGGCCTGCTGGGTCGCCGCCTGCTGGGCCGCCGCCTGCTGGGCCGCCGCCTGCTGCGCGGCGACCTGCTGCGCATCCGACTGCTGCCCTGCAATCGCAGAGCTGGCGGTGGAGGTGGATGCGGCGCTGGGCGCGCTCATGGGCGCAGTCAGGCCGAGCTCACTGGCAGTGGCCAGCGGCGGCATCTGCGGGAGGGCGCCCACATCGGCCGTCTCGATCAGCTTGCCGGAGCTCGCGTGCATCGTCGTGCTGTACGTCTTGCCGTGGGCAGTCCCCGCGGTCAGCGCCGCGAAAGCGGCGGTGAGTCCCGCGCTCCCGACGATCGCAACGCTGCGAATGCGGCGCACGCGGTCGATCGCCGCGTCGCGCTCGAGGCCAGCGGAACCTCGGCGGGCGCGGACCGCCCGGTTGTCGTGTCTCGTCATGGATGACATGCTCGCTACAGGTGATCAGGTTTCGCTAAGAACAGCGTGAGAATCCCCTCAGGCAGCCGGGGCGGCGGGCGTTCAGCAACACCGCTTTATGTGCCGACGCCGCAAAGACGCCGCGCATGCCGACTGCGGCTACAGCAGGCGAGCGTAAGCCAGCTCGTAGCGACCGTAGGTCAGAAGCGCTCGCGCGGCCGAGAGCTCTGAGTTGACGAGCGCCGGGGCGCTCAGCTGGCCGTACAGGGAGCTCGCGAGGCCGGCCGGCGCAACGCCCGAGGCGAGCTGCCGGGCGATCCTGGCGATCGTCGCCGCCGACAGGCCGTTGTGCCGCGCGCTGCGCACGACGCCGGCCGGCAGCCCGTGCGCGCGCACCTTCTCGGCGAGCTCCTTGAGAAGCGCGGGCGTGAACGCCGGGAAGCGGACGCTCGCCAGAGCCTTCGACGCGCGCAGCAGCGTGACCAGCTTGTCGATCGCCTGTCCCGCCTCGGTCGCAAATCGGCCCATCGCCTGAGACTGGCGCTTGAACCACACGGTGCTGTGTGCTGCCTTTGCCGAGCTCGCCCGGTTGGTGGAGATGACCATCGCGGTCACGAGCCCGTTGACCGTCGCCATCTGGGCGAGGATCCGATTGAGCGCCGCCGCGCCCGAGCGGGTGAGCTCTCCCTGAGCCTTGACCACGTACACGGTCGTCGGCTGCGGCACGACAATCGATCGCCAGTGGCGATCGGGTGGATCGGCGTTCGCCGCCTTCTGGATGGAGGCCGCATGGGCCGCGGCGGCGACGGAGAAGCCCTCGAGGACGACAGCGATGCTACCGCCCACAACGGGGCTGCCGAACGCGGTGCCGACGACCCCGCCCACCACACCGACGAGGCCGATGACCGCGGCTCCCGTGCTCCAATTCGCTGACGAGTTGCCGGCCGCCTGCTTCCGTGCTGCCTTTGCCTTGTTTGCGTCGTCATCCGCGATCATCTGCCTGAGCTTGGCTATCTCCGCCGGGGTGAGCTTCGGGCAGGCAGGTGTTGGTCCTCCCTTGATATTGGGTGTCGCGTTGCCTGCGCCGGCGCCCGCCGCCGCAAACGGTGACGTGTCGGCGGCAGTTCCCTCCGACGGCGGCGGGGGAGGCGAGTCGTCGAGGGTCGTGGTCTCCGTCGAGCCGTCGAGCCGTCGAGAACCCAGCAGTACTCGGTCGTCGTGGTCTCGGTCGAGGTTGTCTCCGACGTGGACGTCGTCTCGGTCGTCTCGGTCATCGAGGACTCGGTCGAGGACTCGGCCGTCGTCACGATGATCGTCTGCGGCGAGCCCGAGCTCCCGGCGAAGGTGGAGTCACCCGAGTAGGTGGCACTGATCGGCGGCTGGCTGCCGATCAGAATCCCGCCCGCGGGCGGGACGTAATGCACGTCGCAGAACGAGGTCGGCCCGCTCTGGGACGGCGTCAGCGTGCACATGTTGCTGACGAGTCCGCCGCCGCCGCCGGGGTTGATCGAGAACGTGACGGTGCCGGTCGGCGTTCCCGGCGTCTCCGCGCCGCTCGCGTCGGCAACGGTCGCCGTGCAGTCGAAGTAGGCGGTCGGCTGGTCGGGATCGAACAGGTTGCAGCTGACCTCGGTCGCCGACGCGCGCTTGCTCGCCACGGTCGCCGTGAACGGCTCGTTCTTGAACCCGTTCGTGTCAGACCACGTACCGGTGATCGTGAGCACGGCGGCGTTCACCGACAGGCTCCCGACGAACGTTGCGACGTAGCCACTGCTGCCGTAGGTGTTGGTGACGGTCACCGCTGTGCCGCTCTCCGTGCCCGTGACGGAGTAGTCGTCGCTGCCGTTGGAGCCGCCGGTCCCCGAGAAGGTCCCGGTCGCGTCGTCCATCGACGTGATGAGCCAAGTCTGGTCGGGGCCGAGCGGCGTGGGGCCGTTCAGGCTCCACGTGCCCGTCAGATCGTAGGTCCCGGATGCGCCAGCGGTGGCAACGACGAGGACGGCCAGACAGCAGACCATCGACAGCAGCACGACGACATGCCGCGCTTGCGCGCGAGCGCCCCCCGGTCTCCGACGTCCGTATCCTCACGATCCGCATTCGACGTCCCTTCGCCCCGAGAGGCGCCCGCCCGCTGCTAGCGGTTCGCCTTCAAGTTCGCGGCAGTGTAACCGAGTGGCAAGCCGCTATGGCACAGATCCGGTGTGAGCGTGCCTCGACGAAAGGGCGCGTTCGGCGCGGCCTTCTCGTCGAGCGTCCCTAATCAACCGGCAGCCGGAGCGTGAACGCCGACCCGTCGACGCTCACGCGACCGCCGTGGCGGGCGGCGATCGCGGCGACGATCGCGAGGCCGAGCCCGGAGCCGGCGCGGCCGGCGGCGTCCCGACCGCGCCAGAAGCGCTCGAACACGCGCTCGGCCTCATCGGCATCGGGGCCGGGGCCCTCGTCGGCGACCGTCAGCAGCGCATCCGGCCCCTCGCGCGTCACCGACACCGTGACGGCGCCGTCCTCGGGACCGTGGACGAACGCGTTCTCGATGAGGTTGCGCAGCGCCCGCGCGAGCGCCACCCGGTCGCCCCGGACGCGTGCCGGCGCGAGCGGACCGAAGGCGATCCGGCCGTCAAGGCCGTCGTGCCCGTCGGAGCCGCCATGGCCGAGCTCGCCGGCGACCCCGCGCACGAGCTCGTCGAGCTCGACCGGCGCCATGCCCGAGCCGGGCACCCCCTGGCGCTCGAGCGTGAGGAGATCCTCCACGAGCCGCGCGATCCGGTCCGCGTCGTGGCGGAGATCGGCGAGCGCGTCCGCGTCCGCGCCGTGACGCGCGAGGTACTCGGCGTTTCCGATCAGAGCCGTGATCGGCGTCCGCAGCTCGTGCGCGGCGTCGGCGAGGAAGCGGCGCTCGGTCGCCTGCGCGCGCTGCAGGGAGGCGAGCATCCGGTTCAGCACCCCGGTCAGCTGCGCGAGCTCATCGGCGGTGCCCGGATCCGGCAGCCGCCGCGAGGTGTCTGCCGTCAGCTCGATCTCCCCCGCGGAGCCGACGAGCCGCCGCAGCGGGCGCAGCGCACGTGAGGTCAGGCCGACCGCCGCGGCGGTCGCCGCCAGCGCCACGGCGAGCCCGGCGATCGCCAGCACCAGCCGCAGGTGCGCGAGCGTCGAGGAGATGTCGCTCGTATCCGAGGCGACGAGCACGGCGCCGCCGGCGGCAGGCCCGCCGGCCTGCGCGATCGGAGCCGCGTACAACCGGTACGGCTCGCCGGCGACAGTCACGTCCTCGTATCCGGTCGCCCCGCGGGCGATCGCCGCGCGTGCCAGCGTGTCGAGCGGCAGCAGGCTCGCGCCGAGGGTGAGCGAGCGCGCGAGGATCCGTCCGTGCGCGTCGAGCACCTCAACGGCGATCTGGCGCCCCGACGCGGGGCTCTCGAGCGCGCCGGCGCTGGTCAGAAGCGCAGGCGCGGAGACCGCGAGCTGCGCGACGGCGACCGCGCGCCCCCGCAGCGCCGAGTCCAGCGAGTCGCGCAGCTCGCGGCGGACCAGCACGATCGACAGGGCGCACAGCACGACCACCGCGGCGAGGCTCGCCAGGCACGCGGCCGCCACCAGCCGGAACGCGATCCTCCGGTGTGGCAGGCGGCTCACGCCCGCAGGGTGAACCCCGTGCCCCTGACCGTGCGGATCAGCGGCGGCTCGCCGAGCTTCTGGCGCAACCTCGTGATGTTGCGGTCGACCACGTTGGGCTCGGCCGCTCCCGCCCAGATCTCGCCGATCGCGCGCTCGCGCGCGACGAGCCTCCCCTGCTCGCGGAGCAGCAGCTCGAGCAGCTCCGCCTCGCGGCCGGTCAGCTCGATCGCGCGTCCCGCGCGCTGGCAGGTGCGGGCGATCGTGTCGAGCGTGAGATCGGCGTAGGAGAGCAGCGGACCCGCGTCCTGGTGGCGGCGCGTGAGCGCCCGGATCCTCGCGACGAGCTCCTGTATGGCAAACGGCTTGACGAGGTAGTCGTCAGCGCCGGCCTCCAGGCCGGCGACCCGATCGGAGACGGCGTCGCGGGCGGTGAGCATGAGGATCGGCGTCGCAAGGCCCTTGCTGCGCAGGCGCCGGCACACCGCGATCCCGTCGAGCACCGGCAGCCCGACATCGAGCACGATCAGGTCGGGCGCAGAGCGCTCCGCCTCCGCGAGCGCGCTCCCGCCGTCGACGGCCACCGCCACCGCGAAGCCCTCAGCCGCCAACGTGCGCTGCAGCATCCGCCGCAACGGCGGGTCGTCGTCGACGACCAGCACGCGCTCGAACGCGACCTCCGAGCTCACGCGCGGTCAGCCGCCGGCGACGTCGCGGCGCAGGAAGACGAGGAACGCGGTCGCGAGCGCGGGTACGCCGTAGAGGGCGCAGACCCACACCGCCCGGACGATCGGCGTCCAGTCGATCGGCGTGCGCAGCAGCCCCTGCCAGGCGTTGAACTGGGTGCTCAGCAGGTAGGGCTGCAGGCCGCTGAGCCCCGGCAGGATCCCGATCAGCTGGATCAGCAGCGAGATCATCAGCGTGCCGACGACGGCGGCGGCGCTGTTGCGCGTCAGCGCCGAGAGCATCAGGCCGATGCACACGATCGCCATAATCGGGATCATGTAGATGAGGAAGCTGACGTACACGAGCTCGAGCGCCTTCGGGGCCGCGACGATCGTCCCCGAGAGGCTCTGCAGCGAGTTGAAGCCCGACTGCAGGCAGCCGGCGACGACGCCCACGGTGACGCACAGCAGGATCGCGACGACCGCGTACGTCGCGGCGCTCAGCGCCTTGCCGGCGAACAGCTGCCAACGCTCGAGCGAGCGGGTCAGCACCGTCTTGAGCGTGCCGTTGTGGTCCTCGGAGGCGATGATGTCGCCGGCGACGAGCGCGGTGATCAGAGGAAACATCCACACGGCGCCGAACAGCAGGATGACGAGCGGGACGGCGAGCCCGCTGCGCGTCAGGTAGTCGGAGAACGCGAAGTCCCCGTGGCGGTGGTCGTTGCGGAAGTGGATCGCGAGCACGAACAGGATCGGCACGATCGCGGCCGCGAACAGACCGAGGTAGGTCCGCTTGAGGTAGCGGAGCTTGGTCATCTCCCAGCGGTACACGGTGGCGACCCCGGGCCGGCCACCGTGCTTCACGCGGCTCGCGCCCTGCGCGCCGGACGCAGCAACAGTGCCGCTGGTCATAAAGGCACCCCGACGGCGCCGTTCCCGTTCCCGTCGCCCTCGGTGAGCGAGAAGAACAGATCCTCGAGCGTCACCGTCTGCGGCGCGAGCTCGTGAATGAGCACGCCCTCCAGCACGAGCTCGCGCGACAGCTCCGCGGCCACCCGCTCACCGGTCGTGAACACGATCCGCCCATGCGCGGTCCCCACGTCCGTGATCCCTCGCTGGCGGCGGCAGATCTCGATCGCGCGCGTATCGTCGGTGGTGGCAAGCCGGTAGGCCGTGCCCGCCCCGCGCGAGAGATCGCCGATCGAGCCCTCGTAGACGATCCTGCCGGTGCGCACGATCGCCACGCGGTTGCAGACCTCCTCGACCTCGCCGAGCAGGTGGCTCGAGAGCAGCACCGTCATCCCCTGGTCCGCGAGACGGCGGATCAGGAGCCGCATGTCGCGCATGCCCGCCGGATCGAGCCCGGTCGCGGGCTCGTCCAGCAGCAGCAGCTTCGGGTCGCGCAGCAGCGCCGCCGCGATCCCGAGCCGCTGACGCATGCCGTGCGAGTAGCCGCCGACACGGTCACGCGCGCGGCCGGCGAGCTCGACCGTCTCGAGCGCCTCGTCGATCCGGGTGCTCGCTCCGCCGCCGTCGAAGGCGGCGAGCAGCTCGAGGTTGCGGCGTCCCGTCAGGTACGGGTAGAACGCCGGCGCCTCGACGAAGCCCGCGACGCCGTCGAGCGCCTGAATGCTCTCATTCGGGTCCCGTCCAAACAGGCGCACGTCGCCGGCGCTCGGCTTGATCAGGCCGAGCATCATCCGCAGTGAGGTCGTCTTCCCCGCGCCGTTGGGCCCGAGATAGCCGTACACGTCGCCGGCGTTGACGGTGAGATCGACGTTGTCGACCGCCGTCAGCTCGCCGTAGCGCTTGACGAGCCCGCGGACCTCGATCGGAGTCTCGCTCATCGTGGGCGCGGGGCGGGGTTGATCGGGGATTCGGTCATAGCGCCCGCGCCGCGGCCTCGGCGGCGACCGCCGGGACCGAGCCGATCACGACGTAGCTGACGCCGGCACGCGTGAACTCGATCGCGGTGCCGAGCGCAGTGTCGAGCTCCTGGCCGGTCGCGCCGTTGATCGAGACGGTCGGCAGCGACAGGCCACCCCCACCGGGGCCGCCGGGCCCATTGCTCGAGCTCGGGCTGCTCGACGACGCGCCGGCGGCCGAGGAGTCCGCCTTGTGCTCGATTACGGCAACGCCGCCGAGCCCCTGGCCGTAGAGCACGAGAGCCGCCGGCGACTTGCCCCAGTCGAGCAGCTCGACGCTGCGCTGGGGCAGCCCGTCGAGGGTCGTCGGTGCGTCCAGCGCGAACGGCAGCGCAGCCGCGACGGCGCTCGCGCCGGTGACTTCGTGTGCGCCCTTCGCGCGCGCGTCCTTGCGCAGCGCCTGCTTGCCATGCGTGCGAGCCTTGGCCACTGCCGCGGAGCTGGAGGCGCCGGCGCCGGACGGCGTGGCGACCTTCACGACGGTCGCGTCGGCAGGGGGTGCGATGTCGAACGGGCTGCCGCTGCCGGTGCCGATCGGCCCGTAACTGATCCCGGTGACCTTCAACTCGAGCACGGGCGTGTCGTTGCCGGCGGCGTAGATCGCGAAGTCGAGCGGCACTCCGTGGGTCGCATCCCACGCAAGCTGCACCTCGCCGAGCAGTCCACCGTCGTGCTTGGGCGAGATCTTCACCCTGTACGCCGCGGCGCCGCCGACGTCGGCGGGGATGGCGCGGGAGATGTTGAGGTGCGCCGCGAGCGTGCTCAGCTCGGAGCTGATCTGAGTGACCGAGGGCACCGTGCCCGCGTCAGCAGCGCCGCTGCTCGCGCCGCGGCGGGAGCTCGACGCGCCGGTGCCCGCCATGTCCGACAGAAGCGTGCCCTTGTAGACCGTGTTCGTCGAGGGATCGTAGATCCAGAAGGAACCGTGGTGCACGACGATCTGCGCGTCACCGTTGTCGGATTGCAGCTCGAGCCGCAGCGCGTTGTCGGCCACCCACAGCCGGCCGGTGGCGCCGGTGAGGATCGGATCGGAGGTCTCGATGTTGCTCGAGCTGATGAGGTTGTTCGTGAAGCTGATCTGGGCGCTGATGCCGTCGACCGGCTTGGCCGACAGCGCTGTGTGGATCGCGTTCGGCAGCGAGGTGGGATGCGGCACCGGGCCGTTGTCAGTGGCTGCGATCGCGATCGCGGTCCCACCGGCGGCCACGACGACGACCGCCGCGATGAGCGCCAGAAGACGGCGCGTTGAGACTGTACGCAGGAACCTCATGACGACTCACCTTCGCATTCGATCGGGCACTTCGGGGTTCTTCAAGGTATAGACGTCAACTCTGAAGCTACTCTGACAACCCGCCGGGCTCCGCCGTGGGCGTCCCGCCACGCTCCTCTTTTGAAGCCGCCACCTGCTCCCGCAGGCGCGCCTTCAGCACCTTGCCCGACGGGTTGCGGGGTAGCTCGTCGACGAACAGCACGTCGCGCGGCACCTTGTAGCGCGCGAGGTTCCGCCTGACGAGGTCGCACACGTCGTCCTCGGTCAGCTCCTGGCCCGGGCGACGCACGACGAACGCCGCCAGGCGCGCGCCGAACTGAGGGTCGGGCACGCCGATCACGGCCGCCTCCTCGACTGAGGGATGGCGGACGAGCAGGTCCTCGACCTCGCCGGGGAACACGTTCTCACCGCCGGAGATGACCATCTCGTCATCGCGGCCGTCGATGAACAGCCGCCCGCCATCGTCGAAGTGGCCGACGTCGCCGGTGCTCATCAGCCCGTCGATCATCGCCTTGGCACCGCCGCCGGTGTAGCCGTCGAACTGGAACGTGTTGCCGACGAAGATCCTGCCGCTGCGCCCGGGTCCGTCGACCCGCCGGCCCTCGCCGTCGTACAGGCGCAGAATCGTGCCGAACGGCGGCCGTCCGGCGCAACCGGGCGCGGCGCGGAGGTCCTCGGGCGTCGCGAAGGTCGCGTACGCGACCTCGGTGGAACCGTAGAAGTTGTAGAGCACCTCGCCCAGCGTTCGCTGCGCGCGGCGCACGAGGTCGGCCTGGAGCTGCGCGCCGGAGACAAGCACGATCCGCAGCGAGCTGGTGTCCCACGCGCCCGGGTGCCTCTCCATCAGCGTGACGATGCGCGCCACCATCACGGGCACCGCCACGAGCACGGACGCCCGGCGGGACTGGATGTCATCGAGCACGGCGCGCTCGTCGAAGTGCCGCCGCAGGATCGTCGTGCAGCCGAATGCGACCGATACGAGCATCTGCGTGTATCCGAGCGCGTGGAACAGCGGCGGCGCGACCACGACGGCCTCGCGGGCCCGGTAGGGCACCTTGGAGAGCAGCGCGCCAACCGGCGCCAGCGAGCGGCCCGCGCTGCGCGGCGCCCCCTTAGGAACCCCGGTTGTGCCGCTCGTCAGCAGCACCACGCGCGAGTGCCGTCGTGGACGCGTGGGTCGCTGCCCGGCGCCCGCTGCGATCAGCTGCTCGAGCGTCTGCCTGCCGCCGCCGGCCCGCAGGCCGGCGGCGTCGCCACCACCGCTGCGTGCCCCGCCCAGCTCTCCGGTGCCGTCCTGCGTCCACGCGAGCAGCGAGCCGTGACGGGTGCTGACGGAGCCGATCAGCGGCGCGAACTCCTCGTCGTGCACGAGCAGCGACACCCCCTCGCGAACGCACACGTCGCGCAGCTGCGGCCCCGCGAAATCGGTGCTGAGGTACATCACCCGCGCCCCGAGCCTGGCGGCCGCGAAGGTGATGTCGAGAAAGCCGCGGTGGTTGCGGCAGAGGATCCCGACGCAGTCCTCCTCCCCCACGCCCCGGTCGCGGAGCACGGACGCGAGCGCGCAGGCGCGGGCATCGAGCTCCGCGAACGTGAGCGGGCCGAGCTCGTCGATGATGCCGGTGCGCTCCCGGTGGCGGATCGCCGCGACTTCGGACGCCGCGCCCAGCTGCCCGAGGTCGTTGAGGGTCCTCAGCATCGCGAGCGTCTGCCACGGCCAGTCGACGCCGACCATGCCGGCCGCGAGCATCTGCGCCACCGAGCCGGCCTCGACGAAGCCCCGCCGGCGCAGGGCGGCAGCCGCTCCGATGATGCCGCCGGCGGCCTGCCTTGCTCCGTCCGCGCCGAATCTCACGAGAGGGCGAGGATATCGCCGCGGCCTGCGCGGGCCGCCACCCGCGACAGTCGCGTCCGACGGAGCCGCGGGCGGAATGTGACGAAAGAGAACGCAGTCGGGCTGCCGGGATACGATCCAGGTCAGAGGTGCATGCCAGCCCGACTGAGGTTCCGACGGCACCGACGCCTGTCGGTACTCGCCATCGTCCTCGTGGCGCTGTTCGCCGTGTACGTCCTCCCGACCCCGTGGGCACTTCACATCGGCGACCGGTTCACGCCGCTGGAGACGTGGGACGGCTACGGCGCGGTCCGGGCCAGCAACGGCGGACGCTATGTCCTGTTCGCCCATCTCCGCGGAGGCATCGCCGGCGGCGGCTACGAGTCCCCCTGCGGCGTCCACAGTTGCGACACGCTGCACGGCAACGCGAAGCTCTGCACTGCGAATGGGGCGACGTACTCGTTGTCGCTGAGCGGCGACGTGCACGCGTGGTGGAGCACCGACGGAGCGAGCACGTTGATCGAGTTGACCGGTAGCCCGCTCCCGGGCGGTTGGGTGGTCGCGTTCCGGGGGGAATGGAACCGTTCCGTGCTGCCCCTGGCGGACACCGACAACTCGTTCACCGAGCTCTTCACCCCCGCGGGACGGATCAGGCACGTAACGTCCACGGCCGATGCGGGCACGGCCCACGTCACGCTTCGCTACGGCTCGTCGGACGCGTTCGAGCGCGCGTGCCGCGCGCTTGCGGCGGGCCGGTCACGCTGACGGGCGAACTGCTTTGTAGCTTTGTCGATCATGCGAGACGTGCCGATTCGAGGTCAGATGATCAGGCTCGGGCAGCTGCTGAAGCTCGCAGATCTGATCAGGAGCGGAGCGGAGGTCAAGGCATTCCTCTCGAACGAGCCGCTCTGGGTCAACGGCGAGCGAGAATCGCGCCGCGGGCGCCAGCTGTTCCCGGGTGACGTCGTTCGCATCGGCGAGGACGAGCTGCGCTTGACCTCGAGCGTCACGGACGAGTCGTGACGACCCGTCGGCTCGGGCTGTCCAGCGGCGCGCGATCACCAAGGACAGTCCGGCACCCGCGGGCGTCGCGCGAATCACGCGCGAGATCGGGCCGATGACGGCTGAGACTTGCGGTCGGGGCTCGACGTCGGCGCTAGGATGTTTCGATCAAGCTGAGGAGGCTATGGTGTACGCAAGCGTTCGACGGTTTGTGGTTGAGGGCTCGATGGACGCGCCGATGCGCGCAGTCGACAACGAGCTCGCGCCGGCCATCAGTCAGCAACCGGGATTCATCGGGTTCTTCGCCCTGGACGACGACGGCGGGACGCTGACGATGATCAGCATCTTCGAGGACCGAGCAGCCGCTGCGCGGTCCGACGAGCTCTCCGCCGCCTTCGTTGACGATCGGCTGGATCAGCTTGGCCTGTCGGGGGCCGAGGTGAGCAGCGGCGAGGTGATGGTCGGTCGGGTGACCCCACACGCGCTCCGGGACGCTCATCCCGGCACGGCGCCGGCCGATGGACGATCTGCGTCAGCAGAGGCGGTGTCACAGCGCCCAGTGCTCGTCGTCGGCGCAACCGGCCGGACCGGAAGGCTGATCGTCGATCGTCTGCTCGCGATGGGCGTCTCCGTCCATGCGCTGCTCCGAGACGCCCCGAAGCGCCGCGAGCCGCTTCCGTCCGGCGTGCGCCAGTTCACGGGTGACGTACGCAACAGCCAGACGTTGATCGCGCCGATGGAGGGCGTCGGCGCCGTGATCATCGTCTCATCCGGAGGCACCGAGCACCGGAACAGCGCAGAGCTCGTCGACTACTTCGGGACCAGCAACCTCGTCCTGCAGGCGGCCATGAGCAACGTCGGCCTTGTCGTGCTCGTCTCCACGCTCGGCGCGACTCGCCCGGCGCACGCCATGGATGTCGAGCCGACGAGCCTGGGTTGGAAGGCCAGGGCCGAGGAGGTCATCCGGCGCTCCGGCGTTCCATACTGCATCGTCCGGTGCGGCTGGCTGACAGACGGGCCGGGAGGCGAGCCCCTGTCGCTCTCTCAAGGGGACGCGATCGACGGACGGCTCTCGCGACGCGACCTCGCCGATCTCTTGACCCGGCTGCTGTTCCTTCCTCAAGCCCGCGGCAAGACGATCGACGTCGTCGAGGCGGCGGGATCGGGATCGGGATCGGGATCGGGATCGACGTCGGACATCGAATCCGCAATCGCGGGCTTGCTACCCGACGCGGGGCTCGAGGTCGACGGTGGCACCGGCGCGAGGATCGCAACGGCTCTCTCCTCGACCTGAGACGCTGGTGGCCGCCAGCGACCACCAGCCGGCGATCGATCAGCCGCCGTTGACGAAGCCGTGGATCAGGGTGGTCGGCGACGCCGCCTGGAAGTACTCGACCTTGCTGCCCTGCAAGGGGTAGACGAGCCACTCGATCTTCCCCGAGGTCGGGTCGACGTCGATCACCATGTAGTTGAGCTCGGACTCCGGCGTGCCGCCATACTTGGCGATCCGCTCCGCCAGCGTCTGCGGGCCGTCCGCCGGCAGCTGCGTGAGCGGGAACGTCTGGTCGCCCTGAGCGCTGCCCCCGGTCGACACGTTGACGGTGCCGTCAGCTTCGACGTCGTCGTTGACCTCCTGGCCCCCGCGCACGATGGTCGGGTCAAAATACCCGGGATAGAGGGCGACGTTGGTGAGCTGCGCGTCGGCGCCGTACTGCTTGCGGACGGTTGCGAGCGCCTTGGTGAAGTTGGCGGTGCGGAACAGCGAGTCGGAGTCGGTCGCCTTGACGCTGCTCGGGTCAAACGACGAGGCGCCCCCGCCGGATCCGGTTGAAGCGCCGCCACCGGATGCGGAGGAACCGGATGACGAGCTGCTGCTCGGATAGTTGCTCGCGACCGCCTGCTGTATCTCCCAGGCCCCGCCGATGCAGCCGACCCACACGACCAGGGCGATCAGCAGCCGCATCGTGCTGCGCCGATCCTGATGCCGCGCCGCTCAGATCTCATTGAGCAGCTTGGCCTTCTCGCGCTGGAACTCCTCGTCGGTTAGCGCGCCGGATTTGCGCAGGTCAGCGAGCCGGCCGATCTGCTCGTAGGGATCCCGCTTCGGGCCACCCGCCCCTGAGAGGCCGGACGACGGCGTCGAGCCCGAGCCGAAGCCCGAGCCGAAGCCCGAGCCGAGCCCCGACCCCGAAGCGCCGCCAGACGACCCCGAAGCGCCGCCAGACGCTCCACTCGCGTAGGCGTCCATGATCGCGTCGCGCTTCGACGGCCCGTCGCCGAAGGCGGCGGCGGCGTCGCTGAGCACCGGCGATGCGGTCGCCGTCGGCGAAGCGCTCGGCGAGACCGAAGCGCCGGCGGCCTGCGCCGCGCGGGCCGATCGGAGAGCCGAGAAGCCGAGACCGCCGGCGGCGCTCACGCCGCCGGCGCCGCTGAGGGCGCCGAGCGGCGAGCGGCGAGCGCCTCCGCTCAGCACGCCCCGCAACATGAACAGGAAGGGGATCAGCCCAGCGAGAAAGAAGCACCCGCCGAAGATGATCCCGAACGTGCTCGCGCCGGAGGCCGCGCTCTTGTCGAACGCCACGCTGATCGAGCCGGCGCCGATCGCCATGAACATCAGCGGCACGATGAACGCGAACGCGCCCGCGACCGCCAGCCCGATCAGCACTCCGAAGATCCCGCCCATCAGCATGCCGATCCAGGCTCCGGTTCCGGCCGGGCACACCTGCGTCGGGCCATATTCGTTGTATCCGCTCGACGAGCACGTGCCGGTCCTGATCAGGTGATGCAACCCGGCGCCCAGGAGCACCGCGAAGAACAGGGCGATCCCGATCCCCACGATCGCACGGGTGCCCGGTTGCAGCCGTCCGCCGCTCATCCGATCCTCCAAATCATGGACCGCATGCTAGACCGTGATGCAAGGACCCAGCTCATTTTTCGCTAGAAATGGGAGGCGGAGAGTGCCGCGCGTTCTGCGGGCCCGTGATCAGATGAGGAGCCGGACATGACGGTGAACAACCCTGTGAAATTGGACCGCGAACGGATCCAGGAGCTCCATCGGCGTGAGCGGGCCGAGCTCGAGCAGCGCACCAAGGCGTCAGGAGCGATGTACCAGCGCGCACGCAGGTCGCTAAGCGGTGGCGTCGCCTCCACCTACCAGGTGGGCGAGCCATGGCCGATCTACCTCACAACGGGGGAGGGCCCGATCATCAACGACGTCGACGGCAACCGCATGTGGGACTTCCACAACGGCTTCGGATCGATGGTCCAGGGGCACGGGCACCCGGCGATCGTGAAGGCGGTCAGCGAGCGCGTCGCGCAGGGCACGCATTTCGCCGCCACGACCGAGGACGGCGTGATCGTCGCGGAGGAGCTGCAGCGCCGCTGGGGACTCGACCGCTGGCGCTTCACGAACTCCGGCTCCGAGGCGACGATGGACGCGATCCGGATCGCGCGCGCGTTCACGGGGCGCGAGACGATCATGAAGATCTTCGGCTCCTACCACGGCCACCACGACGGCGTGATGGTGTCGATCGGCGTCCCGTACGACCGCATCGGCGACCGTGAGAACTACGCCTCGCTGCCCTACGGCGCGGGGATCCCGAAGGCCGTCACCGAGCTCACGATCGCGGTCCCGTTCAACGACGCCGGCGCGATGGAGCGGCGGATCGAGCGTCTCGACGCGGAGGGCCGCAAGCCGGCGTGCGTGATCATGGAGGCCGCGATGATGAACCTCGGGGTCGTCATGCCCGAGCCCGGCTACCTCGAGGAGGTGCGCGAGCTCGCGCGCCGCCACGGGATCGTGCTGATCTTCGACGAGGTCAAGACCGGCCTGGCGATCGCCGCCGGCGGTGCGACCGAGCACTTCGGCGTCACGCCGGACATGGTGACACTCGCCAAGACGCTCGGCGGGGGCCTGCCATCGGGCGCGATCGGCGGTACCGAGGAGGTCATGCGCGTCGTCGAGGACGGGTCCGTCTACCAGGTCGGCACCTACAACGGCAACCCGCTCGCGATGACCGCGGCGCGCGCAAGCCTGCAGGAGATCCTCACGCCCGGCGCGTACGCCCACCTCGACCATCTCAACGAGCGCATCGTCACCGGCTGCCAGGAGGTGATCGATCGCCACCGCCTCGCCGGCTACGCGATCGGGCTCGCCGCCAAGGGATGCGTCACCTTCTCCACGACTAAGGTCGTCGACTACGAGAGCTTCAAGGCCAATCAGGACGCCGAGGTGACCGAGCTCGCGTGGGTCTACAACATGAACCGCGGCATCTTCATGACGCCGGGGCGCGAGGAGGAGTGGACTCTGTCGGTGACCCACACCGACGAGGCCGTGGACGCCTACGTGAAGGTGTTCGACGAGCTCGCGGCCGAGCTCACGGCGTAGGCCGCCCGCCGGTCCATCAACGCAGCACAGGTTCACTCCGCTCGATGAGAAGCCGGGGCGTCGCTGGTCTGATCGTCGTTGCCCTCACAGCAGCGCTCGCGGTGGCGCTCGGGGCATGCGGTGCGTCGAGCACGAGCCTGCGAGCCGTCACGCAGCCTGTCGGCGCCGCGCGTGTCCAGGTGCTGGGACAGGTGCCGCTGACCGGCGGCACGTTCGATCGGCTGTTGCCGGCCCCCTCGTGGGTCGTGTCGTTCGATGTCCGGCTCCCCGCCGGGAGCAGGCTCGAGGTCGGGCTCGGCTACGGCCGCGCCGATGTGAGCCTCACCGGCACGAACGGCGGGCTGGAAGTGGGGCTCCCGCACGGCTCGGCCGCGATGAGCACGCCGCGTGGCTGGCTGGGCGGCGGTTGGTGGCACGTCGAGGCGACGAACACCCGCCTGGGGATCGACGGGCGCTCGCTCGCGGTGCCGGCGAGCTCCGCGAGCACGATCAGCTTCCGCGCCGCGGCCGGCCGCCCGCATGTGCAGGCGCTGATCGCGACCGCGGCGGCTGACCGCGGCATGCTGCTCCTGCACCGACTCGCCGAGCTGCACGCGCGCATCCCCGCTCGTCAGTTCCCGCTCGGGGCGACGCTGAGCGACGAGATCGCGTACGCCTCGACGTATTGGACGAGCGGCTTCTGGCCGGGGGCGCTGTGGCAGGCAGCGGCGATCGCCCCGGGGAGCGGGCTGTTCGCCCGCTGGGCGCTGACCGCGACGGTCGAGCACTTCGGCCAGGAGCGCACAGACACACACGATGTCGGCTTCATGTACGGGGAGTCGTCGCTGGCGGCGTGGCTGACGCTGTGCCAGGGCCGGTCCGGGACGCCTCCGTCACTCTGCGCCCGGCTGAAGCACAGCGTGCTCAGCGCGGCCGATGAGCTGCTCGCGCTCGCGGCGAGCAACCCGGGCTCCGGCACGATCCCCACCAACTCCACCAGCCCCGAGGCCGACACGATCGTCGACAGCATGATGAACATCGCGATCCTGCCCTGGGCGAGCAGCGTCACCGGCGACCCGGCCTATGACCGGCTCGCCTCTCACCAGGCGCACATGATCGCGCGCCTGCTCGTGCGGCCCGACGGCTCAACCGCTCAGGCGGTCAACTTCGATCGCAGCACCGGTCAAGTGCTGTCGATCGGGACCCACCAGGGCCTGTCGGACACGAGCACATGGTCGCGCGGAGAGGGTTGGGCCGTGTATGGGTTCGCACAGGCCGCGGTCGCCCTCCACGATCGTTCGCTTCTGCGCGTGGCGCTGCGGGCGGCGGCTTACGTCGCATCGCACCTTCCAGCGGGCGCAGTCCCGCTGTGGGATTACGACGCCCCGGCCGGAGCGCCCGTCGACGTCTCGGCGGGCGTGATCACGGCCGCCGGACTGCTTCACCTCGCGAGCGCGTGCCGGACGCTCACGGGTGTCTGCTCGGGGGATGCGGGCCGGTGGGTCGCGCTCGGGCGGCGGATGCTCGCTGCGGCCCTCCTGCGCGCGGGCGATCAACCCCCGCTCGGATTCCTCGGGGCCCAGGTTCTCAACGAGCGTGGGCGGGGCTGCTGGTGCGACGGCGGTGAGCTCATCTTCGGCTTGACGTACGCGCTCGAGGGGCTACGACTCGAGGACATTGAAGCGCCCTCGTAGCGGGTCGAACGTTGCTGGGATTCATGGTTGGCTCCAGGCCAGGCGGGACTGCGGATTGGGACTAGCTCCGCTAGGTCGTTGAAACGCTCACGGGCCTGTCATCTTTCAGGCCGCGATAGCGGCCTGCTTTATTCGCTGGTCGAGCGCGTGCTCGAACGCGCGCCAGGCGCGGGCGATTGGACTCTGGCTGGCGATCTCCTGGGGTAGTTGGGGGTCGAGCTCGGCGAGGGAGGGGTTGACGATCCGCACGTAGGTCTTGGTGAAGAAGACGGCGGTGCGCCGGTCGAACGCGGTCAGCTCGTAGCGCTGGGAGCGTGGGATCCGGCGGATCAGGCCTTTGCGTCTGAGTCGGCGCAGGTCGTAGGTCATCTGGCCCGTGGTGTAGCCGGGGATGAGCTCGGCTATCTGTGGGCGCAGGGTGCGGTTCGTCAGGCCCGCGAACAGGTGCGCGTAGGCGCACAGGCAGGCGAGCAGCGCCATCACCCTGGGATCTCCGAAGTGCAGAGCGGGCGCGGGTTGGCCATCCTGATCGATTGATGGCGACACCAGACGCGTGAGCGTCGTGGGGTCCGGCGCGCAGTTGCACGCCTGCAGCTGGGCGTCAAGCAGGCGGTCGTTGACCTGATCGCCGATCGACCGCAGTTGCTGCCAGGTCGTGGCGTTCAGGGTGCGCTTGACACCGAAGTCGTAGGGGTCATTGACGGTCGTCTCGGTTCGCAGGGCACGGCCTTCCTTGAAGTGCTGCTTGACCTTGGAGTGCTTGTAGTGCGCCTGGATGACCGGCTCGACGCCTTTCGTGATGACCTTCGTCTGGAACCGGCCGGGGGTGCGGCTGGTGATCTTGCGGGCGAACACGATCTGGATCTTGTCGGGGCGACCGAGGTCGAGCTGATCGCGGATCGTCTGCTCAAACCACGCACGCCCGGCCTGGGTTCGGTCGAACACGCGGGTGTCTGAGAGTTCCAGCTGACGGACGGAGTAGCGGTAGCCGTAGCGGCCGCGCTCAGCCTGGGTGAACGGCGACGGCAGCACGTCGCGCATCCAACGCTCGCAGAAACCGAAGCTGTCGCGCTCGGAGAGCGCGTCGCAGATCTCGGCGAGCTGCTCGGGTTGATTGCAGGCGCGGAACCCGTTGTCCAACGGCGCGAACTCGATCCCCTGTTGGGCGGCTTGGCGCTCAGCCCACTCATGTCCGTTGAGGTAGATCGACACCGGGTAGGGCGCGTACGCGTTGGTCTTGATGAACGACGGCCCCACTGCGAATCGAAGATGTACGCGTAGTAGTGATTGACGAACACTGCTTGGCGAGCGAACTCGAAATGCGGGTGCGCGTCGTTGCCGCCATCACGCCAGCCCCGCCACGCGAACGCCTTCTCCTGCGCAACCCCGAGCATCACGACCCCCGCCCGGCCGTCGCGCTCAGCCTCTTGCATCCGCGGACGTGCGACGTCCTCCTTGACCATGTCCTTGGTGAACCGCACCACCGGGATCGCCTGCGCCTTCGCGAACGCGTTGAGATCCTCGACATACGCGCGGCCGATCTTTCCCAACAGCGCCGGCGGCGACGGGACGCTCCCACCCGCCCGCTGATTGAGGAACCGCACCAGCAGCCCATCGGACTGCAGCGCGGGCACATACCCGGCTAGCAAGATCCTGTCGATCGATCGCACCCGTAACGAGACGTGATCGGCGAGTAGGCTTGAGATGGTGGCCACGGCGGTACCTCCAGCGCCCGAACGGTCGCAAACCCCCACCGGGGGTTCCAAGCGGGCGCCCATCGCCCGCGATCTAGATCGGAAGGTACCCCTGGCCACCACCAGCGGCCCGCAAGGGCCGCCACGCGAGCGAGGCTCATACCGAACCCTGACTCGCCCCCAAGTTCAACCGCGGCGCTCGACCAACCGCTCGGCGGTATGAGGCTCGCGCGCTAACCCTAGCACCTCTTAGGAGAGAGGTCTCTGTGAGGTCAGACAGAGGGCTCACACAGTGCCGGTGTGGCGGGACTGAGCGCATCCGCCACCCTCGAAGTCCACACTCGGTGGGGTGAGCGCGGTGGCGTTTTCGCCCGACGAACAGCAGCTCGCCAGCGCCGGCGACGACCGACTGATGCGGGCTCTGGAACGTGCGTAGGCGATCGAGCGCGAGCTGCAACGTGCGGCGGCCTACGCCGCCCCCCGGCGCTTGCGCCGTCAACATGCCGCCGCCCCCGATGATGGCGACCCCTTGGAGCAGGGCTGTCCGGAGCTGTCGAACCGCACGACCCACATGCTGCGCCGGCGTAACGGGCGGCGTTGCACTGCACGGGCCGTGAGCGACGGTCGCGACCTTCCCTTAAGATTCTGTCTTGTGGCCGCCGCCTCTACGGAGCTTCCTGTTCATCGCCTCGACGCGGAGCACTACGGGCTGGTCGTCGACTCGGGCGCACTCGATCAGCAACGCGTGGAGCTGATCGACGGCATCATCGTCCAGATGAGCCCACACAGCCCGGCTCACGCCGCAATCCTGGAGCGTCTCACGAGCCATCTGGCGGGCGCTCGAGCGCGTGTGCGTGTTCAGCTTCCGCTACAGGTCGCGTCCGACTCGCTGCCCGAGCCCGACGTTGCGCTGGTCGGGGAACCCGAGAGCGCGGGACGCCACCCGACCAGTGCACTGCTGGTCGTCGAGGTCGCCGCCTCGTCGCACACGATCGACCGCGGGCGCAAAGCCGAGCTGTACGCGGCCACCGGCATCCCCACCTACTGGCTGATCGACATCCCCGCCCGCACCGTGGAGGTACGCACCGATCCCGGCCCCGCCGGCTACCGCACGCTGCGTAAGCTCCACACCGGCAACGCGCTCGCGTCACCGTGCCAGGGTGTTGAGGACCTCGCCCTCGACGAGCTACTCAAAGGTATCTAGGCGAAGCGGGATGCTTGGGCGATAGTCGGCCATGTAGGGATCAAAGCTCGCGGCGACTGAGCGGCGAAGACCACACCCTCCCCGCCCCGCACGCCCGCGCCGACCAGCGCTTGCGGCGGCCCAGTGTACGAGCGTACGAGCTTTTGGTTACCGGGCGGATGCCGACCAGGTGAGCCTTGCGGTGAGATCGGTGGCCGTGAGGTCGATCAACGCGCTCCGAGCGGTCGGCCGGTAGGTGTCGCCGTCGAGGGCGAGCCAGTCGACCTTCCGCTTCGCCGGGTCGACGATCAGCAGCTCGTCGACGTGGTGCGCGGCGTAGAAGCCGAGCTTGTCCCAGCTCTTGTCGCCCGGGGAGACGATTTCGACTACCAGAGCGGCGGTCGGGTGCCACTGCGGCGCGTAGCCCGGACGGTGCAGCGCCAGGTCCGGGACGCGGTAGTCGTCCTTGCCATCCCCGATGCCGACCGTGCCTGTGAGCTCCAGACCGGCCGCATCCGCTAGTGGATCGAGCACACCGACCAGCTTCACGGCGAGCCGCTCATGCTCGTGGCTGGGCGGTGGGATCATGTGCAGCACACCCTCCCACACCTCGTCGCGGCGATCTAGATCGAGACGCGCGCGCTGCTGGAGCAGCTGGTCGATCGCGGCTGGCTGCGGGTCGAGCACGAGCGTAGGCATAGACCCAAGCGTACCGTCGTCACAAACCGGCGTGCCGCGTCCCGGAACTCCGCGCCCAGCGTCAGCTCGAGCCCTCAAGCTCGCTGCCGTCACTCAGGAACAACGGATCATGGACGCCGATCACCTCGCCACAGTGCACGCAGCGCAGCCAATCCATTCCACCACAATGTCGCCGCGCCCACACGCCGCCGTGCAGAGTACACCCGCCGATCAGTAGCTCACGGCGGCCTTCTACGCCAAAGGACAACGAGGCAGCGGGGTCAGGCTGGTACCGCGGAGCCCCACATGTCGCCGCATCGTCATGGTTGACACTCCCCGCTGGGCGCGCCGCTTGCCGGACCGGCCCGTGCCCGCGACGCACCTGCGGCTGCGGCTCTTGGCGCGCCGGGCCGCGCTGCTCGTTTCCATCAACACTTCTGTATGCCACGCGGGACGAGGGGATCTTCCCAGTGGCAATTCACATTGATGCGAACTGGCCGACGGCCAAGCCGCCGTCGGCGGATCAATCACGCCACTCTTCAAGCATGTGACCCTCATCAATAAAGTTCCACGTTCGCCCGTCCTCAAAGGCCCGCCAACGCCAGTCTCGCCCGAAGTAGCGTTGGGTCGCAGCTTGCGCCCTAGCTTTGGCGTCGTAGTCCCGTAGGCTGTTCCGCAACCCGAGATCGTCGTTCGCAAACACGTGTTCGCGCAGCGGCGAGTTTGGACGACCAAGCTGATCGATGATGATGGGCTCGACGAGAGCTTCTCCGAGCTCGGCGGCGTTGGGGTAGAACCGGGTCGGGTCAGTCTCCGAAATGATCAATCCGGAGAGCAGGTCGAACTTCGCAACCGCCTCAAGGCTTTGCTCTTCGGTCGCATTCGCAGAAAGTTCTCGAAGGCGAGCCGCCGCAAGGCGAAGAATCGAGTCGTCGTATTGCGCAGCTCGTGTGCTTGCGGCTTGTCCCGGCCGCAACCATGAGTCGCGCCCCGCGGATTGTGAGGTTTGGAGCGTTAGAGACCGGAGCTCCGCCCAGCGCTCGTGGTGGACCGCTAGGCCGCCAAGAGCGTAGAGCCCGATAGCCAGACCTTCCCACAACGAGGCTTCAAAGTCCGGCGTCGCCATCGAATACATGGCGCTGCGAGCACCGATGTCCCAGATCTCCTTTGCCGCTGTGATGCCATGGGCGAACAGATCGGCATTGGCTGCGGTGAGAGCACAGCCCATTACCGCCTCAAGGTTGCGAAGCACGATTTGAGCATCAACTCGATCATCAGCGTCTCCACCGAGCAGCTCTCGTGCGAGCGCTGGACTGGCGGCTACAACGCTACTGAGCTGGCTTTTCGAAAGCCTCTCTAGGGTGTCGGCGGCGGCCGTGGCCGGGTCGAGCAGCAAATCACGGATCGCGCTACTCATTCGATCAACTGTAGGCCCTCGCGACCGACGTTTGGCTGCGGTCCGCGGTCCGCGCCGGAAGTTCTAGTCCTGGCCTCTGCTTGGGCATGTCAGGCCAAAGACGCGGAAGCCATCGCCGCCGACGGTCGGGATCGTGCGCCGCCGTCAGCGCAGCGACCGCCTCCGCACCCTGGCGGGCGTAGCGCTGCAGCGAGCGCAGGTTCGTATGGCGGCTCTTGGCCATCAGCAGCGCCAGCTCGACGTTCCCCTCGGCGAGATACGTAATCGAGGAGCGCCGCAGCTGATGCAGCGTCCATCCACCCGACGCCTCGCGGAAGATCTCCTCCGCCCGGCGATACGACAACCGCGCGGCCCCACGTCGACGATCGCCGCCGCCGTCCCCGGCGCCCGCCGCCGGTCAGTCAGAAACAACGGTCAGCGCTTCC
>JBKQIR010000036.1:0-7219 GCA_052148275.1 Solirubrobacteraceae bacterium
CGGGGCTACGTCCTGTTGCCGCTTGCGGCACCTCACCACCGCCGAGAAGGGCTGGTCCGCTGATGGCCCTCCACAACGGGGGCAGGCAAAGCAAAGCCCTCTCCCAGCGGCGGTCGAGGCAACACCAAGGATGACCTATAGGCATAGCAGCCACCAGAGTCGATTGATCATGGGCGGCTGGTTTGCACCGACAGCAGAAGCTTGAACCAGGCAGATGACGCGTGGCAAGGCTTCCCCTGATTCGTGATCGCGGCAGTGGTCAGTGTTTGGCTACCAGGTGGTGGGCGGACTCGCCGGCATGGCTCAGCGGCTGTGGTTGACGACCTCGATGTTGTGGCCGTCTGGGTCGAGCACGAAGGCGCCGTAGTAGCCAGGGTGGTAGACGGCGCGCTCGCCGGGGCCGCCGTGGTCCTCGTAGCCAGCGGCGAGCGCGGCGGCGTGGAAGGCCCGCACCGTGGCGTCCGCGTCCGCGGGGAACGCGAGGTGGACGTGCTCCGTGAGCGGGCGCTCGTCTCGGACGAGCGAGAAGGAGAAGTCGGGGCCGGAGAGCTGCACCCGATCCGGCGTGTCGTGCTCCAGGCGCAGGCCGGCGTGCGGCGCGATCGTCGTGTAGAAGCGCCGCGACGCCTGCGGGTCGCGGACGCGGAGCCACAGGTGGTCGACGTGGCCGTCGGGCACGGGGTGCTCGCGGTCGCCGTGGACCGCCTCGACGCTGTTGCCGTCCGGGTCGAGCAGGAAGGCGCCGTAGTAATCGGGGCCGTAGACCATGCGCGGCCCGGGCGCGCCGTCGTCCGGGTGAGCGGCGTCGATCCCCGCCTGCCAGAACGCGTCGACGGCCGCGCGGTCCGGCGCGCGGAAGCCGACGTGCAGACCGCGGGTCACAGGGTGCTCGCGGTCAGTCGGGCCGATCGCCCAATCCTCCCACCCGACCAGCTCGGCGTCCGCGTGGCTCGGCTCGACGCCGAGCACGGAGAGCACGGTGCGGTAGAAGCGCTCGGACGCGGCGAGGTCGGACACGGCGATCCCCACGTGGTCGAACATCGCCGAAGGCTGCCGTTGCCGGCATGGCCTGCCCGACACCCCGCAGGCCCCGGCACGGGCGCGCCCGCACCGTCCGGCGGGCGGGCCGCGCGCTCGTGCCCGGCGACGGCGCGGGCGGCGCCGTCGATTCCTCCGCACCGAAAGCAGAAGCCCGGTCCGCGGTCGCTCCGACTTCTCCTACGTCGCCGTCCGGGAAGCTCAGCCGTGGGGTAGCTTCGTGGCGGCACAGGCCCGAAGCAGCAGTGGAGGCCGATGTCGCTGCGACCCTTAGGTTGCTGCACCTGCGTGGAAGCAGAACCGGGCGGACATCTTCATCGGACGCACGCGCGCGTTTGTGGCTTCCCTCGCCCCCGCCTCAAGGGTCGGCGATTGGGGCGCCCTGGTCTACGATTGGCGCCGTGCAGACCGTGTGCGAGGCAGCTGGCGGTGAGGAGGGCCTGCTTCGTTTAGCTCGGGGTGGCATGCCCGCGTGATGGCAGACGAGGTAGTCAGCCACGCGTTCAGTCATGGCTTTCGTCCCGATCACAGCGAGCGGCTCGCGGCATACTGGGTCGAGGCGCTGGGCGGGCCTGAGACGTTTGCGGCCGCGTATGGCGATGAGACTCCGTGGTGCGCATGCACAGCGGCAACGGCCCCCGTGAGGAGATGGACCGTCGCGCGATCGCGTGTTTTGATCAGGCGCTCAACGATGTCGAATTCGTCCGGCAAAGCCAGCTTGCGCAAGTGTTGCACGACTACTTCGCGTGGGCGACCACGACGACTATGTCTCTCTCGTTACCACGAGTCCGCAGACGATGTACCCGATGGACTGAGAATCCCGCAGTGGTCATGGGACGGGCTCATCAAGCGGCCCGGTCACGGCGGGAGTTGAGCGGCGCCACCCCGCCGGTGCTGGCAGACCGACGCTGAGTCGAGTGGGTTCGGCAGGTACTGGACCCACTGCCCTGGTGCTTTGTCGCCAGTGCGGCACTATTGAACAGCTGCCGTTCGCGGCCGAAACCAGCTGTGTGGACCGGCGGAATGGGACGCCCGCTCCGCCGTTGGGGCAGTCGTGATCGCCGGTGCCTGCTTCGCGGCCGGCGCCGGGAAAAGCAGCGACGAGCGGTCGCGACCGCTCGAGCGGCGAAGGGGCCACCTGCCGATCTCGCGCTGCGGCCGCCTCGGTTGTGAGCGGTTTCCAATGGTAGGTCCTTGGAGGACGTCGTAGCACGTTTCGGTCGTGCGAGTGCGTCCTTGGCATTCCGGTAGCTTGCTCGGCGCCGCGCCCGACGGCTTGGGCGACGCGAATGCGATCACGCGCCGCATGTTAGGACGCGACGATCGGCGTGATCCAGACGTCGCCCAAGCAGTCGCAGGATGGAGGCCAGCGCCGAGGTGAAAGCGATCCGGGCTCTGGAAACTGCCGGTGCACCAATGCAGCAGCGTCTGCCCGCCGGACGCGCGCTGCTCGAGCGGGCCTGACTCGGCCACGCGCACGTCGCGAATGCATCCCTTCCACGATCGGTATGCTCACGGGTTCTAGTCTAGAACCGTGAGCTGCGACTCTGCGGAACGATCCAGAGTTGGCCGCGATCGCAGAAGGCATCGAGGACTGCTCGTCAGAGCGACAGGCGGGGAAGCGACGGCGAGGCCAAACCACCGCGTGTCCGAAACGTACTGGCGCAAGAAGCCGCCCAACAACTTCGCCAACTGCTCGACGCACTCGTTGAGGCTCCTGTACGCGGTCCAGCCCGACCACGTGGCGCCTGCTCGGGAGGGCTCGAGCCTAACGGCGACCGCTCCCCGGGGTCGCGTCTCGCTGGGGAACTCCTCTCCGCACCAAGCTGCCAATCCAAAGAGGCCTATGGACGCAGAAACGGGACTCTGTCCTCAACAACCCTTTCGTTGCCGTTTTCGTCCAAGACGATTACGTACCTTACGGTCTGGCCAAGGTGGTCGACGCGAATCGGCGCACCGCTCAGACCGAGGTTTCGCACACGACTCTGCGCGCGAACCTCATCAGCAGACGGGAGAGACTCGAGGCCCCGCGCCGCTTCGCGTTGGGTCCCACTCCTTTCGCTTGGCTCCTGGGTATCGAGATTAGATTCCCAATTCATGGCTCATTCTACGAGTTGGCGAAAGCAGTCCCAACGACCAACTCGAGCGTAAGAACTTTACCTCGCCGGGACGTAAGGCAAGGCGCGATCCGACACCCACATTGTGCGACGCCGATCGCCGACCTCGTCCGAACGGTCCTTACGCGTTCGCGACGTGCTGTCGCACACCGACGCGGCCTACCTTGCGGGACGGGCTCCATCGAAGGACAGGCCCGCCTCCATCCATCGCTGGAGTGCTGCAACGCACCGTCTGACTGTAGAGCTCACGCCTCCGTAGCTGCCTGTGGCGCGTTTCGGTGCGCCTCAGCCTCTCGGGTCCTCGGAGTCCCGCTCGGATCATTCGGCTACTGTCTAGGCGCGATGTGCGGAATTATCGGAGTCGTATCTCGGCCAGCTCACCGGCAGCCCCCGAAGGCAGAAGACCTGCTCGCGCGACTCGCGAGCGCCCACGCGTCCATGCTCCAAGTGGCGACCGAACCGAAGCTTGACATCGCTGGCCTCCGGCGCGTCGATCACCAGCTTCGCGCGACGGACCAGGCTCTACGTTCCACACCCGGTCTTCGATGTCTACGCGAAAACCTTCGTCTGCAAGACGCAATCGACGCTACGGCCCGATCGATTCACGGGACGGTTTCCGATCTCGAGGAGGCGATCGACTCCGGTCGCCTGATCGAAAGCGCAGACGTTGAGGTCGCTAACGCAGCACTGCTTCGCCTAAAGGACGTCTGCTGGGCGATACGGGTCGATCGGCTAACGCACGCTCGGGCGGTCACCGCCCTTTGTGGCGCGTCCGACGCAGCATCGGCGCTGAGCGCTTACTCGGCGATCGCCATTGCACTGTCGGGCCTCGATAGACTCGAGGTTCGAGGCCGCGATTCCTGTGGCCTACATGTCCTCGTCGCCGGACACGGTCTGAATCTCGCCTCTGATGACATCAAGACCGAGCTCGCTGCCCGAGCCGACCCGCTTTTCCGCGACCGCGCGGCGGCCGCTCGGCACGGGACTCTCAGCTTTGTATACAAAGTCGCCCGCGAGGTAGGCGAGCTCGGTGACAACACCGCCGCGCTCCGCAAGACCATCGGGGCCGACACCTTGCTTCGTCGCGCAGTTGCTCATCCGAACGCTGCCGTCACAGTGCTTGCGCACACTCGGTGGGCAAGTGTTGGTTTGATCAACGAGGCGAACGCGCATCCGGTCCAGGACAACACCGGCGGGCGCTATGTCGTTGCAGCTCTCAATGGCGATGTTGACAACCATCGTGAGCTCATTCGCGACAACAAGCTTGCCATCCCGGTGGGTATAACGACAGATGCGCAGGTCATTCCTTGCCTGATCACTCAGGAACGCGTCCGTGGCGCCTCCGCAGACATCGCTTTCCGACGAACGGTCAGTCGCTTGGATGGGTCTGTGGCGATCGCCTGTGCGGACGCCGAGGATCCGTCCACAATGAGGCTCGCCGTGCGCGGTAGCGGGCAGGCGCTGTGTATTGGCTTGGCGGAGGACACGTACGTCGTCGCCAGCGAGCCCTACGGCTTGGTCGAGATTGCCAGCACCTACGTTCGGATGGACGGCGAACGCGCGTGCGACCAGCATGGCACTCGTGGGGAGATCATCGTCCTAGATCAGCGCCAAGCGGGCACCACAGAGGGCGTCATGCGAAGCACGTACTCAGGCGTCCCAGTCCCCGTTGATAAGGATTCTCTCCTCACGACCGACATCACGACGCGCGACATTGCGAGGGGAAGCCACAGCCACTTCCTTGTCAAAGAGATCTCTGAATCACCCGAGACGATGCGCCGCACGCTCCGCGGTCGCATACGCGAGACATCCGGCCGGAAGCGCGTCGCTCTGACTCGCGACACCATTCCACAGCACTTGGGTGAGCGCCTGCGCGATGGTGATATTACGAGAATAATCGTCATCGGCCAAGGCACTGCTGCAGTTGCCGGCACGGGAGTCGCCGCCGCACTGCACACCGCGCTCTCCACTCAGAAATTCGTGATCACCGCCGAAGCGGGTAGCGAACTGTCAGCTTTCGGCCTCCGGGACGACATGTCCGACACGCTAGTCATCGCAGTCACGCAGTCAGGTACGACGACTGACACCAATCGGACAGTCGACCTCGCCCATGCAAGAGGTGCAGCGACAATCGCGATTGTCAATCGCCGCGACAGCGACATCACACACAAGGTGGATGGCGTGTTGTACACGTCGGATGGGCGCGATATCGAGATGAGCGTCGCTTCCACGAAGGCCTTCTATAGTCAGATCGCAGCCGGTTGGCTCCTCGGATTTGCTATCGCGAACGTGTGTGATACCTCGGATACTTCGGATGCGGCCCACCAGGCGCAGCACGAGATCCTCACCGCTCTGGCCTCGCTCCCGTCCGCGATGGATCGGATCCTGGCGTTGCAGCCGAGAATTCGAGCAGTCGCGACCGAGGTCGCGCCACGTCGGAGGCACTGGGCAGTAGTGGGGAACGGCCTCAATCGTATCGCCGCCAGCGAGATCCGAATCAAGATGTCAGAGCTGTGCTACAAGTCCATTGCGCTCGACGTTACTGAAGACAAGAAGCACATTGACTTGTCGTCCGAGCCGATGACGCTTATATGTGCGGCCGGCCTCACTGGGTCAGCCGCGTCTGACGTCGCGAAAGAAGTCGACATCTTTGCGGCCCACCGGGGCGCCCCCGTCGTCATCGCGACCGAAGGCGCCGAAGAGTTCTCCAGGCAAGCGCATGTTCTCCATGTCCCACCAACGCATCCTGAGCTCGCGTACATCCTCTCGACCATGGTGGGGCATCTCTTCGGCTACGAAGCCGCTGTGGCGATCGATGCGCCAGCTCAGCCATTGCGCGCCATCCGCGCGGTTCTGGATGAAATCGCCCAGAGCCCCGGGCCTGCGGATGCAGCTCTTCTGAAGCTGCGTACTGCGATTGCGCCTCACATAGCAGCGTTTCGCGAAAACCTCTGGAGCGGCTTGTACGATGCCGCTTTGTCCCCTGTCCGTACTGCGCGCGTCACCTCACTCCTCGGCTACGTCGAGGGTGCAACCTCGCTCGACTTTTACGACCGCGAGTTCAAGCGGGTTGGAACGCCCGGCAACCTCCTCGACGACTTGGCTGCCGCTCTAACTGTCGCAATCGACGACCTGAGTCGTCCCGTCGACACCATCCGTCACCAGGCTAAGACCGTCACGGTCGGAATTTCTCGAGCCGATGCCGAGGTGTTTGCGACTCCGCTTGTCACGGCGACGCTCGCGGCAGGCGCCCCGCAGGATGCCCTCACCTACCAGACCCTCCGGACACTCGTCGCGCTCGACAATGCAGTGGCATCAGTCGACGGGTCGACTCGTTATGAGATCTCCGGCGATCCGCATTCCGCCGACGCCGAAATTCGTGTCGCCGCGAAGCGGGGTTGGGCGAGCGACCGCGCATCTCGAACGGAGGACGACGCCGCGCTTCGCGGCACGAAGAAGATGGTCGCGATGGATCGGACAGTGCTCGTGGCTCGCGGGCGCAGCGACAATCGGTTGGTTGTGTTCGTCCCTGAAGTTAAGTCTGGTAGCACCACCGGCATGACCCTGCTGCACGTCGGGCTTCACGACCGCCTCTCCGCCGAGGCGGCTAGGCGTGTGCTCGACCGATACCGGCACCGTCTCGAAGCGCTTACAAGCGCGGTGCTCGAGACTGAGGCCTACCTCGACGAACAGTTGCTCGCGGAGATCAGCGTTGAGGAACTCTTGACCTCACCAGTCAGCCTTTTGGCCGACCGTTGGCGAGGTTCGTCTTTTCATGGTCTGGCCGCGAGCGTCACTTCCCCAGGAGCACAGGCGTCGTCGAACCCAGGTTAGGCGTCAGGATCGTGACGCGACGTGCACTGCTGGAACTGGTCGCTGGCCAGTTGGCCTTCTGAGAACTTAACGAGGCGTCGCCGGTTTCCGGCGAGGGCCGTTATGCGAAGCTCCTGCATCAACCGTGGGTGGTGTCACCGGCCGGGTAGTGGTGGGCAGAGTCCGCCGAGGGCGAGCATCGCGAGTGCGATCGCGGCGTGTGGGGAGTGGAATCCGTATGCTCGTCGGGT
>JBKQIR010000037.1:0-2540 GCA_052148275.1 Solirubrobacteraceae bacterium
CGGGCGCAACCAAGCACGCCGTCCTTGAGGCGCTCGCCGACGGCAGCGCGATGACCGCTGGCGAGGTGGCCACCGCGACCGGGCTGGGTCGCGCGAGCGTCAGCTCGACGCTCTCGCAGCTCGCCAACGCGGGCGAGCTGAGCAAGGCCGCTCGCGGCTACCAGATCGCCGGCCTCGAACCCGCCCAGCGGTTCTATTTCCAAATCGAGGACGACGTCACCCCCAGGGCAGTCGTCGCGAACCTCCCCGAACTCGAAGCCGCGATCGCGATCTGCAAGCCGGGGGTGGTCCGCCACCACTGCGCCGCGCACGACTTCTCGCGCTGGGTCGCTGGCGTCTTTCACAACGAGCCGCTCGCCGCCGACATCGCCGCAGTCGAGGCTCAACTGTCCGCGGATAGCCCCATCGAGACGGTCGAACAGACACGCTTGGCGCTCATCGCAGTCCTCCAGGCTCGCCACGCCACACATCGGTAGTCGCCGAGGCCCGAGCGTTTGCGGATTCTCCGGGTGGGGCCGGTCGAGCGAGGCCAGAGGGCTGAGCCGGTTGGCTGCTGTTCCAGAATGGTCGGACGGCGGTGGGGCACTCCGTGAAAGCGGATATGGTTTCGCCACGGCGAGAGACGTCGTGGAGGGGCGCTCGCGTTGTGGCTGGCGGGGTGTTCCGTTTGGGGTCGTTTTCGGAGCGGTTCGGTCCGAGCGCCCTGAGCAGGGCGACAGCAGGCCGCATCGCTACCGGCGGATGTCTGCTGGGGATCGGATCTGCCCAGTGCGGCGAAGCGCCGAGGAGCCGCCGCCGCTCAGCCTCGTCGGCGAGCCTCTTCCTGGGGTCGCGCCATCATCTGTGCGAAATCCATCGTCGCTGTCCATCGTCGGTAGGGCGGGGATCACGGTCACGTAGAAAGCCCCACAGGCTAATCGGGCAGGAGCGCCGCGATGGGCGGCGAAAGTGATTGAGTACGCCGTCTGGCTTCGCGCGCATACGTGGGTGGTTGGTCGCCTCCCAGCACGACTACTACACCCAGCTGGGCGTCGTCTTCCAAGTCGTCTCGGCAGTCGTGGCGACGGCGCGTGGCCGCTGATCCTGCTCGGAGCAAGCCTCCATCGCGCCCAGTTGTTGGCTGCATACCTCCCGTTCACGGGCTGAACGCCGAATGTATCGTCACAGCCATTGATCACGTCCGGGCGTTCCGCTTTCATGACGACATCGCATCGACCTGCCGGGAACAGCGGACGGTAGTGCAGATCACTACTAAGTGCGTCCAGGTTCCCAGGTGAACAGTTCCCTAAGGGAAGGTTGAACACGTGATGACCAACGAGGTGGTGCTGATTGACGCCCGCTCGGGCGATTGGCTGAACAACTATCTCAACCGACAGGCGGCCCGCTCGGCGTGGCACGGCATTCCGCGAAGGATGCAGGACGACCAGGCTCTGGTCATTGTCGATGGCGGCGGGCAGATCATCTCGGTGTTGGAGGGTGTGCCGACCGGCGGTGTCCAGCGGGTCGGCAGCCAGCGGCCGTAGCGCAGAGGGCAGCCCTACCCCGGTTGCGCTGATGTCAGCAGAGATTCCGAGTGCGAGTCTCGTCCCTGACCGATTCAACGTTTATGCGCTATCAGCGCCGAGCATCACCGACTCCGGTGCTTGGGCAGCCTGATCCGCGTGGGCGTCGATCAGATCGCGGTGCAGCCCGCGAGGTCGCACGGTTTTATGTCCTGGAAGAACTACCAGCGGCTGAGATCACCACCAAGCCTCCCGGTCGTCAAGACCGAAATGACCGTCAGCAGCGGGCCGCGATCGAGGCGCGCTCGGGCGCCGCGGCCGTTCGGTGTTCGGGGATGGTGTCTCAATTGTCTGTAGCGAAATAGAGGATTTATTGACCACCCATATTCCGGAGGCACGGATATTTCATCCGCCGCGGGTGGCGAAGCCCCGCCATGTTGACTTATGTGCGATGACTTGGAGTTTCGACTCCGTCACCGCATGGTGGGCGTTCGGCCACCGCGTCCTCCGCGGACGGTGCCGGTGCGGGCGCCCGCCGGGCGGATTGGCTGCCATGTTCGCCGGGAGGGTGCGGGTTCCGGCCGGGGGTCGGTAGAAGTTCCCCTTACCGGGGTTCCAGCCGGACGACGTCGGCGAGCCAGGCTTCGGCGGTAGGGGTACCGAGGCCCGGGTTGATGTCGAAGCGGTCGGGGGCGAGCGACTCGATACGCCAGCCGGAACCGAACGCTGCGCGCAGCTCATCCTCGGTGACGCGGCGGGGACCCCAGTCGCCCGGCTGGCGGTCGCTGAAGCACATGAGGTGGAGGTGGCCGCCCGGGCGGAGGACGGTGTGGACAGCCACGACGTACCGGGCGCGAGCGGCGTCGTCAAAGATGTGGAGCAGCCCGCTGTCGACAATCGTGTCGAAGGCCTCGCCGAGCGTGTCGAGGCGGAGAGCGTCGAGCACCTCGAAGTGGGTGTCGACGCCGCGCTCGGCGGCCTTGCGGCGGGCGATCTCGATGGCGCGCGCGGAGACGTCGATGCCGGTGGCGCGGGCGT
>JBKQIR010000038.1:0-27082 GCA_052148275.1 Solirubrobacteraceae bacterium
CTATACCCAGGCGTGGCACCTGGGGATCAAGGCCCTGGCGATCTACCGCGACGGCTCCAAGACCGCACAGGCGCTGCGCACCGACGCGGGTCAGGGCAAGGACGCGAGCGCGGAAGCCGCGACGCAGGCAGACATCGACGCGATCGTCGAGCAGGCCGTCAGCAAGGCGCTGGCCGAGGCCGGCCCGCGGCGCAAGCGCATGCCTGTCGAGCGCCGGTCGATCACGCACAAGTTCTCGATCGCCGGGCACGAGGGCTATATCACCGCCGGCATGTACGAGGACGGCACCGTCGGCGAGATCTTCCTCACCGACATCGGCAAGGAGGGCTCGACGCTGCGAGGCATGATGAACTCGTTCGCGACCGCGATCTCGATCGCGCTGCAGTACGGCGTACCGCTGGAGACGCTCGTGCGCAAGTTCAGCTACATGCGCTTCGAGCCCGAGGGCATGACCTCCAATCCCGAGATCCCGTTCGCGAAGTCGATGCCCGACTACATCATGCGCTGGCTCGCCTCGCGCTTCCTCGACGTCGACCTCCAGGAGGAGCTGGGGATCCTGACCTCAGCCGTGCGCGCTCGGAAGGCGGCGCAGGACGCGGCCACCTCCCACATCGGCGACACCGCCCTCCCGGCGCACAACGTCGGCAACGGATCCGAGCAGCCCGTGAAGCTCCCCGCGCTGCCCGCCGCGGCGGCGCTGACCGACAGCCCGCCGGTGCAGCCGACGTTGCGCAGAGGCCTGGACCTCGGTCCGGCGTGCCAGCAGTGCGGCGGGATGATGCAGCGCACCGGCAGCTGTTACACGTGCGCCAGCTGCGGGTTCAACACCGGCTGCGGATAGTGTCGGGCGAACGTGAACCGGATGTGAGACTCCGCCGGATTCTCCAAGAACGTCAGGGCGTTCGAAACGGCAAGGGCGAGGTTCCGTAGATGTGCGACCTGATGTAAATGTAAGAACGCTCGCGGTATCGGAAACGGTGCCGAGAATGGTCATCAGGCGAAGAGCTGGTCGGGGGTGACCACGTGGATGCGTGCGCTATCTGCCGCTTCCTGTTGCAGGTGCTCGTCCACTCCGTTCCGTGCGAAGAAGTAGAGGTCTGGTGGTGGGCCATCGGGGAGAAGGTGGGCGGCGATAGCTTCGAGCTTCGTCTTCTCGGAGTAGGGAAGTGCGCCGGCGGTCCACTTGCACGAGCCGAGAGCGATGATAGTTCCGCCGTCGTCAACCGCGGCTACGTCGACCTCGCGGTCGGTGTCGCGTAGCTGCGTGCCGCGGGTCTCCCTGAGCCTGCCCCACCACCAGCCGACGGCGGCAGCATCAGCTTCGCGGAGAAGCCATTGTTGACAGACCTCTTCGAACGCGGGTGCCGAGACGAACTCGTCGAGCGCGGGGAGGACTCGTCCGCGAAGGTGTCGTCTTGCGCCTTCGGCGTCGGCCAGTCGGCCCTGCGCGGGAAGCACGAAACGAAACCAGAAGCGAAGGTATGGGTCGGTGATTCTGTAGAAGCTCTGCTTCGACCTTTCCGGGTTCGTGACCGTGACCGGGAACTGTTTCTCGACGAGCCAGAGATTGCGCAGGAGGCCGAGCATCTGACTGACGCGCGGCGTGTTGATTCCGGTTCGCTCAGCTATCTGGCTGACGCGTGCCTGGCCTGCTGCAATCGCCCGAAGCACCGAGAAGTACGCGTCGGGCTCAGAGAGCTCCTGGTCCAGCAGGAGCCGAGCTTCCTCGTGCAGAAGCCCGTCTGGCATCAGCACGATATTGAGGATGTTTTCGCTCAGGCTCTCGTCCGGGCGAATCTGGGCGAGGTAGTACGGCATGTGTCCGAACACGGCGTAGGCGGCAATCTTGTCGTCGGCCGTCCACGAGGGGAGGAACAACCCGACTTCCTTGGCCTTGAACGGCCTCAGACGAAGCTGCCCAGCCCTTCTGCCGTACGTGGTAGCCGAGTAGTTGACAACCTCACGCTCAAAGAACCCGACTTCGCTCCCGGAGAGGATGAGCAGAATCCGCTGCTTTTCGCCGCGCTCACGCCACCAGACGTTGATGATGGACCCGATGTCGGCGTTCTGCTTGGCGATGAACTGGAACTCGTCCAGCACCAGCAGGACGGGCCCTTCCTGCGCCCAATCGGCGACAGCGTCGAGCCCTGCTCTCCAGTCGGGGACGCGCAGGGCCGCGCGTCCCGTGGCCTCGGCCAGGCGGTCGGAGAAGTCGCCCAACTGGTCCGCCCGAGTGCCGCTTGTCGCCTCGAAGTACAGATGCCGCTTGTCGCTAGCGAGTTCTAGGAGCAGGAGGGTCTTCCCGACGCGGCGTCGCCCCCAAAGCGTGAACAGCTGCGCTTCGCCACTGTCCCAGCGGCGCTGCAGCGCGGCAAGCTCTTCTTTCCGGTTCAAAAAGTCGTGCCCAGGCATGGCGATAACTTAGCGCAGAATAAGTTATGTGTAACTAAGTTATTGCCGCAGCCTCTGCCGTGCAGGACGCCAACCCCTCAAATACTCGGGAGCAGCGCGGAGCAACATGCCGTCCTCGTCGTATGCGGCGTACCGGACCGAGACGTCAGCCGGGCAGTTGCAGGCCGTTCCGGTTCTATCCCGTCAAGCGGACCAGCGCAACCACGACGAACGCCCGCCGATGGCCGCCGCCCGGGCCGCACACGGGGCCGTGGAGCATCCGCTCCCGGCGACCGCGAGTGACGCCACTAGGTCATCCATCGAGGTTGGCGTGCAGCGCGGCGGGAGTACCCTGCGGCGCGCGCTCCCAGAGGATCTTCTCGTAGGTTCGGAGGTCCTCGGGAAGCTCGGACATCCGAACGCCGGCGTAGCTGTCGCGCTCGTGCACCTCGATGCGCGCGCGCCACAGTTCGAGCAGCAAGTCGTCGCTCCCCTGGGCCAGCAGTGGCATGAGGTCGAACGCAGGGGACGCATCGCTGGATCGCGCTCCCGATGCCATGGGCGCAAGCTTATCCCGATGAACCTCGGAGTCGCCGCCTGGGCTCCGCTGGAGACACGGGCTCACGCCTCGCTCGAAGCCGACCAGATGTTGATCTCGCCCTCCTGGGCGTAGCTGTCGATCGCGGCCAGCTCCTCGTCGTCGAAATCGAGGCGGCCGATCGCCGCGACGTTGTCCTCGAGCTGGCGGACGCTGCTGACGCCGATCAGCGCCGAGGTCACCCGGTCGTCGCGCAGCACCCAGGCGATCGCCAGCTGGGCCAGTGTCTGTCCGCGCGCCGCCGCGATCTCGTTCAGTGCCCGGACTCGCCGCAGGTTGTCAGGGCTGATCAGGCCCTCGTCGAAGTAGGCACCGCGACGGACACGTGATGACTCGGGGACCCCTTGCAGGTACTTATCGCTGAGCAGGCCCTGCGCCAGCGGCGAGAACGCGATGGCGCCTACTCCCTCGGAACCGAGCACATCGAGCAGCTCGTGCTCGATCCAGCGATTCAGCATCGAGTAGGAGGGCTGATGGATCAGCAGCGGCGTGCCGAGGCGCTCCAGGATCTCGATCGCCTCGGACGTCCGCTGCGGGGCATAGGAGCTGATGCCGGCATATAGCGCCTTGCCCTGACGGACGGCGCTGTCCAGCGCGCCGAGCGTCTCCTCGAGCGGCGTGTCCGGATCGAACCGGTGGGAGTAGAAGATGTCCACGTAGTCGAGGCCCATGCGGCGCAGGCTCTGATCGAGGCTCGCCAGCAGGTACTTGCGCGAACCCCCATCCCCATACGGCCCGGGCCACATGTCGTAACCGGCCTTCGTGGAGATCACGAGCTCGTCACGATGAGCACCGAGATCCTCACGAAGGAGCCGCCCGAACGTGAGCTCCGCCGTCCCGTAGGGCGGGCCGTAGTTGTTGGCGAGGTCGAAATGCGTGATTCCGAGGTCGAACGCGCGGCGGATGATCGCGCGGCTGTGCTCGAGCGGATGATCGGCACCGAAGTTCTGCCACAGACCAAGCGAGATCGCGGGGAGCCGAAGGCCGCTGCGGCCACAGCGACGGTAGGGCATCGCGTCATAGCGATCCTCACGCGGGTGAAAGGGGGTTGTCAGCATCATGGTCGCTGGCATCCTACCCCGCCGCGTTGCGGATTCAGCAGCGCAGGGTTCGCCTCCGAGGCGCAGCTGCGATCCGCCGCGGGGGCTGGGCGCGACGACGGGCGCCGCGCCCAGCCCGATCTCACTGCCGTTGCAAGCGCGGATCAGTGAGGTTGCATTCGCGCCGCCAGCGTCTGCGAGGACGCGCCTCGAGAGTGCTGAGGACCTGTCGTCGTCCTCGAGCATGATGCGATCGCCGGACGCACTGGCTCACATATCGGAGCGGGTACGGGTCTGGCGGCTGCGGTTGCTCGGAGGCGGAACGGGTCGGGCGCGGGTGCGGCGCCTGCCAGATTTCGTCGATGCTCCACATCAGATGGTTGCTCGATCGTTCGCTTTGCGTTTGCGCGCCATCAGTCCTTTTTCTGATAGGTCGCGTGCGATAGACGTCGGCGCCATCGAAACCGGACTGCACGCCCGCGAGGGCAGCCTGGCCGCATGTTCGGCTCAGCCAGCCCGACGGCGTGGCCGCACGTTCGGCTCAGCGAGCAGCGGCCGTGCTGGGAGACAGGCGCCGCGCGATCTCGTCGCGCACCAGCGGGGCGACCTCCGTCCCGAACAGCTCGATCGAGCGCATCGCGTCTGCATGGGAGACCGATCCAACGCTCATCTGCGCCAGGTAGCGCTGATGGCCGAACAGCTCATGCTCGTAGAGGATCTTCTCGGCGACCTGCTCGGGAGAGCCGACCGCCACGGCGCCGCTCGGTGAGGTCAGGAACTCATACTCGGCGCGGCCGGACGGCGGCCAGCCTCGCTCGCGGCCGATCCGGCTCATCATCGCCAGGTATGGCTTCGCGAATGCCGCGTCCGCCTGCGCCCGGTCGCGCGCCACGAACGCGTGGGTGTTGATCGCGAGCTGCTCGCGCCCAGGCTCGTGGCCCGAGCTCGCCCAGGTCCGCCGGTATAGCGCGACGAGTGGCCCGAACCGTGCCGGCTCGCCGCCGATGATCGCGATCGTCAGCGGCAGGCCCAAGGTCGCGGCACGCACGACCGACTGTGGCGTGCCACCGACTGCGATCCCTACCGGGAGCGGCTCCTGCAGCGGTCGCGGCCACACGAACGCGTCGTGCAGTGGCGCGCGGTGACTGCCCGACCATGTCACCGGATTGCCTGAACGGATCGCGAGCAGCAGATCGAGCTTCTCCTCGAACAGCTCGTGGTAGTCGTCGAGCTCGTAACCGAACAGCGGGAATGATTCGATGAACGAGCCCCGTCCGGCCATGATCTCCGCGCGTCCGCCGGACAGCAGATCGAGCTGGGCGAATTGCTCGAAGACCCTCACCGGATCATCGGAGCTCAGCACGGTGACCGCGCTCGACAGACGGATGCGCTGGGTTTGCGTCGCGATCGCCGCGAGCGCAACCGCGGGTGCCGAGACCGCAAAGTCGGAACGGTGGTGCTCGCCGACGGCGAAGACGTCGAGCCCGACCTCGTCGGCCAGAACGGCCTCCTCGACGAGATTGCGCATGCGCACCTCAGGCGCGATGTCCCAAATGTCCGCGAACGTCGAGAGGCCGAGCTCCATGGCGCCGAATCATACCAGATAGTTGTGCCCACAACCACATCGGAAAACGCCGCCCGCATCGCTAGTTCGATTCAATCGGACCGATGCTCGAGCCGTTCGTGGACGTCGCATGGCTGCATTCGCACGCCGGGGAGGTGGTCACCGCGGACGTACGCTGGTACATCGACGGACGCTCCGGACGAGCGGCGTACGCGGCCGGTCACCTCCCCGGCGCCGTGTTCGTAGAGCTCGAGGAGGTGCTTGCGGCGCCCGCCTCGGACACCGGCGGTCGCCACCCGCTCCCATCGCCGGAGGCGTTCGCGGACCGGCTCGGCTCGCTCGGGATCGGCGACGGCGACACCGTGATCGCCTATGACGACACCGGCGGGCTGGTCGCAGCTCGGTTGGTGTGGATGTTTCGCGCGATCGGGCACTCGGCGGCGCTGCTCGACGGCGGCATCGGCGCCTGGCCCGGGCCGCTGCAACGCGACACGGTAGGACGACCCGCGGCACGCTTCACGGCGAAGGCGTGGCCGGCGGAGCGGCTCGTCTCGATCGATGAGGTCGCCGTCAGCAGCGACGTCCTGATCGACGGGCGCGACCCCGTTCGCTTCCGCGGCGGCCCGGACCCCGTTGATCCGCGCTCAGGTCACATCCCGAGCGCAGTGAGCGTGCCCGCATTCGCCAATGTCGGCGGCGATGGCCGGCTGCTGGACATCGAGGCGTTGCGGCGCCGGTTCGCCGCGGCCGGGATTCGCGAGGGCACGCCTGTGATCTCCTACTGCGGCTCCGGCGTCACCGCCTGCCACAGCCTGCTGGCCCTCGAGCACGCGGGGGTCGGGCACGGGCGCCTGTACCCCGGCTCATGGTCACAGTGGAGTCGTGACGCGAACCGACCGATCGCGACGGGCGACTCGTAGGGACCGGGCCGCTTAGTGCACCTGACAGGATGTGGTCGATGCCACATGCGCACGAAGCGAGCAAGATCCACGCGACCTGCAAGGCCGTGCTGCATGGCAACTGGCGTGAGGGTCGGCGCCACGCCGACGGCGTTCCGTTCGCCTACACCTGCCCCAGCCCGCGTCACTACCCGTGGCAGTGGTACTGGGACTCGTGCTTCACGGCCGTGGCCTGGCGCCACTTCGATGCGCAGCGATCCCAGCGCGAGCTCGAGTCGCTGCTCGCCGCCCAGCGTGACGACGGCTTCATCGGTCACACGATCTTCTGGAACACACCGCTGCGCGGCCCGCGCCGCTACACCTACAACGTGCTGTCCCCGAGCGCCCCGATGACCGCCAGCATCCAGCCGCCGGCACTCGCTTGGGCATGGGCGATCGCGGTCGGCGATCCCGCGGTGCAGCCGGAGATCGTCGCCCACCACGACTGGCTCGAGCGCAACCGGACGCTCGACGACGACGGGCTGCTGTGGATCGTGCAACCTGACGAGTCCGGCCTCGACGCGTCGCCCCAGTTCGACGCGATCTGGGGTCGCCAGGCACATGCGCAGCCGGGATACATCGGACTCGTGCGCCGCAACCGGCGGCTCGGCTACGACCTGCGACGGATCGCGGCGGCCAGCGGACCCGTGTGCTGCGAGCCGCTGACCAACGTGCTGTACAGCCTCTCGCGGATGGCGCTCGGCCGCACGTCGCTGACCGGCGCGATCGTCGAGCGCATGTACGACAATCGCACAGGTCTGTTCTCGGCGCGCGCACGCCCGGCGCCGCGCACGCCGGCCTCAGTCACTTGGGCTACGCTTTCGCCGCTCGCGCTGCCGGACCTGCCGGCGGAGATCGGACACCGCCTCGTAGAGGAGCAGCTACTGCGAACCGACCGCTTCTGGCTACCGGTGACGCCGCCGTCGGTGGCCGCGACCGACGGTAGCTTCTCCCGCCGCGACGTGTTCGGCGTGCTGCGCCAGCGCCGGTACTGGCGTGGCCCTGCATGGATCAACGCCAGCTGGCTCATGTGGCTCGGGCTGCTGCGGCTTGGTTACACCGAGCAGGCCGCCGAGCTCGTGCGCCGTGCCGCTGGCGCCGTCGCGGCCAGCGGCTTGCGCGAGTACTACGACCCATACACCCGCGCCGGCATGGGCGCGGCGCGATTCGGCTGGTCGAGCCTGATCATGGAGATGATCGCCCCGGACCCGCGAGCGCCGAACAGTTACATACCCGAACGGTAATTTCCGTTTTGTTCACGGTGCCGCGCTACCTTGGTCGGCATGACCAACGAGAGCACAGGCACCAACCAGTCGGACGCGGTCGACCTCAGCGATGAGCAGTGGCGTGAGCGCCTGACCAAGGACCAGTACAACGTCCTGCGCCGGCAAGCCACCGAGCGGCCGTTCTCAGGCGAGTACGTGCACATGAAGGAAGACGGCACCTACAGGTGCGCAGGCTGTGGTGCCGAGCTGTTCAACTCGGAGACGAAGTTCGACTCCGGCAGCGGCTGGCCGAGCTTCTACGAGCCGGCGGTGGCTCAGGCCGTCGAGCTGCGCCCGGACCAGAGCCACGGGATGGTCCGCACGGAGGTCGTGTGCCGGAGCTGTGGTGGCCACCTCGGACACGTGTTCGACGACGGCCCGCAGCCGACGGGTCAGCGCTACTGCATCAACTCGCTGGCGCTGGACTTCGACAAGAAGTAGCCACAATGGCCGGGCCGGATGCCCGGCCGTGGTGACCGCCGCGCGAGCGGAGCGGTCTCCCCTCAATCCTGGAGCGACGCGAGCGCGGCCCCCAAGCCGGATGCGTTAACCGTCCCGCTGAACCCCCTCCTGCTGGACGTGCCTGCGCTCGCGCACCTTCCAGACGATGACGCCGACGAAGACCACGACGCCGAGGGCAAGCGCCGCTCCCACGCCGATCTGCTCCAGCACGTGCGCGGCGGCGGTCCCGCCGTAATAGCCAAGCAGCCCGTATGCGAGCGCCCAGGTGATCCCGCCGAGCGCGTTCCAGAAGAAGAAGGTCGGATAGGGCATCTTGTTGATCCCGGCGAGCCAGGCGGTCGCGATCCGCACGAGCGCGATCCAGCGTCCCAGGAACACGGCCTTTGGCCCGTGGCGCGTGAAGAAGCGGTCGCCGACGGCGAGCGCGCGCACGCGCCGCTCGTGGAACGGGCCGCGAGCCTCGAGCACGTCACGCCCGACCAGACGCCCGAGCAGGTAGCCGATGCTGTCGCCGATGATCGCCGAGGCCATCGCGATGGGGATCACGAGCCAGATGTTCAGCTTCCCCTGGCTGGCGAGCACGGCGGCGAGCACGAGCGCCGTCTCGCCGGGTGACGGCACGCCCAACGACTCGAGTCCGATGATCACGGGCAGCAGGTAGCCAAGCTTGTCGGACACGCCGAAGATGGCCGCCCATACGATCATGGAGCGCTGCCGTTGCCCGTGACCGCGCCGTCGGGAGGCGGGTTCTGCATCACCATCAGGAGAGAGAGGCCCACCGGAAGCGTCTGCCCGCGCGCCAGCCACCGCGCCTCGAGCTGCAGAGGCAGCTCGAGCACGCCGTTGAGCCACTGGGGCCCGATGTGGAGGTCGGGCTTGTAGTCATCGCCCAGCGGTCGCCACCGTTGCGCGAGCCGCACGGCCGCGGCGGGCGCGAGCAGCAGTCCGTTGAAGGAGGTCGTGCGGCCGACGCGCCAGCCGGCGGCCATCGCTGCGCCGGTCAGCGAGGCGCGATCGTAGCGCCGGTAGTGGTGGTTGGCCTCGTCGTGGCGCGACCACAGCGCCTGGTAGGCGGGCACGGTCGCCAGCAACCAGCCGCCGGGGCGGCAGACACGCCGCAGCTCGCGCAGCGTGCGCGTGTCGTCCGGCGTGTGCTCGATCACATCGAGGCAGGTGATCAGCTCGAAGCTGGAATCCGGCCATGGCATCTCCTCCAGCCGGCCGATGCGGACGTCGAAGGGCCCGCGACGGCACGCGCAGGCGGCGGCGTCCTCGTCGAGCTCGATCCCGGAAACGTCGCCGTAGCGCTGCAGCTCGAGCAGCATGCGTCCCGAGCCGCAGCCGGCGTCGAGCACGCGCGCGGGCCTGCGGATCGGCAGGCGCGCCAGCTCGGCGGCGACGACTGCGCGCCTGCCGCGATACCACCAGTGATGCTCGTCCACCTCGAGCATCGCCGCCATCAATCGTGAGTCCATCGCGGGGATGCTAGTGGTCCGGCGCGGCCGCTAAATGGCCACTACGCTGTCCGACTCGATGGCAGCGGGCGCCTTCGCAAGCTCCAGCGTCAGCACGAAGGTCGCACCGGGCCCGCAGGACTCCGCGAGCTGAAGCGTCCCGTCCATTCGCTGCGCGAGCTCGCGGCCGATCGCGAGACCGAGGCCGAATCCCGCCTCGCCGCCGGTGCCGTGCCCCCGCTTGAAGCGCTCGAAGATCAGCTCGCGCTCGTTCGCCGGGATGCCCGGACCGCTGTCGCTGACGCTCAGCGACGGTCGTGGGCCGGTGTTGAGCTCGACCACCACCTCGCTGCCGCGCGGCGCGACGCGCACCGCGTTGTCCAGCAGGATCCGGAGGATCCGCGCGACGCTCCCCGGATCGCCAAAGGCCCACAGAGGGTCCTCTGCGCCCCGCAGGGCGCAGAGCACACCGCGCTCCTGCGTCCCGAGCTCGAACTCGGCGATCACCGCGCGGCATAGCTCGCCGAGCTCGACCGGCTCGGAGCGCAGCTGCACCTCCGCGTCGATGCGGCTGAGATCGAGCAGATCAGCGGCGAGCCGGCCGAGGCGCTTTGACTGCGAGCGCGCGCGGGCAAGGAGCTCCTGAGCATCTTCGAGGTCGACCTTGCCCGCCTCGAGGTCCTCGGCGAGCAGCTCCAGCATCAGATCGAGCGAGGCCAGTGGCGTGCGCAGCTCGTGCGAGGCGGTCGACACGAACGCGCGGCGTGCCTCCTCCTGGTGGCGCAGGCGGCGCTGCATGAGCGCAAAGGTCCGCGTGAGATCGCCGATCTCATCGCTTGAGCGGTCGTCGGGCAGCTCCGGCGCCGATCCGTCGGCGGCGAGCCGCAGCGCGGATTCGTGCAGGTTGCGCAGACGCCGGACCAGCCTTGCCGAGACTGGGATCGCCAGCAGGAGTGTCAACACGAGACCGGCCAGCGCAGCGATGAGCAGCGACTGCTGGACCGCGTGAACGGCACCCGGGATCTCGTTGATCGCCTTCGTCACGACCAGCACCGGATCGGGGCTGCCGGAGATCGGGATGGCCGCACCTAGGATCGGTATGGCCGCACGCACATATTGGGTGTTGCCGATCGTGATGAAGCCGTAGTCGGTACGGTGCCGGCGCAGGGCCTGCAGGACGCCGGCCTGCGGAACGCTCGATGCGTCCTCGACGACCCCTGGCGGGATCACCGGTATGCCGTGTCCACTGTTGTCGACGAAAGCGACGGGTGTCACGAGCGTGGCGCCAATCTGCTCCTGAAAGAGCCCGTTCGCGAGGATCAGTTCAGACCTCGCGTGGCGTCCGATCTTGCTGCGGGGGTCCTGCGCGAGGCTCCCGATCGCATAGATGTTGATCTTGCGGTAGAGCGAGAGATGCTGCTTGGAGGCCTTCCTCACCTCCTGCGTGAACGAGTTGTACGCGCCCTTCTTGAGCGAGTTCTCGAGCTGGCCGACAAGCGCCAGCCCGGCCACGCCCAGGGTCGCCACCGTGATCGCGAGCACGACCCCGACGATCCTCACGCGCAGCCCAGGGCCTCTGCCTCGTGAGCGCCGGGCGATCGGCGCGTCTCGGCTGAGCCCTGACATTACGGACCTCGCAGGCGGTACCCCGCGCCGCGCACCGTGAGGATGTGCCGCGGCTTGTCGGGCTCGGGCTCGAGCTTCTCGCGCAGATGTCGGATGTGCACGTCGATCGCGCGCGGATCGCGATAGGCGCTGTCGCCCCAGATCGCGCGCAGAAGCTCCTGGCGGTTGAGCAGCCGCCCGGGCTCGGTCATCAACGCGTCGAGCAGCTCGAACTCGCTGAACGTGAGTCGCACCGCCCGGCCGTCGATCGTCACCTCCCGTTGCGTGCGGTCGAGCGTGATCGGCCCGACGGCCAGCACCTCGTCCCCGAGCGCGCGCGTTCCCGCACGGCGGAGCACAGCGCGGATCCGGCTGCGGAGCTCGGCGAGCCCGAACGGCTTGGTGACGTAGTCGTCGCCGCCGGCCTCAAGCCCGAGGACGGCGTCGGCCTCCGAATCGAGCGCCGTCAGCATGATGATCGGCACGACGTTGCGCCGCGAGCGCAGCGTGCGACACACCTCGTAGCCGTCCGGGCCGTGCCCGAGCGCGATGTCGAGCAGCACGATGTCGAAATGATCGGTGCTCGCGCGGTCGATCGCGGAGCGGCCGTCGGCGACTGCCGTGACGCGATGGCCCTCGCGCGAGAACGATCGCGTGAGCATCTCGCGGAGATCGGATTCGTCGTCGACGACGAGGATGCTCAGCGACGCATCTGGGCTCCTGAGCGGAGGCAGCGCGGTTGATGGTGCTTGACGCTCGGTGCTCATCGTTGCCAGACGATCGTAGCGAGTGGTCGCCCGGCACTGTTGCCCTTAGGCTGTCGGCTCAGGCGCCCTGCAGGGTCTTCTGCGTGCTCGGTGACGTGGCGGCGGGCGCGCCTGCGGTCACGAGCTCGACCGCCGGCATGAGCCGCCCCGCATCCGCGATCGCCCACAGCACGACCACCCAGACCAGCGTGGCGAGGATCACGTGCACCTCGACGAGCTCAGAGGGCAGCGAGGTTTCGTATTGGATGAAGCCGACGAGGCCCTGGACGGCCATCAGCAGTCCGAGGATCGTCAACGGGTCACGCAGCTTCAGGGGGACGCCACGGTTGCGCTTCAGCAGCCAGACGCCGATCACGGTGAAGCCGAACAGGGTGGCGATGATGCCGTGCCAATGGACCACGAACGTGAGCGTGTCCGCGCCCTTGAAGTCAAGCCGCTTGAGGTGCTGACCGACCGCCCCGCCAGAGTGCGGGCCGGCGCCGGTGGCCGCGGTGCCGGCGAACAGCAGCAGTGCCGCCAGCGGTCCGAGCGCGCGCACCGACCATACAAAAGCGCGGTCACGCGAGCGCAGTCGCGAGCCGGGCTCGTAGGTCGCGCGCCAGGCGAGCGCGACAGCCGGGATGAGGATCACCATCGACAGCAGGAAGTGCGACATCACGAACCCTGGCGCGAGCTGGTTCTCAACCGTGTATCCACCGAGGATCGCCTGGGCAACGAAGCCGATCGGGATCAGCAGCGCCAGGATCGCGAGGTCGCGCCGGAACGGCTTGCGCCGGAACGCCATCACCGTCTGCACGGTCACGCCGATCGTGATGATCGCCGACAGCACGCGGTTGCCGAACTCGATCAGCGCATGGGACTTGAGCGGCGGGTAGACGTGGCCGAAGCACTTGGGCCAGGTCGGACAGCCGAGCCCCGAGCCGCTCAGCCGCACCGCTGCGCCCGTCGCGACGATCAGGCTGACGAGGAACAGCCCGCGGTAGGTCATCTTGCGGAAGCGATCCGGAGTGACCTCCAGGTGTTCGGCGAGGTGAGCGCGCATCGGCCGATGATAAATGCGCTACGAAACCCGGAACGGCAAGTCCGCGACGATGTCGGCGAGACCTGGTGCTGAACGGTCGCGTTGCGATGCAATCAGCTCGAGTCCGTCGGGCCATTGGATCGCAACGTCCGGGTCGTCGAACGCGAACCCGCTCTCGAGCGTCGGGGCATAGTACGCGGAGGTCTTGTAGACGACGTCGGCAATCTCGCTCAGCACGCAGAATCCGTGCGCAAAGCCGTTGGGAACATAGAGCTGATGGCAGTTCTCGTCGTCGAGCGCAAACGCCTCCCACTGGCCGAACGCAGGCGAGTCCGTGCGAATGTCGACGAGCACGTCGAGGATCGCGCCGCGCGCGCTGCGCACGAGCTTCGCCTGCCCGGCCTGATAGTGCATCCCGCGCACGATCCCGGCGCCCGAGCGCGAGTGGTTGTCCTGAATGAACACGTCGGTGATCCCGATCCGCGCGAGCAGGTCCTGGCGGTAGACCTCCTGGAAGAAGCCGCGCGCGTCGCGGTGGACGACGGGCTCGATCAGGACCGGGCCCTGCAGGCGAGAGGGGATCTGGCGCACGCGTGGAGCGTACAGATCGCCGCTAGGCGAGCGGGGCCGGCGCCCCGGGACGGCCATTGCGCAGCGCCGACAGGTCGGCGTCGACCATCATCCGGATCAGCTCCTCGAAGGAGACGTGCGGTTCCCAGCCAAGCTCGCGCCGCGCCTTGCTCGCGTCGCCGATCAGATGCTCGACCTCGGCCGGGCGCAGGAACGCCGGGTCGATAACGATGTGATCTTCGATCGCGAGGCCGGCGTGCTCAAAGGCCACCTCGACGCAGTCCTGCACCGAATGCGCAACGCCCGTCGCGATCACGTAGTCGCTCGGCTCGTCCTGCTGGAGCATCAGCCACATTGCCTTCACGTAGTCGCCCGCGTAGCCCCAGTCTCGCTGGGCGTCGAGGTTGCCGAGGCGCAACTCGGACCGCAATCCGAGCTTGATCGCGGCCGCGTGCCAGGTGATCTTGCGCGTGACGAACTCGAGCCCTCGACGCGGAGAGTTGTGGACCACGATCCTACCGACGCCGGCGCAGAAGATCCCGCTCTCCGTCTCGAGGTCGAACACCCAATCGTCGCCGGCGCCTTGAACGTCGCACACCTTCAACACCTCGGCAGGGTCCCGACGAAGGTGCTCGCCCTTGTCACCGATGCGGACGGGCGACGCGAGGTTCACTTGGTAGTACGTGGCGGCTCCTCGCCGCTCGACATACACCGACGCGGGCTGATCGACGAGGTGGTAGAGCCAGCACAGTCCCTGGGCCAGGACTGCGCTGTTCGTCTTGAACGCCCTCCCATTGCCGCGCTTGAGGCCGTCCCCCATGTAGTAACCCCGCAGGAACGCAGCCTGGACGTCGAAGTCGGCGTTCAGGACCAGTGTCGGCACCTGCTTGTGAGCGCTCTTCGTATAGAGCTGCTCACGCAGCCACGCGGCGACCGAGGCGCCTCGATTCAGGTTGAGCTTGCCGACGGCCATCTGGCGGTCGAAACCAGACGTGCCATCCCACTCGAACGATGATCCGAGGAAGCACCGTGACCACAGCTCGGCGACCCTCCTACGAAGTTCCGGGTCGTTGTTGGTGAACGACACATGCCGGCCGTCGCGTGCGACGTACCCATCGGCGCACAGCAGGCCGAGAAGCTCCGCCAGCTCGGCCGTCAGGGCGGACCAGTACGGCGGCTGCGGGAAGTCTTCGGCCAGCTTCATGCGGTCTCCGACCGACACGTCCCGCGCCGAAACCTCCACGCCGTCGACGTCGAGCATCGTGTGGTGCGCAGTGACGAGCACCTGTCCGGCGCGCGACTCGACCGAAAGCAGCTGATGATCGGGATCGGTCGAGCGCTGGCGCGTCGCCGTGATCGTCGCGACTGGCGTGAACTCCGTTCCGTCCCAGACCTCGAGCAGCGTGGTGGGACGGAAGCTCTGGACGCTCGGGCCCTTGTGGCGCAGCGCCACGAGATCGAGCGGGGTCTTCACTGACACCACACCCTGCTCTCGGAGGATCAGCGGCGTCTGTGCAGCCACGCATTCGTGGTTGAACAGGATCCCGCTGGTCGCGTGCAGGCCGTAGGACTCGCGATAGTTGACCGTGATGAAGTGGCCGTAGGCCTTCGCAACGCCGTAGGGCGAACGCGGGTAGAACGGGGTGCCCTCGGTCTGCGGGACCTCCCGCACCTTGCCGAACATCTCGCTCGAGGAGGCCTGGTAGAAGCGGGCCCGTGGGCACGCCTCGCGCATCGCCTCGAGCAGCCGCGTGACGCCCGTGCCGGAGAACTCCGCAGTGAGCGTCGGCTGCACCCATGAGGCGGCCACGTACGACATCGCCGCGAGGTTGTAGATCTCCTCGGGCTCGGCCGCCCTCAGTGCATCCACGAGCGAGCGCTGATCGAGGAGGTCGCCCTGGTGCAGCACTAGCCGCTCACGGATGTGATCGATCCGATCGAACTTCTCGGTCGACGAGCGGCGCACCATGCCGTGCACCTCGTACCCCTCACCGAGCAGCAGCTCCGCCAGGTATGAGCCGTCCTGCCCCGTGATCCCCGTTATCAGCGCGCGCCGGACTCCGGACATGGCTACACCAACTGTTTGCCGGCCACGAGCCTCGACGTGGTTGCGAATAGCAAACCGCGCCAGCCACTGCAAATCTGTATATATACCAGCACCAGGCCGTGGAGTCTGTTAGGAAGCATTCGCATCTTCCGCTCGACGATACGACATCCGATCGATCGCCGCCTACTACCTATCTACCTTGCGCCACGCCTCGAAGCTACGGACATCTCACGCCATGTATTACAATCGCGCCGGTGCCAGGTTCTCAATCGCGGGAGATTGTTGCGGCAGCCGATGAGGCTCGGCAGATCGCAGCTGCGATCCGCCAGACGGTGATCGTCCAGTCCAAGCGTGCCAATGTCGGACACATCGGTTCTGCTCTGTCGATCGCCGATCTTCTGGCAGCGCTGTTCTCTGGTCCGCTCGCCGGCAGCGATCCGCACGACCCCGACCGCGATCGATTTGTTTTGTCAAAGGGCCACGCCGCGCTCGCTCTTTACGGCGCGCTCCACGCCTGCGGACGGCTGAGTACGGCGCAGCTTGAGACGTTCGGCACTGATGGAACCGAAGTCGCAGGCCATCCCGAACACACGCTCGCCGGGATCGACTTTTCCACCGGCTCCCTTGGCCACGGCCTATCAATGGCCGCAGGGGCGGCACTCGCGGCACGGCTGCAGCACTCGGGGCGCAAGGTCTTCGCGCTGCTCAGCGACGCCGAGTGCAACGAGGGGTCGGTTTGGGAGGCCGCAATGTTCGCAGCGCATCATGGCCTTTCCAACCTCGTTGCGATGATCGACGTCAACGGCCAGCAGGCGCTGGGGTACACCAGGCAGGTGATCGACCTCGAGCCGCTCGGCGAGCGCTGGCGCATCTTCGGCTGGGACGTCCAGGAGGTCGACGGCCACGACCACGACGCCCTCGCAGCAGCGTTGCAGTATGCCGGTCGTACGGACGCTGGCTCGCCGAATGTGATCCTCGCGCGGACTACGTTCGGGAAGGGCGTCTCGTTCATGGAGCGCCGGATCGAGTGGCACTACCTGCCGATGTCCGACCATGAATACGAGCTGGCGTGCCAGGAGCTCGAGGGGAGAGCGTCATGAGACGGGAGCTTGTCGAGTCGCTCGTGCGGCTCGCTGAGGAAGACGAACGGATCGTCCTCATGACGGGAGACCTCGGCTTCGCGGCGCTCGAGCCGTTCGCCGAGCGCTTCCCGACGCGGTTCTTCAACGCGGGCGTGGCGGAGCAGAACATGGTCGGCATGGCCACCGGCCTGGCCGAAGCGGGCTTCACACCCTACGTGTACTCGATCTCGACGTTCGCGTCGATGCGTGCCTACGAGTTCATTCGCAACGGACCGGTCCTGCACGGGCTTCCCGTGCGGGTGATCGGGATCGGCGAGGGAGTCGACTACGGGCATAACGGGATGACGCACTACGCCCTGGAGGACGTGGCACTGATGCGGGCGCAGCCTGGGCTGACGCTCGTCGTCCCCGGATCCTCGGGTCAGGTTGACGCCGTGTTGCGTGCCGTGCAACCACTGCCGGGGCCCGCCTATCTGAGGATCAGCAAGCAGTCTGTGCTGGTGCCCGCGCTCGACGGACGCTTCGAGCTGGGGCGCGCCGACCAGATCGCCACGGGTGACGATGTCGCGATTGTCGCGCTTGGCTCGATGTCCGAGTTCGCGCTCGAGGCTTCGAGACTGTTGTCGAGCGAGGGGGTGGCAGCGAGCGTTACCGTCGTCTCGAGCGTCACCCCGGCACCGATTAACGATTTGCTGGAGGTGCTCGCGAGCGTCCCCGTGATGGTCGCCGTCGAGGCGCATTACATCAACGGCGGACTCGGCTCGCTGCTGGCCGAGATCGCCGCCGAACACGGGCTCGGGGCTCGTCTGGTACGAGCCGGAGTCCGGTCGCATCCGTGGGGCATCTCGGGCGGTCGTGCGTACATGCACGAGCAGCTCGGGCTGAGCCCTCGACAACTGGCCGCGACCGTGCTGGAGGCACTGCTGGCTGTGAGCCGGCCATGACGCCCGACGGCCCCGCCGGCTTGGACGCCCAGATGAAGCTCTCCGCCGTAATCGCCTGCTACCGCGATGCTCAGGCTGTCCCGATCATGCACGCGCGCCTGGTCGAGGTGTTCACGGAGATCGGGGCCGACTACGAGATCATTTTCGTTAACGACGGCTCGCCGGACAACGCACGCGAGGTGCTCGCGGAGCTAGCCGCGGCGGATCCCAAGGTCGTCGTGATCAACCACGCGCGAGCGTTCGGCTCGCAGAGCGCGTTTACGTCAGGGATGCAGATCGCAACCGGCGATGGTGTCGTGCTGCTCGACGGCGATCTTCAGGATCCACCGGAGCTGATTCCGGAATTCGTCGAGAAGTGGCGCGAAGGCTATGACGTCGTCTACGGTGAGCGAGTCAAGCGTGAGGCCACACCGTTCATGCGCTGGGCCTACCGTGGCTTCTACCGGATCTTCAAGCGGCTGGCCTACGTCAACGTTCCGCTCGACGCCGGTGACTTCGGCCTGATCGATCGGCGTGTGGTTGACGCCATGAATTCCCTGCCCGAGAAGCATCGGTTCCTGCGTGGTCTACGCGCCTGGGTCGGCTTCAAGCAGCTCGGCGTCCCTTACGTCCGCCCCGAGCGGATGTTCGGCACTACCACCAACTCGCTACGGAAGAATCTCGGCTGGGCCCGGCGGGCGATCGTCTCGTTTTCATATGTACCACTGGACATGATCACCGCGCTGGCTAGCGGGATCGTAGTGCTGTCCGCGCTCGCGCTCGCGGCCGAGGTGATAATTCGAATCCTGGACCCCACGTCCGCGCCAAAGGGAATCACGACGGTAATCGTCGTCGTCCTGTTCATCGGCGGAATCCAGCTGCTCTGCCTGGCGATCATCGGCTCCTACCTGGCACATATGTACGAGGAGGTCAAAAACCGACCAGCGTTCATCGTCGAGTCGATTCTCAACGCTCCCGCGCCCCGCAATCTGCCTCAGGCAACCACGGGTCAGCGCCCTGCCTTCGCCCGGCCTCACGAGGCGACCGGCGACCAGACCGCCGTGTGCACCGCCACCGCCCCGTGCGAGCCGACCTCCGAGCCGAGCGAGCTAGCCTCCGAAGCGCAGAGCTTGGGGCTGCGATGAGCCGAGCCGGGACCCCGATCTCGGCCGCGCAGCTCAAGCCTACGCTGTGCGCCATCTGCGCCGAACAGACCGAGAGCGAGGAGCTGTATCCGGCCAACCTCTCCCTCGACGCCTTCACCCCGACGGTTTTCTCGGCCAGACGACTGCCCGACCGTACGCATTACCGGATGGTGCGCTGCAAACGCTGCGGCCTGGTGCGCTCGGACCCGGTCGTCGACGCCTCCGTGCTGGCGGAGCTCTACCGCGCATCGACCTTCGACTACGGCGATGAGCTCGACGGCCTGCGTTCGACCTACGGAGCGGCGCTCGACGAGGTAGCGGCGCTCGCGCCGACGCGCGCCGGCCTCCTCGACATCGGCTGCGGTAGCGGCTTCGTGCTTGAACTGGCCGTGCAACGAGGCTGGAGCGACGTGAGGGGTGTGGAGCCCAGCGAGGATGCGGTAGCCCAGGCCGCGGATGCGATCAGGCCGCGGATCGTCCTGGACGTGATGCGCGAGGGGTTGTTCCAGCCAGATTCGCTGTCGGCGATCACGCTGTTCCAGGTGCTCGACCACATGCCCGATCCGGTCGGCCTGTTGCGTGAGTGCCATCGGGCCCTGCGGCCGGGCGGCGTGATCCTCGCGTTCAACCACAACGTCACGGCTTGGTCGGCGCGTCTAATGGGTGAGCGAAGCCCGATCATCGATGTCGAGCACACGTACCTCTACTCGCCAGAGACCATGCGCCGGCTGTTCTCACAAGCCGGCTTCGACATTGTGACGGTCGACCCGGTCCGCAACACCTACTCGACGGCGTATCTCATGCACCTGTTGCCGCTTCCACGCGGACTCAAGCACTCGCTTCTCCCCAGCTTCCGCAAAACGCGGCCGGGGCGGCTCCAGCTGACCGTTCCGCTTGGGAACCAGCGCCTGCTCGCCCGCCGCAGGGCATGAAGGCGCTGGTCACAGGCGCAGGCGGATTCGTCGGCGCGAACCTCGTCCGCCACCTACTGGCCCGCGGCCTAGAGGCGATCGCCGTTGTGAGGCCGGGAGGCAACCGCTGGCGACTCGCCGACCTGACCGGGGAGATGATCGAGACCGCGGTCGACCTGCGAGACGGCGAAACGATGAGACGATTGGTGCTCGAGCTGCGTCCCGACGTGATCTTCAACCTCGCGGCGCACGGCGCTTACTCGTGGCAGCGCGACTTCGACCTCATGCTGTCGATCAATGTCCGCGCCACCGAGACCCTGCTGTCGGCCGCGCGGGAAGTCGACGCGGCGTTTGTCAACGCCGGATCGTCGTCTGAGTATGGCTACCTGGATCACCCGGCGCGGGAGGACGAACCGGTCGAGCCCAACTCTCATTATGCAGTGACTAAGGTCGCAGCGACGCATCTCTGCCGGCTCGCCGCCGCCGGCGGAAATCGGCGTGCGATAACGCTGCGGCTGTACTCCATCTATGGGCCATGGGAGGAGCCGGGCAGGCTCATGCCAACGCTCATCCAGAAGTGCCTGGCGGGTCGCTGGCCGTCGCTAGTGGGACCGGAGACCGCACGTGATTTCGTCTGGATCGAGGATGCCTGCGAGGCATTCGTGCGCGCGGCCGCGGAGAACCTCGACGACAATGGATTAGTCTTCAACATCGCCAGCGGCGCCCAGACCACGCTTTCGGATCTCGTCGCGTTGGCCCAGAGCCGTTTCGGCCTGGACTGCGAGCCGCGCTGGGGGACGATGCCGGCTCGTGCCTGGGATACCTCCACCTGGGTCGGAGATCCGACGCTCGCCGCGCAGCTGCTCGGGTGGAAGGCCCGCACCTCGCTCGATGACGGACTGCGCCGCATGGCGGCGTGGTTCGGCGAGCATCCCGAGCTGGCGACCCGCTACGCATCATGAGCAAGGCATTAGAGCGAGAGAACCTGGCGCTGCGTGACGCTGAGCGCTGGAGACCACCGATCTTCGTGCCCGTGGCTGGGCGGCGCGGCCGGTTGATGGCCGCGCTGAGGCGCTTCTTCGACCTTCAGGCCGGCTCGCTGTGGCGCGATCTGGCGCCCGTTCTGTCAAAGGCCACCGGCACCGTCGTCGACGTCGGCTGCGGTGCCCAGCCCTACCGGGGGTTGCTTCCCAGGGACACCCGGTACGTCGGTTTGGACACCGACCGCGCGTTGGAGCAGTTCGGATACTCCATGCCAGACGTCCTGCCGATCACCGAGGACAACCGGTGGCCCGTGTACGACGACCAGGCCGACTTGGTCCTGGCAACCGAGACCCTCGAGCACGTTGCCGATCCGGAAGCCTTCCTGGCCGAAGCGTATCGAGCGCTTCGCCCTGGAGGCCGCGTGATCCTCACTGTGCCGTTCTCCGCGCGCTGGCACTACATACCTCACGACTACTGGCGCTTCACCCCGACCAGCCTCCGCCTGCTCATGGAACGAGTCGGCTTTACACAGATCGTCGTGCATGGCCGGGGCAACGAAACGACCGTGGCTTGTTACAAGCTGCTGGCGCTGCTCCTTCCAATTGTCCTGCCCCAGAATGAATCCGGCTCAGCACGCCTGCGGCCGGCCGGCCTTGTCGTTGCGCCCCTCGTCATCGCCCTTGCGCTGATCGCGAATCAATCCCTCAGGGGTCGCGCCGGCGATGACTGCCTCGGATTTACCACCTATGCTATTCGGCCTGGCTGATCTAGAAGAACTAAGCGGGCGCGCAGAAATAAGCGCTTGGCTTGAGGGGTCGCTTTCGTGCAGGTTTAGCAGTTACCGCTCCTGATAGCACCGACTCGGCATGACTAAGCACCAGTTCGAATCACCCGCCGAACTCGGACCAGGCTCAACGCGTTCAGTCCCCAACGCGTTGGCTCGGCTGCACCAGCCTCGTGGGGCCGAACGGCTGCAATCGAAGTTGGCCCAGCCATGGCTCGCACCGCTGTCGTCGGTCGTCTTTCTAGTCGTACTCACAGCACTGATCTTCCACCATCAAGTGTTCGAGGGCTGGACGTTCCCGTGGGACTTTTTCTCGACCCCCACCACGACACCGGCGTTTGTGGCGGATACCTTCGGCAGGGGCCACCCGCTCTCGTGGACGCCGTTCGTCGCCAGTGGTTTCCCCCCAGCTGTCGATCCACAGGCTGGTGTCTACTTCCCGATCTGGTGGCTGTTTGGCCTGTTCCGGGTCGCCTTGGTTCTCCAACTGACAACCCTCATGCAGGTCGTGACCGTGCTGTTCGGCGCCCTCGGTGTTCTGTGCCTCGCCCGGGCCAGGAGTCTCGCGTGGCAGTGGGCCCTCGTGGCAGCGACGGCGTATCTCTTCTTCGGCGGCTTCTACGGCGAGTCCGAGCACACTCCGTACATCTATGGCTTCGCGTATCTGCCGTGGCTGCTGTGGTCGCTCACGCCACCGACTAAGCGGACCGACCACTGGACCCGCTTGATCGCCCTGCCGTTCATCGGATGGCTGGTCGTTGCGAGCGCATATCCGGCCGACGTCGTGTCATTCTCGATCGTCGGGTCGGTCTACTTGGCGATCTCAGTCTGTCAGGCCGAGCGGGAGACCTGGAGGCGTAACCGCGTGCCACTGATTCTTGCGCTCGCGAGCACAGCGGCCGTGACGGTCGCGATCCTCCTCCCCTATGAGGCAGCCGTCCACGCACACGAGCTGTGGCGACCTGCGCCGCCGACAGCGGCAGTGAGGGCGGGCGAGGCGATCGGACCGCTCGATCTCTTCGGTCTGTATCTGAACCCCTTCGCTTGGCACGGCGATGGGACGATTCAGTCATGGGCAATCGGGACTCCCGTGTTGATCGCGCTGTTCCTGCTCCGCCGCCCCTCGCTACGTCGTCATGTTCCCGTGGCCGCGATGGGAGTGGTCGCGCTCGCTCTGGCGATGACGCCGAAGATCGGGCCAATCGGGCGGCTCATGGCCGGTTCCCTGAGCTCGCTGTTTCCGAGCCGTTTCCCTGCCGCAGACTACAAACCCGCCGTTGCGATCGCGGCGGTGATCCTCGCCGCCGAGGCTTGGAGTGCCGTGGCCGCCCGCGTCACACCGAGGCTGTGGACCGCCGTGGTCGGCGGCGGAGTACTGCTCGTCGGGGCGCAAATCGCACCGTCGACATACGCAGCGCCAACGCGAACGTTCTGGTTGCTGGCAATCGTTGTCATTGGCACCGTCGCCCTGGCGCTGATGCATCCGCGGGTAGGCATCTTCGTATGCGTGTTGCTCGTCCTCGTGACCGCGGACGGCTGGCGCGACGCAAGAGACAACCTTCTCGGCGGTACCACCTCGTCTTGGCTGGTAACGCCGGCGCAGGAGGCCGTCGCAGGCATGCCCCTCCGAGATACATACATACGGGAGCTACCCAAGCTACTAGCGGCCAGAGCGGTAAGTAGACCGGCACGCGTACCGCCAGCTGCGCCATTGACGCTGTACCCGTCGGGGACCAACACCGACTCACTCGGTTGGATTGCCGATGGATACCACCTGATCGACTACGGAGGCACCGTCGAGAGGTCACTGCACGAGGTCGAGTTGAGTTCGACTTGGACAGCGCTCATGCTCCAACCCTGGCACGCCTACACGTTCCCGTGCGCGACGGTCGGTTGCCGTAGCGGACATGTACGACTTCCCTCAGCGACCACTTGGACGCCCAGCTCAGCAGTCAGGTCGGTGTCCTACAGCGCGAGCGGCATCACTTACTCGGTCAATGTGACCGAGCCGACGCTGATGGTCGAGAACGAGCTCGCGATCCAAGGTTGGCAGGCGAGCACTCCGAAGGTCCGCATCGTGGGCACCGGCGGCCCACTCCGGGCGTGGCGCCTTTCGCCCGGACGCTACAAATTTGCGGCGACTTACCATCTGCCCAGCGCCGGGAAGCAACTGCTGGCGGCCCTCGCCGCGTTCCTGTTTCTGCTGGGATCGGCGGCATGCCTGTGGCGGCGTCCCATCAGCGTTGTGCCCCCGGCGGTTTGATGGCAAACGTCGTGAAACCGAGGCAGTCATCCCCGGCGGGCCGCCCGCAGCAAGCGGTTAGCGACGATCGCCAGGAGCAGAATCAGGCAGTCTCGATCATGCACGAGCGTCTGGTGGCGAGCGAGAGCCCGTGCCCGCACAGCAGATTCGCCGGGTGGTCGGGGACCTCGGTGCGATTGCCACAGAACGTGTCGAGCTGCGCCGTACTCAGACGTCCGCACGCGCGCAGAGCCGCTAAAGGGCGAGCGCCGCGTGTCCCTTGAAGCGGATGAAACGGTCGCGATCCCGGTCGCCCGGCTCGGCGCAACGCAACGGGCCGGCGAACAGGGCTCCGAGCCGATCAGCGATCCACAGAGACGAGCCGATATGCCCGACGTGGGCGCGCTTGGACTGCTCGATCACCCTCTGCCGGATCACAGTGGCGATCTGGCGAGCCCCTTCGACCGCTGCCGCCGTCTCACGTCCGAGAGGGTGTTGCACCAGCGCGATTGTGGTGGATGGGCACGATTGAGCCGAGTCGGACGAGCGGCGCCGGATGGCGGCGTAGCGCGCGCGAAGACGTATCGTAGTTTGACCGATGGGCTTCATCGGGCTCAGTGGCATGCTTGAAAGAAAGCCGCGACTGACCGTCGGCTTGATGCTCGCGACGGGCGCGCTGATTGTCGCCTTGAGCTTGATCGTTGGAGAGACGGCGACCGTGACCACACGACGGGCAGTCGCGCTGATCCTAGGGTGCGAGCTGCTGGTTGTGGCCCTGCGGATTGCTCCGGGAAGCCGCACAATCTCAGACCTCGCCGTCCCTGCGTTCATCTGTCGTTGCGCCGCAGAGACCGCTTTCGGCGCCGCGATCGTCAGCGCAGTCGTAATCGTCTGCTTCGGTGATAGCAAGCCGGTGGAGCGCTTTGGATACCTCGCGATCGCGCTCGTGGTGGTGCCCGCCAGTGTCGTCGTGAGCCGGAGACGATCCGCTCGGGACCCGGAGCGCTCGAATGTCCTTGGTGCGCTGTTGCCGCTGGCGATCGCAGTCGTTGCGGTCTGCGCCGCGCGGCTGACCGGATCGACTCACACCTCGCTGAAGTTGCTGATCACGTTGGTCGTCCTCCGAGTTGCCGTCGAGGCCATGCTGCGGTTGCCGAGCGTACGGACGGCGTTGGCGCGGGTCCCAGACAGCCCGCGGGCCGCGGGACGTTCGTGGGCGGCTGGGGTGATCGGGGGGCTGCTGCTGATCATCGGGGCGCTCCCCTTCATACCGGGCGTCGACCTCCACGCCGATCGCGTCGGGGTCGCGCTGCTCGCTGCCGTGGCAATCGGTTGGGTGGCCGGTCGGTCCTGGGCCAGCTCAGGTGCGCTCCGGCACGCGATCGACGCGGTCGTGGTGCTGCTCGCCGGTCTGGCGGTGACGGAGCTCCAGCCGCCCGACCTGATCGCGCTCCTCAACGCAAACTACTTCCTCGGTCCAACGAACGACGTGCTACACGGCCACGCGATGTTGGTCGGCACGTTCTCTCAATACGGCGTCGGGATGTTCTACGTGCTTGCCGGGTTCTTCTCGATCTTTCCGCTCGGGTACGGCGTGCTGACGCTGCTGCTGACCACGCTCACGGCGCTCGTGTTCGCTGCCATCTACACGATCGTCAGGATCAGCACACAGTCCCAACTGCTCGGCGTGCTCTGCGTTGCGGTCGCGGTGACGCTCTACGTGTTCGGGCAGCCGGACTTCTATACCGCCTTTCCCAGCACCGGCGCCCTGCGCTTCGGTCTTCCGTGGCTGGTCACCTTGCTCGCCGTGCTTGGCGCCAAGACGAGCGAGCCGCGCGTCGGTCGGCGTCTCGACGCCGCCGTGATCGTGCTCGTTGGCCTCGCCTCGGTCTGGAGCGGTGAAACCGGCATCTACTGCCTCGGCACCGCCTGCGCGATGGCATGCCTCGACGCAGCGATGGCGGCGGCGCCCGTAGCCAAGCGCACCCGCTCCGCGGCGCTTCGGCTGGCGCGGCTGGGCGGTGTCTACGCACTCGGGATCCTTCTGTTCACGGTGATTACCCGCGCAGCGGCGGGCCACTGGCCCGATTGGGGCGTCTACATCGACTTCGTCCGTCTCTACACCACCGGCGGGGAGGGCGCTCAGGCGATCGCCGCCTGGTCTCCGGGCCTGGCGATCGGCGCGGAGTATGCCGTGTCGGCCACGGTCCTGATCGGTCTGCTCGTCGCGCGACCCGAGACGGTCCGTGCCCGCCCGGACGCGTTCAGGGCCGCGGCCGGAGTCACCGCCATGGGCGCTCTGGTCTACACATACTTCCTGGGGCGCGCCAACCCGATCAATTTGATTCACATCTCGCCGCCGGCGGTCACGCTCGCGTTCATCTGGCTGGGAATCGTCGCGCCGACGTTCAACGCCCGTCGGGTGGCCCGCGCCACCGTCGTCGGTGCGGTCGTCTTCGTCGGCGTGCTGATCGTCATCGCTCAGCAAGGGAACCTCGATGCGCGCTTCGGTGAGACGGCGCTGGGAAAATTGCTCGACTATCCGGGCCAGACGGCGTCCGCGTTCCAGACTCTGGCCGACAACCCTCCGGTGACCCGCGGCGCCGTGGTCGTCCAGCGGTTCGTCTTTTCGCTCCACATCCGACGCAGTCCGCTGACGATCTTTGCCGCACCGGCCGTCGAGAGCGAAGCGCTGCTGCGTCTCGGCGACGGCAACGCCGCCGGGACCAGCCAACCCTGCCAGGAGGGCCTCTCGCCAACCGCTCCTGCGCGGGCCCTGGCCCGAGTCCGCCACCTTCCGGTGGGCTCGGTGCTCGTTCTGGGCCTCAAGCTCGGCCTCGGCCCAAGCGCGACCGGCGAGGCAGTCGGACTCTGGGGCATGCCCTCGCTGACGGAAACACTCGCACCGATCGACCAATACTCGCTGGCCCTGATCAGGGATCGATTCGACCTGCGAGTGATTGCGAGGGGCGGGCCCGGACTGACCGCATACGGGCTCACCGGTTTGAAGCGGTCGTGGAACGGTGGCGCCAACGTCCCGACGCCGCCGCTTCAATTGGGCGGATTCCCCTTCTGCGGGTAAGTCGCCGCCAGAACGTCAGATGATTCTCGGACAATCCCTTACCTCACCTTACCGTAACCTGATTTACCTATCACGGTATACCTGTAGCGAAAAAGTCCCCAGTGGCCCGCGAAAACTGGAAGAATTGCAGGGGACTTATGGCATCCCGCGGGGTACAGCCTGCCTCGCGTCGTGGCTCAAGGGCTCGCTACGCCTTGCCCTTTTTCA
>JBKQIR010000039.1:0-24257 GCA_052148275.1 Solirubrobacteraceae bacterium
CGCCAAGTACTCCACCTGCTCGCAATCCCCCAAGACGCCTACCACACCACGACCACCAAGCCTTGACCACCCGCCCCCTTCACCAGATGGGGGGAGATATCGACCCCGAGAAGTGCGGAACGAGAGCTGCTGGGCACCGGCTTTGGGATTTGGCTCTACACGATCATCGTTTTCGCCTTTCTCTATTGGGCGCTCGATGGCGGCGGACCTCAGGATCGTGCCGTGGCTCTGCCTGAGTTCCCGGACCTCGCCTTTCCCGAGCAGATGAATCCTCACCTCGCTCAGCCTGGCTGGCGGCCTGAATTCTCCGACTACCTGTACCTCGGCTTCACCAACGCCACGGCGTTCAGCCCAACCGACGTGATGCCGCTTTCCCGCTGGGCAAAACTGGCAATGGCTGTCCAAGCGGCCGATTCGCTGATGATTCTCGGACTCGTGATTGCTCGGGCGATCAATATCCTCAAGTAGTCGTTTCGTTCTGCGCCGAACTCGGCGCTTCGCTCGCGTCGCACGTGTTGAGTCGTCGCGAGAAGCGGTGGCGCAAAATAACCCCTGTTTTGCCAGAAACAGGGCGAACGTTGCGGCACTGCCGTCGGCTTCATGCTACGGGACTGTCCGCCAGTCGGGGGTGAGGCTCGGCACCCGGTGCCGGCTCGTCCGGCTAAGCTGGTCCAGGTGCGCGAGCGCCTGGCCTGACCCGTACGCCACGCAGGTCAGCGGCGACTCGGCTGAGAACACGGGCATCCCGGTCTCCTCGGCCACGAGCTCCTGGAACCCGCGGATCAGCGTGCCGCCGCCCGCGAGCAGGATGCCGTCCCGAGCGATGTCGCTGGCCAGCTCGGGCGGGGTCTCCTCGAGCGTGTCGCGGATGGCGCGGAGGATATCCCGGACCGGGGCCATGATCGCGGCTCGCACGTCCTCGCTGTGCAATTCGATCGCGGTCGGCAGCCCGCTGACCAGGTGCCGGCCGCGGACCACGATCGTCTCCTCGGGATGCAAACGCGTGACCGACCCGATCTGGATCTTCATCTGCTCAGCCGTCCGCGAGCCGATCGCCAGCTGGTGCGAGTTGCGCAGGTGCTGCGTGATCGCTTCATCGATCTCGTATCCGCCCACCCTGACCGAGCGCGAGACGACGATGCCCCCGAGCGAGATCACGGCCATCTCGCTCGTGCCGCCGCCGACGTCGACCACCATCCGCCCGATCGGCTCCTCGATCGCGAGCCCCGCGCCGATGGCCGCCGCGATCGGCTCTTCGATCAGGTGGACCCGGCGGGCGCCGGCAGCCAGCGATGCCTCTTCTACCGCGCGCTTCTCGACCTCGGTGACGCCCGACGGCGCGCACACGATCAACCGCGGGTGGGCCATGCGGCGGTCCAGCACCGTACGGATGAAGTAGCGAAGCATCTGCTCGGTGACCTCGAAGTCGGCGATCACTCCGTGGCGCAACGGCCGGGTCGCCGCGATGTTCGCGGGCGTACGCCCGATCATCCGCTCGGCGTCTGCGCCCACCGCGTGCACCTCGCCGGTGTCGACGTCGGAGGCAACCACCGAGGGCTCGGACACCACGATCCCGCGCCCGCCCACGAACACGAGCGTGTTCGCGGTGCCCAGGTCGATCGCCATGTCGTGGACGCCGAAACTCGGCGTCAGGTGGCGACGCGAGGTATCTCCTCTCAAGCCTACTCGACGGAAGCGGATGCGTGGAAGGGTCTCACATGGACGCCCTGAGCGCCGTCAGCGATCGCGGCGTGCCTGATACCTCGCGCACGGCCGGCAAAGCGGCGCGGTCGATGTAGCGCCTACCCAAGGATGGCGACCTTGACGAGCGTGCCAATCGACTTGGGCGTTCAGCTCGCACTCCGGCCGTCGAAACCGATCGCGCGCCGCGGCGCCATGCGGGCTCGATTCGCAGAAGCGCTTCGTCGCCTTGCGATAGCGCGGTCAGTGCGCCGGCTTGAGGCCAAAGCGATCCCGGTGTTGAATCTGGGTGCGCGCGCGCGTGCCTTCCCGGTGAGCAGGGGTCGCTCTGACCAGCGATGAGCGATGCGCCAGACTGCAGCTCATGATTGACATCGACCCCACTCGCCCCCCGAGCGGCACCGGCTGCGTCGACTGTGACGCGGCAAGCCCACAGGGGTGGTGGCTGCATCTGCGTCGTTGCGCGACCTGCGGGCACGTCGGCTGCTGCGACGACTCGCTGGCCCGCCACGCGACCGCCCACTACCGCGCGACCGGGCATCCGATCATCCAGAGCTTCGAGCCCGGCGAGGACTGGTTCTACGACTACCGCATCGACGACTTCGCGGTCGGCCCTGAGCTGGCGCCGCCGCACAGCCATCCCGTCGAGCAGGGCGTCCCTGGCCCGGTCGGTCGCGTACCCGAGGACTGGGAGCGCCGGCTCGGCTAGCGCCAGCTCGTCCGGACCGGGCGCCGGTCAAGGCCTCGCGCCGGCGGCTCACACCGGCGGCTCGGCTCCCCGACGCCACGAAGGCCGACGAAGCCCGTCCGCAGACGGCTGAAGACGATCGCTGCGTCCCTCTCGGCACAACATCTCGCGCCCGACACGGGAGAGAGAAGTTGGGTTCGCTCGTGACGAGAAAAACTATACTGATTTGATCGACTTACACCGACTTACAGGAGCGGTGCTGGACGGGCAGTTCGCGTCGGGTCGCTTCTGCGGACCGACCGGGACAGTCGAGTTCGGGCCCGCGGTGAGCTAGGCCTCGGAACGGCGCGCGCGACTTGCTCGGCCACTAGCTGCCGACGCTCCTCTTCACATTGCTGTAGCGGCCATCAGATCATGGCTTCCGCTTCGAGCTGACCAGAGTTCAAAAGCGCCAGGAGGGGCGGGTCTGATGCCAATCGAGCGGGCCGTCCGGCGGTTCGGCGCCCGATCAACCGGACCAGATCTCGTCGAAGGTGCGCTGATCAAGCGGCAACAACCAGCACGCCGCGATTAGCGCGTTCTCGACGATGTCGTAGAGCCCGACGGTCGACCAGTTGCGCTCGACCCCGCCGGTGAACGCGCTTCCGTCGGTCAGCGCCGCAACTCGGTTTGTGTCGCCGACGAGCACGTCTCGGTGGTGCATCCGGAAGGTTCCGCCGGCGCGGTCTCGACGGCAACGGAAGTAGCTGAAGACCTCGTCGGCGCCGCGATACACGCCGGCGATCGGGCTCGTGCCGGGCACCGTCCAGGTGATATCGGGGATCAGCAGGCCGCGCAGCGCCTGCTCGTCACCGCCGCCGTAGAACTCATTCTGCGTGGTGTGCAAGGCATCGAGCACTCGGATCGCGGCAGCTCTTTGCATCGTCCGCGCCAGTCAGTGCCGGACGGCTGGATCAGGTTCTGCGGCCGGCGAGTCCCGTTCGGAGAACAGACGGCGCGCGCGCGTGGCGAACTCCTCGACCTCGGCGACCGCGGGCAGCTCGCCGAGGTCGAACATCGCTACCTGGAGGCGAGGGCCGTAGGCTCCGTGCTCGGCCATCAAGCTCGCGCTAGCGGGCTGTACGAGGTAGTGGATGTGGACCGGCCGGCCGCCCGCGTGTGACCACAGGCAGATGTATACCTGCTCGGGTGAGAGCAGCTCGTCGATGACGGCCGCCGATCGCTGCAGCAGAGCGCCAAGCTCGCTCGCTTCCGCGCCGCCCATCTGCGAGACGCGCACGATATGGCGCTTTGGTTTGACCAGCAGCGTCCCAACCCCCAGCGGCCCGACGCAATGCTCCACTCGCCAGTGAGCGGTTTCGTGGATCACGCCGCCGGGAAGAGGACGTCGCCCGGCCGCCAGATCGCACGCCAGGCAGCCCGGCACGTCAGACCTGTTCACTGGCCACCGTCCCCGGCGCGCATATTCGCATCCAGGCAGATATCTCGCCGCAGATGATCGCCGCCGCCGCACCCAAATCCTGCGCATACCTCTCAACTTCCCCGCGCGCACTGCGGACTTGGATCGCCGGGATCCCAGCGGCTTGCGCGCCGACGACGTCCGCGGCCGGGTTATCGCCGACCATCCACACCTGCGCAGGCCAGGAACATCGCTGCAGCGCCAGCTCAAACGCCCTTGGATGCGGCTTCTCATAGCCGGTCACCGCCGAGGTCAGCACATCATCCACCAACAGCGAGATGCCGAGGTCGCAGACCAATCGCGGCAGCTCAGGCACGTGATTAGAGAGAACGACGTGACGCCAGCCATCCGCTCGCAGCCGCTCGCGCACGGGCACCACGTCGTCAAACAGACACCAACCACACGACGCATCGACGTAGCGCTCGCGAGCGAGCCCGGCCAGCCGACCGGCGAGCTCAGCATCGAGCCCGACACCCACATAGGCCGTCGCGAGAAGCGGCTGCACGCGCCCCCACCACGCGCCGGGAGCACAGAACTCCGGGTGCTCGATCGCGGGTTGGTGCCACGGGAAGCCGTCGCGCAAGAACGGGCGAAGCTGGTCGCGCTCGATCCCGTGGCCAGGCAGGTACTCGTCGAGCGTCTCAAGCAAACAGCCAGACCACATCCCAGGTCGATGTGCCAGCGTGCCGTCGAAATCCCACAGAACCGTCCGCCGCATCACCAACAACACTACGCGCTCGCCGCGCCCGACCGAGCTGACCGCGACCCACTTGACCTCGCCACTCGCTTCCCGATTGTCGCCCGAACCGGAAGCGAAGGCGAGTCCTGCTATTGGCGACGAGCAGGTCGATCGCCGCTCTGGTTGCTTAGCCCTCCTTTCCGAGCGGCAGGGGCACAGCTGGTGGTTGTCGCTGCTAGATCGCGAGGAAGACGGCAGCCTTGCTGGGAGTGCCGCTCGGCCTTGAAGACCAAGGGCAACGGTGCGACGAATACAACTGACCGCGATCTGAAGTGAGTATTCGGGAAGCCAAAAGCTGACGGACGCGCCGCTCTACTGCGTTCGCGGTAGACGAGATTGTCTGCGTCTGCACGACGACGCGAGAGCGACCAAGACGTACGTTGGGTGACGTCCGTTTCTCTCCCTCGAAAGGCGTCTCGTGAAGCCTTGGCAATCTGGTTCAGCAGGCACCGAAAAGTCGTATTCCGCAGTCGGCTCGCACTGTTTATCGTCCTTGCCGCAGCGATCAGCGTGGCCGGAACACGCTTCAGCGATTCGAACCGCTTGCCCCAGCACCGCGTACGGCCTGCTGGCCAAAGCTGGCAGCAACAGCGCGTCGGCGAAGACCGGCACGATCATCGGCACACCACGACCTGGTCGGCGACCGGCCGGGCCGCCCGGGTGTTGATGACGAAGATGCTCCAGCGTGTCTCGGCGGTCAGCGGCGTCGAGTCAGTCATCTCTCCTTTCACCGCTTCCGGACGGCGGGACGTGAGCAAGGATGGCCGCACCGCGTACGCGACCGTCGTGTTCTTCTCAACGTCGCACGCTGACCAGGCCAACGCATCGCCCTGAACGCTTCGACCCCGTCAGTGACGGTTCAGACGGGCGGGACCGAGTTCACCAACCAGACCCCGTCGGAAATCAGTGAGATGATGGGCATCCTGGCGGCCCTCATCGTGCTGTTGCTCGTTTTTCGCTCGGCGTGGGCGGCCGCGCTGCCGATCGTGACTGGCGTGGCTGGGTGGTGGTTTCCAGCATGGCGGTCCTGCTTCTCTCCCACGTGATCACGCTCTCCAGCGTGTCCCTGAGCTTGGACGCCCTCATTGGCCTGGGGGTCGGGATTGACTACGCGCTGCTCATCGTCAACCGCCATATCCGCGCACTGCGCGAAGGCGCCGACGTGGAGGCCAGCATCGCGGCGTCTATGAACACGTCGGGGCGCTCGGTGATCTTCGCCGGGGGCACGGTCATCGTTGCGCTGCTGGGCATGCTGATCCTCGGGTTCGGCTTTTTGTCGGGCATGGCGATCGGCGCGGCAGTGACGGTGTTGTTGACGGTTGCGACGGCCCTGACGTTGCTTCCGGCGTTTCTTGCAAAGGCCGGGCCGCGAGTTCTGCTGCGCTCTGAGCGCGCAGCGTGGCATCTGGGTCGTGTCCTTCAGGGTAATGACGACGACCCGCGCCTGGCCGGCGCTGTCCCCGGCGGGGTGTGGGGTCGCTGGGCCAAGCTGGTTCAGCGCCGCCCCGTCCCGACCGGCGTCGCCGCACTGGCGGTGCTGCTTCTGCTCGCCTCGCCGGTCATGTCGCTCAGGCTGGGCTCCGCCGATGCCAGCAGCGACGCGCCTGGCTCCACGACTCGTACCTTCTACAACACGATGGCCGCAGGCTTCGGCAAGGGGTTTGAGGCCGATCTGCTGCTAGTGGCCAGGACCCCTGACAGCCAGTCCCGTCAGGCGTGGCGCACGTTGGTGGCCGAACTCCGGCGCGTGGCGGATGTCGCGTCGGTTGACGCCCCGCGGGCGGTTGGTGGAGACACGCTGTCGATGGTGACGCTGCAGCCTCAGACGGCCGCTCAGGATCAGGCGACCAGCCAGCTGGTGCACACCCTGCGCGACAAGCTGATCAAGAACGCCGAGGCCGGGAGTGATCTGCAGGTGCACGTCGGCGGGACGACAGCGAGCAACGTCGACTTCGCCAACGCGCTGACGAGCAAGCTGCCGATGTATCTCGTGATCATCGCTGCGCTCGGATTCCTGCTGCTGGCCCTCGCGTTCCGCAGCCTGCTCGTGCCGGCGATTGGTGCGATCAGCAACCTGCTGACCATCGGGGTCGCGCTCGGCGTGACCGTCGCGGTCTTCCAGTGGGGCTGGGGTCCCGCGCAGTTCGGAATCGGGGGACAGGCCCCCGTCGAGTACGTCGTCGCCATGCTCATCATCGGCGTGATATTCGGGCTCTCCATGGACTACCAGGTGTTCTTGGTCAGTCGCATCCGCGAGGAGTGGGTCCATGCCGGCGACAACGGGCGCGCCGTGACCACTGGCGTGACGCACACCGGAAAGGTGATCGCAACAGCAGCCGCGATCATGTTCTGCGTGTTCCTCTCATTCGGCTTCGGCGGTCTGCGCACCGGGTCGGAGTTCGGCGTCGGATTGGCGATCGCCGTCCTCGCCGATGCGTTCCTGGTGCGGATGACGATCATCCCGGCCATCATGAGGGCATGCGGCGCGCGCAACTGGGCGATGCCCACCTGGCTGGATCGAGCCCTACCGAACCTCTCGGTGGAAGGACCCGCGGAGGAGGAAGCCTTGCAGCCCGTGTCCACTCCGATTGAGCCCGCGCTCGCAGGCGTCTGATAACGCGCATGAGAAAGGCCAGCACGACGCCAGATGGAGCTGCTCGGCGAGCTCAGATCGAAAGCCCGACACCCATGGACGCCATGACGCAGTGATGCCGGGAACATGCCGATGCGATCCAGACCGGCGTCGTGCTGCCGCTCTCCTTTGGCTGACCGTCAGCGCCGACGGCCACTGGCATCTGAGCGCCCACGACGTTGGCTTGACCGTGCTGGCCTGGGTGCCGCTGCTGTTCCGTCGTCGGCGACCGCTGCCTGTGTTGGTGGCGGTCGCCGTGCTGGACGCCGCTCGGGCGGTGGTCGCCGGACAGGGCGAGCCGTGGGCGAGCACGTTGCCGCTGGCCACGATCCTGGCCGTGTACACGGTCGGCGACGAGTGTGCTTCGGGCGTTGCGTGGACAGCTGCGGCGTCGGTCGCTCTCGGACAGTTTGCCGTGGTCTCGATCGCTGTCCGGAGCGTCTCGAACAGTTTGCTCTACGTCAATTGGGCGGTGATCGGCACCGCAGTCGGAAGCTATGTGCGGGAACGGCGGCGGCGGATCACTGCCGCCGAACTGCGTGCTGAGGAGGCTGAGCGCACCAAGGAGGCTGAGGCGGGTGGGCGGGTCAGCGCCGAGCGAGTTCGGATCGCCCGCGAGCTCCATGACTCACTCGCCCACCACATCACGGTCGTCAACGCTCAGGCGGGTGTGGCGCAGTACCTCCTGCGAACAGATCCAGCGGCCGCCGAGACGGCCCTTTCCGGCATCGCTGAAAACAGCCTGGCCGCGCTCGACGAGCTGCGCGCCACCCTCGGACTTCTGCGCGACGACAGCAGCGCCGATGGGCTCTCCGATCGCACGCCGACGCCGGGATTCGATCAGCTCGACGCTCTGGTCAAGACTTTCCGAGTCGCCGGCGTCTCGCTCACGGTCAAGACCGAGGGCGAAGCCAGCCGACTGAGCGGGGTAGCCGATCTGGCGGCCTATCGCATTGTCCAAGAAGCGCTGAGCAACGCCACGCGTCACGCGCCCGGGGCAGCGATCCGGCTCACGATCGACTGGTCGAACACCTCGCTGTCGCTCAACGTCACGAATGAGCCCTCAGCGGCGCCGCCGACCTCCAGAAGAAACCTCGCGCATGAGGGAACCGGTCACGGCATCATCGGAATGCGCGAGCGCGCCACCGCCGCCCAAGGCACGCTGACGGCCGGGCCAGACGCCGACGGAGGCTTCTCGGTCCACGCCGTCCTTCCGCTCACTGCCGCCATCGCGGACCAGGACCGGCCTGATGGCATCGCCGAACTTGACGCCAAGCACCCGCCGCGCGCGCCCGAAGAGCCAGCGAGAGCAAGCGCGATGACCATCCGCGTTCTTCTGGCAGATGATCAAGCGCTGCTCCGGGCGACGTTTCGGCTCTTGGTCGACTCGGCACCCGACATATGGAGGTCGTAGGCGAAGCGCCCAACGGACGCGAAGCCGTCCGTCTTGCTCACGGCGAACAGCCCGACATCGTGCTCATGGACATCCGGATGCCGGAGATGGACGGGATCGAGGCAACCCAACAGATCACCAACGGCGATGATCGGCGCGCGGTCAAGATCATCATCCTCACCACGTTCGAAACCGAAGATCTGGTGGTCAGCGCACTGCGCGCAGGTGCCAGCGGTTACCTCGGCAAAGGCGTGGAGCCCGCCAACCTGCTCGCCGCAGTCCGCACAGTCGCCGCCGGCGAATCCCTCCTCAGTCCCAGCGCCACCCGGGCACTCATCTCCCGGATGCTGGCGCAGCCGAACTTCGAGCCCGTCGCCGCAACGCCCCTGCTTGACGAGCTCACCCCCCGGGAGCGTGAAGTCCTGCTGCTGGTCGCACGAGGGCTCACCAACACCGAAATCGCCGAACGGCTCTTCATCACCCCGGGGACCGCAAAAACCCACGTCAACCGGACCATGGTCAAGCTGCACGCCCACGACCGCGCCCAGCTCGTGATCACCGCCTATGAGTCCGGGCTTCTCCAGCCCGGCCGTCGCGTCGAAGACTAGTCACCAGGCTGGCACATCGTGGCGATCGCGATCTGCGGGCATACCGGTTCCGTCACGGTCCTGTGCGGTATGTCTACCGGCGGAAGGCGGCTCGGGTTGCGGCCGCGGCCTCGCTGAAGTACTCGGGTGGATGGATGAACCACCACTCGTGGAACTTCACGCCGTCGTTGATGGCACGTCGGTAGCCGAAGCAGACGAGGTAGAGCGTTCGGATGTACATGACTGCCTCCAGCCGCTCGAGTTCGTCGTCGGTCGGCTCGCTGTGTCGGCGGTAGGCGTTGACGGCAGCATCGATGCGCTCCTGGTTGGGGCGACGTGGGTTCCACGCGCCCGTGCCCCAGATCAGGTACGCGAAGTCCGCCAGGCGCGGTCCGCGCCCCGAGCCTTCCAGTTGATCGCGACCGGTCCTTGCTCGGTCAGGACGGCGTGATCGGGAGCGTGGAGGAGATTTCCGTGCAGCAAGCCTTCCGGAAGCCGGTCACCATCGTCGGCAGAGCGCACCATGTTCCTGAGCCGCTCAAAGCGCTCGCGCTCGACGGTCGCGACCTTCATATCCACGGCGTCGAGGAACGCGAGGGCGGCGAGCAGGTCCTGACGCGGCGTGCCCTCGCGGCGCGGGTCCTCGCCACTTGCTCCACCCGGGCGGCAGGCGGACTCGTCGTACGGCAGCGCGTGCAGCCGTCCGAGCAACTCACCCATCATCGCGAACTTCTCCGCGCCGTCGGGAAGCCCGACCCCGTCGGCGAACCGTGTCACCAGGACCGCGCTGCCATCGAAGTCAGACACCCGATCATCGACCGCCAGGCGCTCCGCGGGATAGTCCTGGCGCTCCAGGAACCGCAGGATCGCGGCGTCGCCCTCAACACCGGCACACGGCCGAGCGGGCGGAAACGCTCAGGCGACCCACGGCTCGCCGTCCTTGCGGTCTATCCGAAAACGTAGGTCTTGTGCACACTCAGCTTCGTCGCCGCGACAGCATCGATGCCGTAGCGATCCCGGAGATGAGTGAGCAGCCGCTCGGCAACAGGCTCGTAGTTCGTTCGCGCGTCAAGGCCCTCGAGATCTGTCAGCGCTTCGGTGTAGCGCTGCCCGGGCTCCTCGGCGTGGCGGCGGACAACCTTCTTGAAGCCGGCGTCCTTGGTCATCGACAAGCCTCCTCTTGACGCCCCGGTCCCCCAGTGACGCGGCGTCCGAAGATGGCCTGTGACATCGACAACCGAGAGGGCGAAATCCCCTTCGCCAATGGAACCCCGACTGGGGCGGGTGCTCCACAGCTCGGCGACCGGTCGTCGCCGTGAACACGCTATTCCTGAGGCGCCCGGACGTTGTCAAGCCGCTTCATCCACAGACACACCGCTGAAGATTGGCGTCCGCCTGGGCGACCAGCACGTCCGGGTCCGGTTCTTCACTGGCCCGGCGCATTTGCGGTCGCCTGGCGGCGATCCGAGCCGCGGCGCCACTCAGGCCCGCGGCGATCGCAGAGCAGGAGCTTCCTGACAAAGATGGACAGAATACGCTGTCCTCACCGGACGCAGCACCGAGGCACTCGGCTTCGGGCAGGCGCTTGCGTACTGGAAGATCGCGATCATTGCCGAAGGCGTCGCCGCTCGCTGCCGCCAGCGCCGCCAACGTCGGCTCCTTCGATCACACCTTCATCGACACACTGCTCGCCCGCGCGGAGACGGCCGCGGGCGCCATCGGAATCTGAACCACGTAGTGCGGAGCGGCGACGAACAGCGTGTGTCGCCGCTGCTCTGCTGGGGCGACAAGCAGCCGTGAGGCCAAGCCGAGGGTCGTTGGCGATGGCCGTCTAGAGTTGCTCCTAGAGCGGCGAGTAGCCCTTGCCCTCGTGCTCGGGCAAAGCGGCGAACCCGTTAAGGTCGCTCGGAGATGTCCGTCTTCATTCTGCGTCATCGGGCAGAATCCAGCTTGGGCCGGTCATGGGCGCGCCTGAGCTGCCAGGCACCAGTCCTCGACCAGCGGCCAGCGACCGTAGCCATCGGCGGGGGTGATGTGCCCGCCGCCGGAGATGATGGTCGCGTCTATGCCGAGCGGGTCACCGTACAGGGCCTGCGCGCCGAGCGGGTTGTATGGGTCCGCGTCGGAGCAGACGATGGCAAGCTCACGGCGGTCGCTGACGAGCACCGGCTCCTCAGTGAAGTGCTCGAGGCGGAAGGAGGCGCCCGCGTGGGGAACTTCATCCGAGTCGGGCGGTGATACCACCATCACCCGATCAGCCCGCGCGGCAATCGTGCCGGCGGCGTGGAACCACAACAGGCAGGCAAGGGAATGGCACACGACCACCAGCTCGCCTTCGCTCAACAACGCCAGCTCGTCACCGAGCGCTCTCAGCCACGCATCCAGTTGGGGAGCGTCGGGATGGGGGAGGTCCGGGTAGCGCACTTCGTGCCCGTGACGCGCGAGCTCGGCGGCGAGCTGAAACTGCCAGTGCAACGGCGGCCGGTGGTTCTCGATGCCGTGCAGAATGAGGAAGCCGGACATGATCGGCCATGACCGTACGGTTCAATTCGGGTGGTGTCCAATGACGACCATGCATCCCGCCGATGACTGAAGCGCAGCTGCGCGCGTTCGTCGCGGTCGCCGAGTCAGGGAGCTTCAAGGAGGCCGCCCGACATCTGCACATGAGCCAGCCGGGGGTCAGCCGCGCGCTCAGCGCGTTGGAGCTCGAGCTTGGCGGAGCGCTCGTGGTGCGCGGCCACGGACGTGTGAGCCTCACGGCGTTTTGGCGAGCGCGCGCTCGTGCGCAGCCGCGCGCTGCTGCACGAAGCCGCGGCGATGCACCAAGACCGTGACGAGCTTGACGGGATCGCCAGCGGACACATTCGCCTCGGTTCGATGCCGAGCGTTTCCTCAACGATCCTGCCACCGCTGCTCGCCGAACTGGCGCGCCGTCACCCGGCGCTCTCAATCACCGTCATCGATGGCCACGACGACGAGCTCGTCGCGTGGGCGCGTGACGGGATCGTTGAACTCGCGGTCGTCACCGGCGACCACCCCGGCCTCAGCCTGCACCCGCTCGCGACCGACCGATGAGCTGCTCGCCGTGCTACCCGCAGGACACGCGCTGACGGCGGGTTACAGCGTCCGCGTCCGTGATCTTGCCAACGAACCGTTCATCCTCACCCGCGCCGGGTGTGAGCGGATGATCCTGACCGTGCTCGCCGCCCGCGGCGTCACGCCCAACGTCAGCCACGAAGTCAGCGAAGCCTCCTCCATCCTCGCACTTGTCGGGCAAGGACTCGGCGTGTCGATCATGCCCGGCCTCGCCGCCAACCAACCACCTGACGACGTCATCCTGCGACCATTGCGACGCCGCGCCAAACGCCGCCTATCACTCGCGTCCCTCGCTCGCACATCCACCACTCCCACAGTGCGCGCAGTCCTGAATATCGCGGCGGCCATCACCAACCAGACAAAGGATTCGGGGTAGCGGGCGCGCGGGCGCCCACCGACTGCGGTAGGCGCAAGCAGGGGCCGGCTTGAACGATCGGGTGATCGAGGCGAAAATTGAACTTATGACGGACGGCGACACCACGCGGAAGGTCATCGACAGCATCCATTCGCGTGACGGGATGTGCTGCGTTGATGTGATCAGAACGCCGCACGGGTTCACGTTGCAGACGTGCCGCAGAGACGAGGGGCGGTGGCATGTGATCAGCCGACCGAGTGAGCATCGTGATCGAGAGGATGCCGTCGCAAGCGCGCGAGCGCTGATCGCGACGTTCGAGTAGTAGTCTGAGGCGATCGGTTTGAGAGCCCTCCTGTCCGCTGGCGACGACCACTTCATGCACTAACGACCAGTTGGTGTTTCCGCGCTCGTCAGTTCGCCGAGGGGCTCGCTTCGAACCCAGCCGGCCCCTATTCGAACCCTCGTCCTCGTACGCGATAGTTTCCGGTAGGACCTTTCCGCGCGCCCGGCTGCGAGCGCCGTGTTGCATGGTCACTCCCATTTGAAGAACCGGAGTGCGAGCCATCCGAAAGCGATGGTGTCGGCGGTGAGGACGAGGAGGGGTGCGGCGGTGGGGAACCCGTTTGGATGGAGTGTTGGAGTGCTTGGACCGATGCGCCGAGTGGGGTGTAGTGGCCGATGTCTCGCACGACGCTCGGTAGTTCTTGGAGGGGGACCCACAGTCCGGCGAAGAACATCAGTGGGAAGAACACCACCCAGCCGATGCCTCCGGCGGCAACGGCGGTTCGGGCCACGCCCGTGATCAACAGTCCGATGGCGAACACGGCCGCGCTCGAGAGTACAACGGTGAGCGTGAACCCACCCAGGCTGACCGGGGTCTTCAGTCCGAACCCGGTGGTGCCGACCACCATCAAGATGACCAGGGCGGTGACCGCGATGGCGGCTTGGACCGCAAGTTGGGCGCCCAGGAGCCATGCCGGGGGGACCGGCGTGGTCGATAGCCGGCGCAGGATGCCCTGTTCTCGGTAGGTAGCGAGTGGGGTCGGTAGGCTAAAGAACGCCAGGGCGGCGATGACCAGCGCGATGAGCGTCGGTACGTAGACGTCGAAGTAGCTCAGACCGCTCAGGGATTCTCGGTGCTTATGAAAGCCTGGGATGAACCCGAAAATCACCAGCAGCAGGACGGGAAGGCCCAGGCCGACCAGCAGTCCGACCGGCTGCCGCCACGCGAGGCGGGCCTCGCTCGGGACGAGCTTGGCGAACGCCGAGCGTGGCGTCGTCTTGGGGCGGACGGACGCTCGGTTCGTCCTGGTGTGGCTCGCGAGCTTCGCTGCTGGCGCCGTCGTTCGTGCCGGAATACGAGTTGACGATTCCGCGTTCGCTCGCCGGCCGGTGAGAGCGACGAAGGCGTCCTCGAGACTCGCCGTGCTGAGCTCGACATCGTGGGCCGTCACATCAGCCGCTGCCAGAGCGCGGATGACAGCGTTCACCAAGTCGCCGGAGCCGCGCACGGTGACTCGGGCGCCGTGGCGCTCCACTGTGGTCACTTCTGGCAGGCCAACGAGGAGGTCATCGTCGAAGGGGCCCGACGGTTCGAAGCCCACCTGCTTGGCCCCGGCCACTCGTCGGCCCAGGGCTTGGGGGGTGTCAATGGCGACGACCTGTCCCCAGTCGAGGAGCGCGACGCGGTCGCAGAGCCGCTCGGCCTCCTCCATGAAGTGGGTCACCAGCAGGATCGTGACGCCGCGTTGGTGCATCTGTTCGATCAGGTCCCACGTGTCGCGGCGGGCTTGGGGGTCAAGGCCCGTCGTCATCTCGTCGAGCACGGCGAGCCTGGGACGGCCGATGAGCGCCAAGACGATCGAGAGGCGCTGCTTCTGACCGCCCGAGAGCGAGCGGTAGTACTCGTCGTGCTTTTCAGCCAGCCCGAGAGTTTCGAGCAGTTCGTCGACGTCAGCGGGGTCGGGGTAGAAAGACCGATACAGCGCGACGATCTCGCCGACCTTCAACTTTCCTGGCAGAGCGCTCGCCTGCAACTGCGCTCCGACGAGCAGACGTAGCCTTTCCCGATCTTCGACCGGGTCGAGGCCGAGCACCCGGATCGACCCCGAATCGGGGATCCTGAGGCCGATCACGCACTCCACCGTGCTCGTCTTGCCAGCCCCGTTCGGTCCGAGCACCCCGAAGATCTCGTCCGCCGCGACCGACAACGACACATCGTCGACCGCGACCGTCTCCCCGTAGGCCATGTGCAAATGAGAGATGATGACCGCGGCGTCGCCCGCGGGCGACATTGACTCGCCTGCGGACCCGGCGACTGGTGGCGGGATGGACCTCGGGTCGCTGTTCATCGAGAAGGCCGCCGCGTCCCCGCCCGACGTCGCCGGGCGGTCGTGGACGCGTCGAACGTCGTCGTCAACACAGCCGTGTAGGAGTCGACATCGAAGTCCGGGTCGCGGGCCAGACGGGGTGGGACAGCGTCGATCGCCCCACGGATGGCCAACGCCATCGCTTTGGCGTCGAACTCGCCGAACTCGCCCGCGGCCTGACCGGCCCGCAACAACGACTCCAACGGGGCGATCAGCGCGTCGAGCGCGGCCACGTCATACAACGGCTTGCCGGTAGCGTCCCTCGCGTTCCAGTAGATCTCCAAGATCGCCATCACATTTGTGCGGAACTCGCGCATGAACGCCAGGTTCGAACTGATGTACGCCCGCAACATCCCCGCCGCCGAGGTCTCGGCCGCGATCGGCCCGCTCATGAACTCCGCGGCCCGAGCCAGCACCTCGGCGTAGACGGCACCGACCAGATCCTCTCGATTGTCGAAGTGGTAAGTCACCACCCCCTTGCTCGTCCCCGCATATTTAGCGATGCGCACCAACGACGCAGACGGATAGCCCAGCTCGGCGATCGCCTCGATCGCCGCGGCCACCACCTGGCCACGCCGGGCCGCCTCGATGAACGTCCGGCCCTCGCCGGCCGCTGCGGCTGCCCCTGAACTCATGCGCTGCTGCGCTATCGATCCCGAGCGACCGGCAGCTCAGCGCCGCGACGACTCCGCCGCCTGTAACCGGTCAGCGATCTCCCGAGCGAACATCGACCCCTCACCCCAATCGATCACCTGCAACCAGCCCGCACGAGGAGTGACCACCAGGTCGACCTGGCTCCCTTCCCATCGGCCTGCACCGAGACCACCACGTTCTCCCCTGCGCTACGCAACGAGAGACCGGACCGAGCATGCACCATCACCTCGTCCTCGACGCCGCTCGGGATGCCGCCGGCCTTCCCCCGCTGCCCTTCCACCATCTGCGCCACACCTTCGCCACGCTCGCCATCCGCGGCCTGGATCCGGCGACCGTCCAGACGCTGCTCGGGCATTCAAAGATCACCACCACCGAGCGCTACCTCCACGCCCGTCCACTGGTCGAGCTGGCCGAGCGCATGGATGCGATCTTCGCCGTCGCGCCGGTCGAGCCGACGCCGGCCGCTGTGGGAGGCGGTGAGCGCTGATGCCAACACGCATCTCCGAGCTGTCGCTGACACTTGCGGCGATCGACAAGCTCGGCGCGCGAGCGATCTCAGTCTCCGAGGTTCGCGAGCTGCTGTGGAACGGTCCTGTGCTGATCCGGAACCCGGCCGCCGGCTCGACGGACCGCCGGTTGCTGCTCGGTCGGACGAACGGTGGCCGCTGCCTGACATTGGTCATCGAGGCGACCGATGAGCCGACCACGTGGCTCGTCGTCACCGGCTGGGAGTCGAGCCCGCGCGAGCGTAAGATCATCGAAGGTCAGTCATGAGCGAATCACCCTGGACATCCGACGACCCGCAGCCCGGCGACTTCGACGCTGAACTGGAGAAGCTCGACCCGGCGCTCATCGAACGCCTTCCGCCTAATCCTGACGCCACGGTGCGCGTCCTCGTCGACCTCGACGGCGATGACGCCGCCCGATTGAGCCGGATCGCCATCTCGCGCGGCGAAGACCCGAGAGACGTCATCTCGAGCCTGCTCCGCGCCGCCGATCGGCCAACGGTCGACCGCCCCGCCGCCTGACCTTCCGTTAGCGTCGGGCTTCGAAGACGCCGGATGGCATCCTCCAGTTCGGGGCGCAGGAAGAGCCACGTTCGACCCAGCTTCTATTTGGGCCAGAGCGGGCGCACACCGTCGGCGTAGTACGCCGTAGATGTACGGCTCCGACCGGCTGACGGCGATCTGGTTGATCCGCGGGAGCTGCGTCACGAACCGCTCGGCCATCGCCCTCCCTCCGAGGTTCGCATTCGTGAGGCAGAACGCCCGCACACCGGCTGCGGTCAAGGCGTCGAGCTCGGCCGGGCGGTAGCGGACCTGGTCGTCTTTCATCAGCACGACCCAACCCTTTCCGCCAGCCTCCTGCAGCCATTCCGTGTCCTTCGGTCCCTGGCCGATCCGCTCGCCATAGACGTCGGCCATCACATGGACGATCGCGCCGGCCGCGCGGAGCGCGTCCGGGACGACGTGCCTGCCGAGGCTGCGGTCGATGAAGTACTCAGGCGGCGAGGCGGAGAGCAACGCGGATTACGTCCTCGACCTCGCCGCTGGGAACGTCGAAGTCGGCCGCGATCTCCGCGAAGCCGTCGCCCGCGCGGAACCGGTCCACAAGGTCCTCCACGCGGGCGCCGCCATGCACCACAAGCGGTTGCCCGAACGCCTCCGCGGGATCGACCGTAACGTCGGCGTGCGCGTATGCAGGCAGGCGCATGCGTTGCGCCCAGCCGTCGTCGCGGTAGGTGATCCGCTTCAGATACTCCCGGATCACATCGGCCAGGTGCTCCTGGCCGGTGCGCACCACCGTGAGAAGCTCCTCGTCGTCGCTCGTCGATGCGTAGTCGAAGATCAGCTCGGCGCCGTCGGTGTAGACGCGCTGCAAGGCGAGGGCGTGCTCAAGGCCGATCTCATCGCTCAACCTCCGGACCACCGGGCGGATGCGTTGCATCGGCACCCCGGCCCGTCGCAGCGCGCCGAGCACGAACGCCTCCGCGAAGCCGACGAAAGGGACCGTCGCCTGCCGTCCGGCTGTGGGGAGGACTGTGACAAGCGGCGCTCCGTCCTTCGGCCGCGCCCACGCATGCAGGGTTGAGAGCGGCGTCTGCAGGTACGTCGCGCATTCGTGCAACGTAAACAGCGCGACGGTCGTACGACGGTCATCGTCGGGCAGCGGAACCTGGGGTGTCGCGAGCGTGGTCACGGAGATGATGGTACTTCTCGGTGGTGTCGCCTCCGGCTCCCTAACGAGTGGTCCTCGAGAGCCGCCGTATGGCCTCTTCCAGCTCGGGCCGAAGGAACCGCCGGGTTCGGCCCAGCTTCCGGCCCGAGAGGATGCCCCGCCGCGCGTACTCCTTGACCGTGTAGGGCTTGAGGTCAAGCAGCGCCGCGACGTCGGAGACGGTCAGAACATCCTCGCGTGTAATACTCACAACGAAATACGGTAGCTTAATTGCGCTAATCACGCTACTGCGAATCGAGGGACACGCGCTGTCGGATCACGAGCTGGACCCCGTTGAAGATCCCTGGCTGACGCTCGCCGAGATCGCCGAAGAGCTCCGCCTCAGCCCGGCGACGATCCGATCCTGGATCGCGAAGGGAACGCTCCAGGCGATGCGCGCCGGCCAGCGGAAGTTTCTGGTCCGCCGCTCGGAGCTCGACCGCATGCTGCGCGGCGAGGACTACGAGGATGCCGCTCCCCCGCCGCCCGGACCGGTCGAGCCTGGGCGGCGGGTGAGGCAGCGCCGCGCGCCGGACGCGATCAGCGCTCCAAACGTGCGTGCCTGGGCGACCGACGAGGAACACGTCGACCCGGAAGACTGGCTGGGCGTCGCCGAGTGGGAATGGCTCGCGGCCCTTCAGACTAGTCGGATGGCCCCACCCGATGTCTGGTTTGCCGGTCGGCTGAGGCAGATCGCCGATGCGGCCGCGAGCAAAGCCGGGGCGCTCGGCCTGTTCGACGACGACGAGGAGATGCGGTGGGAGGGCGAGCCGATTGCCGAGGACTTCACGCTCTCATACGAGCTGCGTCCGGGTGGCAACCGACCCGGACCGCCGAAGCTCTGGCAGCAGTTCGACCGACGTGTCGATCGGCTCGGGCAGGCGATGAGACTGGCTCGCGCCGGCGCAATCCGGTCCGCGCTCGAGGACCTCTCGCTGACGCTGCACGACATCGCCGACTCGCTCGAGCGGTATCGCGCGCGGTACGGCAACTGGACCGAACGCTCGACGAGACGGCCAGCGAAGGACGCAGAAGGCGGTGCCGGACCAGGGTCTGCAGCTACAGAGTGAAGTGTTTCGTGATCCGGCGCTCTGCCGCGCTTGACTACCCGCCCTGAAGCGCTCTGAGCATGGGATATTCAGCGGGGGCGGAGGCGGGCCGGTGACGGACACGGGATCAGTGATCCGAGGGTCAGTCGGGTTCAGGGGGAAGGCAGTGATCGTGGAGGCTGCGACTTTGAGGGAGAGGTCGGCAACGTCGAAACGGCGGGGGCGAGTCGGCGGCGGGGATGGCAGGTGACTCGATGAGCCGGGAGCTGCGTCCAGGGCCGGCGTCGATGAAGGGGCTGGAGTGGCTGGCGAGAGTCGGACCGTCGCCGCTGGATCCGTGGCGGTACTCGATGGGCTGGAGCGAGGTCGCCGCGCGTAATCACGCCCGGCGCCTTGAGCGCGAGGGATGGCTGGAGCGCTGCTCGATGGTCCGCGGACACGGCTCGCTTTTCCTCGCGACTCGGAAGGGCATCTGCGTTCTCGGCCTCCCGCTGATCGCCGCCACCACCCCGGCACCCACGACGTGGGCCCACGACAGCGCCTGCGCCTGGACCGCCGCGTGGCTCACCCTCCGCGGGCGCACCTACCTCGGGCCGAGAGAGATCCTCGACAACCCCAAATGGGCCGGGAAGCTCGACTGGCTCGATTGCCACAGCCTTAAGCGCTCCGGCCATCGCCCCGATCTCGTCGGGTTTCTGTCCGATACGGCGATCGCGATCGAGGTCGAGCTCGCACCGAAGTCCAAGCCGACACTCAACGCGATCCTGCAGCTCCACCTGGGGTGGATCGTGGCCGGGAAGACGCACGCGGTCATCTACATGTGCCGGGACGAGGAAGGCTGCCGGCGTATCGAACGAACCGGCAAGCGCGTCGGGCTCTACAGCGCCACCGGGCACCTCCGAATCGAGCTGCTCGACACGATCAAGCCGGAAACCGTCGCAGCGTTCGAGACGACTCGGACGCCAGTTGAACGGACGGCTGCGTGACCGAGACAGAGCGTGGGCGATACTCCCGCCCGCTCCGGACCCATGCCAACCCTCGACTTTCCGATCACGGTTGTCCTGCTCGAGCGACCGATGACCGTCTTCCGCGGTTGCCACGGCGCGGAGGGCGCGGCGCTCGTCGATGCGATGCGATCGAACTACGAAACCGGCCGTCCAGCGAATCCTGCGGACCTGCGTGCCACAGTGCTCCACATGGCCGTCTCGATGTTCGAAGACGTCGAGGCGCTTGTCCGGCTTGCTCGCCGACGGCCAGATCGTGTTGGCACGCACGTCGCGCGTGTCGAGCTCCAGCCTGGTAGTGGGATCTGCCTGGCAGATACAGGCAGCCGGGGCCATTGGTCGATCTGCGGCCCGGATCAGCTCGCGGGCTGCGTCGTAAACGTGACGCCCGTACGCCCGTAGCCGCTGTCCGCGCCGATACCATGATCGTGATGACCTACTCGATCTTCGATGCCGGCAACCTCGTCGCGTCGTTCGACCGTGACGGCGAGGAGTACGATGCCCTCGAGCGCCTCGCGGCGGCGAGCGCGGAAGCACGTGACGGGTTGCTCCTCGTCGCGTTCGACGACGCCGGCAACGTCATCGCCGACTGCGCTCCAGGCGAGCGCATCGTCACCGCCGTCTGAGACCTTTACAGACTCCGTACCCACGCTCTTGCTCATAGCCCGCTCCGCGAGGACCCACAGCATCGAGATCTGCGTCTCCGACGAGGAGCACTCGCTCGCAGAGGGCGCGGCCGCAGCGCTCGGTTTGACCCTCACTGAGTTCTTCCGGCAAGCGGCGCAAGCTCGAGCCGAAGAGATGCTTTCCGGCCGGTCACGGGATCGTTCTCGATGAGGAGGAAGCCGCTCGCTTGCTCGACGCGATCGAGCACCCCGAGCGGTTCGACGCCGAATGTCTTTGACTCGCTCAGGTAGTTCCATGTCCAGGAATGCGCTTTCGCCGGCCCGCGCCCCAGCTCGGTTGTTGCTGGCTGAACCGGTATCGGGCAGCGGGCCGGCCCCCTGTTGGAGCGGGTTCGGCGTTGGCTCGGGTGATCAGTCCGGTGGCGCGTAGGTCGCGGGCGAAGGTGCTCGGGTCGTAGGTGGTGCCGGCGATCGCCTCGTAGACCGCTCGTGCCTGGGCGAGGGTGAACTCGCCGGGCAGGACGCCGACGCCGACGTTGGACCACCACAGCTTGCCGCGGACGCGGTCGACGGCGACGTCGAGGATGCGTGCGTGGTCGTAGGCCAGGGCCGGTGGGTCGGTCGCCCGGATCCAGCCGGCGGCCAGGTCGGTCGGCTCGGTCCCGGCCGGCACGAGCGCAAGGTGCGCGACGGTTGGGATCCAACCGCGCGGATCGCGTGCAGGGTCTGCGAAGGTGGCGAGCTGCTCGAGATAGATCCGTGTGAGTCCGGTCTTCTCGCGGAGCTTTCGGATCGCGGTCTGCTCGGGTGTCTCGTTGGGTCCCACAAACCCGCCAGGTAGCGCCCATGGCCCCTCCTTGCTCTCGATCGCGAGTGCGAGGAGCGCGTTGTCTCGGACGGTGAGCACAACGACGTCGACGGCGAGCGCGACCGGCGCTGGATAACCGGCGCTGTTCGTCGCGCTCCAAGGCTCGCTTGAGCTCTGTTCCGGAGTCATGCTTGACAGTTTCTGGTCATTGTGCCCATAATAGCGCAGATTGCTTTTAGGCAGAACGACCAAAAGGAGCTGGTGAGATGGCTGAGATCAACACCTACCCAGTAGTACGGCACCTGCGGGCCGAGCCGACCGCGCACGTGCTCCGCTACCGCCGCGGCGAGCTGCGGGCGACGGGCGCGGGGCTCGCGTTCTGGTTCCGCCCGATCAATGCGGCCGTGGCGGAGGTTCCGCTCGATGATCAGGAGCTGCCGTTCCTGTTCCACGCGCGCAGCGCCGATTTCCAGCAGCTGACGGTCCAGGGCGTCGTCACGTTTCGGTTCACCGACCCGCAGCTGGTCGCGCAGCGGATCGACTTCACGGTCGATTTGGCGAGCGGGAAGTGGACCGAGACGCCGCTTGAGCAGGTGCACGGCTTGCTCGTGCAGATGGCGCAGCAGTACGTGATCGACGAGCTCGTGCGCCTCGATTTACGGGAGATCCTGGCCGACGGGGTCGCACCGCTCCGCGACCGTATCGCCGGCGGCCTGCGGGCGGAGCCGACGCTCACCGAGATCGGGCTGGAGATCGTCGCCGTGCGGGTCGCGGGGCTCGCACCCACCGGCGAGGTCGAGAAGGCGCTGCAGCAGCCGACTCGCGAAGCGATCCAGCAGAAGGCCGACGAGGCGACCTTCGCCCGTCGGGCTCTAGCGGTCGAGAAGGAACGCGCGATCGGTGAGAACGAGCTGCAGAACAAGATCGAGCTGGCTCGCCGGCAAGAGCAGCTTGTGGCCCAGGAGGGCGCCAATGAGCGCCGCCGCGCCGAGGAACAGGCCGCCGCCCAAGCGATCGCCGGACAGGCCGCCGACGCCCAGGAGCGCATGGTCGCCACGCGCAAGGCCGACGCGATCAAGCAGATCGAGGCGGCCCGGCTCGAGGCCGAGCGCCAGCGCGCCGCGATTGAGCAGAACCTCGGCCCGCAGATCCTGATGGCGCTCGCTGTCCGAGAGCTCGCCGGGCAGCTCGGCAAGATCGAGCACCTCACGATCACGCCAGAGCTGATCACCCCGCTGCTGGCTCGGCTCAACAGCGCTCCGGCGAAGGAGGCGTGACGATGCTCCCCCGCTGCGTGCTGATCGAACGTCCGACCGAGTATCAGGAACTGCTCGCGCGCCACGGTACCCGGGACCAGGCTGCGTTCTTCCTCTCGCAACGCGGAGGAACGATCGAGGAGATCGAGCACCGCCACCAGCAGCACCGGGGGCACCACGCCCGTGTGCTCGGCGCCGTGCCCGCCGAATGGCGCCGAGCCCGCATCAGCCGAGCCGATCTCGACCGGTTCCTGTTCGAGCCCGACGACATCATCGTCGTGCTCGGGCAGGACGGCCTGGTCGCCAACGTGGCCAAGTACCTCGACGGCCAACCCGTCATCGGCCTCAACCCATACCCGCAGCTCTACCCTGGCGTCCTCGTCAATCACGCGCCCGAGGCGGCGGACGACCTTCTTCGAGATGTCGCGGGCGGTCACGCCTTATTGCAGACCCGGACGATGGTCCAGGCAAGGCTTGACGACGGTCAGACACTTGTCGCACTCAACGAGATCTTCGTCGGCCACGCCAGCCACCAATCCGCGCGCTACCGGATCACCCTTGGTGATCAAACCGAGCGACAGTCCTCCTCCGGCGTGATCATCGCCACCGGGACCGGCGCCACAGGCTGGGCAGCCAGCCTCCACCACGAACGCCACTCCCAACTTGCGCTGCCCAGCCCGGAGGAACAACGCCTCGCGTTCTTCGTCCGCGAGCCCTGGCCGAGCCGGGCAACCGCAACCACGCTGGTCGAGGGCGAGCTCGCTGGCGACATCGCTCTCGAGATCACTAGCGAGCTTCCCGACGATGGCGTCCTCTTCGGAGACGGGATCGAGGCCGACCGGCTCCACCTCGACTGGGGCCAGCACGTCCAAATCGGCATTGCCGACCGGCAGCTGCGTCTGGTCGCTTGATCACGCACCGAGCAGAAGCTACCGCGAGCCTTGAGCAGGTGCTACCCGCGGTCGACCGGGCGGCTGCGTAGGCCGAACGGACCCCCACGGTGGGCTATGACGCTCAACCCTGACGCCATCTCGACGACGTGTACGACCTCCTGCCAGGTTGACGACACGCCGTCGAGTCCGAGCTCGACCTCATCCGGGTTGGTGGCATTGGTTGTGATGAATCGCCGAGGCAGCCCGCTGACGCCGGGCTCGAGTCTCAAGATGAGGTTGTGTGCAGTCCGGCCCGCTGGGTCTGGTAGCGCCGAGTGGTAGCGCCGGTCTGACCAGCGGCTGCCCGCGGCCTCCGAGCAAAGACAAACCCTCCGCTTTGGAGGGCTTTCCGTGAGAGCGGCAGAAGGGACTCGAACCCTCGACCTTCTGCATGGCAAGCAGCTAATGACCCTCTGATTTTGGCAAATTCGGACGATCTGGAGCAGCCAAATCGTCAATAACGGCGGGACAGTCGGCCAGTTTGATGCCCAATCCGATGCCCAAGGACGAGTTGATGCCCAGCCCGGAAAAGTTGATGCCCAATGTCCGATGGCGGGTTTAGACTGAGGGGGGTCTCCATCTAAATCAGGTCGGCCTGTCTCGCTACTCAGACGGGCATCGGGTGCGAGAGCCGCACCGGGCACCCGACGATGCCGGCTGGTGGCACATCACGCTGCGTGAGAGCCCAGAGA
>JBKQIR010000040.1:0-10009 GCA_052148275.1 Solirubrobacteraceae bacterium
AGACCAGGTGCTGGCGGCCGCAGCGGTGCATGTCGATGAGACCGGTTGGCGAACCAAGGGCGATGCTCGCGCGTTGTGGACCGCGAACACCTCCAGCGCGGTGTTCTTGAAGATCGCCGAGCACTGCAACCGCGAGACCTTCGACGCGCTGATCGGCAGCACCTACCCAGGGATCGTGATCTCCGATCGCTGGCCCGGCTTCAGCCATCTCGACCCGACCCACCGCCAGGTGTGCTGGTCACACCTGCAGCGCGACTTCCGCCGCCACGCCGACGGCCTGGCCGAGCAGCAGAGCTTCGGCGAACAGGGCCTTGAGCTCGCCGGCCGTGTGTTCGCCGCCTGGCACTCATTCCAACATGAGCACCACGACCGCGACCGCCTCCAGGCGGAGATCTCCCCGATCCAGACCGAGCTCCGGACGCTGCTCCAAGACGCCAGCCCGAAGAGCAAGCGCACCCGCTGGCACCGCCGGTTCGCCAACAACCTCCTCAAGGTCTGGCCCGCGCTATGGACCTTCACCCTGATCGAGGGCGTCGAGCCGACCAACAACCCGGCCGAACGCGCGCTCAGAGCACCAGTCATCCACCGCAAAGTCTCGCTCGGCACCCAAAGCAACGAAGGCGAACGGTTCGCCGAACGCGCCCTGTCCGCAGCCGCGACCTGTCGACTGCAACACCGCTCACTGTTCATCTATCTCAGCCAGCTCATCGCCGCCCACAACCGCGACGACCCGTTCCCCCTGCTCGCATGAGCGGCCCCAGGGACTGAACGGTTACAGGAACTTGGTCGTTTGCGGGGAATCTTTCATGCGTGAGTTCTGCAAGCAGGGATTCGGGTCGTCCCAGTTATGAGGATCTGGAAGCGCTCGTCGCGGAGTTGCGCGCGCAGGTCGCGGAGTTGATCGCGCAGAACCAGGCATCGTCCACTCGGATTGAGGAGCTCGAGCGTGAGGTGAACCGCACTTCCCGCAACAGCAGCAACGCGCCGTCGAGCGATCCGCCGAAGACGAGGGCGGAGCGGCGCCGTGAGGCGCGCGAGCAGCTCAAGCGGATGTCCAAGGCGCCGCGCAAGCAGGGCGGGCAGCCGGGGCACGAGGGTACGCATCGGCAGATGGTGGCGCTGGATTCTGTCGACCGGCACACCGTGCATTTCCCGGAGTTGTGTGGGTGCGGGCACCGGTTCGACGGCACCGAGACGGCTGTTGGGGTTCCGGTGATCCATCAGCAGTGGGAGTTGCCGCCGGTCGGTCCGGTGATCTGTCAGTACGACCTGGCGCGGTTGCGGTGCCCATGCTGCGGCAAGCTCAGGCTGGCCGATCTGCGCGTGGGCGTGTCGTGGTCGCCGTTCGCGCCGCGTTTGGAGGCGCACATCGCGATGCTGGCCGGCGTGTATCGGCTCTCGCGCCGGCAGGTACGCGATGTGATCGTCGAGATGTTCGGGATCCCGATCTCGGTGGGCGCGGTCGACGCGGTGATCATGCGCATGTCGGCGATCCTGAAGGATCCGTGGGAGCAGCTGCGCACCGCGATTCAGCAGGCCCAGCAGGTACATGCCGATGAGACCGGCTGGCGGCTGTCGGGCGCCTATCAGTGCCTGTGGGTCGCCACTAGCGCGCTGGCGGCGTGCTATCGGATCGATCAGACCCGCAGCCAGCGGGCGGCAAAAGAGCTTTTGGGCGAGGAGTTCGGCGGGTTCGTGATCTCCGATCGGTACGTCGGCTACCACTGGCTCGATGTCCTGCAACAGCAGCTCTGCTGGGCGCACTGGATCCGGTCGCTGGTTGCGCTGTCCGAGCGCCCGGGCGCCCCCGGCAAGCTCGGCACCAAGCTGCTGACGGCCGCTCGTGAAGTGATCCACATCCACCACGCCTACCTTCGCGACGATCACGATCTCGACTGGCTGCGCGCGCAGCTCGCACCCTCGCGCAAGCAGATCAAAGCGCTTCTGCAACAAGGCGCGCGCGGTCACGATCAGAAGACGGCGAACTACTGCGCCGGACTCTTGGAGGAGTACGACGCGCTGTGGACGTTCTGCGACGTCGAAGACCTCCACATTCCGATGGACAACAACGCGGCCGAGAGAGCGCTCAGGCACGCCGTCATTCTTCGCCGCGTGCAGGGCGGCACGCAGTCCGAGCAGGGCAGCCGCTGGATCGAGCGGATCCTCTCGATCCGCGAAACGATGCGTCTCCAAGACCGCCCCGTGCTCGACTACCTGATTCACGCTGCGACCGCCACCCGCCACGGCCAGGCCGCCCCCTCGCCGCTGCCGCCGTGACCGACCGCGCGGTGTCGTCCGGCCGCGGCGCGATGATCCCGGGCGATGCCAACCGCGGGACGATCGCGCAACCAGCCGTGCTTCTGCGGATCGGGACGCAAGCTCAAGCACTGCTGCGCGCGTCACCTCACCCCGGTGCGCACGTGGAGCAGCGAGACCACCAGCTGCCGCTGGCGGTTCTGGGCACCCCACGCACACGATGGGCGCTACGCCAGCGAGCTCGCCGAGCACATCTGCACGGGTGAGCGCATCTGGATCGCCCGCGGCACGATCGACGGGACCAGCTGGATGATCGACGAGAACACCGTCACGCTGCTGGAAGTCCTGGACCATCTCCCCGGCGCGCACTACCACTGGGTGATCGCTCAGACCATGACCGCTCTCAACGACGCAGCGCCCACCGACGACACCGAGCGTGACGAGGATCCAGACACGCCGATCCTCGGTGAGATCCATCAGCTGATGATCGAGGTCCTCAAACTCGCGCACGCCAGCGACGAACTCGCCGCGCAACTCCCGTTCAAGACCGGCACCACACCCTCCGGAGAACCAGGCCTCCAGCTACGCGATCGCACCTGGATCCAGCTCGCGTCCTGATCAGCCATCGCGACCCCCTGAACGCGTACCCCCGGCCCTCGTGCCCAAGCGGCTGAGGGAACGATGATCTCTTCCGAGCCTAGACGCTCACGACTTGGCCAGCTCCTGACAGGGCCGATGGTCCTCGGCTCGTAGGTGGGTGGGGTCAAATCCGGCGGCGATGATCCAAGACCTCACCACTTGCAGCGTCAGATCAAGCACTCGGTCCAGACTCAACTCGAGCCGAACAATTGCTCGCGCAGGCGGGGCGGTCCGACGCCACGTACTGTAAGTAGTAATTGCGATCAGAAGACGTCTCATTCGACTTGACTGGTTCCGGACGTTTTTCGCGAGCCGACGGCGCGCCTCCCGACTTACTTCTTTCGCGCGCCATCCCTCGATGCCGGCCCAGATCGGCACAACCACGCCAGAAACCAGCGGTAATTAACACCAAAACAGCAAGCGGTCACGAAAAAGCCGGAAGCGCGTTTCTTAGCTACGCGGTGTTCGCATGCGACGGAGCAGAAGTGGCTCGACAAAGCAGGATGCGATCGCTCCGAGGGCGATGCCAAGCAGCGGATACACAACCGAGATGATCCATCCTGCGTCAAAGCTGGTTGGGCTGCAAGCACGAAGAGGGCAACTGATCCAGCGGCCACCAGAAGTACGTAACGCGTTGTAAGGCGGATGCTGAGAGCTGCGAGAAAAGCGGACGAAAGCAGCAGAATGACGTTGACCTCGCTTACCGCCTGCTTGAGCGGGTAACCATCGAGGATCGTGGCGAGCGCGTTAGCTTGGACCTCAGTTCCGGACATCGGTTTGGACGACGCGGAAGCGAGGAACGAATCCTTCGTGTTGGCAGTATCGCCAACCGGGACCGCTTTGTTTGTGAACGCTGCCTCTGGGACGTGTCCGTCTAGCACCTCGGAAAGCGAGTACGGCTTGTAGGTTCCCGGCGGTCCAGAAGAGTCTGTCCAATCGAGGCCGCCCGGGAACTCTTTGCGGGTGACTCTTCCCCTGGGAAGCAGCTTCGACCGGGAACGTCAAAGGGGGGCGGGCGGCTTCGGCGACCTTATGAACCCGGGCTCGTATACGTTTGTCGGTTTGAACTCATTCTCGTATAGGGTCCGTCGCAAAACTCCGTCCAAATCCGGTTGCACAGCAGGGCTTGCCAGGATGGCTCCGGGAGGTTTGGAGACGCCTGCTACCGAGAGTGGACCGTTAGCGGTGAGGGGCGAGGCGATGAGATCCGGCAAATCCCGCCCATCCTTTTTGATCGCTGCCAGCAATGCGTCATCGTCGCGTCGGTCGGTCTCACCGGGGCCCGCACGTCATCCGACCGCGGCCGCCGCACTGCCGCACGCCGGCGGTCGCCTACGACATGCGGGTGACGCCCGAGGAGCACTTTCCTCAACCGGGAGCGCCAGCAGCATGTCGAAGACCTTCGCGGTCTGTCGAAACGCAGGCGGGTCCTGCACCTCAAGGCTCCCGACGCTGACCTCAACGCCGAGTGCCACCAGATTGACGGTGATGCAGCCAGCGCTCAAACAACGGCGGACCAAACTGGGCCGCCGCCCCGGAAGCGATCGCCGCCACCAGCCCTGCCACAGCGACCGCATCCCCGCGCGACCAACCCCGCTCACTCGACGCGATCAACAACGCCGCCACGCCAAGCACAAGCTCGAGCACCACAACGCCGATGGCAAAGACTCCGAAAACCCGCGCCCTTCTCTTCTGGAGACGCGCCTCTTGCTCTGCAGCGTCCGTCTTGCGTTCGAGTAGTTGCTCGACCGCTTGGCGGTTACCGGCTTGGATTGCATCGACGAACTTGTCGTGTGAGAGTTCGTACCAATGGGCGCCGGCGCGCAGTTCGCCGCGGATTAGGTGCTCGCTCTGGAGTTGGTCGATCACCGCGTTTGGCATCCCTTCGGTCTCCGTGGTGCCCCGGTAGACGAGCGCGCGTGTCCCGCCCGGGGTGATGAGCTGGTTCTCGCACCAAGTCCGGAGCTGGAGCGGATCGGTTGCGGTGCCTGATGCGACTCGGCTGACGAGTTCGTCGTAGAAGCGGCTGAGGGCCTTGTCCACTTCGGCGTACTCGTCGATGTGGCGCGAGGTGATCCGATCGATCTGCTCCGGTAGCGCTTCGAGTCGTTCCCAAAGCGATGCGCAGACGATCTGCAGTTGGACGGGTTCGACGTACTCCCCACGGACCTCCAGTAGACGGCCTTGGCGCTCGAAGCGGATCTGTAGCAGCTGGTCGACTAGGTACTCCGCCGCCGTCGGCGCGAACTCGCGGCCGGTCCTGGCGAGTGGGCCGGTCACCGCGGCGAGCGCCTGCCGCCTGCCGAGTCGCTCGAGCCGGAACCGGTGCTGTAAGTGGTTGCTGACCAGGGCGGCGTACGGGTCCGTTTGCGCAAGGTAGTCCTCGCGCATCGACAGCAGCACACGCAACTCAGGATCGACGGTGAGCGCCCGCTCGACCTGCACGAAGAAATCGCCGCGGCTCTGCCAGCTCTCGGGGAACACCGTGAAGATCTCCTCGAACTGATCGATGATGATTACTCGGGCTTCGTCGGCGGACGCGTCGTACGCGGCTGATAGGTGGTCGACGAAGTCTGGGAAGTCCGCGACGGCTGAGATGTCTGAAATCTGTTCGGGGTGCGCCGCGCTCCAGTTGGCGACGATTGAGCGGACATATACGTTCTCGATGCGCGCCGCGGGCGGCTCCGGTGCGCTCGAGCCGATTCGGAGGGCCGGGAAGACGGTGACGTGTCGCCGATGGAACTCGGGAATCAGTCCGGCCTGGATCAGCGAGGTCTTGCCAGCGCCGGACTGCGCGTACAGGAGCACCAGCGAATGAGCGAGTACCAGCGAGCGCAGCTGGGATCGCTCACGTTCCCGTCCGAAGAACAGGTCTGCCTCGTCCACCGTGAACGAGCGTGGTCCTGGGTACGGCGCCAGCGAGCCGCCGACCCGCGCCACGCTCTCGTGCGGGACGACCTCGGGCATCAGCGGGGTGAAGTTCCCGCCTCGGAAGCTTGCCAGCGTTGCTGGAGCTCCACGAGGAAATCGTCGGCTGCTCCCCAGTAAACACGGATCTTCAGTCCCGCGAAGTACTCTTCGAGGTATTTGATTGCTGTGTCCTTGCCGACCGATTCGATCAGCGAATCGTCCGGCTCGAGCTGGACGCTGACGCTGATCTTCTGGGAGGACCGGTCAGCGCTCTCGACCAGCGCGCGGAGCAGAACCCGGAGGTTCCAGTCCCGCAGCCCGTATCCGAGAAACAGCAGAGACGTCGTCGAAATCAGCTCGTCGACCATCGGTGGCAGGACCTGCAACGTCATATCGCTCGCCGATTCGTACCGCCGCGCGTTGACCATAAAGTCGAGATAGTCGTCCTCAGTCAGCACCAACGAGTCCGGGTCATCGATGTGACCGTGGAGATGAAACACGACCGGCCGTCCCAACTCGGGCTCGCTCTCAGCGAGCTGCGACCGGCGACGCCGCAGCCCGCTGTTCCAGCGGCAGACCTCTACCCGCGCCGTTCTGTTCACCGCGACGAGTGCCTTCTCCATGTAATCGTCGTAATTGGTCGTCAAGTACACCGGAATCGGCAGCGACGCGAGTACGACATGCGGTTGCAGCGGATCCCTGAAGTTGGGATCGGCCACACGCCTGAACCTCTCCTGGACAGCTGCCTTCGGCGCCGCGCCGTCGATCGTCGTCGCCATGAACTGCGCGACCGCCATCAGATCCCTGTTGCGGAACGGATATCCGCACGCCGCAGCTAGGTCCTCCGCAAGCTCGCTCGCTCCCGGCAACGGCGGCCGGCTGATACCAGCGCCCAGAAAAGGCGTCAATTGAGACCGGTCGATACGCCTCACAAGCTCGTCCCAAGGAATATCCATCGCGATCCCCTGTCGGTCGAAAATCGCCCCTAAACACGTGCGAGGGATCGGTTGATCCCCCGCCCAGACAGCATGACGCTATCGCATTGCGGCCGCCGTTTCCGTCTGAGTTTCGTGCTGAGGCGGTGAAGTTGATGCGTGGGAGCGAGATGCCGTTCTCCTCTTGCTGCTCGCTGCTCACCCCGTCGCGGCGACCCTCATCGATCTCGGCCTGACGCCGCCAGTTGCGCAACGTCCGCTCCGAGACCCCGAGATCCTTCGCCAACGCCGGCAGCCGCATCGGTTGCGTCGGGAGGACCGCACGCTCACGATGGAGCGGGAGGTGCTGCGGAAAAGCCGCGGTCTTCTTCGCCAAGGAGAGCGAGGGGCGGTAGGCGGTAGGCGCGGTGTACGCGTTGATCGCCGCGGAGAAGTCCAGCTGCCCTGTCTCGCTGATGTGCCGCGTGCTTGGGGTCAGCCGTACCGCGTTTGGTGCGTGGGAGCGCCGGCCCCCTTCGGAGCGCGATCTGCGTGACCTGTGGCTTTTGGGGAGATCAAGGAGATCCACGAGGCGTCTGGCGGGACCTACGGCGCGCCGAGGGTCCACGCCGAGCTGGCGCTGGCGCACGGGATCGGTGTGGGCCGCAAGCGTGTGGAGCGGCTGATGGTCAGCGCCGCGCTGCAGGGCATCCCGGTGGCGCGCAAGCGGCGCACAACGGTCCGCGTCGCGGGCGTGAGGACCGCGCCAGACCTGGTAGAGCGGGACTTTGACGCGGCCGCGCCTGAGCGGTTGTGGTGCGCGGACATCACCTACCTATCGACCTGGGAGGGGTGGCTGTACCTCGCCTCCGTGCTGGACTGCTACAGCCGCAGGATCGTCGGGTGGTGCATGCGTCCGCACATGCGCCTGGAGCTCGTCGAGCGGGCTCTACAGACGGCCGTCGCGCGTCGCCACCCCGCCCGTGGCGTGGTCCACCACTCCGATCACGGTAGCCAGCTTGGGCACCCCCGCGACGGCGCGCAACTGCGCGCCCGCCTGATCAGCGCGCTGCTCGCGAAGATGGTCAAAGAACGCGCCGCCGACCAGCTGGCACTCCGCGAGGCTCATAACCAGCTCCCCCGGCGTCACCCCGCGCCGGCGGACCTTGATCGCCCGCGCGCGGCGCTCCCGCGCAAGCTGCGCGTCGATCGTGGCGATCAGCCCGAGACGGCGTTCCAGATCCCCGATCACCGCCAACCCGCCATGCCCGGTCAACGACCGGTCGTTCGCCCGCACCACGATCCGTCCGCCCTGCCTGCCACCTTTACCCACACGCACCCCCTGGGTGACGCCCGATCCGCGTCATCGGTTTGTTTCTCACACCACAACTGTGACAGTCGTGTCGGACGGAAAGGCCCCGCATTTGCGGGGCCTTTTCACGCTACAACGCTACCACCGCGGTGGACCGCCGTCGGTCAACCACACCCCCAACCGGCAAGGTTAATCACTGATATAGGTCTGAGCCGATCTCCAACGTCGCAGAGCTGGCGGCAACGATGCCCCAACTTGCCGGGACCGGCGTCTGGTTCCACACAACCGATCGACAGCGACATGACGCCACGCCGACCGCCAGCCACAGAATGCCGCGCGACTAATACACGAAGGCGCTGAATCCATCCAGGGCGTTCTGCTGATCCCGCCCCGCACAGCCGCTTCCGCTGGGTCGCCACAGCGGAAGCAAGCTGGGCGCGTTCCACCGGCCCGCGTTGCCTACGCTCGCTGTGCGCGGGCGTCGATCGAAAGCAACGACGTCGGACCGCTCGCCCACGTCGTTGAAAATGGCGCTTTGCGACGACGTTCGCCCGGCGTCCGATGGGGAAGCGATCGCATCGAGACGGCGCCGCATAGCCGCCGTCGCACGATCGCGATGTCGCCGATGCGATCGCCTGCGGCTGAGGCATCGTCGCGTCAAAGCAGTCGTCCGGCGCCGCGGCGAGCCGTGGCTGCTGCCACGCAATCACTCGTAAGTAGCGACCACCTACGGTCGCCGGCAAGGTAGTCTCAATGCCAGCGCCCGGATGCCGGTCGCTACTGGGACTGATGGTCGAACTGTCCGCGGATCTCGCCAACCTCATCCGCCTTCTCGGCGGCCAAATGGCGCGCGCCGAGGTGTCGCTCTTCACGGGAGCCGGATTCTCGTATGGAGCGAAGGACATGGACGGGGCACCGGTCCCCCAGGTGGATGACCTACGCCGGGAGATTTGGGACCTCGTATGGCCCGACGAACCGTTCGACGACAACTCAACGCTCCAGGATACGTACGCCGCAGCGCTTGAGGAGGGGCGGAATCGGCTATCGAGGCATCTCCGGCGACGGCTAACAGTCGATCCTGAGAGCCTCACAGTTGCACACGAATCATGGCTGAGCATGCCGTGGCGCCGGGCGTATACGGTCAACATTGACGACGTGGAAACAGCCGCCGACCGCCGTTTCTCACTGCCTCGGCGAGCTCGCTCTCATTCCGCGCTGACCGACGGCCTCCCCGGAACGAGCGAAACTGAGCTCGTCTTCGTGCACCTGAATGGCACGTTGGACGATATTCCGGACGTCACGTTTACGGATCCGCAATATGGCCAGCGCCTAGGGCAGCCGAATCCGCTGTACCACCAGCTTACGGCTGAGCTTCTCTCATACCCCGTCGCATTCGTTGGCACGACCCTGCGGGAGCCACTTTTCTGGCAATACCTGACCCTTCGTGACGACCGCGGATCCCGCGGCGTCAGGGAAATGAGACCCGCTTCGTACCTAGTTTCGCCCACCCTACCGCCAGATCGGCGGCGGTTGCTAGCAACCTACAACATCCGCTGGCTTCCGATGACCGCCGCAGAATTCGCTGAGCGAGTGCTCGACCAGCTCGGCGATGCTTCCGAGGCTGGGTTCGAGGTGCTTCGATCGTTGTCCCCGCGATCCGGATCATCTTTTCGACTTCCCACCGTTGGCGAGCTCGCGGGGCGCTCAGACCTATATCAGTGATTAACCGTGCCGGTTTGGGCGGTGTTGTTGATCGGCTTCGCCGTAGTTGGTGGGCCATTACGCGAAAAGGCCCCGCTAATGCGGGGCCTTTCTGTCCGATGCGACTGTCAGAGTTGTGGTGTGAAAAACAAAGGGTGTGGCTCGTGTGGAGGGATGATGTGCGCCCTATGCGGTGAGGATTCGCGGCTGGTGCGGGCTGTGAGCGCTGGTTTCCTGCGGGTTTGGCCGCGCGCGGGGTTGTAGGTCGCAGGAAAAG
>JBKQIR010000041.1:0-6952 GCA_052148275.1 Solirubrobacteraceae bacterium
TCCGAACCAATCACCGCTCGATAAGACCATTCGGTGCGTGGTGGGGGACCGGAGCGCGGCTCGATCGACCGCGTCACCATGCGGCGATCGTGGACGCCTAGCGCCTAGCGAAGCCCAGCCGCCACTCTAATACGAACCGTTCGATTCCGCGCGGTTACCTTCGGAGGTCCTAGGAGAGCGCGCACGACTGAGAACTTGCCGGTGCCGGCTCTTCCCTTTAGATTGCGAAGACCCCGATCGACCGTGACGGCGAAAAATAGGGCTGGTTATGGATGTCCTCGTACTCATCGACACGTTGGACGATTTCGTCCACAACGCGAAGCCGATCCCGCTGACCGACCAGGTCCGCATGGACAAGGAGGGGATCTACGACCTACTTGACCAGATACGTGCCACGATTCCCGAGGAGATCAAGCAGGCGCGCTGGATCGTCAAGGAGCGGCAGGAGATGCTGGCGGAGGCCAGGCGCGAGTCTGAGCGGATCGTCAAGGAGGCGCACGAGCTCGCTGAGCGTCTGATCTCCGGGGACGAGGTCACCGAGCAGGCCGAGCGTGCCGCCGAGGTCATCATCGAGGACGCCCGCGGGCGCGAGCGCGCGATCCTGCTCGGCGCGGAGGACTACGCCGACGAGATCCTCAACACGCTCGAGCTCAACCTCTCGAAGTTCAACGCCAGCGTTCAGCGCGGCCGCGACCGCCTCGCGGGAGGGGAAGCAGCGGCCGAGCTTGGATAAGTGCTCGGCGGGACGCTGGTTGTGAGAACCCCGTTACTTACCACCAAGAGTCGCCCGCGGCGACCGTGACGCCCACGGCGCCGCCGCTCACGTCGGGAAACGTCCCGCAAAGCCAGCTATTGGCGTTGCTTGGTGGGTTGTGCTCGCGACGTTTGCCACGGGCCGGTCCTGCGAGAGGTAAGGTAGAAGGGAGCGGATTTGCGATGGTGCCTTCCGATTCCGAGATGAGCCGGAACGACTCGGGGACCCCGACGGATGCGGACAGCCAGCGGGATAGGAAGACCGCAGCGGCGCAGGTCTGCGCGGATACGGGGACCGAAGGGGAGCGCTCCGTTGCGCGGTTCCGCGGCAGTGGGGCCAGCGCGGCTGAGCGCAACCGGATGCTCAAGGAGGTACGGAACATCGAGTTTCCGGTCAGCCTGCGCGGCTACGACCGTGCCGCAGTCGATCGCTATGTCGAGCAGGTGAACCGGTTGATCGCCGAGCATGAGATCTCATCCTCTCCTGAGTCGGCCGTGCGGCACGCGCTCGAGGAGGTCAGCGAAGAGACGCGGAGTCTGCTGCAGCGTGCCCACGAGACCGCCGAGGAGATCACCGCCCGCTCGCGTGCTAGGGCCGATGCGCGGCTCGAGCAGGCCGAACGCAAGGCGCAGGAACTGCACGACGTAACGCAGCGCGATACGGAGGAGCTGCGAGGCGCCGCGCAGCGCGAGGCGCGGGAGCTGCGTGAGGTCGCTCAGCGCGAGGCGGCCGAGCTGTCCGCTAGGGCCGATCAGCAGCTCGAGCAGGCCGAACGCAAGGCGCGGGAGCTGCACGACGTAACGCAGCGCGATACGGAGGAGCTGCGAGGCGCCGCGCAGCACGATGCGCAGGAGCTTCGTGAGGTCGCTCAGCGCGAGGCAGCCGAACTGCGCGAGGCAACAGCGCGCGAAGTGACCGAGTCCAGAGCGACGGCCGCCCGGGAGAGCGAGCAGATGCGTGCAGCGGCGCATCGCGAAGCCGACGAGCTGCGCGCGAGCGCGCGCCGAGAAGCCGACCAGACGCTTGAGGATGCCGAGGCTCGCGTGCGGGAGCTTGCCCGCAACGCCGAGACGATCTGGCGGGAGCGGCGCCGGCTGATCGACGACGTGAGGGCCGCGGGCGATCAACTCGTCGCGATCGGCGAGGCCGAGGCCAAGCGCTTCCCACACTTCGCAGCTGATGGCGCACTCATCTCCGAGCCGCTGCCAGACCGGACCTCGACCACCGCCGAGGCAGGGTTGGATTAGCGACCGTTGCGACCAGCTGATCGCCAGCGCGGTTGGTGTGCAAGCGCCTTCCGGGCGCCTGGGCAAGACCCCATCGCTGACGTCGGTGACGTCCTGCGAGGGCTCACCATATCACGCTGATAATGAGTATTATGACTTCTAGCCTGTAAATTGGTATGTCTTGCGAGCTTCACGTGACGTTGTGATGACCAGAATCGGCTACGCGCGTCTTCAAGCGCTTGCGAGCTCGCGCTCCGCACGCAGCCAGTTCGCGACCGGATCGCTGTCACCCTGCTCGAGGTGAAGGAAGTAAGCGCGCTCAGAGACGTCGTCGTGAGTGGGTGGCTTGCGCGTGCTTGTACGCGACGTGCGCGAGCTCGCGGTGCGACCGGCAGGCGTTGTTGGCTTCGGGGCCGTCGCGGCGGTAGCTGGCTTGGCGGGTGTGGCGCTTGTTGCAGGCGTGGCGGGCTTGGCGGCCGTCTCAGATGTAGCTTGTTTGGCGGCTGTGACCCGTGCTGCGGGCTTGGCTGAGTTGGCGGCCGTTACGCGCTTGGCTGACTTGGCGGGCTTCTGCGTCATCGCAATCCTCCGAGGTGCTCCGTGTCGCTTGGCGAGGATTCTGTTGTTTGCTCTCAACCGACGGTCGACAGACTGGCCTGCGCCGCCGTTAAGCGGATCAGGGTAGCGACCGGCCGCGGTCAAGTCCAACAGCAAGGAACGCTCGGCGCTGCGGCCGCTTTGGACAGGGAGGATCGCGGCCGACGAGGTCGAGCTCCGATCCCACACACTTTGAGCGGCGAGGGCCTCGCCCACATAGCACGCTCTACTAGGCTGCAAATCGGCTACGTCTGGCGAACGTGGTCTATGCGCTATCAGCGGCAAGCATCACCAACTTCGGTACTTGCGCAGCCTCCGTGTCGGCGTCAATCAGTTCGCGGTGCAGCACCCGGTGATAGGCGCCGCACGCCGCATGGGTTGCTGGTAGGCCGCGCAGATATACGCCACCCGCTCGGCTTGCTCGAGCACGTCGCGCGGCTGTCCTGAGTCCCCGTGCGGTCGCCGGTCATAAAGACATCTCGAGATCGGCGCGGAAGTGATCGGGATATACGGCTGCATCCTCGTAGCGGTCAATGGACTTGCGGTGCACGACGCGGTGGTAGGCGTCGAACACGACGACCTCGCAGGGATGCCAGTGAGCCGCAAGCCGATACGCCGCGAGCCTTGCGTCGCCGAGGGTTCCGCAGGAAACCGGGTCGTGTTTGGCAGGAAGTGTGATCCCCCAGCTTCCGTCTCTGTTTCGGTCCACGCTCACGGTTCGAGTGCTCGGTGCGAGAACTCGCGCAGGCACGTCGCGTGAAGCGCGGTCGCCCGCGGTCGCTGCGGCTGCCATCGTTGCTGCTCCGATTCGGCGCTCTCAGCGAATGTGGCCCTGCACGGAGGATTGAGAGCTGGCCGATGAAGGACCCAGCGAACAGGCGCCCCTTGCATCCTACCCTTTGTCGTCTGCGATCGACTCCGTTGGGCCCGAGGTCAAGATGGATGTTCATGTCGAGCGTCCAACCCAACGAATCGGGGATTTTCGCCGAGCAGGCCGAGCGGCGGCGGCTGGCGACGGTGGGCAGCGGGCAGCGACCGCATGCGCGTGGCGTTGATGGGCGCGCGCAGGAGGCTTGAGCGCGACGGTTCCGCAGCCGCGCCGCGAGCGGTAGCTTCTCATCGCTTCCGCGACGACGATGCTGCTGCTGCCGTCCACGCGCTCCTCGTCGCGGGCGATTTCACGCCTGCTCCATCGCGCGAAGCGACGTCTCGCCGGCCCGGCGCTGTGGTTACCACGCACCTGGTCGGCACGGTTCTACTGGCAACGGACGCCCGCTCGCCGTGTATGAATCTGTACATACGAACCTATGTTCGGAAAGGAGACCACATAATGGCTGAGGTCACCACCAAGCCGCTCCCCGTCGACCAACCGGCTGAGACGATCACCAAGCCGCTCCCCGTCGACCAACGGGCTGAGATCATCACCAAGCCCCGCCCGGTCGCGGAGACCGAAACGAACCATCAGTTCGCCATCCCAGCGACTGCTCTAGGGAGCGTCGTTGACAGGACCGCGATGCTGTCTGACGAACTTCTCAAGTCGCTCGAAACCAGTGAGCGGGCCGCGATCGAGGCGCTCGGGCAGTTCGTGATCGCGATCGAGGAAGCGTTCCCACAAGAAGTCGCGGGCACGTCCGAGGTGGCGAAGAAGATCACCGAGTCGGGCCTGCAGACGGCCGACCGACTGGTCCACACGCAGAATGAGTTCCTGCGCAACGTCATCGCCAGCACTGCCAAGTCGCTGAGGATCCGCGACGGAGCAAAGCCCAGGTAGCTCATCGACCACACAACCGTACGGCGCCATCGCAGCGCGTGCGCGTCAGAGTGGGAGTCGTGCTCGGTAGCGCTGGCGACCGAGACCGGCTGGGCCGAAGGAAGCTCCAGCTCGAACGGGCGCTTCTCTACATCAGCCTTGATCGCACCAGGCAAGCCCTGGAGCGACGAAGCGACCGCGCTGCTCCGCTGCCTCGCGTGTGACCGTGGCAAGCGCGTCGCGATGAGCGAAACACAGAACGGCCCTCGATTGGTCTCTCGGCCATCTCAGCCGGGCCCGCATCCGCCCTGGTTCACAACGCAGAACACCACTTCCCAAGCCCAACAACGACCTCCAAGGGAGACCAACCATGAGCCCCCAGACCGCAGTCACTTTCCTGACCACGAGCACCACCGACGAGCGACTGCCGTTCGCCGAGGTTCGTGCCGCCCGTGACCGCCAGGACCGCGAACCGCAGGAGCGCGAGCTCCCCCCCGAGAATCACGACTGATCTCACCTCCCCGTCAACGACCGCTCGGGCCGCGCGTCCCCGCGCCAACGCCACCGCTCCCGAACCGGGGGCTCGCGATCACGGCCGGCGAGCTCGCACGGCATCTCGTCGCGCACCACGTGCAACACTCCAACACTTCTGCACGCCCGCATGCGTGCGTGTGGCGCCCACCTGACCGGGCCCGATCACGCGCTACAACCCCGCCTACGACAAGTCGCGGCGGGTCGAAGAAGGCGACATTGGCAGGCCCGGGCTGGAGCCCGGGAACCGCCACAACCCGCGGCAGAGGATCATCACCCGCGTCGCCGAGCCGGTGCATGCGTCGGGCGAGGCGCTGTCGATCAGCGACCGCTACGAGCAGCCGGAACCGTCCCGCGGTCAATCCGCAGCCGCGACGCGGCGTCGGGCAGGGCGTCAGCGAAGCCCCGCGGGTGATGCTCTCCCCCGGCCTGCGAGCTCGACGACGACGCGCACGATGCTGGACGCACGGATCCTCTCTTCTCCCCTGCCTGGCAGAGCCAGCTAAAGCGATCGGACAAGGACCCGCGCGCGGTCGTGGACCTTACCAGGACCTCGACTGGGAGCAGCTGGTGCTCTGCGCTGCCAACAGCCGATCCGCAACCACGATCGGTGCATCTCCTCTGCGCCGTTCTCCGGCGTGTGATCGGGGTGCCTGGCTTGCGTCGGCCTGCGGTCGCGGCTGCGTGGCCGTGCTCGCCATGGCTTGGATGTTCGCCTACTGGCACCTTGAGACACTCAGGACCAGTGCGCGATGTAGGCAGCCTCTGGCCCGCTGATGAGGGCTGCGCGATACCTCAGAGCATCCCACACCGTCGGGAGCCCTGGGCGGCCGCGTTGCCGGGATCGTGCGATCTCAGCTGCTCTCTGCGCAGTCGCGCAGCGAGCAGGTACTCGCCTGGCAATTGCGTGGTTTTGGGGAGTCTCTTTCCGTGTCGCCTCGCAATGATGTAGGCGGCATTCGCCTGGGTCTCTCCGTTGCAGTGCTCGAGCCAGTCAGCGACACGATCGCCGTACCTGCTTCATCAATCAGCCGCCGGCGCCGAATAAGGCCCTACGCGCCCCGGCCATTCGTGCTGCACCAGCCAAGCTGCTTAGCCCGCCTTTCAGACGGGCGGCCAGGGACTCGGCGGCCGGCGCGCAGACCTGCGTAAGACCACGCCTAGAGCCACGCCACCTCCACGAGCTCTTTTTCGTGCTCGCAGCCGTTGGCGCGACGTCGCGTGCGCCGCGCTGCCTGATCACCCGCTTGAGCAGGCCCAGCACCACTGTCGTGATCGTCCGCAGCAAGCTCGGCCGATCGCGACTCAAGGACCCTGCGTCAGCTGTAGCCGACCTGAGCCGCTCGCGCGGCCGGGGTACGCAACGGTAGCTGCCGAGATTCTCATCGACAATCCGCTCGCTCAGCGGCACTCGGCGTCCGTCGCCGTCGACATCAACGACTCTTAGGGTCATTCTGGCCATCGGCGTTTCCTTTCGCTGGTCGGGCTGGGGTCGCAGGGCTCCGGAGCCGGAGCGTTAAATTTGACAGAGGGCTTAGGGAGAACAGGAGGATCGGGAGACGGTCATCGGGAGCGGCACGAACGAGCCGGCATGTGGGCGGATGTCTCGCATCCGTAGCTGGCACAGCGCACCTCGTGTTCTAGCAGCCGTTCAGGTCAGTCGCGAAGCCGACAACAACGCGCGCGGGGCTGCATGGACCAGGGCTGTCGCTCGCCACGGCTAGACAATTCGTACTGTCGCAGGAGCCTCGGACCGACCAAACTGCGAGACGTCGTGCCGGAGACTGGCTCTTGAAACGGCGAAAACCCAGTGCCTACGCAGACGTCCCTGCCCGCTGCCCCCTGTCTCAGGAATGGTCCTCGTGAGACGGCCGCCAAGACTCCTCTCCCCCACCTTCGCTCGTGCTCATTCCTCCTTCGCGCCGAACACAAGCGGGCGCCGTCACCTTCGCCTTCGCCCTTTTAGCCAGCGGACTACTGCTTGAGGCGTTCGGCGAGCTCCGCGCGCTGGCGGTCGCTCAGGCCGCCGAAGGTCTTGCTGGGCGAAATCCTGCAGCTATCCAGAATCTTCGTGGCCTTGACCCTCCCAAGCTG
>JBKQIR010000042.1:0-15695 GCA_052148275.1 Solirubrobacteraceae bacterium
CCTCGGCACGCTGCCCGGCGTCCAACGCTTGACCTCAACGCTCGTCATGAAAGAGGTGGTGCCCGACCGTGGCCTCCCACTCGCCGCGCGATAGATCCCGCCTCGGTTCACTCGGGTGCAGGTGGACTTGGTCGTCCTGGTCGACGCCACAAGCGGGGGCTGACGTCCCGGAGCGAGACCGCGCAGTTGGGACTGGAGCACCCGTGGTCTGCACCCGAGTGGAGGGGCCGCCTCTCACTGTGGTTTGCGCTGGCCGTCGGCCAGGAGTTTCAGACCGTCTGGCCGGAGCTCGCCTGTTGGCGAGAGGTGGCGGTAGAGCGTTTGGCGGGTGATCCCGAGCTCGGTACACAGTTCGCTGATCTTGGTGTCAGGCTGCCCCATCGAGGCGGCAGCGAGCCGCAGCTTGGCTGGGGTCATCTTGTGCGGCCGTCCGCCTTTGCGGCCGCGGGCGCGGGCTGAGGCGAGCCCCGCGGTGGTGCGTTCGGAGATGAGCTCGCGTTCGAACTCGGCCAGCGCGGCGAAGATCCCGAATACCAGCTTCCCGGCGGGGGTGGTGGTATCGATCGCGGCGCCTTGGCCGGTGAGCACCCTCAGCCCGACGCCGCGGGCGGTGAGGTCGTGGACGGTGTTGACCAGGTGGTGTAGGTTGCGACCGAGCCGGTCGAGCTTCCAGATGGCGACGAAGCTGATGCCGGGCGACGGCCTGCTCATCCTCGTCGGCTCGCCTTACCGCAGCTTCGTGGGTGACGCGGTGATCGGATCGCGCTACCGCCAGTTCACCGCTGACGAGCTGGCGCGCCGACCTGCGGGATTGAACTTCGACCACGGTGTCATCCTCGAGCGTGCACGAATCTGGTCGCGGTTCGTCGATCTTGCCGAGGTCTGGCCGCAGACGGTCACGGGACAGACGAGCAACCCGACTGGGCTCTTCTTCGGGGCGATCACGAGTGTGAGCAGCGCCGACGCCGCGCTGATCGTCGCCACGGGAACCCGCGCAATGACTTCAGAGGACGGTTCCCCAGCCATGGGACGTGACCGACCAGCCGGGACGCCCCGGCCGCGGATCGTCTCTGATGCGCGGCGGGTGTTCCCCGAGGCGAAGTCGGCGAAGGCTGAGCATCGGCCTCACGACCGGGGCGTAAGGACCACGGCTGGGAGACTCGACGCAGGCGACCATGCTGATCGCGCCCAACGCGCGGCTGGGCGGAGCCCGTCCTGGCTGCCTGACCGTATCGCCCACGCCGACTGGGGCACGGCCACCGCGAAGCGCGTCGTCGCGACCGCCGAACTCGTCGACGGCGCCTACGAGGTCCACGCTCCTCGGACCGTCGCCGAGAGCGGCGGGCTGATCGAGCGGATGGGCTTGGCCAGGACGACCGGCCGGAGGACTCTGCTCGGATTCGACTTCCCGATCGGCGTCCCACGAGCCTACGCCGCGCGGGCGGGGATTGATGACTTCGCGGCCTGGTTACGAGCGATCGAACGCGACTCGCCATTCTTCGCCCCAGCCGACGATGTTGCGGACGTATCCCCATCGCGCCCGTTCTTCCCAGCCCGGCCACCCACAATCAAGTCTCCTGGGTTGAAGGCACAGTTCATCGAGCAGCTCGGCGTGCCGAGCGCGGACTTGCTCAGACGTTGCGATCGGCGCCATTGCTCACGGCGTGCCGCGTCGGAGATGTTCTGGGCGATCGGTGCCGCCGCCGTCGCCAAAGCCACGATCGCCGGCCTTAAGGACACGATCTGCCCAGCGCTCGCCGAGACGGGCCGCACGTACGCGATCTGGCCATTCGACGGCGAACTGTCCGAGCTCCTGAACCGCTCCGATGCCGTTGTCGTCGAGACCTACCCGACCGAGGCATATCTCCAGCTCGGACTCCAGATGGGGACCGGCGGTAGAGCGAAAACCAGCCAGACCGATCGTCTCGGCGACACCAAGCGTTTGCTCGACTGGTGTGCGGACAACGCGGTCATCCCTGACCAGGAGCTCCTGACTCAGATGCTGACCGGGTTCGGAGCGAGCAAGTCGGGAGAGGATCCGTTCGATGCAGTGGTTGGCTTGTTCGGAATGATCGACACGGTCCGTCGGGCGCCCGAGCCCGACCTCCCGGACGACCTGGACGTGCGGCAGCTCGAAGGGTGGATGTTCGGGCAGCACGGGACCTGCCCTGCGCACGCGTAACTCCTACGCGGCCGGCTCGGTTCAGGTAGCCGAAACACCCGAGCGCCCCGCCGTGCCGCGTTCAGCGGCCGCGCCTCGCGTCATCCACGGACACGCCGTCGGCTCGACCTTCTGCAGATCTTCGAAGGTCAGCCAGCCGAGGCGTCGGGAGAGACCGGCGCATGTCGCCAGATCGAGATGCGGCAGGTCGCGCGCGAGCGCGGCTGGATCGGTCGTGTAGGCGCGCATCAGATGTCCGTAGAGCCGGCTCGTCCAGTTGCTGCGGAATAGCTCGGGAGTCAGCAGCACGAGGAAGCTCCGCTCGGGTCGGCGCTGCGCCAGGATCGTCGCCGCCCCGCTTGCGGGCGCGGCCATGCAGTCGATGTTCCGGGCGAGCTGATTGCGGAGCGCGTCGTGCTTCGTCTTCGTGTCGATGTCCGAGAGGACCTTGGCCTCGAAATGGACGGCGAAGCCGGTCGCGGGATTGAGCAGCATCGCGTCGAGGTGCGTTCGGCCCTCGAGCGCGCGAGGGGATGCGGCCGAGGAGGCGCGCTGGGCGGCGAGCGGATGGCGGGTGTCGAGGTGTTCGCGCAGCCAGGCGCTGTAGGCCGGCGGAGACGGCAGGCCAACTTCGAAGAACAGTCTCATCCGGTCGCCGAGCAGCTCGTCCCAGCCGAGCGGCTCGTCGATCGGTGGTGTGTCTCCTAGCGCCTGCGTGAGGATCTGCCGCCAGCGGTCGGGCGCATCGGGGTGGCGATGGACGGCCAGCAGCGCGCCTGCGGTCCACAGAGTCTCGTCGCGGTCAAGGAACGCCGGGTCGCTCAGTGCTTGAGCTCGGCAGCGGCGATCCTGGCCCGCCAGGCGGCCAGGTGGCGCTGCGGATCGTCGCCGCGCCGGCCCGCATCGACGAAGTGCTCGAGGAGCTCCTCGGCCGCGAACGGGAGGAAGACGTCGTGCAGCAGATCCCCGTCCTCAGCCACCGCCCGCCGCCGATCCCTCGGCCTCGCCGGTCACGACCTTCGCGACGAGTTCCTCGCCGTCGCCCTTGCGCAGCCGTACCTCGGCTCCCGCTTTGCAGTAGACAAACACGACCTCGCGCACCGGAAGGCCCGTGGCGGTCCCGAGGCCGTTCGCGTACACCTCGCCCTGGCCGCCGTGGTGCTTGAGGGCGTACTGCTCGGCGGTGTCCTTGTTCACGTCCTTGTCGGTCTTGTAGTCGACGACGACGAGCTCGTTGCCGTCGGTGTACACGAGGTCGACGCGGCCGTTGGTGAGTGGCGCACGTTCGGCCGGGTTGCCGTTGGCGGCGTGGGTGACGACGAACGGGACCTCGCGCCAGAAGCTCCCGAGCTCGATCGCGCGCCGCACGCTCGGCGAGTCCAGGCAGGCGCGGCACATCGCGATCACGTCGGGCAGGTCGCCGGTGATTGCGCCTTCCTTGCAGACGTCGTCTGCGATCCGCTCGAGGTCGTGCCCGTCGCGCATCGTGATGCGCTCCATGGCCATGTGGACGGCATCGCCGATCGGGATCGGGGGCCCGTCGCCGATGACCAGGGCCGCGTTGAAGGTGGCGACCTCGGCGGCGAGGGGGCCGTGGGCGCGCTCGCGGCTGGAGGCGATCTCGATCTTGCGCGGAACGGCGGCGTCGCGTTTGAGCCGTGTGAGACGTTCGAGCCATTGCTCGCGCTCGGCGACGCCTGCCGCGATTTCGGCTTCGGCGACCTGGGCTGGCGGAGAGTGGTCGACGTCGGGCAGCGTGAGTTCGTCCTGCGCGACCCGCCTTACGAGCCGCTGGTCGTCGAGCGGGAGGTTGTGCACCAGCTGGCCGAGGAGCCCTCTGGCGTTCAGCACGCCGGTGATGGCGGGGAGGATCAGGTGCTCGCGGGCGCGGGTGGTGGCCACGTAGAGAAGGCGCAGCCGCTCCGCTTCGATGTAGGCCTTCTCCTGCTCCCAGGCGTCGTCGTAGCCGGGGGTCTTGAAGTGGCCGTGTCGTCCGGCGGTCTTGGCCCCGATGCGGAAGTGCAGGAAGTTGTCCTGCTCGCGCGGCACGGGCTGGGCGTCGTTCTTGTTGCGCTCGCCGAGGTTGGCGAGCGCGACGATTGGATACTCGAGGCCTTTGGCGCCGTGGATGGTCATGATCCGCACGACGTCGTCGGTTTCCTCGGCAACGGTCGCCTCGATCTCGATCTGGTCCTCGTCGACGGAGTTGCGCAGGTGGCGGACGAACGGCCGCAGCCCGCCTCCGCCGGCGGCGGCGAACAGCCGGGCCTGGTCGACGATCGCCAGCAGGTTGGCGGCGCCTTGGTCCCCGTCGGGGCGGGTGAGCGCGAACTCGACCAGATGGGTGCGCTCGACCACGCGCCGCACGATCTCGGCGAGCGAGAATCGGGTGCGCATCCGGTGCAGGTTGTAGAGCTCGGCGAGCGCTTCATTCACGGCTGGGATCGGTCCCTGCGTCTTGGAGCGGTAGGACAGGGAGCCGGCGGCGGCGCGGTGGCGGACGAGCATCTCTTCGTCGATCGCGAACGCGCTGGAGCGCAGCGCTCCGACGGTGGCCAGGCGGTCGGTGGGGTCGTCGATCGCAGCCAGCACCCAGATCAGGTCGCGCACCTCTCGGCGCTGGTAGAAGTCGCGCGAGCCTTCGTGCCGGTAGGGGATGCCGGCATCCGCCAGGGCTTCCTCGTAGAGCTCGATCCCGGTGCGGGCGGGCATGAGGATCGCCATGTCGCCCCAGCGGCAGGGCCGCCAGCGGTCTTCGTTATGGCGGTCGCGGATCTCCCAGCGCTCGGTGTGAGCCGTGTGCAGTGCGGCGGCGATCGCCCGTGCCTCCTGCCGGCGGCGGTCCTCGGCTGTCCCGTCGACCTCCGCCTCGATCAGGAGGACCGGTGGGCGCTTGGCGTCCTGGCCCTGCGGCGGCTGGTCGAGGCTGACGTTGGCGGGCTGGAAGTTCGGCTCTTGGACGAGGATCCGGTCGAACGCGTGGTTAAGGGCGGCGAGCATCCGGGGGTTGGAGCGGAAGTTGGTGGTGATCTGCACCTGCCCGCTGGCGAGGGCCCGGGTGCGGACCTGGTCGTAGACGGCGATGTCGGCGCGGCGAAAGCGGTAGATCGACTGTTTCGGGTCACCGACCACAGTGAGCCGCCCGGGCGCCGGCGTGAGCGCGCGCCAGTCCAGGTTGGGCGGGACCGGTTGATCGCTGGTGAGCAGGAGGGCGAGCTCGGCCTGGACGGGGTCGGTGTCCTGGAACTCGTCGATCAGCACGACCTTGTAGCGGCGGCGGAAGTAGTCGCGCGCGGGCTGGTTGTCGCGCAGTAGGTCGCGTGCCCAGAACAGCAGGTCATCGAAGTCCGGTTGGCCCGCCGTGAGCCGCTGCAGCGCGTACTCGTCGACGAACCGCTCGATCTCGGGGAGCAGGCCGAGCAGCGCGTCGGTGCGCAGGCCGTTCTGGGCGGCCTCGTGCGCGTCGCGGTATTCCTGCTGGAGCGCCTTCAGCTCCTCCTTGCCCTCCGCGCCCCAATTGCCTTTCGAGCCTCGCGTGAGGTTGGTGTACGCGCGGTCGCGGTAGAGCAGCATGAACTCCTGCTCGGCGTCGGTGCCCAGTGCCTCCAGCTGCTCGGTCCAGTCGATGATCCCCTCCACGATGTCCACGCCCGGGTCCGCGCCGGGGTCGCAGGCGCGGACAAGCTCGGCGAGCGCGTCGGCGATCCGGCGGAGTTCCTTCAGATGCGTGACGAGCTCGCCGTCGTCGTGGCGCGGCAGGTTGAGCGGGCGCAGGTAGCGGTACTGGTTGACCAGCTCGCATGCCTGGCGCAGCTCGGTCAGGCCGAGGCCACGGCGCAGTGCACGGTCAAGCGCGGGACTGCGGGTCGACAGCAGCTGGTCCTGGAAGGCCTCGTAGGCGGCGTCGAACGAGAGGCTGCCGGCGAGGCCGTCGACGACGTCGAACAGCGGGTCGATGCCGGCCTCGACAGGCCGCTCGCGCAGCAGCGAGGTGGCGAAGCTGTGGATCGTCTCGATGTGGCACCGATACAGGTCGCGCGCCGCTGCGAGCACCCGCTCGCGCTCCTCGCCCTCCGCCACCCGGGCCCGGCGCTCGAGCGCGTCGCGAACGCGTGTCGACAGCTCGGCGGCCGCCATCTCGGTGAACGTGATTACCACCAGCTCGTCGACGGTCGCCGCGCCCGACGCGAGCACGTTCGCGACCCGCTCGACCAGCACGGTCGTCTTGCCTGTGCCCGCCCCCGCCTCGACGCCGAGGTTGGCGGCCAGGTCACCGGTGATCCGCTCGCGGGCGGTCTGGTCGGCGAGCCGTTCGCTCACTGGATGCCCCTGATCTGGGTCGCGAGCCGAGCGAGCCGATCGTCACCCTCCTTGGCGGTGGCGTAGTCGCCGCGTGCGCCTTCGCAGATCCCGTTGAACGCGCAGTAGTCGCAGGCGCCCTCGTGCGGGGCGACGATGAAGTCTCCGGCCCGGGCGCCGCGGACGATCGCGTCAAGCAGCGAGACCACGTCGGCGTGGCGGGCGGCGAGCTCGTCGGGCTGCCACTCCACGGTCTTGAACTCCCCTCGGCGTGTCGGGTACACGTACGCAGCCCCGCCGGCGGACGCGTCGATCCCGAGCAGCTTGGCTGCGGCGAGCACGTACAGAGGGAGCTGCAGCATCCGTCCGCCCTGGAGTTCGGCCGGCTTCTCTGCGTACTTCCTGCCCGTCTTGTAGTCCACGACCCGGAAGCGGGTGCGCTTCTGATCCCAGTTGACGCGGTCGATCCGGCCGTGGAGGCGAAGTGTCCCGCTGGGCAGGTCGATCTCGATCGGATCGGCCTGCGACAGCGTTCCCTGCTTCTCGCCGGCCATCCGCTCGCCGAACCGCGCCTCGACCGCGCTGAGCGGCAGTGCCCGCGTGCTCTCCAGCTCTCGCTCGAGCTCCAACCAGCGCACGCAGTCCTCGATGAGCTCGACGCGATCGGCCTCCCACATCGCCGGGTAGCCGGTCTCTCCCCGGTCGCGCGCGCGGTCGCACTCCTCCCCCGCGATCCTCCGCATCCGCTCCTCGGCGTCAGCTGCGAGCGGCGCCGGGGTCTTGCCGTTCGCCTCCTCGTAGAAGCGCTCGAAGATCCGGTGGATGACGCTGCCGCGGCTGAGCGCGTCGATCCGCACGACCTGCTCGGGCTCGGACACCGCCTTGATCCGCAGCAGCCGCTCGAGCATGAACCGCTGCGGACAGGTCGCGTAGCTCTCAAGCGAGGTCGCCGAGAGCGGCGCCTCGTCGGGCAGGAGGATGGCGATCGCCTCGAGCGCGTCTGGACCGAGCGCGCCGTCCCACGCCGAGTAGCGCTCGGCGAACCGCGCGGAGGCTGCCTGCAGCGCTCGCGCGAACGCGGGCTGCGCGCGCTCGTAGGTGGCAACCGCGAGCGGGCGCGTGACGCGCGCCTGCAGATAGGTGCGGTCGCGCTCGGGCTCGGACACGGCCCGCGCCGCAGCTGCGCTGACGCCGTTGGGGTCCTGGGCGTGACCAGGCCGGATCGGCGCGCCGATCGCATCGCCCGGGATCCGCTCGACGTCTGAGCGAGCCAGCAGCGGGGCTGCCTCTGCTGAGACGCGCTCGCCTTCCAGTTGCGATGCGAGCTCGCGGAGGAACACCGACGGCAGCCGCGGCCGGCTCTCACCGGTCGCGCGGCGCGCGTAGGAGACAACGAGGCGCTCGCGTGCGGCCTCGCAGGCCAGTGCAAAAACCAGCGCCTCCTCGCTGCCTCGGTCCGAGCGCGGTGCCAGCCGCAGCCCCGACTTCGCGGAGATCGTCCGTCGCTCCTCATCGAGCAGGATCGGGTCCTGGCGCACCGGCGGGGGGAACGCCCGCTCGGTCGCGCCGAGGATCCACACCCGCGCGAACTCGATCCCGACCAGCGAGTTGACCGCGACGACGTTGACCCCGCGGGCGGCGAACGCCCCCGGCCGGCTGTCGATCACGTCCTCGGAGCGCAGCGTGCCGATCGCCCGCTTGACCACGTCCAGGAACCAGTCGAAGTCAACCTGCGCCTCCAGGGCGGTGAATCGCTCGAGCCCCCGCAATGCCAGGATCACGTCGTCGGCGCCATCGACGTAGCGGACGAGCAGCGCCTGCAGGTAGTCGAGGTGCACCGCCCAGGTCGCCCGCTCGGAACGCTCCCGCAGGCGCCGATCGAGGTCGGCGATGAACCGGCCGAGCCCTGCGGCGTCCTCGGCGCGCTGGCGCACCCACTCCGGCGGATCGTCCTGCTCGGCTGCATCGGTCTCGATCGCGCCCAAGCGCTTACGCCATTCCTCAGCGCCTCTGACGATCCCGGCATCGCGGGAGAGTGAGTCCCAGCGCGCCCCGGAGATCCCTCCGTACTCGTCATGCAGAGCCTCCGGGAACCGTGCGTCGGTGAGGAAGTCCATCACCGCTTGCCGTGACATCTCCCCGTCGAAGAGCTCCAGCAGCCCGAGCGTCTGACGGCCGAGCGGCCGCTCGGCGAGCGGCGAGCCCTCGTGGAGGTAGACCGGGATCCCGGCCTCGACGAACACCGCCTCGGTCAGCGGCAGGTACGACTCGCCCTGCCGGTAGGCCACAGCCATGTCCCAGAACGGCACCCCCTCCCGCGCCCACTCAAGGCACGCCCTCGCTGCCGCGCGCACCTCGCGCGAGGGGTCAGGCGCCGACACCAGACGCAGCGTCCCGTCGGCCTGGATCGCCGGGCCGGTCGGCGGCTCAAACAGCGAGCCCCGCACGCGGTCAAGTGCAGTTCCCGCTCCGGCCGGGCTCGGCGCGGTCACGAGCGTGGCGCCAGCCTCGAGCAGGCGCGCGCGCATCGCGGTCAGCGGTGCGTCGGCTGCCGCCGGCACGTCGGCGAGGTACACGTCGACCGGCATCCGCTCGGCTACACCGATGAGCAGCCGCTCGAGGGCCGCCGGCAGGTCAAGCGGCCCCCATACCAGGAGTCCGAGCCCGTCTAGGCGCTCCGGCTCGGCCGCCAGCAGAGCGTCGTCCGGGCCGTAGAAGCCGGTGCGTCGCGCCTCGAACCCGGCGAGGATCTCCGCCAGCGACGCCGCCTTCTCGGGTGCGTCCGTCGTGCCGTCGAGCAAGCCCGCAAGCTCGGGAAGGTGATATCCGGCGCCGCGAAGCTCCCGCACCAGCCGGAAGAGCGCCTCGCCGAAGCCGGGCGTCTCGGCGACGGGCGCGAAGTAGCCCGGATGCTTGCGGGCCACGTCGGCCAACAGCACCCGGTCGGCCAGCGGCGGGAGCGCCCGCCTCTCCGCGGCCACCAGGGCCGGCGCCCCCAGCAGCAGCGCCAAGTCGCCCGGCATGAGGATGCGGACGTTCGCGTGCGCGCCGAGCCTTTGCGCCAGCCACCGCTGCAGGAACGGCCGCTGCAGCGATGCGCCGACCAGCATGGTGATCGGCGTCAGCGGATCGCTTGAGCGCAGCTCGCGGATCCGAGCAGCGAGATGCTCGCGCAGCGCGGCTGGCCTCCCGCTGATCACCTTTAGCTCACTCACGTGGTGCCAACCCTCTCGAAGACGGGCATCGCCCACAACTGCGAGCCGCTGGTGACGCGAGGCGACTGCCCCGGAGCCTGGACCGTCATCGCACCTCGGCCCCGTCGCCTTCGCATGGCGAGCGCGGTCAAGAGCCGCTCGATCATCGCTCGGCCGCCGTCCAAAGCGCACCGAATTGCTCATTGAGCGGCCGTCGCTGCGGCCGCCGAGTCGACCCGGCCGTGCCGATCGCGTCGCCAGGCTTTGCGCCGCACAGCGCCAGCATGGCGATAGAGGATAAAGTCCATGCCCCTGGAGTCGCCCATGCCGGGGGTTTCCTGACGTTGGCCGGAGCGTGGGACTGGTCGCGTACGTTGGCATGAGCGCTCGCGGCTCACCTCGCCGGTCGTGCTCGAGTGACTGACAGCCCGCACGTCTGTCAAAATATTTGCTTGTGCGAGTCTTGCGCACGTCCTGCGCATGAGTTACCATCACCCGCTGCACTAGTTCTCAACTGTCATGTCAAGTCTTCGCCACACACCCAGCTTCCTCCCCGAACCGGCGCCGATGGCGTCGGTCAAGCCGTGCCGGCATAGCTCCGATCTGGAGCGCCAGTACGGCGTCGGCTCCGCCCTTTCCGCGAGGTGTGCTCGCTAGATCCAGCGTAGACACCACCGCAGGTAAGGGCGACCCAATGGGTCGCCCTCTTTCTTTCTGTAGGCAAAATCAACTACCACGAACCAGAAGGTGATGCTCAGCTTGAAAAACACCAGCTCCACTTGAGGCCCCGCCTGAGAGAGAAAGGTCTTCGATGATGTGCCGCTGCATTTCGCGTGTGAATGTACGTGTTACTTTTGCGTGCCAACATGCAGTGTCACTTTGCGAGCACCGGGCTCCAGCACCCCTCCACGTAGGACGCTCCCGAATGCAGCGATCCAGGGTCGAAGGGTAGGCGAGTGGCATGAACAAGTTCGTTGGCGATTTGGCTATCGTTCCATGACGTGATGACCGCGCTGCGGCGAGCGGCCGCATGTGCGTCGAGCTCCCCGACGGGGCTGGACAGACAAACGACCTCCACGGCGGATAGCTCAGTTGCCAGAGCCCGTCTCTGATGAGGAGGAGGCCGCCGGTTCGATCCCCGGCTCCGCCCATTCTTCACGTGACCGTAGCTCAGCCGGGTAGAGCGCTCGCTTGAAACGCGGGGCGTCGCAGGTTCGACCCCTGCCGGCCACATCACCACGGCTCCGTAGCTCAACACACGGCAGAGCTCCCGGCTCTTAACCGGGAGGGTGCAGGTTCGACGCCTGCCGGGGCCACTGCTTGGAAGGACTGCTATCTGGCGTGGTATCCCGTCCCGAAAACGGGTGGGCCTACGGGCCTTGGGGGTTCGACTCCCTCTCCTTCCGCCTTCCCGGAGGCATGGCCGAGCTGGAAAGGCAGCGCGTTGCTAGCGCGCAGGCGGCCAACTCCGCTCGCAGGTTCGAGTCCTGCTGCCTCCGCCTGTCTCAGTCCGGTGTGGTCGAGTTGGGAAGACGCGCGGTTGTTACCCGCGAGATCGCAGGTTCGAGCCCTGCCGCCGGAGTGCTCCACGCCCTCGTGGTCGAAGCTGGTGATGACGCCGGGCCCTCAACCCGGAGGCTGCGGGTTCGAGTCCCGCCGAGGGTGCTCACGATCGACGGACGCGCGCTGGTCGACCTCGCGGTAAGGGGAGGCATCCGGTCCCGCGAGGGAGAAGGCGAGGAAGTAGACCCGGTCCTCCCGCCAGCACCGTGTCGTCGATCCCGACCGCGTCGTGGCGGTCGCCATCTGGCTGTGGGGGAGCTGGCCACCCCACCGGCCCTGGAAGCCGGGGATCGCAGGTTCGAGTCCTGCCAGCCAGACCTTGCGCGGTAGAGGAGCGGTTGTCCTCGCGAGCCTCATGAGCTCGAGACCGCGGGTTCGAATCCCGTCCGCGCGATCTTCGATGGGGGCGTAGCTCAGTGGCCCAGAGCGCTCGCTTGTCAGGCGAGATGCCGCCGGTTCGACTCCGGCCGTCCCCGCTGTGGCCGTGGTGTAGTCGGCAGCATTCGGGGTCGTGATCCCCGCGGCGCCGGTTCAAGTCCGGCCGGCCACCCCTTCACGCGGACGCTGAGCACCGGCGAGCTCACCGGCCTGTAACGCCAACGCCTCTGGCTGTGGTGGTTCGACTCCACCCGTCCGCATCAACCCGGGGATGAAGCTCAACCGGGAGAGCACCTCGTTTGCACCGAGGAGGATCGGGTTCGACTCCCGGCATCTCCACTGCTCCTCCGGGCTGCCGGTCGCCGATTCGCTACTTCATCCGGCCCCGCCGGAAGCGCGACATCACCCGCCTCAGCCTGCTCCCGATCTCACGGCTCGCGTCCGCGGCGATCTTGCCGACCGTGTCGTCGGTCTTGATGACCCCCAATTCCTCGTCGCTCGCGCGAGCTGGGCCCCCGCGAGCGACTGTCCCGGCGGCTTGCGCTCGGTAGCCCCTGCGGCGGGCCTTGGCGGCGTCGATCTCCGCCCGCAGGCGTGCGACGTGGTCGTCGGGATCTGGCGCGGCAGTGGTTGGGTCGGCGTCGTCGGTCATGGGACGCACTCCATCTTCCGCCTCCGTAGTGTCAGCGGCAAGCACGCGCCCGTCGTACGGCCGACGTGCGGGTTCGAATCCTGCCGGAGGCTCCTCCCCCACGCCCGTAGCTCAGTGGACAGAGCGCTGCCCCGCGGCGGCAGCGGCCGCTGGTTCGACTCCAGCCGGGCGTACTCGTAGTTCATCTCGCGGACGTAGCTCAGACGGAAGAGCACCGGGCTTCCACCCCGGCGAGGCCCGTTCGATCCGGGTCGTCCGCTCTCAATAGGCCCGTGGTGTAACGAAGCGAGCATGGCGAGCCCTGACCTCGTCGGTCCGGGTGCGAATCCTGGCGGGCCTGCTCCTCATAGGCCGGTGGTGTAACAGCAGCATCGCGAGCTCCAACCTCGCTGGTCCGGGTGCGAATCCAGGCCAGCCTGTTCTTCATCGTGTTCGTCGCGGGCCGGAGCGGCTCGGTTATCTATGGGCAGAGCGGCCTTCGGGCTGTGCGGTTCGATCCAGCGCATCCGACCGCACTCCACGACCGCGACGATGTGTTCTTGCTGCGGGCCGGCGCGGGTCCGGTTATCGACTGTTAATCGACAGGTCGCAGGTTCGAGTCCTGCCCGGAGCGCGCTCACTACGAGCTCCGGTAGCTCAGCTGGCAGAGCAGTTCCGGTCTGCACACCCACGACCGCAGCAAACTCTTGATCGTCCGGTCAGCGGGCCGAAGCATCGACGGTTATCGGTGAGAGCGCCCGGCGCGTGCGTCGGGAGGTCGGCGTGTTCAAGTCGCGCCCGGAGCTCACGCTCCGTAGCTCAGTGCAGTTCTCGCCGTGGGGCACCAACACGACCGCGGTCTCGTCCGACTCTTGGCTGTGGGCCGGAGCGGCACCGGTTATCGCCTCAGGAGCGAGAAGGCGGGCGGGCGGGTTCCCATCCGTTGCGCGCTTGATGGAGAGGGGCCTGGCGGCCCCACCCGCTACGGCGGGCTCCAACCGGTCTGCACACCACGACCACAGCCCTTGCCTACGCCAACAACCAGCACCCCAGAAAGGAGGTGTGAGATGTCGTATCTGAAGCGCCACGGCACGCGGCGCGTGCCGCAGTGGACGCCGATCCCGGGCTCGGGCCAGGTGCCGAACTCGGCCGGCGGGTTCGCCTGGGAGGTCGATGACTGGACGCGGCTGCGCCGGTTCCTGATCCTCGGCTCCGAGGGCGGCAGCTACTACGCCGCCGAGTGGACGCTGACGCGTAAGAACGCGCAGGCGGTCGAGCACTGCATCCAGGCGGACGGCCGTCGCGCGGTCGCGCAGATCGTGCGCGTGAGCGAGGAGGGCCGGGCGCCGAAGAACGACCCGGCGCTGTTCGCGCTCGCGATGGCCGCCGGCCTCGCCGATGAGCAGACGCGCCGGGCGGCACTGGACGCGCTGCCGCGGGTTGCACGAACCGGAACGCACCTGTTCCAGTTCGTCACGTTCGTGGAGCAGTTCCGCGGCTGGGGCCGCTCGCTCCGTCGCGCGGTCGGCGGCTGGTACGCCGGCCGGCCCGTCGACGCGCTCGCCTACCAGGCGGTCAAGTACCGCCAGCGGGACGGTGTCACCCACCGCGACCTGCTGCGACTCGCTCACCCGGCCGGCAAGGTCTCGGCCCGGAACCCGACGCAGGACGTCTCTGCCCAGCACGCGGCGCTGTTCGAGTGGATCGTCCGCGGCACCGCCGCAGATGGTCTGCCGCGCATCGTCGAGGGGTTCATCCGAGCCCAGGCGGCCGAGACGCCGAAGCAGTCGGAGGCGCTGGTGCGCGAGTACGGCCTGCCGCGCGAGGCGATCAAGCCGGAGCACCACACCTCCCCGGAGGTGTGGGCGGCGCTGCTCGAGGACCTGCCGATGATGGCGCTGATCCGCAACCTGGCGACGATGACCCGCGTCGGCGTGATCGCCCCGGGATCGGACGGGACCGCCAAGGTGGTCGCGCAGCTCGGCGACGCAGAGCGGATCCGGAAGGCTCGGGTCCACCCGATCGCCGTGCTGGCGGCGCTTCGCACCTACGGCGCCGGTCAGGGTGCCCGAGGTCGAGGCGAGTGGAACCCGGTCCGGGAGATCGTCGACGCGCTCGACGCTGCGTTCTACACGGCGTTCGGGAACGTCGAGCCGACCGGCAAGCGGCTGCTGCTCGCGCTCGACGTGTCGGGCTCGATGGTCGGCGGCACGCTCGCCGGCGTGCCGGGGCTGACGCCCCGGGATGCGTCGGCGGCGCTCGCGCTCGTGACCGCGGCGACGGAGTCGCGGTACGAGATCGTCGGGTTCTTCGCCGGCGAGGGCGGCTTCAAGTCCGGTCGTGGCCGGTGTGCCGGCTGGACCAATGGCCTGACGCCGCTTGCGGTCTCGCCGCGTCAGCGGCTGGACGACGCGGTCAAGGCCGTGTCGGACCTGCCGTTCGGCGGCACCGACTGCGCGCTGCCGATGCTCTACGCGCAGGCGATGGGGCGAGAGGTCGACACGTTCGTGATCTACACCGACTCGGAGACCTGGGCGGGTGACATCCACCCGGTCCAGGCTCTGCGCGACTACCGCGATGCCTCAGGCATCGACGCGCGGCTGGTCGTGGTCGGGATGGTCTCGAACGGGTTCTCGATCGCCGACCCCGTCGATCCGGGAATGCTCGACGTCGTCGGCTTCGACACCGCGACGCCGCAACTGATCGCCGACTTCGCCCGCGGAACGCTCTGACCCCAGAGCGCGAAGCGAGCGAAAACGAAGACGCGCCGCCACCCAGCCCCTCCAGGTGGCGGCGCCACCTCGCGGGCGTGGCGAAACCAGGCAGACACACCGGTCCCAGAAGCCGGCGGGCTCACGCCCATGAGGGTTCGACTCCCTCCGCCCGCACTCACCCACCAACACAGGAGGCACCACCGATAAGCAACAGCACTCACACCAACGAACAACCGTCCTTTCGAGCCGATGAGCAAACGGCGCAACGACTTCCCGTCCGAGACCCGCGTCAAGCGCGGTGAGCGCACCGCGAAGGGCGGCGAGGTCGAACTGCTCGAGCGGCTCTGCAACAACGACCCATGCCCATGCGGATCCGGGCGACGCTTTCAAGAACTGCTGCCGGAACAGCGGTCGCTTTTGATGGCGCCGGCCGCCACGACTACTACCGCGAGCGGTGATCTGCTCGCACCGGAGGGACACGCTTCCTCCGGACCACGCCTCCGTAGCTCAGTGGAAGAGCGCCGGGCTTCGAACCCGGAGAACAGAGGTTCGACTCCTCTCGGGGGCTCTGACACCGTGGCCGAGTGGTAAGGCGCGCGCCTGCAAAGCGCGTTTACGGCGGTTCGAAGAGCAATTGTCAAGAGTTGTGGATTCGGCTATGAAGAATGATCAGGCGGCGACCTTCTCCTCTGTCGTGGTTTCGTCGTCGGTGACCTTGATTCCGTCCTTGAACGTCACGCCGTCGAGCACGTCGG
>JBKQIR010000043.1:0-110855 GCA_052148275.1 Solirubrobacteraceae bacterium
CAGCGGACTGCGCGCGTGGTGAAAGATCGTCCCCGCCGTCACCGACGTCTGCCGGCCACACCGCGCGCACTCCCGACGCCCGTTAGCCAACAGCCAGCCGTCGTGGCTGACACACAACGGACAACGCCAGCCGTCCCGCCACCGCAGCCAATCCAGGTAGTCGCGGCACGCGTCATCGTCCGGGAACCACGCCACAAGCTCATCGTAGGACCCCGGATAATGCCTGCTTGCGGCCGGAAACACCGGACAATCCTACCTGATTTAGATAGAGAGCCCCTCTACAGAAAGCCAAAGCCAACCGCCGGAGCCCCACCGATGTGGACTGATTCGCTCCCCGATCTGTGGCTTTGACTCAGACACACCTCAAATTATGGGAACTCCTCGGCACGACCTCAGCCTCACGATCCGTCATGAGGGGCGGGGGAGCGGTGTTGTCCTGATTCGAAGCGGAAGCGTTGGAAGCGTAGACGGAGGGCGTCGCTGCTATGGGGATTGCTGAAAGCAAGTGAGATCGCGTCATCTGGCTCGGGTTCGATGTCGAGGGGACCGGTACGCCACCGCGACCGGGATCGAGGGCCCGATCAGCCCCACCGGCTCCGCCACTTCCTGTTCACGTGGCTGAAGACCGAGGGGATCGGACGGCGCGCTGATCCGCCCCAACTCAGGGCACGCCACCCGGCAATCGCTGGAGATCTACTCGCGAATCGTGCTCGCCGACGCCCAGCAGACATACGATCAAGCGATCGGCCGATACCCCGTCTGAACCCAGCCGCAATCTGGTCTCCATAATGCCCGCTCGTTTGCGGCTGGTGACACGTTTCTTACCAACGGCCCCACTAGTCGATGCCCATGAGGCGGCCGAGTGCCTCTCAAGAACTGGCACGCGTTAGAGCGTCGGCGGTCCGGACGCGCCGAACTGGACGCCATCGAACACCGGCGCGTTGTACGCCACCAGGAAGCCTGAGGAGAACTCGGGCCACGTGCCACCGGCGCTTTCGTTGATCACCGGATCGCGCCCTCCCCAGAGATGAACGTGTTCTCGAAGATCACCGAGGCGGTCTGGGTCCCGAGACCGACCGGCCGCAGTCCGAGCGGCCCCGCCCACAGGCCCGTGAGCGCCTCGTTCGCGCCACGGTCCTCGGAGATGCTCGACACCGCGCCTGCGATACCGATCAGGGCGCCGGCGGGCGACTCGCCGATGATGATGTCGAGCGCCTTCTGCACAGGCCCGCTGAGCTGCTCTCCGAGAGCGCGGCGGTTCCGCTCGGCGGTCGCGCATGACGAACGCGGTCGCCCGCGACTTTCCACCGGATGTCACAGCGAGCCGCCCGCGCGGCGATCAAGGATGTCTGCTCGCGGTCGATCACTCGGGGGAGATCAGCCGGGTGAGTTATGGATGCGTATGAGCGCGACGTGCGTCGGACCGGTTTGAGGGTAGGAGCACTCCGCCGGCTGCCGGTGTGGGCGCCGCTGCTCGCCTACGGCGCCCTGTATATGAGCTGGATGATCCTGCGCTGGGGGCCGTCTAGCGATCGCAGAGTGATCGGCGACCTGTTCCAAACGCTTCTCAACCTGCCGATGATCGTGCTGTGCTGGAAGGCAGCTCGTCGCTGTGGGGGTGTGGCGGCACTGCACTCCGCTTGGCGGCTGATCACCGCGAGCGCGATCCTGGCGCTGTCGACGAATCTTGCGCAGCTCTACTACGAGGGGACCCGCGGCACCTTGCCGCATCCCTCCTTGTACGACGTGTTCATGTTGTGTGCGTACGTACCGGTGATTGCGGCGCTCGTCAGGTTCCCGACCGCGCGCGCATCCGGCGTGCAGCGTCTGCAGCTCACGCTCGACGCGGCCGTGCTCGCGATCGGGGGCGCGGTGGTCATGTGGTACTTGTACCTGGGTCCGGCCGTGATCCACCCGATCCGGCAGCCGCTGGCCGTTGGACTGGTGTCGGTCGTCTCGACGGTCGGCGATTTGATTGCGCTTGCGGCGACCGCGGGGCTGCTGATCCGCGGCACGATGCCGTCCAGCGCTCGGGCGATGCGGCTGTTCGCGGCGGGCTGTCTTGCGTACGTGACCGCCGACGTGCTCGGCGGCTACGTGACGGTCAGACTGCACCAGACATACAGCGGTGGGGATTGGCTCGATCCCGTGTGGTTCCTCGGCATGGTGCTGTGGGCACTTGGCGCGAGCGCTCAGCGCCAGCCCGAGCCGGGGGAGCTGGCGCAGCTGCGGACGACCTTGCCGACGCGCCGCCGACCCAGCTGGATGCCCTACGTGGCGGTTGGAGTCGGGCTTGCACTAACCGCCTACACGGAGCGTCACAGCGCCTTCTTCCCGAGTCTCAGCCTGCTGCTCGCGAGCGCCCTGCTGGTGGCGCTGGTGTGCGCGCGTCAGCTTGCTGCCCAGAGCGAGCTGTTGGACGTGCAGCGCGAGCTGCAATGCGCGCGCGACGAGCTGGCGGCGCTGGCGACAACGGATGCCCTCACCGGCCTGCCGAACCATCGCGCGCTGGTAACGGCGATCGACCACGAGCTCGAGCGCTCCGCTCGGAGTGAACAGCGATTTGCCCTCGCGTTCCTGGATCTCGACCATTTCAAGGCGTTGAACGACACGCTCGGGCATGCTGCCGGCGACAGTGCCCTGCATGAGACCGCGCAGCTGATCAAATCCACGTCGCGCGGCGTGGATGCCGTCGGCCGTTGGGGTGGCGAGGAGTTCGTCGTGCTCCTCCCGGACGCCGACACCGCCGAAGCCCTACAGGCCGCCGAGCGCATTCGTGCCGCTATCGCGAGGCATCAATTCAACTTAGGGCAAGGGGCTCACTTGACGTGCTCGATCGGAGTCGCGGCGTGGCCGACGGACGGTGTCGACCGGGACACGCTGGTGCGCGGCGCCGACCGCGCGATGTACGCCGCCAAGCAGCTCGGACGCAACCAGGTGATCGCAGCGAGCGATCACACAGCCGCCGTACTCGCGGCGGATGCCGCCATCTCCGGTCGGGAAGAGCAGGCGCTGCTCGGTGCCGTCGAGGCGCTTGCCGCCGTTGTCGATGCTCGCGACAGCTACGTGGGCGCACACTCCGCCGACGTCGCGGTCCTCTCGCAGCGCCTTGCGCTGACGCTCGGGTGCGACGCCAACCAGACCCACCTGGTCGGCCTCGCCGCCCGCCTTCACGACGTTGGCAAGGTCGGCGTGCCCGACGTGATCTTGAATAAGCCGGGCCGACTGACTGACGACGAGTGGCAGCTCATCCAGCAGCACCCGGCGGTCGGAGCTGACATCGCCGGCCGGATTCCCCGGCTGCGCTCGATCACACCCCTGATCAAGGGACACCACGAGCGATATGACGGGACCGGCTATCCGGATCGACTCGCTCGCGAAGCGATCCCGCTCGGCGCGAGAATCATCTGCGCCGCCGACGCTTACAGCGCGATGATCACCGACCGGCCGTACCGCTCCGGCCGGGGATCCGCCGAGGCCCTCAAAGAGTTGCGGCGCTGCGCGGGCACGCAATTCGACCCGCGGATCGTCGAGGCACTCGCGCAGATCGTCGCTGACGACGAAGCGGAAGCCAAAGCGGCATAGCGCGACGACGCCGACTTGCTGCCTAGGCTTGGCCGACGTCGGCGTTGCAGTCAGCACGAGTGGAGCGTGCGCTCCCGTTGCTCGAGGGCCTCCCGCAGTTCGCGGAGGCGCTTCGGCCCGTACGCTGTTGCTGTGCCGACGCTTGTGTTCGACCCACCTCCCGCCGAACTGGAGGCGGTTCTCGAGCGGCGCCGACGCTCCGGAGCAGACCGTCGCGACGAGGTGTGGGAGGGCGTAATGCACATGATCCCGCCACCCAGCGTCGAGCACGAACGGCTCCTAATCAAGCTAGGCCGGCTGCTCGGCCCACACGCAGACGCCGCCCAGCTGGAGATCACCGGAGGCATCGCAATCGGCGCCGACAAGGGCGACTACCGCGTTCCGGACCTCACGCTGCTGCGCCCAGGCTCCCAACCGCAGTGGACCGACACCGCGGCGCTCGTCGTTGAGATCGTCTCGCCGAAGGACAAGAGCTGGGACAAGCTGCCCTTCTACGCCGCCCACCAGGGCGAAGCCGATCAGGGACGCGGGTGTGACCGGTGGCATCTGAGCGCCGCCGAGGATCGCCTCGATTCCGCCCACCCACGCCCAAAACGTCCGCCGGCGTGACGCCCTCGCTCGACGAGGACATCACCACACCACCGGGCTCATGGATTTCGCAGCACGCACGGCAGAACCGTGGGGCCGGTTCCGCGGTTGGCGGCGGCGTGCTCCCCCGGCGCTCCGCCCGCAGGCGAGCTCTCCGTGCGCGAATACGCCTGATCCTGAGATCAGGCTTCTTCGGTGTCGGCGAACGAGCCGACGTCCGCGTCTTCCGGATGCGCCGCGGGATCCTCTTGCCCAGTGGCAAAGCTCCCGACTTCCGTGTCCTCCGGATGTGCCGCAGGATCCTCTTGCCCCGTGGCAAAGCTCCCGACTTCCGCGTCCTCCGGATGTGCCGCAGGATCCTCCTGTCCCGTGGCGAAGCTCCCGACCTGCTCGGATGGGTCAGATGTGGACATTTCTTCCTCCATCGATTGCCGAATTCCGTTTAATCATCCCGCATCGGCCCGGGTTGCGCGACGACAGGCATCCACCACGCGAAGTTGCGGTCTGAGCACTCCTTTACCAATGGAGCGCGACCTACCCGGTTGCGTCGTGTGTTGAAGGAGACTCACAGGTCTCGTTCATAGACGTACATCAGGGGTCCGTGGTCGCCCCCGGCGCGGTTGGTGAACCCGAGACTCTCGTAGAGCCGGCGAGCGGCGAGGTCGGGCTCGTCGACACCTATGTCCATCGTGCCGGCGCCACGGTCACGCGCGAGATGAAGCGCCGCCTCCATCAGCGCCCGACCCAATCCGCGCCCCCGGCTTGCGGGGACGACGTACAGCTCCGCCAGGTAGCACTCCAAACCACTGCTCCAGATCGCCGCGCGGAAACGAAGGACGGCCAGTCCGGCGGGTTCTTCACCCGCGAGCAGAACGGCGGTGTCGCCGCTTTCGATCAGCTGACGTATGCGGTTCGCCAGCGCCGATGGCGGGGGAGCAGGCTCTCCGAACTCAATATTGAAGTCATGCAAGAGACGCCCAACGTCATCGAGATCTTGAATGCCGGCAGTCCGGGCGCAGGATCGTGAAGAGTCGGGCACATTCGGGATGGTATGGGCTCACGACGAGTGGGCTCATCGGGTCCCGGCGCAGTCGCCCCGTTGCTTGGCCATCAGACCTGACCAGCCGTCAGGGACCACGGCGCGGGATCGCCGACGTGTCACATTTCAGGCGGCGGCGGTGCTGAGTGGGTGTGATGAGTTTGCAGGCGCGAGATGGCGAGCGGTCGAGGTGCCGGAATGGCGCATCGGGGACGGCTGGGTTCGAGACGTTCTTTCGCGATCACCATCGAGGGGTGGTGCGCCTCGCGCAGAGCGTGCTCGGCGACTCGCAGGCGGCGCAGGACGTCGCGCAGGAGGTCTTCCTCGCGGCCTACCGACGGTTCCCCGGCGACTACGGGCAGGCCGCAGGGTGGGTCAGGGTCGCGGCGGTGCACACGGCGCTCAACGTGCTTCGGGCGGAGCGGCGCCGGGACAAGCGTCAGCGCCTCGTCCAAGCGGTCGGATCCCTGCCGAGCGCCGAGGAGATGGTGATCGATCGGGAAGCGCGGGCAGAGCTCCGTCGCGTCCTGGCCCGTTTGCCGTGGCGGTCGGCTGCAGTGCTGGTGATGCGTCACGGGGGCATGAGCTACGTGGAGATCGCCGAGGCGCTCGGGGTCAAGGCTGGGCATGTGGGGACTCTGCTCAGAAGAGCAGAGTCCGCGCTTCGAAAGGAGATGGAACATGAGGCACGTTCCTGACGGGGTGCTTCGACGGCTCGAAGACGAGCCGTTGGCCATTCCGGATCGGGTCATCGAGCACGTGGCCGGCTGTGGGCACTGCAGCGCTCGCCGAGCGCAAGTCGCCGAGGACGCGGAGCTCGCGGCGCGGCTGTTGTCGGCCTCGCAGGTGGTTCCAGATGCGGACATGGCGTGGGCCCGGCTCCAGCGCGGGCTGTACCGGAGGCCGGGGAAGGGAGCCGACCGCCGCCGCAGGCCGGCGCCTGCCTTCCAGCGCCCCCTGCGGTTCCCGAGGATGTCGCTGCGCGCCGGGCTGGTCATCGGCGCAGTCGCGATCGTTGTCGGGGGCACGGCCGCGGCGGCGTCGCTCACCACCATCTTCGCGCCCACCCACGTGGCACCGGTGTCGCTTAGCCAGAGCGACGTAAGGGCGATCACCGCCTTCATGGGCCTGGACGACAGCCACGTGCTCGGAGGCTTCTCCACCCCGAGTGGCTCGACCACGGCTCGGTTCGGAACGATCACGTGGTCGTCCTCAGGGCCCGCCCACCCGGCGTTCTCACTCGCACAGGCCGCCGCGGAAGCGGGCTTTCCCGTGTCACTGCCTGCCCGCCTCCCCACGGGGGTGGGGGCAGTGGAGCAGTTCATCGTTGCGCCGCGCGTGCGCGCCACCGTGACCTTCGACTCCACCGCCGCCGGTGCGGGAGGGAGCTCGGTGGCGCTTGCCGCCGGCCCGGCCGTCCTCGCGGAGTACGCCGCGGCGAACGGGACCGAGCAGCCCGTGCTCGGCGTGGCGACGATGCCCCGTCCGACGGCGCGCTCGGCGGGTGCCAGCCTGAGCGAGATCGAGGCGTTCCTGCTCGACCAGCCGGGCATCCCACCGCAACTGGCGGAGGAGATCCGCCTGCTCGGTGATTTGAGGACAATCCTCCCCGTGCCCGTCCCGCCGGGCGCCTCCGTTCGCTCGGTGCAGGTCGCCGGCTGGCCTGGCGTGCTCCTCGCTGACTCCTCGAACGCGGCCGCCGGTGTGATCTGGGAGGACGGCAGGGGCATGCTCCACATCGTCGTGGGGATCGTCGATTCGCAGGATCTTCTGAATGTCGCCGGCCAGCTCGGCTGAGAGCTCCTCGGTCGACGGGAGCGACCACTCCGGGGCCAAGACCGCGGTCCCGCTGTCAGAGGCTGCGGGCTCCCACCCGGGTACCCGCCCCCCACGTCCGGCCGTGTCCCCGGCGATCCACACGGTGGCGCTGAGCAAGCGCTTCGGCGACACGCTCGCTTTGAAATCGCTCTCGATGACGGTGCAGCGAGGAGAGGTCTTCGGCTTCCTCGGCCCCAACGGGGCGGGTAAGACGACGGTGGTGAAGCTGCTCCTCGGGCTGGCGCGTCCCAGCGGCGGGGAGGCGTTGGTGCTCGGCGCGCCGTTGGGGGATGTCGAGACGAGGCGGGAGATCGGGTATCTGCCGGAGCTGTTTCGCTTCCAAGCGCTGCTCACCGCCGTGGAGGTGCTGCGGTTGCATTGCCGGCTCCTCGCGCTGCCGAGGGCGGCGTGGAAGGAGGAGGCACGGAGGGCCCTCGACACCGTCGGCCTGCTCGAGCGAGGCGATGATCGGGTCGGCACCTTCTCGAAGGGAATGCAGCAGCGGCTCGGGCTCGGCGTGGCGCTGCTCGGCGATCCAAAACTGGTGGTGCTCGACGAGCCCACCAGCGCGCTTGACCCTGTTGGACGCCACGACGTGCGCGAGATCATTCGCGGGCTCCGCGAGCGCGGGACGACCGTGTTCCTGAACACGCACCTGCTCGAAGAGGCCGAGCATGTGTGCGATCGGGTGGCGGTCATCGACAAGGGGACGGCCATCGCGACCGGCAGCCTCGACGAGCTGCTCGGTCGTCAGAGCACGGTGCGGCTCAAGGTGGGAGGGCTCGGCGAGAGCTGGTGGAGCGGTCTCGGTCGGTTCGGTCGTTGGCGCCGGCAGGAGGAATGGGTGGTTGTCGAAGGTATCGATCCCTCTCAGATCGCCGACCTCGTGGACGAGGTGGTCGCCCTCGGGGGTCGGCTCGGGGCCGTGATCCCCGAGCACAGGAGCCTCGAGGCCCGCTTCCTAGAGTTGCTGGGCGAGCGATGAACCCGACCTGGACGATCGCCACGCTGACGATCAAAGAGGCGGTCCGCCGTCGTCTGCTCCTCGCCTTCGTCGCGATCACCGTGATCATCGTCGGGCTCAGTGCGTGGGGCTTCGATCGCTTGAGCCACACCCACAGCATCACCTCCGGAGAGAGTCACCTCGCGGTTCCGGACGCGCTCATCCTGTTCATGTTCATGTTCAGCTTCGTCGTCGCCCTGAGCGCGTCGGCGATCGCCTCTCCGTCGATCTCTTCCGAGATCGAGTCAGGCGTGCTCATGACCGTCGTGACCCGCCCCGTCCGCAGGACCGAGGTGCTGCTCGGCAAGTGGATCGGACTCGCAGCATTGCTCGCCGGGTACGCCGGGGTCGTGTGTGCCCTCGAGTTCGGGGTCGTCGATTGGGTGAGCGGCTTCCTGCCGCCAAACCCGCTACTCGCCGGTGTCTACCTGTTCGCCGAGGGAGCGCTGCTGCTGACCCTGTCGCTGTTCCTGAGCACGAGGGTGCCGGTCATCGCCGCCGGCGTCATCGGCGTTGCGGCGTTCGGCGCTGGATGGCTGGCCGGAGTTGTGGGCACGCTGGGCACGACACTCAACATCGCTGCGCTACGGACCGTGGGGCAGGTAGGACGATTCGTATTGCCCACCGACGGGCTGTGGCACGCCGCCATTTATTACCTGCAACCGCCCTCACTGATCGCCCGGCAACTGGCCGAGGGCGACAAGGGAAACCCGTTCTACGCCCAAGGAGCACCCTCCTGGCCGTACCTGTTGTGGGTGGCGTGCTGGTTCCTCATTGTTCTGGTCCTCGCCGTGGCCAGCTTCGAGCATCGCGAGCTGTGAAAGACCGAGTGGAAAGGGCCTCTACGAGACGACGAGATCGACGCCGGCCGGTTCGCCGGCGGGCTCGGACCCAGCCTCGGTCTGACCGGTGATCGCCGGCGTGCGTTGGACGAGCAGGAACGACAGGATCGCTCCGATCAGCACGACGATGACGCCGACGGTCAGACCGGTGGCGACAGCGCTCACGAACGCCTCTTTGACTGCGAGGATGACGGCGGCCGGCGCATGCTCGCCGCCGGGCGCCGCGCCGCTGCCGAGCGCATTCGCGATCGCGCTGCGCGTCGCCGCGGGCAGCTGCGGCAGGCTCGAGTCGAGCTTCGACCTGCCGACCGTCGCGACGATCGCGCCCATGACCGCGACCCCGAACGTGCTGCCGACCATCCGGCTCATCGACAGGACGCCGGATGCCGCGCCCGCTTTCGTACGGTCGACGGCGTTCATCGCCGCGGTGCTCATCGGCGACATCGTGAGGGCCATGCCGATCCCCATCAGTACGAATCCGGGGAGCAGATCGAGATAGCTGCTGTGGACCGTGATGTGCGACTGGATGAAGATTGCCGAGGCGACCAGCACGAGTCCGATCGTCATCAGCGGCCGCGAGCCGACCCGGTCGGCGAGCCGTCCGGCGATCGGCGCGATCACGACGATCATCAGGGTCGAGGGCAGGAACCGAACGCCCGTCCCCAATGGCGAGTAGTGCAGGACGTTCTGCATGTAGAGGGTGATGAAGAAGAACTGGGCGAACATCGCGAAGGAGACGATGAACGCGACTAGATTGACGCCCGCCGAGGTGCGCGAGCGGAAGAACGCGAAGTCGATGATGGGCGCCTTCACATTGCGCTCGATGATCAGGAACGACGGGAGCGAGATCGCAGCGGTCGCGAACAGCGCGATGATCCGCGGCGAGCCCCATCCCCAGGCGTTGCCCTGCACGAGCGCGAGCACGAGCGCCGTCAGGCCGATCGTGAGCGCGGCGATGCCCGGGTAGTCGACGGTCCGCGAGACGGTCTCGTCGCGCGATTCGCGCGTGGCGAACAGCGTGACGGCGACGGCGAGCGCGGCGATCGGCGGGTTGATGAAGAAGATCGCCCGCCAGCTCACGCTCTGCGTCAGGAAGCCACCGACCACCGGCCCGATCGCGAGCGCGAGCGCGGACACGCCGGCCCACATCCCGATCGCGGTGCCGCGTTCGTGGGGCGGGAAGGCCTGCGTGATGATCGACAGCGTCGCCGGCATCATGAACGCGGCGCCCACCCCCTGCACCGCACGAAAGCCGACGAGCACTGCATCGCTAGGCGCGAAGCCGATCGCCGCGCTCGCGAGCCCGAACACGACCACGCCGAACAGGAACATCTTGCGCCGGCCGAAGATGTCGCCGAGCCGACCGCCCGTCACCAGCAGGACCGCGAAGGTCAGCGTGTAGGCGTTGATGGTCCACTCGAGCGCGGAGAGCGAGGCGTGGAGGTCCCGCTGGATCGACGGCAGCGCGACGTTCACGACCGTGTTGTCCAGCATGATCATGAACAGCGCGAAGCACATCGCGCCAAGCGTCCACCAGCGGCGGTTCTCGTCGGTGATCATGCTGCGGCGATGGGTCAGGATCTTCTCGGTCAAAGTTGGTCTCCCGCGGGTCGGCAGGCGGCGATGCTCTCGCGAGCCAGCAGATGCGTCAACGCGACCGAAAGCACCTCTCGCTCGGATTCGCTCAGCGACAGGCAGAGCTCCTCGAGCCGGTGCAGCCGCGCCGCGCTCAGCCGCAGGATCATCACGCGTCCGGTGTCGGTGAGGCTGATGCGCTTCATGCGTCGGTCGCTCACGTCCTCGTGGCGCGTGATCAGGCCCCGGCGGACGAGATCATCAACCGTGCGACTCGCAGCGGGCAGCGAGACATGCACGAACTCCGCCGCCTCCTTGAGCGTGAGCTCTCGATCGGTGCCCTCGAGGTGGTGAAGGAGCTTGATCTGGGTGAGCGTCAACTCCATCTCGCCGACGGCCGCGAGCACGTCCGAGTTGCATTGCTTGTTGAGAAAGACGGTCAGCGCGTAGAGATCCGCTGCGAGGTTGCTCTCGGTCGTCGTCCCGATATCTGATTGCACGGACGCAAGTATTGCAGAAGAAGCGGTGTTTGCGCAAGTGCAAACACGCACAAAAACTGCAGAACGAGCGCTATTGTGCGCGTGGTGAGCGCTGTCCTCGATCCATCCGCAGGCGTACCCGGTCCCTCGCCGGCACGGAGCGGTTCGCGACCGCGCGTGCTGATCACCGACGGCGATAACGTGGGCGTGATCGCGATGGTCCGGGGACTCGCGCGTGCTGGTTACGAGCCGTGGGTCGCCGTTGCTCATCGCACCGCCCCGGCGGCGCGCTCGCGCGCGGTTGGTGGAGCAGCGGTGGTACCGGATCCGTCCAGGTCCAGCCGGAGGTTCGGACAGGCAATCGCTGAGCTGGTGAAGGTCCTCGAGCCGGTCGCTGTACTGCCGGGTGGTGAGGCGGGGATGCTGGCCCTCGCCGACCTTGCCGAACAGGGCCCAGCGTTCAGACGAAGACTCGCCGTATGCGATCGGGAGGTGGTCCATCGGGCAACGGACAAGGTTGCTCTGTCAGAGCTGGCCGCCCGGGCGGGACTAGCCGTGCCTGAGACGATCGCGCTGACTGCGGAGGATGCCGCGCGGCGTTCGCTGTCCATCGCGTTGCCGGCGATCGTCAAGCCGTTCAGGTCTCAGACCCCGTTCAATGGCGGGTTTTCCGCGGGCCGCGTGTGCTCGGCGGCAAGCCGGGTTGAGGTGATCGACGCTCTGCGTTCATTGCCTGGGGGCCGCGGACTTCTGCAGCGATATCACGCCGGTGCACTGTCCGCCGTTGGTGGCGTCTTCTGGGACGGGGAAGTGGTCGCCGCGGTCCACCAGCGGGCGATTCGGACCTGGCCGAGCGGGTGCGGAGAGATGGCGTGTGCGATCTCCCTCGCTCGCGACGCCGCGCTCGAGTCGCAGATTGCGTGCCTGCTGAGCGCGCTCGGTTGGAGCGGCATGTTTCAGCTGCAGTTTCTCGAGACTGAAGAGGGCCGGTTGCTGATCGACCTCAACGCACGGGTGTACGGATCGCTATCGCTCGCATTGGCAGCTGGTCAGAACCTTCCAGCGGTGTGGCTCGACCTGTTGCAGGGGCTGACGGTGGCCCCGGCGCACTATCGCGCCGGCGTGTGCTTTCGCAACGAGTTCCTGGACGCCCGCGCACTACTTGCCGAGCCTGGAAGCACTCCGTGGCGAGGATTGGCACGTGCAATCTCGGTCCGCGCCTCAGCGTATGCGTTCTTTGAATCCGGGGACTGTATGCCGCTGCTCGCCTTCGCTGCGACAATCGCGCTCAAGCTCGGGACCCGCGCCAAAGGCCGACCCGGCAAGCTCGGCTACGTGCCGTCAGGGTTGGGGGAGTGGTCGTCCGAACATCGGGGCGAGCTTCGCGGCGACCGTGAGATCGCCGTCGAGCTTGAGCCGCTCCTCGGTGAGCAGCGTGACCGGCGATACCGCTCCGAGGCTGAAGCGGACGAAGTCGCCGACGGTGAGCTTGAGCGTGACCGCCGGGTCGGTCGGGAAGCCACGTGACGGCTTCGCCGCAGCCGCAGTGATGCGCAGGGCCCAGCCCTCGATGACGGCTCCGTTGTACCGGCGCAGCTCGTAGGAGATCGAGCCCTCGAATCCTTCAGCGGCGGACGGCACGAAGTGCCGGCTCGTGACGGCGAAGATGACCCGGATTGCGAGCCGGCTCCCGAGAGTCAGCTCGAGGACGCGGTCGTTGGTATGAGCAATGGCAGATGTGAGGAGCTTCATTAACCGCTCTAGCGCGTTGGTCATGCTGGTCGTTCGCTTTCGCCGTGGAACAAGGGGCTACATTGAACCGTAGGCGACGACGGTGGCGCAAGATCACGCGCGGGATTCGGTATCCAGCCGCCGGTTCGACGGCGGTGCTGAGCCGGTACAAGCCGCCGGTTCGACGGCGGTGCTGAGCCGGTACCAGCCGCCGGTTCGACGGCGGTGCTGAGCCGCTTGACACGCCAGCGAGCTAGGCGTAGCGTGCCCGCGATGCTGGCCGCGGCGGGGTGAGGGAGGGCGGAGGCGCGGTGCCCTTCGGTAGACTCGGGGTGGCCGTCAGCCACATGAGTCAGGCGTATCCCGAGCGGGTGGACGTCAGGGGGCGCGACCTCTGCGGCGATCTGATCGGCCGGCTGAGCTTCACCGAGTACTTCCATCTGCTGCTCACGGGGTACTCGATCCTCGGGCCGAGCGGATTCTGGAGCTGGCGGATGAGCGCGGTGTCAGCGGAGCGCACGTGCTGCTGGCACGCTGCATTCGCGACGGTGTCGCGAAGGCGTGGGGAAGGCCGCTGACGATGAACGTCTCGATGCCGATCGCGGCGGTGATGCTTGATCTCGGGTTCTCCGCCGCAGCTGTGAACGCCGTCCCGATTCTCGCGCGCACGGCAGGGCTGCTTGCGCACCTCGCCGAGGAGCAGCAGCATCCGCTCGGCTTTCTGATGGCGGGCAGAGCCGAGGAGGCGATCGAGTACAGCGCGGACGCTGCCGAGACGTCTCGCTGATGCTCGAGCCGGACGCCGAAAGCCGCCCGTGGGCAGAGCACGTTCGTATCGATGGCGCGTCGTACCGCGAGCTGACGGCGTCGGACCTCGAGAATTGGGTGGGTCTCGAGCGGCTGCGCGATCGCGGCCGCGGCTTCGTGCTGGGCTCCGTGTCTTCATCTCCTCGTCGGCTTCGGGGAACCGACCTCGCCCGCATACTGCGGGACCCCAACGTCGGGTACGTGGCGCGTGCGACGAGCGGGTAGAGCGTGCCGATGAGGTAGAACATCGCGCTGTTGATCATCGCGCGCTCGCTTCGACGGCAAGCAGTTCATCGGCGGCGACTCGCCCTCGATTGCCGACGTCCGCCTGGCGGCGACGCTCGAGTTCCTGCGTGCGATCGACTACGAGTTCCCCGCGTGGGCCGATCGGTACATGAGCGCGATGGTGACGGCACTGGGCGCCGCCTACGCAGAGCCGGCCGCGGACGTACGCGGTTACGTCGCCTCGGTGAAATCACCGGTTGCGAAGTCGGCGAGCTCCGGCTGACAGGTCGCGTACCGGAGGAGCACGCTGCGGCGCCTCACGGGAGATCCATCGCGATCCAGTTTTGCACAGCGCAAGTGGGAAAACGACCGGGCGCCTGGTATTTTTCCCAATATCGCTGTGAAAAACATCATGTGGAGACACGAATGGCCTACGTCATCAACGAGCCGTGCATCGCCGCCAAGGACACCTCATGCGTGGAGGTGTGCCCCGTCGACTGCATCCATCCCACGCCGGAGGAGGCAGGGTTCGCCGAGGCAGAGCAGCTCTATATCGACCCGGAGGAATGCATCGACTGCGACGCGTGCGTGGAAGCCTGCCCCGTCGACGCCATCACGCCCGAGGACACGGTCCCGCCCGAGTGGCGGCACTACATCCAGCGCAACGCCGCCTATTACAAGGCCGCGCGCCGCTGAGACGATCAACCGCCATGCAACATGCGCGGCAGTATCCGCAAGCTGCCCGCTGGGTGATCGGGATCGGGCACTTCCGGGGACACCGGCGCTCAGAGCAGCTTGATCCGCCGATCCGCGGACCGCTCCCGGCGCCGGCAGCGGTCGACCGCCTCGATCGCGACGGTGCAGATGCCGCAGGCCCGACCGGCCTCAATCAGCTCGCATCCGACGATCCGGACGTCCGCACGAGCGCGTTGGAGACCGCGATCGCAAACCGCCGGACGCTCGAGGTCTACGAGGAGCTGGCCGCGGGCTGAGCCTTGGATGTAAGTGTTCACAGTGAACTCTTACATCCAACGCTCATCCCGCAGGGTTCGTCGCGCCCTTAAAGCCGGCGCGACCAAGGCGTCGATGCTCGAGGACATCGAGCGCGGGCTCAAGACCGAGGTCGACGTGATCAACGGCGGCGTCGTCGCGCGGGCTGCCGAGCTCGGGCGCTCGGGCCGCTCACGCTCGGGTGGTGTCGCTCGTGCACGAGTTCGAGCGCGGCGAGCGGGCGCCGTCGGCGATCCTGTTCGCCGAGGTGCTCGAGGATCGACTGCCTGCGGCCATCCCATGCTGTTCGCCAAGTGGACGACCGCATTGACGGGGCCCTACGAAGACATCCCGCTGCCGGCCGAATCGGAGTTCGTCGACTGGGAGAGCGAGCTCGGTGGCGTGCGCCCCGACCTCGCCATCAGCGGGCGCCTGAACGGCGCGACCGTCCAGGCGAGCCGCACGAACGACCTGGTCGTCGGCGTCCCGGAGCTGGTCGAGTACCTGACGACGATCATGACGATGGAGCCCGAAGACGTGGTGCTCACCGGTACGTCCTCCGGCGTCGGATTCGCAACCGAGCCCCCGGTCAGCCTCTGTGACGGTGACCTCTTCGAGGTGGAGATCGAGGGGATCGGCTCGCGAACCCGCTCCCGGAGGACCCTCAACGCCAGGTTCTCGGACGGCGGGCCGCTCATGCTTTGTGATCCTCTCGCACGTCCGGCTTGATGTCTGCTCGCGACTGATGGGACTCGCGCTTTCAGGGGCGCCTGCGTACGCTTACCGGACCTATGCCGGACACCGTCGAGACGCTGATCCTCGATCTCCTCGAGTGGTTGAGTCCGGATCCTCGTCCGTACGCGGAGGTGCTCGAGGCCTGGAGGACCTCGTGCCCGCGTTTGCCCGTGTGGGAAGAGGCCAACGATCGAGGTTTCATCGTGCGTTATCGGGCGGCGGGCCGCGGAACGCTCGTCTCGGCCTCGGACGCCGGCGTAGAGCACCTGCGCACGCGCCGCCGGCCGCTGCCGCGGTGACGGCGCCGATCGCTTCGACGCTCACGACGCGGGGCGTCGGGCGTCGGGCGGTCGCTGTGCGATGGTGGTGGAACTGGCCCCGCCTCGTCGCCAAAATGATCGCGCGGCGCCCGCCGGCGCGATGACGAATGGGATCGTCCGCGACAGTCGCGGTTTCCCCGCGGGATCTCCGTAACTGACGCAAGCGGACTGATCGGTCCGCTACGCTTCCGCAATGGCCGAGGTGTCCGCGCATACGCCGCAGCCCGAGGGTCTTGACCGCGAGACCCTGATTGTCGCCGGCGTCGTGCTGCTGGGTGCGATCATGTCGATCCTCGACACGACAGTCGTCAACGTTGCCGTTGATCACTTGGCGGTCGTGTTCCACGCGCCGCTGACCACGATCCAGTGGGTTGTCACCGGCTACACATTGGCGCTGGCGGCGGTGATCCCGGTCACCGGCTGGGCCGCGGACCGATTCGGCACCAAGCGCATCTACCTGTGGTCGCTCGTGTTGTTCACGCTTGGATCGATGCTGTCGGGTCTGGCGTGGAGCGCCGGCTCGCTGATCGCCTTCCGGGTGCTGCAGGGCTTCGGTGGCGGCATGATCATGCCAACGGTCATGACGATCATGACCAGGAAGGCTGGTCCTCACCGCATGGGCCGAGTGATGGGCGTGCTCGGCGTCCCCATGCTGGTGGCGCCGATCTTGGGACCGATCCTTGGCGGCTGGCTGCTCGACGACGTGTCGTGGCGCGCGATCTTCTTCATAAACCTGCCGATCGGGATCCTCGCGTTCGTGCTCGCGCTCATCGTGCTCGAGTCCGATCAGCCGCAGCCCGTGCATCGGCTCGACTGGCTTGGGATGCTGCTGCTGTCACCGGGGCTGGCCGTGTTCATCTTCGGCCTTGCTGAGTCCTCGACCTACGGGTTTGGATCGCCGCGCTCGTGGGGCCCGACATTTGCTGGTGCTGTTCTGATCGTGGCTTGGTTTGTCCACAGCTGGCGCTCCCCGAACCCGCTCATCGATCTGCGGACGTTCGCGCACACCCGAGCGGGCGCGGCGGCGGGCACGTTCCTTCTGTTCGCCATCTCGGTGTTCGGCACGATGCTGCTCGTTCCCCTGTACTACCAGTCGGTGCGAGGCACGTCGGCGCTGCAGGCTGGCCTGCTGATGGCGCCAGGCGGCGTCGGCGCGATGCTGCTGATGCCGGTCGCGGGGCGCCTGACTGATCGGTATGGACCGACCTGGCTGCCTGCTACGGGCCTGCCGCTCGTCGCGATCGGGCTCATCCCGTTCATGTCCATAGGCCCCGACACGTCCTACGTTCTGCTGTGCAGCGGCAGTTTCGTCCAGGGCATGGGGATGGGCCTGGCGATGATGCCGAACATGACTGCCGCCATGCAGGCGGTGCCCCGCGCCGCCATCGCCCGAACCAGCACGGCGATGAACATCGTCCGCCAGGCAGGTGCCTCGATCGGCACGGCGATCTTGTCGGTGATCCTTGCATCGGCGATCACTAGCAACCTGAGCGGTATCCTCAGTCGCGGCGCCTCGGGCTCGCGTTCGGGCGGGCTCGCCACCCTCCAGCACCTCCCGGCCAATGCGCGCGCCGCGATCGCGAGGCCGTTGGCAGACGCCTTCGCCTCGACGTTTGTGTGGGCGCTGTTGCTCATCCTCATCGCTCTGATCCCCGCCGTGGGAATGGCCCTCTCGAGCTGGCGCAGCCCGCTCACCGCACCCACTGGCGATCCCGTCATTGTGTTGGAATAGGTCGTACATCGCCCCCGCCTCCGAGCTGCGCGCGTAGGAGCGCCGGCCCCACTGGAGGCTCATTCGAGCTCCGTCGATCGCGGGCAATTGACTTCAAGCGCTTGAGGTGTGTTTTGCTGCCTCCATGACAGCTTTCACGATCCAGGACGTGTCCCGGCGCAGCGGCTGAGGTGGGCCGACGCTGCGCAACTACGAGGAGGTCGGGCTGGTCGGCCCGATCGACCGCGATGCCAGCAGCGGCCACCGCCGCTACCGCACCGAGGATGTCGACGTGCTGCAGGCGCTGGCGTGCCTGCTCGGTGTCGGGATCGAGGACATGCGCACCTACCAGTGTGCGGCCGCTGCAATCGTTCGGCACCGTGAGCAGTGGCGCGCTGTCTGAAACGGTGGGCAGGCGCCGTGCCTCTACGGGGACCTGTGGCTGAGCCACTGCGTCGGGCTGAGCCCCGTGAGCCGTAGGCATTCCCGCGTGAGGTGTGCCTGATCTGAGTATCCGGCGTTCATCGCCGACATCGCGAGGTTGTCGTGGGCGCCAGCGGCGAAGCGGCGCAAGCGGAGAACTCGCTGGAGCGTCTTGGGCCCGTAGCCGACCGAGATTTGGAAGCGGCGGCGAAGTTGGCGTTCACTCAGCCCCAGCTGGCGAGCGAGCTCGTCCACGCGTTGGCGCGGGTCCATGAGCCGAACCACAGCGGCTTGCACCGTGCGATCAGGCGGTCCGCGTGTCACGAGTTGGCTCGCGGTCGCTATCAGCCGCATCGGGACCTCGCAGAGATCGGCATCGCCGCCGAGCTGCTCGCGGGGATCCAAATGCAGATCGACCAGACCGATGCGGCGGTCACGCAATTCTTCGAGCGCGATGCCGAGTGCGGCTCCACCCGCCCCCGGCAAGAACCGAACGCCGAAGATCACCTCGCCGGACTCGAGGCGTGAGAGCCAGGGGCCGGTGTCGGGGCCCGCCACGACCGCCCCTTGCCTTCGACGCCACACGATGTCGACGCAAGCATCCGGTACGATCCTCACGCTCCCGCCATCACCCCGCCGGCGCCACACGCAGGCGATAGAACTGCGCAGGCCAGGCGGTGGAGGCAACTCACGATAGGTGTCCGTTTCATTCAAGACGGGGATCCTGCGATCGGCTTGAATAGCCAGACAGTCACGAGGAAGGATTCACGATGCACATTGCTTTCATGGCCGGTGTGGGAGTGATCGCCGCCGATCCGCCCGGGAGCCGCAAGCTCTACGTCGACGCCATTGGGCTCCCGCTCGAGCCTCAGGGAAGCGGCGACTACTACTCGAGCGAACATATCGAAGGCAGCAAGCACTTTGGGGTGTGGCCGCTTGCGGACGCCGCCCAAGCATGCTTCGGTACAAGCACGTGGCGGCGGACCTGACCGTCCCGCAAGTCACGCTCGAGTTCGAGGTGGAGAACGCCGACGCGGTCCAAGCCGCCGCCGACGAACTGAAGGCGCAGAACTTCTCGCTTCTGCACGAGGCACGGATGGAGCCCTGGGGGCAAACGATCGCCCGACTGCTCTCAGTCGAAGGATCGATCGTAGGAATCTCATACGCCCCATGGCTACACGGCTGATGCAGACACCTCGGCTCAAATGACACCGCAAGCACTCGAGTCGCCCGGCATCGCTGAGGAGGAGTCCGACTCGCCGATCCCGGGGGCCTCGGACTCAGTAACCCAAAGGTCAGGGCGAACTCGGGCCCGCGTTTGGCGGCGGGCACACGGGCACGCGTAAACCAGTGTTCGGACCAGGGCGGTGACGGGCGCGATCGCGCAGCGCAGGCGTCAGTCTGTCCGCATGACAACCGATAGACTCCGTGCGGCAACCAACGGCGTTGTGCGACTGGTGAGCCGCGGAGGCATCTCGCGCAACGGCTCCCCACCCTCGACGCCGACCCCGGTCGGCGCTGCGATTCGCGGACTCGCGGCAGGAGCGTTCGGAACGGTGACGATGGACGCACTGCTGTTTGCCCGGTACCGCCGCGGCGGTGGAGAGAGCAGCCTCGAGGAGTGGGAGTTCTCCAAGGGTCTGTCCAGCTGGGAAGAGGCGCCCGCGCCGGCGCAGGTCGGCAAGCGCCTCGTGGAGGGCCTCTTCGACCTCGAGCTTCCGCCCACACGCGTGCCGCTGGTCAACAATGTTATGCACTGGGCCTACGGAATGCTCAACGGCGCCCAGTACGGGATCGTCGCCGAATCGCTGCGCAGACCACGAATCGGCTACGGGCTGGCGTTCGGCGCAACCGTGTGGGGGACCGATTACGTGATACTGCCGGCCGCCAAGCTCTACCAACCGATCTGGAAGTACGACCTCAAGACACTGGCCAACGATCTCAGCGCGCATCTCGTATACGGCCTCGCGACGGCCACCGCGCTGCGGCTGCTGTCCAGACAGACCCTGGACGTCAGGAAGGAAACTCCATGTCGAACACCGTCGCGGATGTCATAATCGCGGCGCTCGAGGCCTCCGGCGTACGCCGGATCTACGGGGTCCCCAGGAGCTGTTCCGCGAATGCAGCGTCTGCTGCGAGCTCGTCAGCGTGACCGAGCAGATGCCACGCGTGCTCGAGACGGCGATGCGCTTCGCGATCGAACGCAGCGGCGTCGCCGTGGTGGTGATCGCTGAGGAGATCCTCCTGCATCACGCACCGGACGACAAGCCACCGGCCACGATCCGGCCAACGAAGTCGGTTATCCGCCCCAGCGAGGACGAACTGCTTGCCGCGGCCGAGGTTCTCAACGCCGCGGAGCGGGTCACGATCCTCGCTGGCGCAGGCTGCCAGGGAGCCCACGACGAGCTGATCGCGGTTGCCGGCGCGCTTCAGGCGCCGGTCGTCCACGCTCTGCGCGGCAAGGAGTTCGTCGCGTACGACATCGCTACGACGTCGGCATGACCGGTTTCGCGTTCGGCGGAGCTCGAGATGCTCGCCGGGGGCATCGTCAACTTCGGGACCGACCTCGACAACCCGAGCTTTGCCGAGGTGGCCCGAGCGATCGGACTCCACGGGGTGCCCGGGGGGTTCACGCTCTGGGCGACCCGGACCATCCTGTCCGGACGCGGCGACGAGGTGCTGGAGGTCGCCAGAAGAACGTCCGGGAGCTCGCGCTCGACTAGCCCAGCGCCGAGCTTGACGCTGGTCGGCTCTTTGCGGATTCCCCAATTCCGATATTCACATATCATCGTGACAGGTTCGTTCAACCCCGGCGTATGTAACGGAGCTTTGCAAAATGGCTGCCACCAATGACTTCAGTGATATCTCTGCCCTCTTTATCAACTGCTCAATCAAGACAGATAAAGCGCAGTCCCATACTCAGCTCCTTATCAATAAAGCCGTCGGTGTCATGCAGGAGGAGGGTGTCAAAGTCGAGCAGATTTATGCGCTAGATCATGACATCGCCTTTGGCATGATCAAAGACGGCGAAGAAGAAGGCCGAAAAGACGAATGGCCTGAGATTCAAAGCCGGATTATGGCTGCGGACATACTAGTCATCGGGTCGCCCATATGGCTAGGGGTAAAGAGTAGCGTCGCAACACTGGTGATTGAAAGAATGTATGCCTACAGCGGTGATTACAATGCCAAAGGACAATACTTGTACTACGGCAAAACCGGCGGATGTGTAATTACCGGTAACGAAGATGGGATCAAGCACTGCGGGATGGATCTTCTCTACGCTTTGCAACACATTGGCTACACCATTCCACCGCAGGCTGATTGCGGCTGGACTGGCGAAGCGGGACCCGGGCCCAGCTACGGAGACAAAGTCGAAGGTTCAGCCACGCCCGTGGGCTTCGAGAATGAATTCACAAACCGCAACACGACGTTCATGGCTTGGAACCTGATGCATATGGCGAGGATGCTTAAACATAATGATGGGATCGATGCGGTTGGTAATACGGTGGCGGGGTGGAATCTACTAAAAGATAGCGACTACTCGATTTCTGGGAATGAGTAAGAAAGCTCTCCGCCAAAGCGTCAGCCAGACTGTGCGCGTTAACGAGAACCGCGGCGCCGTCGTTGCGCGGCTCAATCCTCAGGACTAGCTCGCCGTCCTCGAGCCGGGTGAAAGCTGCTCCAGGCCGAGGGATCAGCGCGCCATCCCGGCCCGTAGCCGGCGTCTTGGAGGTTGTCGGCCTGCAGGTCCAAGAAGGCGTTCACTCCCAGACCAGGGGCCGTGTCGCGGTCCGCGGCCCGGCTGGCCATGTCCCGCTTGCCGGCAATCCAGAAGACGCGCCGGCCGGCCTCCCTGAAGCGCTCGACGCGCGGCTTCGAGTGCTTTGCCGGGAGGCTGACCCTCCCTGCGATGCTGCGGATGTCGGTTACGGGCCGACCGGCTGACCGACGGGAACCGTGTTGAGATCCTCTGTGGCGTCCGAGTAGCCGGTGGCGCCGTTGCCGTTGTAGATGTCGTTCGCCGGGCCGACGCATTCGAGCGTCTGGAGCTTTCCGGCCTGCTCGGCGGCACGGATGATCTGCGGGAAGAACAGCTGCTTGGTGATCCCCTGTGGGCTGGCGGCATCGCCCTGTGTGGAGCCTGTCAGGGTGTCGGCGTCGGCCGTCTGGAACAGCGGCGCGAATGTCCCCGGCGGCAGGTTCTGCGGCGGAGCGTTGAACGCGTAGCCGTCGTCGATCTGATAGGGGTTCGGGAACGGGAATGACTCGTCGTTGGTGTACGACGGGTATGGATAGCCCTGCCCGCCCGCGGATAGCACGTAGGCGGTGCCGCCGTCGGCCGAGATGTAGGTCCCCTCGAGCGGGGCGAGGTTGTCACGATCGTCGAACGCGTGCGGCTGGTCTCCCGAGTAACTGAACGTGCCCTGCTTGCCCCACGGTCGCCAGAAGTAGAGCGTGAAGCCGACATCGGAAAACAGCGGAGGCTGCCCCCACACCGGACAGCGGTAGTTGCGGGCGTCGAGCGGGGCGGGGTTGTATGGCGTGGAGATGAGCTCTGTTGGGGTGAACAGCGACTGCATCATCGTCTGCCAGATGAACTGGTTGCTCGAGACCTCGAGCGCCTGCGTGAGGTCCGTGCTCGCGTTCTTCTCGAGGACCATGCCCTTGGTCTGCTGCAGGCGCCCCCAATCGGAGACGATCAGGTCCCGCACGCGATCGAGCGCCGTGCCGAACGATCGGTAGTTGTCCACCATCTGGGTGCGGATCGTCGAGACCGTCGTGCCGGGGACGAACGGGCCCAGCACAGGGGTCCCCTCGGGTGTGTTCGTGAACTCCCCGGCAACCGAAGACGCGGCACTTGCCAGTCCGAGGACGGTCCCGAACGACCCGTCTGTGACGCCATCCACGACGAGCTCACCGACGTCGAACAGGTCGCCGAACAGGGACAGCGCGCTCTCGGTGGAGAACGTCGAGGCGGACATCGCGAACTGCTCCGCCTGCTCGTTGCGAGCCTTGGCAACGGCGTCGTTGACCTTGTTCACCGCGTCCTCGAGACTGAGCTCCCCCGCAGTCTCCGCATTCCCGTAGGGCGCGGTGAGGGTGCTGATCACGTCGTTGACGTTGTCGACGAGCGTTCCCTCGGTCTCCAGTTGGGTGAGGTCGGCCTCGTACTGCGCCTTCGTGACACCAGGCGGCGGCGGGATCGTCCCGACGCTGACCTCACCGAGCAGGTCCGCCGCCTTCGTCGCCCACGTGTCGCCGGTCTTGGCGCCGCCGCAGTAGAGATCGCGGATGTCGAGCAGGTAGGTGTGCGAGCTGCCCGCCGGCGCGAGTGGCATCGGGTAGCACAGCGATGAGCCCAAGTCGTCGACGGAGCTGTCGTTGAAGTTGTACACCGGGGTGCGCGCGGTGTAGTCGAGCATCTTCAGGTATGACGTGTCGCCCTGGCCCGGGAACGGTGTCGCGTTCATCGTGTTGGGGTCGATCCACTGCGACGCGTCGAGCAGCGCGAGCTGCGCCCTGCCGGCCGAGCTCGTCAGGTCGGCGCCGACGGTGCTGATGTTGACGACGAACCGCCATTGCTGATCGCGCGTCAGCACGCCCGACAGCGCCGCGGGGGGCTTCTTGGGAAGCGGTGCCGCGGTCGTCACCTCGGCCTGGGAGGAATCGCTGCTGCCGACCGCGCCGTTGGTCACGAAGTTCTTGCCCACGAGCGCATACGAGGGGCCGCTGTCGGCATCGGGATTGTCGTAGAACGCCTCGCCGCTGCCGCCGAGCTGGTCGATCTCGTGGCTGACGCTCAGCAGCGCGTTCGTGAGGTTCCCGGCCATGTTGGCGTGCTGCGGGCTCCCGACGCCCTGGATGAACACCAGGCGCGCGCTCCCCGACGACAGCGCCGCGCGCTGGATGAAGTCGTGCATCGCCTGCGCCTGCACGGCGCCGGTGTTGTCGTCGCACGCGTTGGTCCAGAACGTGTGCCCGTTGTCGGGATCGGACACGTCGAGGAGCGTCTTCGCGTCGACGATCCGGACCTCGTAGCCGCCGCCAGCGCTCGCGCACGGCTTGTCGGCTCCGGAGGCGATCGTGCTGCCGTTGACGGTGATCCCCGACGGCGAGGTCGCGTACGTGACGCTCGTCTTGCCCATCGACGGGACGTCGTTGGGCGCGAACGACAGATTCCCGTTGTTATCGGGCGCGAGCAGTCCTGCAAACAGGGCCTGCTTTGGGGAGAGCGGTTGCGACAGCCATTCGCTGCCGGGCACGCCGGGCACCGCGTAGAACGCGAAGTTTGGGCCGTGTATACCGGCAGGCGGCAACCCCGTGACCTTCACGGTGTTCGTCAGGAAGTTCGCCATTGATTGCGAAAAGTAGGTGTAGCTGGCCGTGAAGAACAGCATCCCCACCGTGTGCCCCAAGGCGCCAGCCTCCTTCTGCGCCTCCGCGAGCGCCGAGGACAGCGTGGCGGTGCTCGTGCCGGTCCCGTCGGCTGTGAAGTACGCCGAGGGATGCGAATACGGCAATGCCGCCCCGGTCGTGCGGTCGAAGAACATCGTGACGGACCGACTGTAGGGGGGGTTTGGGGATAGGGTATTACCAAAGCGGTGGTTGCCGGCGAACGGGCCGCCGGAGATGTGCGCGTCGAGCTGACCAGTTATGCCCGACGGCGTCGCGCTGACGAACACGCCGCGTTTGAAGTTGAGAATCGTCTGGTCGACCTGGACGGTGTCGCCGGCCGCCGGTGACTCGGACGCTCCCCGCGCCGCTTGGAGGCGCTCGCGCGCCTCCAAGCGGACCACGTAGGTCCCCGGCACATCGGTGATCAGCTGGGGGTGCTCAGCGGTCGGGTTGACGAGCCGCGCCTTCGAGTGGGGAGGCCGCAGCGTGATCACCCACCGGTAGCTGAGCGAGTCGCCGGACTTCGCGAGGGTGCTCGCTGCCGACAGCGGCACCGTGCTGGGGCCCAGGACCATCTGGTTGCTCCCGGCGCCGGCGACCGGCAGCAGGCGGGAGACCGTGAAGGAGCGGGTGATCGTGACGAGCCCGCTCGGATACTGGGCGTCGATCACGAGGCGGTTGGCGCCGAAGCGGACCCCGTCGCTCGCCCCGATGATCGTGGTCGAGCCCGATGGCGGGACGTAGCCAAAGGCGGCGGTGACGTTGCGGCCGTTGAGGTAGGCGGTCCATTGCACCTGGCTGCTGCCAGGCACGATGCGCGCCTCGGTCGTGCCGCCGCTCTGGCGCACCGTCACCTCGAACCCGTTAGCGGCAGCCGCCGCTGAGCTCACAAAAAACACAAGCGCCGCGACAACTACGGCAAGCGCAAACGGCCGGTCCCTCTGCATCGGCGTTCCCTTCCCCTGTCCTTGGATAGTGCGCCCGGCGGCGCAGCGGACAATCTATCGCACGCTGATCGCCCGCATGCGCGCGTCGTCATTACTGACCTCGTAACGACAGCCGTGGGTCTGTTACGTTCTCAGCTACAACCTCGTTGACTCCCATCACCACCCCACCTGAGCCGGGAGCGAGATCCCGGCTCAGCGGGCCTGGGAGCATCTCGTTGCGGCCGACCGCGAGATAGAAAGGTGAGCGGGATGCCGTTGCGCTGGTGGCGCCGTCAGCGCGAGCGCGGCCCGCGAGCGAGCTGCACATAACGGGCTGTCCTCATGCGCAGCCAGGCAAGCGCCGGTGCGCCCTTGCGCGTGCTCGCGACTTCGCTCGGGGCTCGAGTCTGCAATCGCGAGCGGCCGGGCTACGATGACTCTTTGCCCTTCTACGGACGCAAGGACGCGCAATTCCCGTCACCGAACAGATCATCGATGCCATCCAAGCCCGCCTGAACGAGCTGCTCAGCGAGAGCGACAAGCTCCGCCACGCGCTCGCGGCGCTCACGTCGAGCCGGGGCCGGACAGCTCGCCGCGATCGCGCAGCGGCCGCGTCGGGCTCTGCTGGTGAGGCCACAAGGACCTCGCGCGCCCCGCGGATACGCACGGCCTCACTGCCGCCGCGGCCGACGGCGCCGACGGGCGCGAGCACCGCCGCTACTCCGGCTCGCGCGCGGACCGCGCCTGGCGCGACCAGGGCGGCGGTCCTCGCCGCTCTGGCGGATGGCAGCGCGAAGACGGCCGGCGAGATCGCGGCCGCCACGGGACTGGGACGCTCGACGGTCAGCACCACCCTGTCCAGACTCGTGGCGTCCGCGGAGATCGCGAAGGCCGCTCGCGGCTACCAGCTCCAGAGCGAGAGCGAAGCAGCTCGCACGCCGGCGCGGCCACGTCCGAGCGTCGGCATCGTCGCGACGAGCCCTTCGCCGCAGGCCACCGAAGCACCGGTTGCTGAACTACCGGCTGCCGAACCGCCCGTTGCTGAGACATCGGCTGGCGAGCCGCCTGCGGGCGAGGCGCCGGCTGCCGAGCCACATGTCGCCGAGCTGAGGGCCAGCGCGCCGCCCGCTGCTGAGCCGCCGGCCGGCGAATCGCCCGCAGCCGGCACGGGTCATCGCGCGGCGCGTCCGGCCCCGGGCGTAACCAGGCACGCCATCCTGGCGGCGCTCGCTGGTGGCAGCGCGATGACCGCTGACGAGCTGGCTACCGCGACCGGGCTGGGTCGCGCGAGCGTCAGCTCGACGCTCTCAGGGCTCGCCAAGGCCGGCGAGCTGAGAAAGGTGGCGCGCGGCTACCAGCTCGCCGGCGTCGAGCCCGCCCAGCGCTTCTATTTCCGAATTGAGGACGAAGTCACCCCCAGGGCAGTCGTCGCGAACCTCCCCGAGCTCGAAGCCGCGATCGCGGTCTGCGGGCCGGGGGTGCTACGCGACCACTGCGCCGCGCACGACTTCTCGCGCTGGGTCGCGGGCGTCTTTGAGAACGAGCCGCTCGCCAACGCGATCGCCGCGGCCGAGGCCCAACTCTCCGCCGATAGCCCAACCGTGACGGTCGAACACGCGCGCAGGGCGCTCACGGCAACACTTCAAGCCCGCGACTGAAAGAGCAATCGTCCCGCAGCAGACCGGTCGTCGTCGCGCTCCGCGGGGATTTCGCGCGGGTGGACGATCATCGTCTTCTCGCAGGATTCTCACGGTCTGCGTGGGTATGAAGTACGGTCGGATAAACGCCAATTGGAAGGATCCGCATTATGGCTTATCTGCAGACGCATTTTTGGGCAGGTGGGACTGAGGAGCAGTACGAGGCGATGCTCAAGGCGGTGCATCCCGCGGAGGGGCTTCCGGAGGGCCAGACCTCGCACGTCGCGGGGCCGACTGAGGGCGGCTATCTGATTTCGGTCGTCTGGGAGTCCAAGGAGCACAGCGAACAGTTCATGAACGGCACGCTTCTGCCGGCGCTGCCGGTCGATGGCGGCTTCGTGGGTGCTCCCCAGGAGCGCGCTGCCGAAATCGCGCACCTCCAAACCGCCTAGCGGCAGAACGAGAGGAGAGACCATGGCCACGCATGTTGTGTCCCATGAGGTGGACGATGTCGAGCATTGGCTGAGTTCATCGAAGCGAGAGGAAGTCTTTGGGCCGATGGGAATCACGATGCGCACCTTCCGTGATCCGGCGGGCTCAAACCGCGTCTGATTGATCGCGGAGATCCCTGACCTGGCTGCCTTTCAGCAGTTCATGCAGACGGAGGCGGCCGCCGATGCGATGAAGGCCGACGGCGTTCGCCCGGAGACGCTCCTGGTTCTCGACGAGGCGTAGCGCTTCGAAGCTCTCTCTGCGGCCCGGCTGCGAGGCTCGGCCGCGGAGAGTTCCTGAGCGGCTCGCCTCGAGTGCAACGGCGGGCACGGGATGAAACTCCCTTTCCGCACTTCTCGATCGCTATTTCTCCCCCCACTCTTCGGCTTTTTGGGCGAGCTTGAGCGAGAGGGCTTCGAGCTCGGCGGTGAGCGTTCGTAGCTGGCGGGCGTTGTCGAACCAGGGTGTGTAGCGCTGCGCCTGCTCAGGGGTGAGTGTGCGGGTGACGGTCTTTCGGGCGATCTTTCGCGTCCAGGAGTAGTAGGGGCCGTGTAGCGCGGGTGGGTCTGCGCGGCAGTGGCAGCCGGGGCTTGAGCAGCGTGTGTGGCGTTCGGTCAGGGTGCCGGGTAGGCAGAAGCCGAGCTTGGCGATCTGGTCGAGGAGCTTCTGGGCGCGTCGTTGGTCTTCGGGGGTCGGCGCGGTCATTGGGGTTCGTTCTGTCGGTAGCTGTCAGGATAGTACTGGCAGCTCATGACGGAGCCAGATCCCCACAGCCAGTTGCACAACAATTCACGTCGATCGCGCTGCACGGCGACTACAGGGCCGCGGACGGGTGCGAGCGGGGCGGCAAGCCGACCGCCGCGGCGGCCCGACCAGCAAGTCCTGATCGCCTACCGCTACCAACCGAACCTCGAGAAACGCCACCACCAACTCAAATCCGTCCAAGACGCCGCCCCGATCACACTCAAGAGCCCCGCCCGCATCGAAGCGCTGTTCGCCTGCTGTTCAGTCGCGCTGTTGTGCTGCTGCCTGATCGAACGCGAACTCCGAAACGCGATGACAAACCAGCAGACCCCTGAACTACTGCTCTACCCCGAGGACCGCTCCAGCACCGCATCGACCGCCACCCGCATCTTCGAGCACCTCGCCACACTCCAACGCCACCACCTAACCTAACCCGCGACGGACACGCGCTGCAGACCGTCGAGCCGCAACTCACGCCCCTCCAAGCACAACTCCTGCAGCTCCTCGGCGTCCCAGCCGGCGCCTACACCAGCACCTGACCCCCCAGGGCAGCTCAGACGTTCAGCACGGAGATTGCTGAGTTGGTCCGCAAGATCCCGTCTCAGCACCCGAGCCCGCTGACTACTGGATACCGCAGGCTGTTCCCACGTCGGCGTGCGTCGTGTGACCCGCACGCACGGAGACCGCTACGGGCGGGCAGCCGAGCTTCGGGTGCAGAGCGCGCCCTGCAATGAGCTCGTACCGGCCGGGGGTCAAGCGGAAGCGGAAGCTGTGGCCGGCGCGGACGTGCTGGCTCGCCACGAGCTTGCCCGCGCGGGAGAAGGCGCTCACTGTGCCCGCTTCAGACGGTCGGGCGTAGCCGAATAGTGCAGGCCCTCCGTCGAACATAATCGCACCCGTGACGGCCCCCGTCTTGGGGACGACGCTCGCCGAGCTGACCCCCACAGACGCCGCGATGACCCCGCAGAGGAGTAGGACGCATGACGTGCCGAAGACCGTCATCCGGCGCTGTGTTGGTCCCATCAGGGCCGATTCTATATCGGGCACCCGGATCACAGCCCGGATTGATGCGCACTCGCGCCTGTCCAGCTTGGAGGGGCCCGACTCCTGCCGGACTCGGCCTATGTGTACGCGGACGCCGCGTCGTTTGACACACGGACGTTCAGGCGTCCTCGTCGCGGAGACCGGCGGCGAGCGAATGCACGGCCTGCGTGCGTGGCGGCACGGTAACCGCGTCGTCGCCGAGCGCGATGATTATCGTTCCGCGGGAGTGACGAATCGCCCTGCTGTTGTCGGGCTGGGGATGTAGCGGTTGTCACGACGACGGTGCCAGGCGGAAGGAGCCAGACGTCTGAAACTTCGACGGTCCCGCTGCACGGTGCGACTGGGTCGGCGGAGGAGCCGACCGACAGCGCATAGGTGAGCTTGACCCCTGGGAGGGCGACCCGAGCCTGGGTGGCCGCAGGTGCGCGTCGGCAGCGGGTGTAGTTCATCGTGAAGCTGGCCGATTGGTCGGGGTCGAGGACGGTGTCAGCTGCGATCCCCTCCTGGCGGACGTATGCGGCGCCCTGGTCCTTGATCGAGATCGGTATTCGCTCGCCGGCGGCGTCGAGCAGCGTCAGACGCGGAAAGCCGGCGAGGCGGCACATGACCTCGGAGCGGTTCTGGAATCCGAACGTGAGCTCGCGCGCGTCGCCGGGCCCGGCCTGGGCTGGTGGTGCGACGGATGCGGACAGCGTGTCCGCAGGGCAGGTGGGGACCGCGCCGAGTGCAATGAGCTCGTCGGTCACGCTCGGGTAATCGTTGAGCGCCGGGCCGGTCCGATCCCCGACCGTCAGCGTCACGAAGGGACGGCCCGTCGGGCGCTCGGTCGCGCGCGCCAGCGTCCGCGAAGCGGCGTCCATGAACCGCAGCGACACGGAGTAGTCGAACGCAATAGGGCAGCCCTAAATGCTGCCTGTTTGGACAGTCTCCGCCGCGTTGAGGAATGAGACCAGACGGGCGGCGCGGCGCCCGGTCAGCGTCCGCGGTGCCGAGCGGGGACCCTTGCGGCCGTTCTCGCCCTCGCCGCTGGCGGTGAATGTGATACGGCGCACGCCCGCCGGGATATGTTCCCACGCCGGCCGCGGCGTGATCCAGATCGCCTCGCCATCGGTGCGGACTCCGGTTACCCCGTCGGGCAATCTCGCCGCCGTCACGCCCAGCACCCGTAGGCTGAGAACCCCTGAACCCCTGGCATAGCCGGCAGCGTGAACGTCTCAAATGAGTACTGCGCCCCGTTCACGATGCCGTCGAACCCCCAGGTGTACTTCTTGGCGCCCGCGGGCAAACGTTCAGCGACGTAATGCATGACCGCATCCGGCAAGGCCGTGGTCGTCCACCCGCGTGCGCGTCAACGAGATTCGGTGTCGCCTCATCCAGCGTCGGCTGGTTGAGGGGCTGCCCAGCGACCGGGTTGGTCGACGAGCTCGTCGCCCCAGCGGGCAGTTGCACGAGCGGGAGCAGCCGCGCCGCCGCAGCGTAGGCAGCAGCCTGGTTGGCTGCGGCGCTCCCGCCGGAAGCGCCGGCCGCCAACGCCGCCGGCACGACCACCAGGCCGGCCAGCACCACCCCAAGTCGCGCGTCCCGGAACCGCACACCAAGGATCGTAGTGCTCGCGCCCACCGACCGCCCGTCGCGTACGACATCACATGGGGCGTTCGCGCCGGCTTCCGTGTACAGCCGCCGTGTCGTGCGTTCACGCCGGTGTCCCGACGTTTCGGCGCGACGACTGTCGATGCGCGATCTGTGCGCGCGCGGCGGCCGCTGTGACCTCTGCGTCGCGCAGGGCGGAGAACGTCGTGGCGGGCTGCGCCGCGATCCCCCCGACGACCGATGGGCCGAGGATGGAGGGTCGTCCTTCGCCAGTCGGCCCAGCGTCGGCTGGTTCAGGCGCTCTACCCTATCGAGGCTTGCCGAACGCGCGCACGACGCCATTGGTTGACGAGTTCCAGTGTCCAGTAGTTGCGCCGCCCTGCGGGAGTCCTTGCGGCGGCGCTCACAGGTAGTTCCGTCCCGTTCCGAAAAACCAGCTTATTTGCAGGGCATTCTCAGGTCCGAAGCTTGAGAACAATCCTGAGAACAACCCAACGAAACGAAGCCCACCGGGGGACTCGAACCCCCAACCCCTGCATTACAAGTGCAGTGCTCTACCAATTGAGCTAGGCGGGCAGTGCCGTCAGTGTGTCACGACGCGGCGACGACGAGGTGCGCGTACGGACGGTGGAAAAGGCGCGTGAGACTGTCCTGCAGAGCGGCTCCCGCGCCGGTCATGCACTCAGCTCGGACTCCCACCAGGCGATCGTGTCGGCGATCGTCTGCCACAGCGGAATCTCTGGTCGCCAGTCCGTGGCGGCCGTGAGCCGCTCGCACGAGCCGCGATGATCCATGACCTCGTTTGCGCGCACCCGCGCCGGATCGACGACGTGCTCCACCTCGATCGGTGCGATCAGCGAAGCGACGGTCCGGACGTTCTCGGCGGCGGATACCGACACGCCGGAGCAGACGTTGTAGATCCCCGGAGCGACCGAGTCGGCGGCGAGCAGACGGTAGGCGCGGACGACGTCGCGGACATCTGTGAAGTCGCGGCGGGCGTCTGGGTTGCCGGTGACGATCTGGACCGCGTGGGCGTGGCGCAGGCGTGCCTGTGCGGCCTGCTGCGCAAGCGAGGAGACGATGAAGATCGGCAGCTGGCCAGGCCCTGCGTGATTGAACGCCCGCGCCCGGCGGATCGCCAGGCCGTGAGCATCCGCATAGACGCCCGCGAGCAGGTCGCCGGCCGTCTTCGAGACCGCATAGGGGTTGGCGGGGGCGAGCCTCGCGTCCTCGGTCAGCGGCAGCTGACCGGACACGCCGTACACCTCGCACGAGCTCGCCCACACGACGCGTGCGCCCGGCGAGCCGAGGCGCACAGCCTCCAGAACCGCGACGTCGCTCGCCGTGTTCGAAGAGAACGTCGCGGTCGGGTCCTCCCACGACCTGCCGACGTGACTGAGTGCTGCGAGGTGGTAGACGATCTCGGGCTGCACTTCGGCGACCAACCGGTGTACCGCCGGCGCGTCGCGTAGATCGATCGAGACACCTCGCCCGCATCCGCCAGGCAGCGCGCCGCTGCGCGAGGCCCCGACGACCTCGTCGCCGGCAGCTGCACAGGAGCGCGCCAGCCACCCTCCGGCGAACCCAGAAGCCCCGGTGATCAGGACGCGCAAGAGCGACTTCAGTGCTCGGCCGGACCGTGCGTTGTGACGCCGACGGCGTGATCGAGCTGGCCGTGACCGTTGCTCGAGTAGTCCGCCGCCTCAGCGGGCGGAGCCGGCTCGGGCTCGTCGTTGAGCCGGCGCTCGAGCTCGCCGAGGATGAGCCCGAACAGAACGTGGCGCCACAGCTCCTGCGCGAACACCCGCCGGTTGCCTGAGAGCGTGGGCAGCTCATCGCGGGCCGGGTGGATGCGATCGCTGATCGCGCCGAGCGGCCACGCCGCGGTCTGCTCAATCAGCGCCACCGCGACGCCGCGCGCCGCCGCTGGGAGCGGGAGCGATGGCGCGATGCTCGCGTAGAGGGCGCCGAATGCGGCGCCGTTGCCCATGTGCATGGCGAGCCCGATCGGGTACCAGTTCCTGTCCCGGGCGATCGCCTTGCCCAGGAACTCGACATCGTCGAAGCCGGAGCCGAACAGGAGCTTGTCGAGCGGCTGCTGGAAAGCCCACACGGCGGCGGCGACGGCTCCGCTGACCGCTCCCCTGAGGGCTCGGGTCCGGTCGAATTCGAGGTTCACCACCCGCAACTGTAACGGGCGCTGGACCGGCGGGTTAACGTTGGACCGATGGAACACGCCGCGCTGCACGAGAGAGCGAGGCAGAAGGGCGCCAACCTGTTCGTCTACTGGTTGGCCCGGGCCTTCCTGCAGCCCTTCTTCCACGTCTACTTCCGCATGAGCCGGATCGGACGCGAGCACATCCCTGCGCGCGGGCCGGTGATCATCGCCGCCAACCACCGCAGTTTCCTGGATCCGTTCGTGATCGGAACGATTGCGCGCCGACCGATGTATTACGTGGCCAAGAAGGAGCTGTTCCGCCACCGCGCAATGGCGTGGATGCTCGGCGCGCTGGGAGCGTTCCCGGTCGACCGCGGCGCCGCCGATCTCGACTCGGTGGCGACCGCGAAGGCTCTGCTGGAGCGCGGCGAGATCGTGCTGATCTTCGTCGAGGGCACGCGCGTGCGTCCGGGCTCGCTCGGCAAGCCCCGCAAGGGCGTGGGACGGCTCGCGCTCGAGACGGGCGCGCCGGTGGTGCCGGTGGCCGTGATCGGAACCGAGGCGGTGCGACGTGGCTGGCGAATCCGTCCGCACAAGGTCCGCATCCGCGCGGGCCGGCCGCTGCGCTTCCCGCACGTCCCCGACTGCTCGCCACAGCTCGCCTCCGCGGTTACCGCGCGGATCTGGCCCTGCGTGATGCTCCAGTGGGAGTGGCTGGGGGGAATGCCGCCAATCCGCCGTGCCGCGATCATCGGCGCGGGCGCCAGGGGAACCTCGCTCGCGATCTCGCTCGCGCGCGCGGGCTTCGAAGTCGAGCTTGGCAGTCGCACGCAGGAGCAGGCCGACGCGCTGTCGCGCGGCCGTGTCAACCACCGTCACCTGCCGGGGGTCGAGCTGCCCGGCAGGGTTGCGGTGATGCCCGCCTCCCGGATCGAGCTGACGGGCCACGATCTCGTCTGCCTGGCGGTGCCGGCGCACGCGCTCCCGGACGTGCTCGACGCATACGGCGCGCGCATCACCCGCCGCTCGGCGCTGCTGGTGCTCGCCGGCGAGCTGGTGCCCCCCGACGGGACGCCGCCCTCGAGCTATGTCACGGGGCGCACCGGCGCACGTGCCGTGGGCGTGCTCCGCGGTCCCGCGGACGCGGCCGAGCTGATCGCCCCCGGCGCATCGGTCGTGGTCGCCTCACGCGACCGCGCGTATGCGATGCAGCTCGCGGAAGCCCTGCGGGGCGGTCGACTCGGCGTCTCGATCGCGGAGGACGTGAGTGACGTGGAGCTTGACGGCGAACGGACAATGCGAGCCGCATGAGGTGACCGAAGGTAGGCTCCCTGTGAAGTGGCACCACCCGTACCGAAGAGCAAGGCCGAGCTCGACGCCCGGTTCAGCGAGCTTTACCGCGCGCATCTGCGCGACGTCTACTCCTACAGCTACTACCGTGTCGGCAATCACCACGACGCCGAGGACCTCACCGAGCAGACGTTCCTGCAGGCCTACCGGCACTTCGAGCGGGCGCTGCGCGAGTCGGACGGCCGCCCGCTGCGGCCGTGGCTCATCCGGATCGCCCACAACCTGGCGGCGAACTTCTACCGCGACCGCGCTCGCAAGCCCGAGTCGTCGATCGAGGACGCCGGAATGATCTCGGCGCCCCACACGACCGAGTCGCTGGTGGAGGGACGCGAGGAGCTGAAGGCGATCCTGGCCGGTATCCAGCAGCTTCCCGACGATCGGCGCGAGGCGCTGATCATGCGCTTCGCGCTCGGCATGGACAACCGCGAGATCGCGCGCGCGCTCGGGCGCACAGACGGCGCGACCAAGGTCCTGCTGCATCGGGCGATCCGCCAGCTGGAGGGCCTGGTCGCCGAGACGAGCACGACGGGAGTAAGCGAATGAGCCCCCACCTCGAGTCCCTGCTGCGCGAGGCGCTGAGGCCGGTGGACCCGCCGGCCCATCTCGCCACGCGGCTGGAGACGACCCTCGTGAACATCACCGAGTTCGCTCATGATGAACTGGAGAGCTGGGAGCTCTCCGCGATGGGCGATCTGCGCAACTGGGTCAGGCCGGCAGCCGCGGTGCTCGCCACGGCCACCGCCGGGACCGCCCTGGTGGCGCTGCGCGTCCACGGTCGCCGGCGCGCGCGCCAGCAGGAGGCGGTCAATCTGCTCGACCTCGCCGAGCGCACCCTGCAGGACATCGCCGAGGAAGCCAGACGTATCCTCCCGGACCGTTAGCGTCGCGCCGCCACCGCCGCTGATAGCGTCAGCGGGGAACCCCATGGCGGTCTGCTATCGACATCCCTCACGTGAGACCGGCGTCTCGTGCTCGTCCTGCGGGCGCCCGATCTGCCCGGACTGCATGACCCCGACGTCCGTCGGGATGCGCTGCCCCGAATGCGCGCGCGACCGCACCAAGGTGCGCACGCTGCGCACGATGGAGAGCCGCTACAGCGCGACCGAGGTCCTGATCGCGATCAACGTGGCGGTGTTCGTGGCGGAGCTGCTGACCGGCGTCACGGCCGGCGGCAGCGACAGCGGCTGGGTGTACGTCCACGGCGCGCTGTTCGGGCCGGCGCTGACAGGCTCCAACCCGATCCCGGCGGGGCTTCCATTCAGTGGCACCCACGAGTACTGGCGCCTGCTCACCAGCGGGTTCCTGCACGCGAGCCTCATCCACATCGGCCTCAACATGCTCTCGCTGTACTTCGTCGGCCGTGCGCTGGAGCCGGCGGTCGGACGCGTCAACTTCCTCGCGATCTACTTCACCTCGCTGCTGGCGGGCTCGTTCGGGGCGCTGCTGTTCGAGCCCGATGTGCCGACGCTCGGCGCTTCGACGGCGATCTTCGGCATCTTCGGCGCGCTCATCGTCGTCGCGAACGCGCGGCGGATCCCGATCTGGCAGAGCGGCCTCGCGCCGATCCTGTTGCTCAACCTCCTGTTCACGCTGACCGACAGCAACATCTCGGTCGGCGGCCATCTCGGCGGTCTGGCCGCCGGACTTGTCACCGGCTGGCTCGTGGTCGAGTTCGATGAGCGGCGGGGCCAGAAGGCGATCGCCCTCGCGGGCTGCGCCGTGCTGGCCGTCGCGAGCGTGATCGGCGCGATCGCGGTCGCCGGCAGTACCGGCCTTACGCCGCACGGCTTCACGATCTGAGCGGACGTGCGTGTACCGGCGCCGGCCTGCGGGCCGGCGCCGTGTCCACCACGCTTCTCAGGGCCGCCTAGCCCGAAGTTCCCGGGGGAACTTCGGCCTAGCGCTCGACCGCGAGCGCCGACCCGCGAGCGTCGGGCACGAGCTCGGGTAGTCGCACTTGTGGGTCACGGCGATAAGGTCGTCCTGCAGGCCGAGCGCGAACAGCATCTCCGTGGCGGAGGGAATCAGGCTCACGATGCGTACGAGGAGAACGATATGGCACAGCTGTTGACCGAAGAGGAGATCGAGGGGCGACTGCGCGATGCGCAGTGGATGCGAGAGGGCGAGACGATCGTTCGAGAGCAGCAGTTCGCGGATTTCGCGGCGGCGCTCGCGTTCGTGAACCGCGTCGCCGCGGTCGCGGAGGAGCGCAACCACCACCCCGACATCCTCCTGCACTCGTGGAACAAGGTCCGTCTGACGGTGTCGACGCATTCGGCCGGAGGGCTCACTCAGGCCGACTTCGACCTTGCTTCCGAAGTCGACGGGCTGCTGTGATCTGCGGCTGCTGCTAGCTTTCGGGCGGTCGCTGCAATGACCGACGACGAACCACCGCGAAGTAGCAGCGCGCCGCGACCGGGCGCCACCAGGCGTACCCGACCGTGAAGGCGCTCTTCATCATCCTCACGGGCGTGCTGGTCCTTGTCAACGCGTTCTTCGTGATAGCTGAGTACGCGCTCGTGCGCTCGCGCCGGGAGCGGCTCGAGGCGCTCGCGGAGGAGGGCGCTCGCGGCGCCACGTTGGCGCTCACACAGCTCGACGAGATCAGTGACTACATCTCGGCCTGCCAGGTCGGGATCACGATGGCATCGATCGGCATCGGCGCGGTTGGCGAGCCGGCGATCCAGCATCTGCTCGAAGAGCCCCTGGGGCACGTGTTGAGCCACGTGGCTGCGGTCGCGATCTCGATCATCGTCGCCTACTTGCTGATCACCGTCACGCAGAGCGTGATCGGGGAGATCGTTCCCAAGCTCTACACGATCCAGCACGCGGAGGGGCTCGCCCGCCGCGTGGCGCGCCCGCTGCGGTCCTTTCGGGTCCTCTTTCACCCATTCATCATCGTGCTCAACTCGTCGTCGAGATCGATTCTGCGCATGCTCGGAACCGATCCCGACGCGGAGCCCGAAGGCGGCAGCCCCGATGAGCTGAAACGGCTGATCGCCCAGTCACAAACCGGGGGGCAACTCGACGCCGGCGAGGCGGAGATGCTGACGGGCGTGTTCAACCTGCACGAGCAGGAGGCGCGTCAAGTGATGACGCCGATCCCCGCCGTCGTCACCGTCGATCTCGCCGAGACGGTCGGGGAGGCGCTCGCCACGTGCGTCTCGACTGGGCATTCGCGGTTGGTGGTGGTCGAGGACGACAACCCTGACCGCGTCAGGGGCATCGTCCACGTCAACCAGCTCGTGAAGCTGATGATCGCCAGCGGCGAGAGCGCGCGCTTCGACGAGGTGGTGCGCCCGGCGCCGATCGTCCCGGAGACCAAGCCGCTCGACGACCTGCTCGCGGACCTGCAGCGGGAGCGCACGGAGCTCGCGCTGATCGTCGACGAGTATGGGCGCACTGCCGGCATCGTCACAACCGAGGACATCATCGAGGAGATCGTAGGTGAGGTGTTCGACGAGAACGATCCTGCCGCCGGAACCGTGCGCCAGCTCGCCAACGGCGACTGGTTCGTCCGTGGGCACGTCGCGGTGGCCGACCTCGAGGACTACGGCTTGGAGCTCCCGGTCGACACCGACGCGTACAACTCGGTGGGGGGCTTCGTATTCGCGGAGCTCGGCCGCCTGCCCAAGCGTGGCGACACGATCACCGCGAATGGCTACAGGATCCGTGTCGAGTCCGTCCGCGAGAATCGCGTGGAGGCGGTCAGGATCACGCGCCGTGAACCCGATGACACTCCGGCGCAGGGCACCGCCAGGGAATGATCCGAGCTCCGGCCGGCCGGCGGACCGGACGGCGGCGTCGAAGGACAAGTTCGATTGCATGGGACTCCGCAGGCGCTCGCAACATTTGTTACGTTTCCCGACATCGCAACAGTTGGGTGAGGCGCTGTCGTGCAGCGTCCCGATCGAGACCCGGCGGTTGGGAGGAGAGAGAGCGAAGCCGGCCCTCGCCGGGCCGGCTTCACCCACCAGCGCTCAAGGCTCACCCACCAGCGCTCAAGGCTCAGCCACCCGCGCTCAGGGCGCGGGAGAGCGCCGGCCCGGCGGCGGCCGGCACAAACCGGACCGGTTTCGAGCGCAAAACGGCCCCCCAGACCAAGCCGCAAAAACGGCGCTCCAGCCCAAGCCGGTCGAGCGCGACTCGGCGTGGCCAAGGTGAGGGACCTCACGAAAAAGCCGGCCCGCTGGGGACGGGCCGGCTCCGCACTGCTTGGGGAGGAGGTGCTGCTTCGAACGTCAGTTTGCGGCTGCACTCTGAACGCGTCTTAAATGTTTGTTAGGCGTCGATTCGCCGGCGGCTGCACCGGCCTCAGGAGGGGCCGTAGAACCCGCGGCCGGCCTTGCGGCCGAGCGCTCCCTGCTCGACCAGCGTCGCCAGGCGCTCTGGGATATCCAGGCCGATCGACTCACCGATCGCCATCGAAACGTCGAGGCCGACGAAGTCGAGCAGCGCCAGCGGTCCCATCGGCAGGCCGGCTCCCATCGTCATGCAGCGGTCGACCGCCTCCGGTGTGAGGCCCGTCTCCTGGATCAGCTTGATCGCGTCGAACAGGTAGGGGAACAGCAGCCGGTTGACCACGAAGCCGGGGATGTCAGGCACCTCGACCGGCGTCTTTCCCATCGCCAGGCACAGCTCGCGAGAGCGAGCGCGCGTGTTCTCGTTGGCATCGTGGGGGAACACCAGCTCCACGAGATCCATGCGCGGAACCGGGTTGAAGACGTGCAGACCCGCGAAGTGCTCCGGCCTGCCCGACGCTTCCGCGAGCTCGTGTATCGAGAGGGAGGAGGTCGTGGTCGCAATCACCGCGTCCTTTCGGGCCCGCGCCGAGAGTTCCCCCAGAAGGCTCGACTTGGCGAAGTGATCCTCGACGACCGCCTCGACGAGATATGTCGCCTGCTCGAACGCGTCGAGGTCGGTGACGATCCTGACGCGCTCGGGATCCGGCTTGTCCGGCATCTTTCCGCACGTCTTCGCCACCGCTGCGCGCGCTCGGTCCGCTGAGCGCTCGGAACGAGCCCACAACATCACCTCGCCGCTGCTTGCGGCGACGGCGGCGAGCCCGGTGGCGATGGTACCCGCCCCTGCGATTCCCAATGTTTCGTTCAAGCCTGTTCCCGATTCTCGATGTGCCCGTGGAGTGGCCACAGGGTACGCCAAGGGGACCTCCGCGCGCTTGGTGCGTGCCTCCCTCGATCAGCTGCGAGCCAGGCGAAAGCACGAGCCCGATGCGGGCTTCGCCTAGGGCCCGCGGCAGAATTATTGCGGGCTCCGACGGCGTCTGGACGCGCCTGACGCCACCGGCTCGCCCTCAAATACTCCCGGTATTATCGCGGCGAGCCGGCGGCGCCAGACACGCCCAGCCACTCGCCGGATCACCACACTAATTCTGCCGCGGGCCCTTAGCTCGCCTCGAGCCGGAAGCCCGTAGCAGCCACGCTCAGCACGAGCGGGCTCGGAGGCAGTCCTGGTGGTGGCTGGGTCCGGTTGTAGGCGGACGGCGCGAGGTCGTTCGGAGTGTCGGGATGGAACAGGCTCGCGAGGTATTGCGCCTGCCCACGGCCCGCACCCAGCTCCGTCTGGCCGCCTCCGTACGCGCCGATCCCATGCTCGGTGCAGTAGTCGTAGGTGGCGCACAGCTTCGCAAGGCCGCCGATCCGCGACGGCTTCACGTTGACCATCCGTGGGGCGAACGGGAGGCCCTCGATGTCGGCGATCGAGTGAATCGGCGCGTCCCAGGTGATCCGATCGTGGTGTGCTGCGAGCACCGCCGACGTCTGCGGATCGACGACGTCCGGGTCCTCGAGCCAGGCGTGCGGGAACGCATCCACGACTAGCCGGTAGAGCACCGGATCAGGAGGCTGATCGACGATCGTTCCGCGGTAGAGGGCCTTGAAGTCGATGGAGTCCACAGCGCCTGAGCGCTCGATGGCCGCGATCAGCTCCTCCGTCCACGAGCTCGTCGCGTCGAGCTTGAAGCGCAGCGTCGGGTCCAGCCGCAGGCGCAGCCGCACCGGCTCCATGCTCGGCGGGTCTCCGAGCCGCAGCGAGCAGACGTAGCGCATGGGCGCCAGTGAGCGCCCCAGCATGTCGTGCAGGGGCCTGCCGGCCTGTCGCAGCGCCAGATCCAGCGCGGCGCTGTGGAACGCCCACACCCGGTAGAGCCGCGAGACCTCCCGCCGCGGGGCGACCGGGAACAGGTCGAGCGAGTCGATCAGCTCGCACAGCTCGCCCAGCGCGTAGCGTCCCGCGAGCGGTAGCACCGGCCCCGCCTCCCGAAGCGCCACGTGATCCTCGGTGTCGTAGACGACATCCTCGCCGATGCCGTCGAGACCACCGCCGTGCAGGTGGACGATCGTCGTGGCGCGCTCGTAGCCCGAGGCCACCTCGGCCCGCAGTCCCTCCAGGGAGTAGCGGTCGACCTCGACCGGCAGGTCTGCGAGGAGGTCGAACGTGGACACGACGGGAGAGGATAGGTCGACGACGGCGGCCGCCGCGCTGGTCGGCGCCCGGTCCTTCAGCTCTGGGCGCCCGGTCCTTCAGCCTTGGGCGAGCGGCACGACCAGCACCGGGCGATCGGCGATGTGCACCAGCTTGTGCGGTGTTGATCCGATCAGCGCGGCGCGGAAAGGGCTCTCGCCGCGCGTGCCGACGACGATCACGCGCGCGTCACGCTCAGCCGCCAGGTCGGCGAGCGCCTGGGCGGGCGACTCCTCCACGATCACCGGCTCGACCACGACGCCGTCGGCCGCGGCGAGGAGCTCCTGCGCCTCCTCCAGCCGCTTGGCCGCGAGCTCCTTGAGGGCGGCGTGATAGTCGTGCAACTCGCCGGCGACGGGATTGAGCTCGTAGGCGAACGCGACGATCACCTTCTCGCCGTACGCCTTGCCGATCTCCAAAGCGACGCGGATGGCCTCCCTGGAGCAGGGCGACCCATCGTAGCCGACGACGATCCCAGCGCTCATAGCTCCGACCTCCCGGCGGGCGCGCTGGCGACGATCGCGGGATCGACGACCTGCGGCCGGTTGTTCTTGAAGAAGGACGGCATCGTCACGCGCTGGATGAGCATGAAGATGATCCCGAGGATGATCATGAGGATCGCGATCGCGATCGGCGAGCCGATCCCGAGGAACGGCGACGCATAGCCCGCGTGCGGCGCCGAGTAGACGATCACCGCCTTGACGAGGATGTACATGAAGAAGGCCCAGCCGACGAATGGCAGCACCCCGATCAGGAGGAAGTTCCTCCACGACGTGAACAGATGCTTGCGGTAGTAGATGACGCACGCCAAGCCGGTGAACCCGTAGTAGAACGCGATCGTGAGCGCCAGCGAGGTGAACGCGTCGCCGATCAGGTCGTAGTTCGTGCTCGTCGCCGCGAGGAGTATGTAGACGAGCGTCGAGACGACGCCCATCCAGAGCGTCGAGAACCCCGGGCTGAGGAAGCGCGGGTGGATGTTGGCAAACGCTCCCGGGATCGCCTTCGCCCGGGCCATCGAGAGCGTCGTGCGCGCCGTCGGCAGGATCGTCGTCTGCGTCGACGCGGACGCCGAGGTGAGTACGCAGATGATCAGCAGCTTGTTCAGCGGCGAGCCGAGCACGCCGGTGCCGAGTGGCGAGAGCACGTCCAACGGGTGCGAGGTCAGCGCACCGAGCCCACCGTATGCCTGCGCGGCGGTGGTGACGAGCAGGTAGATGGCGACGAGCACGAACGTCGAGATGATCGCCGCACGCCCCGGAGCGCTGCTGGAGTCCTCGGTCTCTTCGTTGACGCTGACGCCGGAGTCCCAGCCCCAGTAGACGAACACGGCGAGCAGGATCCCGCCGACGAGCGCGCTCGTGCTCGAGACGTCGAACGGGTTGAACCAGGTGAGAGCCGGCTTGATCGAGTGTGCCGTGGGGCTGGTGTAGACCTTGATCAGCGCCACCACCGAGAACAGGATGAGCGTGAAGAACTCGAGCGCGAGCAGCGCCTGCTGCACGCGGGCCGACAGCTCGATCCCGCGGTAGCAGATCCAGGTCATCAGGACGATCCAGGCGATCCCGACGATCGTGACCGCGAGGACCGACGGGTTGTTGTTGCCGAACAGCGAGAACGTGTACTGGCCGGCGATCTGCGAGAGGCTCGGCATCACGAGCACGTCGGCGACGACGATCGCCCAGCCGCCCTGCCAGCCGAGCCACGGTCCCATCGCCTTCGTCATCCAAGAGAAGGTCGTGCCACAATCAGGATCGGCTCGGTTCATCCAGTAGTAGGCCGCGGCGATGAACGCCATCGGCGGGAACGCCGCCAGCATCACGGCCGGCGAGTGGACGCCGAGGCCCGGGACGAGGGCGATGTACCCGAGCGTCGCCGCGAGGCTGTACGCGGGCGCGGTCGACGCGACCCCGATCACGATGTTGGACAGGAACGAGATCGCGTTCTTCTTCAGGCCCTTGTCCTCAACCAGGCCCGCCGTCGGCGTCAGCGTCCCGCTTTCCATATCACCGTCTCCCTCTTTCCAGCTTCTGAGGACGGATAGGCTACGGCACGGAGCGGACCTTCGGTGCCAGCCACTCGACCGTCTGGCGGATGCCCTCGCGCAAGTCGATCCGTGCCTCCCAGCCGAGCAGGCGCCGCGCCTTCTCGACCGACGGCCAGCGGCGCCGCACGTCGACCTCGAAGGTCGGCAGATGCTCCAGCGAGAAGTCGCCGGGGTCGTTGCCGCATTCCTCCCAGATGATCGCGGCGATCTGCGCGACGCTCAGCTCCTGCGAGGCGGAGATGTTGAAGTCCTCATTCGCGCCGGCGGCCGACGCCATCGCGGCGACGATCCCGTCGGCGATGTCGTCGACGTGCGTGAGCGTCCGCGTCTGCTCGCCGGAGCCGAAGATCTGCAAAGGGCTCTGACCGGCGAGGGTCTTGGCGATCAGGTCCGGCACCGCGTGGGCGATCCCGGGCTCGTCGCGGTCGGGCAGCTCGCCCGGACCGTACGCGTTGAACGGCCGGCAGATCGTGTAGCAGAGCCCGTGCTCGTCGTGAGCCGCGCGCGCGTAGACCTCGCCCGCGAGCTTGGAGAACCCGTATGCGGACCTGGGGGAGGGGCACGTGCGCACGTGCTCCTCGGTCGTCGGGAACTCCGTCGCACGCTCGAACACCATCGACGAAGACACGTAGACGAGTCGCTCGACCCCGTGGTGCACGCCTGCCTCGACGATCGCGCCCGAGAGCGCGTTGTTGACCGCCGTGAGCGTGAACGGCAGCTTGTGGAAGTTGGCGATCCCGCCGACGATCGCCGCGAGGTGGATCACTCGCGTGCAGCCCTGTGTGGCTGCACGCGCGACGTCGCGCTCGCGCAGGTCGCCCGAATGGATCTCGCAGCCCTCGCGCATCCATGCGGGCGCTTCGCGGTGATCGGCGACTCGCACCGTCCAGTCGCCGTCGCGCAGGAGCCGCCGGACGACCGCGCCGCCGATCGTCCCGGCGCCGCCGGTGACCAGGACGCGGCTCACCGCGCTGCGCCCGTCGAGGCGGCGCCGGTGTCCGGGACGGGGCTCACCGCGTGCCGCCTGGGGAGCTCTGCAGTCCCACGAGCGCCACCGATTCCGAGGCGAACGCGAACACCTGGGCGGACCCGATCGCGTTCCACGGGTCGACGAGCAGGCACTCGGGACCTGCGCGGGAGACGATCTCCTCGAGCAGCCCAGGTCCTTCGAACTCCGAGTGGTTGGTCGCGACGATCACGGCGTCTGCGTCCGCCAGCGCCTCGCTGAGCGCCTGCGTCGGCGTCACCGCGTGGGGATCGTTGACGGCGACGTCGGCGAGCTCGCGCTCGAGCAGCCGAATGAGCTTCGGCGACAGCGAGTCCCGCTCGTCGTCGGTGTCGCGTTTGAACGTGAGCCCGAGCACCGCGATCTTGCGGTTGGCGAGCGACCCGATGCGGCGCTTGATGCCCTCGACCAGGAACAGCGGCACGGACTCGTTCACGCGTGAGACGGCGAGCAGCATGCCGGGCGCGTTGGAGCGCTCCTCGGAGAACGCGAAGTCCTTGCGCAGGCACGTTCCGGCCGTCATACCCGGCATCGCGATGCCGCCCCGCGGGTAGTCGCGGTTGATCAGCTCAATCACCTCGAATACGTTCGCCTCGTAGCGCTCGCAATCCATCATCAGCAGGTTGGGCAGCGCGAACGTCGCATAGCGCAGGATGTTCGTCCAGATCTTCGCCAGTTCCGCCTGCACCGGCGTCGTGCGTACGATCGGCGCGCCGAAGACCTCGAACAGCGATGCCGCGCGCTCGGTCGACGCATCGTCGACACCGCCGATGATGCAGGGCAGGGTCGCGATCTCTGCCACGAACCGGCCGGCGGCGATCCGCTCTGGGGCGTGGGCCACGAACACGTCCTCGCCCACCCGCAGGCCGCGGCGCTTCTCGACGTAGCCAGCGACGAACTCGGTTGTGCCGGGGGCGACGGTCGAGCGCAGGATCAGTGCATGACCGGGATCGAGCAGCGGCAGCAGGTCGTCGAGCGCGGCGCGCACCTGGCGCAGGTCCGACTCGATGTGGGAGAAGCTGGGCGTGCCGATCGTGATCACGATGTTGTCGGCGCGCGGCGCGTCAACGGCGCTGTCGCTCAGCTCGAGCCTGCCGTCGCGTCGCGCGCGGTCGAGCATCTCCTGCGTGCCGGCCTCCTCGAACGGCATCCTTCCGGCGCGCAGCGCCTCGAGCACCGACGGATCGTGATCGATCCCGAGGACGTGCAGCCCGCGGTCGGCGAAGCACAGCGCGAGCGGAAGACCGACGCGCCCCAGACCGATGACCGAGACCGAGACCCCGCTGCTCATGCGTGCGCCTGCGGCACGCCCTCGCGATTGGCGCTGAGACTCGCGAGACCGGCGGGATCGCGATCGTCGCCGGCGGCGCCGACATCGCCCTCGTGGCCCACGTGATCGGCATGCTCCGCATGCTCGATGCTGACGCTGGCGAGCGGCACGAAGCCAGACTCTGGCGGGTGGCCGCGCACCTCGCCTTCGACGGCGATCTCCTCGAGCCGCGCGATCTCCCGCTCGCCCTCGATCCGCGCCGGATGGTCGGCGGGAAGGCCGCGAATCAGGGCGCGGATCCGGTTGCGCAACTGGAGCGCGAAGTGCGGCGTGGAGGCTCCCATCAGGGCGCGCACCTCGTCGACCGTCACCTCGTGATCGGGTCGCAGAAGCTCGGGATTCTCAGCTTGGCTCATTCACGGAAAGCGTAGCGGCACCAACGGAGGAAGGGCCGTGCCGGCCGTCACCGAGCGTACGCGAGTCGGCGTGCAAGAAAGGCGATGGGCCGCTCAGGCGCACTGTACGCTTTGGGGGCCCCATACCACAGACCTTTTGGGGGCCCCAGACCAGACACCCGCAAGGAGGATGCGATGCCGGGCCTTTCCGGGCGCATGTCGACAGTCGTCAAAGCGAAGATCTCCAAGCTGCTCGACCGCGCCGAGGATCCGGCCGAGACGCTCGAGTACAGTTATCAGAAGCAGATCGAGCAGCTCCAGAACGTCAAGAAGGGCATCGCCGACGTCGTCACGGCCAAGAAGCGCCTTCAGCTCCAGGAAGAGAACTACAAGGCCCAGGTCGTCAAGCTCGACACGCAGGCGCGCCAGGCTCTGGCTCAGGGTCAGGAGGATCTGGCTCGGACCGCGCTGGAGCGCAAGAACGTCGCCCAGACCGAGCTGCAGTCGCTGGACACCCAGATCGCCGCGCTCGAGGAGCAGCAGCAGCAGCTCACGGCGTCCGAGCAGCGCCTGCGCACGAAGATCGAGCAGTTCCGCTCCAAGAAGGAGGTCATCAAGGCCCAGTACTCGGCTGCCGAGGCACAGGTGCGGATCTCCGAGGCCGCGACCGGTGTCGGCGAGGAGATGGCCGACGTGGGACTCGCGATGCAGCGGGCGGTGGACAAGACCGAGCAGATGAAGGCTCGTGCGAGTGCCGTGCAGGAGCTGGAGGCCGCCGGAACGTTCGAGGACCTGACCACCCTCACGCCGGGCGAGGACGACATCGACCGCCAGCTGAAGGCGCTGTCGAGCACCAGCGAGGTCGACGCCGATCTGGCGAAGATGCGGGCCGAGCTCGGGATTGCGGCGCCGTCGGCGCCGGCCGGCGAGCTGGGAGCAGCGCCGGCGGCCGCCCCTGCGGGGGAGCTGGGAGCCGGAGCTCCGATCGCGGACGCAGATGAGGCGGCGGGCGCCGAGGGCGCGGAGACATCCAAATGATCGTCAGGATCGCGACCGAGGGCCAGTACGAGCTCACCGCGAACGAGGCCGCGGAGCTCAACAAGCTCGACAACGCAGCGGTCGCTGCTTGCGAGGCGGGCGACGAAGCGGGCTTCCACGAGACCTACGATCGCCTCGTGGCGTTCGTGCGCTCGAACGGGAGCGCCCTCGCCGCCGACGAGCTCGTCGGCTCCGACGTGATCCTGCCGCCGCCCGACGTGACCTTCGATGAGGCACGGGAGGACTTCACGGGCGAGGGCCTCCTGCCCGCCTGACCGCGAGGGCCTCCTGCCGGCCTCACCGCCTGACCGCGAGGGCCTCCTGCCCGCCTGACCCTCTCCGCGAGGGCCTCCTGCCTGACCGCGAGGGCCTCCTGCCCGCCGGACCGCGAGGGCCTCCTGCCTGCCGGACCGCGAGGGCCTCCTGCCTGCCGGACCGCGAGGGCCTCCTGCCTGCCGGACCGCGAGGGCCTCCTGCCCGCCTGACCCTCTCCGCTCGCGCCCGTCGTCCGCGCATCTCGGCGACCGCGAGGTCGGGGGCTGGCCGAAAAACGTCTGGCATTCCGTCGTTTTTCGGCCAGGGTGCTGTCACCGGTCCCCGTGGCGGGTGATGTCGGCGTGCCGGCTGAAAGCCCGGCCAGATCAGAGGTGATGAAGGACTGAGGCGACGGTGACATGGTCGGCCGTCATGTAGGACGCGAGTGAGGCTGCCACCACCAGGACGATGGTCGTCACGATCGCCCCGATGGTGCCCGCTCGTTTGGCCTGCGCGCGACCGGCCGGCTCGCCCTCGCCGACCGCCACGCTCGCGTCCGACGTCGGCTCGTTCAGGGTTGAAGGCTGCTCATCAGCGGCTGTCGCTTCCACCGCGGTCGGCTCGTCCTCAGCGGCTGTCGCTTCCACCGCGGTCGGCTCGCCCACGGCTGACGGCTGTTCCTCAGCGGACCTTGCCGGCGCCGCTTCCACAGCCGGCGGATCCTCTCCAGCTGCCGGTTCCCCTGAGGCTGGCGGCTCCTCCACAGCAGCCGTCGCGTCCACAGCAGGCGGCTCGTTCACGGTGGCCGGTGCATCCACTGCGACCGGCTCGTCGGTGCCGATCAGGTCCGTCGGCGGCGCCGGCAGCGTCGGCAGCGCCGCGCGGAACGCTCGCTCGGCGCGCGCCGCGTGCGCGTCGAGCCCACGACACTCCGGACAGGCGGCGAGATGCGCGCTCAGCGCAGCGTCCTCACCCGGGGCGATGGCGTCGCTCGCGCGGGCGGCGAGCAGGAGCGCCGTCTCGCGGCAGCTACATTGCGGCTCGGCAGCGATCGAGGCGATCATCGCCTGGCGGCGCTCGCCGGGCGAGCCACGGTCGGGCATGCTCACCGCGACCAATCGACGGGTGACCGTGAGCAGGTCGTCGTCCCCGGGCTCGTCGGGCAGCTCACCGTTCCGATGGCGTTGGAGCAGCAGCCGGAAGGCGGCGAACGTGTCCGCCGCGGCCTCATCCGCCGTTGGTTGGCGAAGCAGCTCACGGCAGTAGCTCAGCACTGCGTGCTCCTGTTCGGCGGACGGCTCGGGCTCCGGGCGCTCCACCGGCGCCCCGGGTTCGGCGGGCTCGACCGTGCCGTCAGCCGCGCGCTCGGCGCGCTCGACCGGGCCGTCAGCCGCGGGCTCGGCGCGCTCGGCTGGCTCGACCGTGCCCTCAGCCGCGGGCTCGGCGGGCGCGACAGCGCCCTCAGCCGCGGAGACTGGATGCTCGAGTCCCGGCTCGACGTGCTCGAGCTCTGTCTCTCCGCCCTCAGGCGGTGACGGTACAGCCGGCGAGGGTGCCGTTGCGGGACTCGGATAGGTGGGGCTCGAGCTCAGTCCCGTTGCGGCGCGCCTGCGGGCGCGCCGGCTCTTACGCGCGCGTAGCCGGCGACGGATCGGACCCGGCTCAGCGCTGCTCACGTCGTCCATCCTGGCAGTGCATGTTCACAGCGTACGCGCTGCCGGCAGACGCGCGCTCTAACGGCCCGTCCGCCGGTCAGATCGCCACCCCATGAGGGGTCAGATCGCCACCCCATGAGGGGTCGGATCGCCACCCCATGAGGGGTCGGATCGCCACCCATGAGGGGTCGGATCGCCGCCCACGAGAGGGTCGGATCGCCGCCCACAAGAGGGTCAGATCGCCACCCCATAAGGGGTCAGATCGCCACCCACAAGAGGATCAGATCGCCACCCCATAAGGGGTCGGATCGCCACCCACCAGAGGGTCGGATAGCCACCCACAAGGGGGTCGGATCGCCACCCACAAGGGGGTCAGATCGGTATTCCCCAGAGGGGGAACCAGCGCTCCAGTTCGGCCTCGATCGGGAGCTCGTTGGCCATCTGCGCCTTGAGGACGAACTCGCGCTCGCGGTCTCGCTGCTCCTTGCCGCCGGCCGGAACGAAGGGATAGAAGGCGCCGCGCTTGTAGTTGTAGATCCAGTAGATGCGCTTGCCCTTCGCGTCGCGGAAGGCGAACACGGCGCACAGCAGCCGTTCGCCGTAGCCGCCGCCCTCGATCGCAGTGGAGACCGCGTTGATCCCCACCACGAGGTCATCGAAGCCGGGGCCGCGCAGGACGAGCCAGCGGAAGCCGTACGTATCGTCGGAGGTCTCGACCGACGTGCCGCTGTCCCCCGCGGTCGCCCTGACGACCTCCTCCATGTCGCGCACGATCGACTCGAAGTCGGCCGTGGCGAGTGGCTGGAACACGATCGCGGCGTGTCCGGCGGAGGTGATCGAGAGCGAGGTCTCGAGCGTGACGTATGCGGTGCTGATCGCGAACAGCCGGTCCTTCGCAGGCGCGGGGATCTTGCGCTTGCCGGTGATCACGCTGAGGAATCCCATTGCAGCCCCCCTCGCCTAAAGCCGATCGATCGCTATCTCGCCGTGCCCTGCAGCTGGGACTCGAGCCGCTCGAGCCGCGCGATCCGCGCCTCGATCGTCGGGTGCGTCGAGAACAGGGCGCCGACGGTCTGCTTCGCCTTCGGGGGGAAGATGTAGAAGGCGGCCAGCTGGCCAGAGGCTTTGCGCAGGTCCTGCTGCGGAATCTTGCCCATCTCGCCCTCGATCTTGACCAGCGCCGAGATCAGCGCGCTCGGACGCCCTGTGATGATCGCCGAGCCGCGGTCGGCCGCGAACTCGCGGTAGCGCGACAGCGCCTGCAGGAGCAGCCACGAGAGCATGTAGACGACCGCCGAGACGAGCACGAGGATCATCCCCGCGGCCGCGGCTTGCTGGTTGTTGTTCCTGCCGCGCCCGCCCATCGGGCCGAAGAAGATCCCGAACTGCACGATGAACGCCGCGACCGAGGCGAAGAAGCTGGCGAGCGTCATCACCATCACGTCGCGGTTGGCGATGTGCGTGAGCTCGTGTCCGAGCACCGCCTCCACCTCGCCGGGCTCGAGCGTGCGGAGCAGACCGGAGGTCACGCACACGGTCGCGGTCTTCGGCGAGCGTCCGACCGCGAACGCGTTCGGCATCGACGTCTGGGCGATCGCGATGCGCGGCTTGGGCAGGTCGGCCTGGATGCAGAGCCGCTCCACGATTGCGTGCAGCTTCGGCGCGTCCTGGGGTGAGACCTCGTGCGCACCCATCGAGGCGAGCGCGATCTTGTCGGAGGTGAAGAACTGGACCAGGAACAGGCCGCCCGCGACAACGGCGATCGTGACCGCCCCGGCGCCGACGGCGAACAGGACGCCGATGAGCAGCGCGTAGACGAGGCCCAGCAGAAACAGGGTCAGGATCATGCGGGCTTGAAGTCCCGTGTCCTTCCCGAATGAAGACTTTCGTGTCATCTCATAAGGAATCTTCGCAGAACGTCTAAGCGTCCCTTGAACCGCTTATAGGAGCGGCATATGAACTGCGGCGCTCCTGCGTCTCGGCGTCCTGCGACCAAGCACGCCGGCGGTGCTTGCGCGGGCGCTCAGCGGTGCCCGCGGTACCAGTCGATCGTGCGCTGCAGCCCGTCACGCAGCTCGACAGTCGGGGTCCAGCAGGTCGCGGCGTGGAGCTTGCCGTAGTCCACCCACTGCCTGTCGATCTCGCCGGCGGGTGTGCCGGTGCCGAGGATCTCCGGCTCGACGCCGGTCCCCGCCAGCTCGCAGATCAGCCGGACGACGTCCAGCACCCGGTGCGGGCGGCCGCAGCCGGCGTTGAACGCCTCGCCGGCACAGTCCCCGCGGCCGAGCGCGGCTGCGATCGCGAGGTACGCCGCGACAGCGTCCTCGACATAGAGGAAGTCTCGCTCGGGGGAGCCGTCCGAGCGGACGATCGGGGCGCGTCCCGCGAGCGCAGCGTCGACGGCCTCGGGCACGAGCCGCGACGCGTTGAAGTCGCCGCCGCCGTAGATGTTCGCGAACCGGGTGACCGCGACCGGAAGGCCGAACGTGTGCCAGTAGGAGCGCGCGATCAGGTCCGTGGCGGCCTTGGACACGTCGTAGGGATACTGCGGCTCGAGCGCCGCATCCTCGCGGTAGGGCAGCGGCTGGAGCCCGTACGCCTTGTCGGAGGAGGCGACGATGACGCGGGCGACGTGATGATGGCGGCACGCCTCCAGCAGCAGCCAGGTGCCGCGCATGTTGGTCTCGAAGGTCGAGATCGGGGAGCGGTTGGCGATCGGCACGAGCGTCTGTGCCGCCAGGTGGAAGACCGTGTCGATCTCGTACTCGGCCAGGACGCGGGCGACGAGGCCGTCGTCGAGGATGTCGCCGTGCACGATCGACACGCGGTCCTGCAGGCCCATCGCAGCGAGCGCCGAGCGGGCGGCATGATCGCGACGCAGCACCGTGACCGACGCGCCGCCCGCGAGCAGAGCGTTCGTGAGCCAGCCGCCGACCAATCCGTACGCGCCGGTCACGAGCGCACGGGTGCCGTGGAGATCCGCTGCGCTCATCGCTGCCCGTCAGTCCTGTGGTTGGCGGCGGCCCGACCCGGCGGATCTGTGCGGGCGCGGCCTGCGGGCCGCGCCCGCACGCGGTTGCGCGGCCGTCGGTCCGACGTCGTCGAACATGTCGAGGACCTGTGCCGGGACACCACCGGCACGGCATCTGGCGGGAAGCGCCCGGGTCACGGACGAGTTCGCCTCCACGAACGTGTGCTCGCCCACGTCGGCGGTCACCGTGCACTTGGGTGCGATCGAGACGTGGTCGGCGATCCGCACTCCGCCGCGCGGCGGGTCGTGCGGCCCGTTCATGGACTGATCGGCGAGCGCTCCGCCGTGGCCGGGGAGTTCCTGGACGGAGTCCGCGACGAGTGCCGCCTGGCCGAACGAGCACTGCTCGCCGATCTCGATCGAGGACGTGCACTGGAGGATCACGTCGTAGGTGAACACGGATCGCGCGCCAATCGAGATCGAGGAGCCGGGCCCCTCCAGCTCGGCGAGGAAGCCGCGCCGGAACTCGACTCCCGGTCCGGCGCGGAACGTGCCGCCGTGCGGGGCGTACAGGGTGAAGCCGGGACCTACGCAAGCGGCCCGGTCGATCTGGACGGTGGCACGCGGGTTGCGCAGCGATGCCCATCGCGCGCGCAGCCGCTGGAGCAGCGTATCCACGGTGTTCAAGATGGCGGCCACAGGAGGCGCCAGGATATCGGAGCCCTGCATCGGTGCGAGTCCCTACCTCGAGAGCGAATCCGGCCCGTGCGCGGAGCCCTGAGCGGCGGCGGATGCCCGCGGGCCGCGGAGCGCCTCCTCGAGGAAGCGGAGGCTCAGCGCCTGCAGCTCGGCGTCGTGCTGGATCGAGCGGTGATCGCCACCCGGGATGACGATCAGGCGGCTGCCGGGCGCGCCGACATGCGCGTCCACCGCGCGTGACTGCTGCACCGGGACGTGCTCGTCTCCTTCCGCGTGCATGATCAGCGTCGGCGCGCTCAGCTTCTGAGCCGCTGCGAGGAGGTCATTGCCAACGAGGAACGCGTCGAACGCGTCCGCATCGACGCGGAACTCGAACGAGCGCTGGGCCAGGCCCCGGCGCAGCAGCCCGGAGCTCGCGGGGCAGATCGCGACCAGCGCTGCGGCGTTGAGCACCGGGGCACTGACGATCGCGAGGTAGCCGCCCATGCTCGATCCCCGGAGCGCGATCGGCGCTCCGTTGCCGGACGCACCGCGCAGCAGCCCCGCGATCGCAGCGACGTCGCGCGCGGCGCCGGCGCCGAGCGCACCGTCGCTCTCCCCGTGCCCGCGCTGGTCGAAGCAGATCGCCGCGAACCCGACCGCGGTCGCCGCCCGGGCGAAGTCGTGGTGGTTCTCCTTGCACGAGCCGGCGCCGTGCAGGATGACGATGCCTGCACGGTCCGTGCGCGGCGAGGGCGCCGCCCAGAGCGTGTAGGCGAGGCCGTCCAGCCGCCCGCTCTGCGCCGGTTGAGTCTCCGCGGGGTTCGTTTCCCCGGCGTTCGTCCCGCCCGGGCTCGCCTCACGCGCGCACACGAGCCGATCATAGGCGGCGTCCGTATGATCGCGCCGGTGAGCACCGTCACGACCGCATCGCTCTCGCACGTCTACCCGCTCGGCAGCGCGATCAACGACCGCGGTCACCTCGAGCTCGGGGGCTGTGACGCGGTGGAGCTCGCGCGTGAGTTCGGCACGCCGATCTACGTCGTCGCCGAGGACGATCTGCGCGCACGCGCACGTGCCTTCCGGGACGGGCTGCGCGCCCGCCATCCCGACAGCGACGTCCTGTTCGCCTCGAAGGCATTTCCCTGCACGGCCGTCTACCGGCTGCTCGCGCGCGAGGGCCTCGCGTGCGATGTCGCCTCCGGCGGAGAGCTCGCGCTCGCGCTGCGCGGCGGCTTCGATCGCGCGCGGATCTACATGCACGGCAACGCAAAGTCCGAGCAGGAGCTGCGCGAGGCGCTGAGCGCGGGCGTCGGACACATCGTGCTCGACTCGGTCGACGACCTCGACCGGCTCGAGCGCGTGGCCTCGGAGCGGGGCGTCACGCAGGAAGTGCTCGTGCGCGTCACCCCGGACGTCTCGGGCGACACCCACGCAGCGATCTCGACCGGCCAGGCGGACTCGAAGTTCGGCTTCGGGCTCGAGGAGGTCGCGGGCGTGATCGACAGGCTCTCTACGCATCCGCATCTGCGGCTCGTGGGCCTGCACTGCCACATCGGCTCGCAGCTGCTGAGCATCGAGCCATTCCGCCACGCGGTCTCCGCGCTGGCGGCGCTCGGCGAGTTCGACGTCTACAACTTCGGCGGCGGGCTGGGCGTCGCCTACACCGCGCAGCAGGAGCCGCCGTCGATCGCCACCTACATCCAGGCGATCGTCGAGACGGCGCACGCGGAGCTCGGACCCGGCAAGCGGCTGCTGATCGAGCCGGGCCGCGCGCTCGTTGCGAACTCGACGGTGACGCTGTACACGGTGCAGACCGTGACCAGGAACGTCTCGACCTGGGTCGCGGTCGACGGCGGCATGTCCGACAACCTCCGGCCGATGCTCTACGGCGCCGTGTACGAGGCGGTGATCGCCGATCGGATGTCGGCGCCGCCGACCGAGCGCTGCCGGATCGTCGGCAAGCACTGCGAGTCCGGCGACGTGATCGTCGCCGACGCGAACCTGCCGGATCCGGCGCCCGGCGACATCGCCGCAACGCCCGCCACCGGCGCCTACGGCCACGCGCTCGCGAACAACTACAACGGCGTCCCGCGCCCGCCGGTGATCTTCGTGCGCGAGGGGAACGCGCGGATCGTCGTGCGCCGCGAGACCTACGATGACCTGATGCGCCGGGATGTCGTGGAGGGGGAGCATGGTGGCTGAAGCGCCGCCGTTCCGGGTCGGGGTGCTCGGCCGCGGCACCGTCGGCGGCGCGTTCGCGCAGCTGCTGCCAGCGCGGGCTGATCGAATCGAGCAGATCACGGGCCTCCGCCCGGAGATCTCGGGCGTGCTGTCGCGCAGCAGCGGCTCGTTCGACGAGATCCTCGAGCGATCGCATCTGATCGTCGAGCTGATCGGCGGGCTCGAGCCCGCCCGCGAGTATGTGCTGGGCGCGATGCGCAGCGGGCGCCACGTCGTCACCGCCAACAAGCAGCTGCTCTCCCACCACGGGGAGGAGCTGTTCGAGGCGGCGCGATCCCATGGCGTGCAGCTGCGCTTCGAGGGCGCCGTCGCGGGGGTCGTGCCGGCGATCCGCGTGATCGGGGAGTCGCTCGCCGGCGCCAGGATCGACCGCGTGCTCGGGATCGTCAACGGCACCACGAACTTCATCCTCAGCGAGATGGCACGGAGCGGGATCAGCTTCCCAGAGGCGCTCGCCGAGGCCCAGCGGCTCGGCTATGCCGAAGCCGATCCGAGCGAGGACGTCGACGGGCGCGACGCCGCCGCGAAGATGGCGATCCTCGCGCGCCTCGCGTTCGACACGCCGGTGCACATCGACCAGGTTCGCTACGAAGGGATCGAGCAGATCACGCCAGACGACATGGAGTACGCGCGCGAGCTCGGTCTCGGCCTCAAGCTGATCGGCACCGCCGAGCGGATCGGCGAGCGGCTGTCGGTCCGCGTGCACCCGGCGTTCCTGTATCCGGGGCATCCCCTGGCGTCGGTGAACGGGCCGTTCAACGCCGTCACGATCGAGTCTCCGCAGATCACCGAGATCACCATGTCGGGTCCCGGCGCCGGCGGTCCGCAGACCGCCACCGCCGTCCTCGGCGATGTCGTCAGCGCGATGATCCCGCCCGCCACCGCAACGCATCCGATGCGCAGGCTCGAGCTCGCCGGCGACATCGTCTCGGCGTTCTACGTGCACCTGGAGGTGGCCGACGAGCCGGGCGTGCTCGCGCAGGTGGCGCAGGTGCTGGGCGCTCACGGAGTGTCGGTCAAGTCGGTCGTGCAGAAGGGCCTGGGCGACCAGGCGCGCCTGGTGATGGTCTTTCACCCGGTGCTCGAGTCACGCTTCCGCTCCGCGATGACGGAGCTCGCCGCGCTCACGGTGCTGCGAGCCCCACCACGCGCGATCCGCGTGATCGAGGAGGAATTCGGCTAGTAATATTGTGTAATTCTGGTGAACGCCGCGGGTCCCTCGGATGAGGCCGGCCCACGGCGTCGGCCTAAAACCACTACGGCGTCCGGCGGTGCGCGCCATGATGGGAAGCCGAACGTCGATGGACTCGGACAATCCAGCCGGGGCGGCCCGCTGGAGCGCGCTGGAGGTCGTGCCCGACGCGACCGTCGTGATCGACCCGAGCGGGCTGATCCTGTTCGCCAACGCCGAGGCGGAGCGGCTGTTCGGATATCCGCGCGAGGAGATGATCGGGCGCGGGGTGGACCTGCTCGTGCCGGACGGGATGCGCGCGATGCACGTCGTCCGGCGGGCGCGTTTCGTCGATCTTCCCGAGCGGTACCCGGACGGCGCGATCATCGAGGCGGTCGCCCGGCGCAAGGACGGTTGGGAGCTACCGGTCGAGCTCAGCGTCAGGCCCCCGAGCACAGCCACCGGCGACGTGGTGGTCGCCACCGTGCGTGACCGCACCCACAGGCGTCAGACCGCGACCGAGCTCCACAGCAGCGAGGCGGCGCTCGCGGAAGCGCAGCGGCTCGCCCACATCGGCTCATGGGAGTGGAACCCGCTGAGCAACACGGTGCTGTGGTCCGCGGAGCTCTACCGGATCCTCGGCCTCACGCCGGGCGAGTGCACAGCAAGCCTCGACCTCTTCCTCTCGCTTACGCATCCGGACGACCGCGAAGACGTCGGGGCCGCCATCAGCACGGCGCTGAACGCGCAGGAGCGGTTCAGTCTCGAGCACCGCATCGTGCGCCCGGACGGGCAGGTGCGCCACCTCGCATGCGAGGGAGAGACGCTCTCGTGGGGGGATGGCATCCAGACGCGGATGCACGGCACCGCCCACGACATCACCGATCGCGCCGTCGCCGAGGAGGCGGCGAAATGGTTCGCGACGATCGTCGACTCCTGCGGCGACGCGATCACGAGCGCAACCCCGGACGACCTCATCGCAAGCTGGAATCCCGCGGCCGAAAGGTTGTTCGGATACTCGCCGCAGGAGGCGATCGGCCAGCCGATCACGCGCATCTTCCCGGAGGACGGCCCGGATCCGGCCGAGACGCTCGCGCGGCGTGTGCTCGCCGGCGAGCCGGTCGTTGACCGCGAGGTCGTCCGCCGCCGCAAGGACGGGTCGGAGATCGCCGTCTCGCTGACGCTCTCGGAGATCCGCGGTCGGGACGGTGGGGTGCTCGGGGTCTGCGCCGTGCAGCGCGACATCACCGAGCGCAGGCGTGCAATGGACGCGCTCGCCGAAGCCGAGGAGCGGTTCCGCAGCGCCTTCGACGGCGCCCCGAATGGCATGGTGATCTCTTCGTTGAACGCCAGGTTCATGCGCGTCAACGACGCGTTCTGCGCGATCGTCGGGTATCCGCGCGAGCAGTTGGAGCGGATGAGCTTCGAGGCGATCACGCACACGGACGACCTTGCCCTCGTCACCGAGCCGCTGTGCGCGATGCGGGAGGGCGAGCACGACACGTTCGTCACCGAGACGCGCTATGTACACGCCGATGGACGTGCGGTCGACGTCGCGATGCAGGTGTCGCTGATCCGCAGCGCCGACGGCACGCCGGCCTACTTTCTCACGCAGGTCCAGGACATCACCTCCCGCAAGCACTATGAGGAGCAGTTGCTCTATCAGGCCGACCACGATGTGCTCACCGGACTGCTGAACCGGCGCGCGTTCGCGCGCGCCCTCGAGGCGCACGCGGCGATCGTCGAGCGCTACGGACCGGTCGGCACGATCCTCATCCTGGACCTCGACTACTTCAAGTACGTCAACGACACGCTCGGCCATCAGGTCGGGGACGAGCTGATCGTGATGGTCGCGCGGCTGCTCGCCGAGCGCCTGCGCTCGAGCGACGTGCTCGCGCGGCTCGGCGGTGACGAATTCGGTGTGCTCCTGCCGCGCGCCGATCCAGGAACCGCGCAGATCGTCGCCGCGAGCCTGCTGGACGGGCTCCACAGCGCGCCGATCACGGTCGCGGGCGTCGAGTGCCCCGTGACGGCGTCGATCGGCACCTCGTCGTTCAGCGACCAGCCGGGGGCGGCGGTCGACGAGGTGCTCGTGAACGCCGATCTGGCGATGTATGACGCCAAGGAGGCCGGACGCGATCGTGTCGTGCGATTCACCGTCGCCGACCAGGCGCCGACGCGGATGAAGGGAAACGTGACGTGGGTGCAGCGGATCCGCGCAGCGCTCGAGAACGAGCGCTTCACGCTCGTCGCGCAGCCGATCGTCGAGCTGCGCAGCGGCACCGTGAGCCAGTACGAGCTGCTGCTGCGGATGGTCGACGAGCGCGGCATGCTCGTCGCGCCCGAGCCGTTCCTGCGGATCGCCGAACAGGTCGATCTGATCAAGCAGATCGACACGTGGGTCGTGACGCACGCGATCCGTCAGCTCGCCCAGCTCGATCCGGTTCACTCGGAGGTCGCGATCGAGCTCAACCTGTCGGGACGCTCGCTCGGCGATCCCGTGCTGCTGGAGCTGATCGAGCACGAGCTTCGCGCCGGGGGGGTCGCTCCGGAACGCGTCATCTTCGAGGTCACCGAGACCGCCGCGGTCTCGAGCATCCCGCGGGCCCGCGAGTTCGGGGAGCGCATGTCGGCGATCGGCTGCCGTTTCGCGCTGGACGACTTCGGCGCGGGGTTCGGGACCTTCTACTACCTCAAGCATCTCACCTTCGACTACGTCAAGATCGCGGGCGAGTTCGTCCGCGATTGCGCGCGGGACAGCACGGACCAGCTCGTCATCAAGGCGATCGTCGATATCGCGCGGGGAATGGGAAAGCGCACGATCGCCGAGTTCGTCGGCGATGATGAGACCGTTCGCCGCCTCGCGGAGCTCGGCGTCGACTTCGGCCAGGGCTATCACCTCGGAATGCCCGCACCGCTCGCCGAGCAGCTCGGGGGCGGAGTCCGGCTCGGGACACTCGCTGCCGGCGGGCTCCTGCCTCGTTGAGCAGCCGCCGAGCAGCCGTCATTGCAGGCCTCCCGCCTCGTCGCGGCGACCTCTGGCATCCTCCGCCACGATGCCCGGTCTGATCGAGCGCTATCGCGCGCACCTTCCGTTCGCCGATGGCGACCCGGTCGTGTCACTGCAGGAGGGGTCCACTCCGCTCGTGCGCGCCACGAAGCTCTCGGAGCGCACCGGCGTCGAGGTCTGGCTGAAGCTCGAGGGTGCCAACCCGACCGGCTCGTTCAAGGATCGCGGCATGACCTGCGCCGTGTCCGCCGCCGCACGCGATGGGGCGCAGGCCGTGATCTGCGCGTCGACCGGCAACACCGCGGCCTCCGCGGCGGCCTACTCCGCCCGCGCGGGTCTGCGCTGCGCGGTGATCGTGCCCGAGGGCAAGATCGCGACGGGCAAGCTGGCGCAGGCGCTGATCCACGGCGCCCGCGTGATCGCGCTGCACGGCAACTTCGACGACGCGCTCAGGCTCGTGCGTGAGCTGACCCAGCGCCACCCGATCGCGCTCGTCAACTCGGTCAACGAGTTCCGGATCGAGGGACAGAAGACCTCGGCGTTCGAGATTGCCGAGGCGCTCGGCAATGCGATCGACGCGCTCTGCCTGCCCGTCGGCAACGCCGGCAACATCACCGCCTACTGGCGCGGCTTCCGCGAGATCGGGCTGCGACCGCGGATGTACGGATTCCAGGCTGCGGGTGCCGCGCCGCTCGTGCACGGCGCACCGGTGCCCAACCCCGAGACGGTCGCGAGCGCGATCCGGATCGGCAACCCCGCGCGCTGGGAGGAGGCGATGGAGGCGATGACGTCCTCGGGAGGATCCGTGGCGGCCGTCACCGATGAGCAGATCCTCGACGCCTACCGGTTCCTCGCCGCCGAGGAGGGAGTCTTCTGCGAGCCGGCGTCGGCTGCCGGCGTGGCCGGGCTGCTCGCGTACGGCGTCGCGGGCGCCGAGCGCGTCGCCTGCGTGCTCACGGGCCACGGACTCAAGGACCCCGACACCGCGCTCACACAGGCAGGAGCGGTGCTGCCGTGCGAGCCGGAGATCGGCGCGATCGAGCGAGCCGTCCTGCGGTGAGCACGCCGCCGCCTGGACGGCGCCTGCGCGTCCGCGTGCCGGCATCGTCGGCGAACCTCGGTCCCGGCTTCGACGTGCTCGCGGCGGCCGTGTCACTGCATCTCGAGCTCGAGATCGTGCAGACGGGCAGCTTCGCCGTGCGCACCAAGCTCGACGTTCCAAAGGACCGCAGCAACCTCCTGGTGCGCGCCTTTGAGCTTCTGCATCCGGCGGACCAGTACGAGTTCCGAATCTCATCGGAGATCCCTCTCTCGGGCGGGCTCGGCTCGAGCGCCGCTGCGATCGTCGCCGGCCTGCGGGCCGGCGACCACCTAGCCGGAGGCAACGCGAACGTGCTCGCGATGGCGATCGAGCTCGAGGGCCACCCCGACAACGTGGCCGCCGCATTGCAGGGGGGTTTCGTGATCTGTGATGGGCAGCATGTGCGCCGGTTCGAAGCGCCCAGCGGCCTCACCCCCGTGCTCGTCGTTCCGGACAGGTCGGTGCGCACGTCGCACGCGCGTGCGGCGCTGCCCGAGCAGGTTCCGCTCGCCGACGCCCGGTTCAACGTGGCGGCGGTCGCGCAGCTGGTCCTCGGGCTCGCGAGCGAGGACTGGGACCTGCTCGCCGCGGGGCTGCGCGACCGCCTGCACCAGCCGTATCGCGCGCGGTTGTACGCGCGCTCGGCGCGGCTGCTGGAGAAGTTGCCGGAGCTCGGCGCGCTCGGGGCCACGATCTCCGGCGCCGGGCCGACGGTGCTCGTATGGGTGCTGGCCGACCGCGCGAGCGATGTGGTCAGGGCGCTGGAGCCGCTGACACGTGGCTGGGCGCGGGTGATCCCCACACGGTTCGAGTCCCGCGGCGCGCAGGTCACCGACATGGTGTAGTACGACGCTGTATAGTAGGATTGCTCCAGCAACCACCTCCTCGCTTCCGTCACGCGCCCCTGACGGCGCCGCCGCCGCCGCACGGCCTCACCTTGAAAGCGCAATCAGCGTGCTGCGCGCCGACGTCGCCGGCGCAGGCGCGCGGCGAGGATCAGGAGCGAGCCCGGGATGGCGGCGAGCACGACGATGCAGGGCTGGTCGGAGAGGAACGGGAGCGCGAGCGTGGCCGAGCCGCTCGCCAGCCGTCCGGCGAGGACGGCGAGCGCAAACAGCAGGAAGATCCCGCACGCCGTCGCGAGGCACAGCAGCGCCGGGAACGGCCAGCTCTGCGGCTCGCCGAGCAGGTAGTCGACGCGCGCGGGATCGATCCCCTGCGAGCCGGGCCAGGCCTGTGCGTCGGAGAACTCGAGCATGGCCCGCGCGAGTGCCGGTCGATTGGCGCGCACGCCATTGATCGCGCTCTCGTCAGCGCTCAGCTCGGCCAGCGCCTGATGGCGGTCGAACAGCTCGCCGAGCCACGGGAGGAAGAACAGCGAACCTGCGAGCACGCGACCTGCGGCGAGCCGGAGAGGGTCGTGACGGCGGGCGTGATGGCGTTCGTGAGCCAGAACGGCGGTCAGGGCGTCGTGATCGAGACACTCGAGCGCTCCGGTCGAGAGATACACCCGTGGCCGCAGCAGCCCTGCACAGAACGCGCGCGGCTCGACGATCACGAGCGCACCGTGCAGGGTCCGGGGCCGCTGACGCACGACGCATCGATGAAAGCGCCTCGACGCTCGCAGTTCCCGCACCACGCCGACGAGGGCACGGAAGGTCACGCCCGCTCCGAGCGCGGCGAGGAGCAGCATCACGATCGCGTCGAGGTTCGCCGCCGGGTAGCTGAGCCTCTGGCCGAGAATCGAGATCTGATGCGCGCCTGTGCGCGAGGTGACGTGCCAGGTCTCCAGCAGCCGGGTGAGGACGAAGATCGCCGTTGCGCCACCGACCGCTCCGAGCAGGATGCCGGCATGGAAGGTGCGAGACGCGGCGCCGGTCGCCGGCCGTCCCTGCACGATACTCATTGCTACAGTCTGTCGTAGATGACCGCGCGCGGCGCCAAGATGCCTGTAGACCAGGTTCCGCCGCCTCTCCACGAGCTCGAGGCCGAGGTCATGGAGCAGCTCTGGCGCACGGGGGAGGCTCCGGTGCGAGCCGTGATGGACGCGCTCAACGAGGGCGCGGGCAAGCAGCGCGCCTACACGACGTACATGACGATCATGTCGCGTCTGCACAAGAAGGGAATGCTCGTTCGACGCCGGGAGGGCAAGACCGACTTCTATGCGCCCAGCGTGGATCGCGAGGAGTACCTGGCGACGCGAGCGCGCAAGGAGGTCGAGGACCTCGTCGCTCAGTACGGGGATGTTGCGCTGAGCAACTTCGCGCAGCAGATGGCCGGCCTCGATCCGGCACGACGGCGGGCTCTCGAGCGCCTGGCGCGCGAGTCCTGACCGGCGCGTTCCGGCGAGGCGGGCCTACGAGCTCGCGCCGGGCGGCGCCGGAGCGGTGGTGAACCGCGGCGGATACAGGTACTGGCCGATGCCGTCGAGTGGCTCACCCGGGTCGCGCGGGGCGAACCGACGCAGCTCGTTGTTGAGGCTGAAGCGGGGCCCGAGCAGGACCTGGCCGCCACGGATGAGCGTATAGAACCGGTCGAGCGGCCGCGGCGGTGGACCGCCCACGCGCTGCCCGAGGAAGTTGTAGACGCCGCCGTGGCACGGACAGACGAACGTCTCTGCGGCCTCCACGAACCGGACCGGACAGCCGACGTGGACGCAGCGTGAAGAGATCGCGACGATGTGGTCGTAGCGGTCGCGGACCGGCCCGTCGATCGCGGAGTTGTGCCTGCGGACGTATGCGGGAGACGGTCTCGCCCTCGAAGGCGCCTGGGAGATTGCGGTCCGACGTGTACTCGGCCATCTACTACGCAGCGTACTACTACGCAGCATCGTAGTCAACCGAGATGGTCGGGCGAGGGCTCCGGTCGTGCACGCTTGCGCAGCCAGTCGGCGTGGCGCTCCTGTACGCCTGCCGCGAGCGCGTGGAACTCCGCGAGCATTTGCAGCTGCTCCTCGGTGTAGCGGTCGAGCAACGGTCCGCTGGCCGCAGCCAGCGGACCGAAAAGCTCCCACGACAGCTCGCGGGCGCGATCGGTGATCTGCACGAGGACGCGGCGCCGGTCCCCGGGATCGGCGATCCGCTTGGCGTATCCGGCGCGCTCCAGCCGGTCGATCACGGCGGTGAGGCCGCCCGTCGTCAGCCGTGCCTCGCGGGCCAGCTCTCCGGCGCTGAGCGAACCGTGCTCGGCGAGGATGTCGAGGCAGCGTCCGTCGGTCGCGTTGATGCCGAGCAGCTGATTGGCGGCGTCGTTGACAGCCGCGCTCGCCCGCTGCTCGCGCCGGACGGCGTCGTTGAGCTGGCCGAGGAGGGCTTCGCGGGAGGTCACGAACCGAGCAGGTCCGCGAGGCGCTTGCGCGCGTCGTCCATGTCCAGCCGCACGAGCAGCTCGTCGGCGACCTTGAGGTAGTCCGAGCCGAGGTCGGGCCGGTAGTCGAGGATCGAGACCGCTCGCTCCGCGGACTCGGCGTAGGCGATCGAGGAGCGGATCGTCGCTCCGATCAGCTTTTGGGGGAAGTGGGTGCGTAGCGACTCGAACGCCTCGCGCGAGTGCTTGGTGCGCATGTCGGAGATGTTCAGCACCACGCCGAGCCACTCGAGGTTCGGGTTGAGCGTCTCGCGAGCGAGCTCGATCACCTCCAGTGCCTGCTCGACTCCCTGCAGGGCGAAGTACTGGGCCTCGGCCGAGAGCAGCGCGTAGTCGGACGCGACGAGCGCGTTGACCGTGAGCAGGCCGAGCGAGGGCGGGCAGTCGATCAGCACGATGTCGTAGCGGCCGGTCACCTCGCGCAGAGCGCGCTCGAGCGTCAGCTCGCGGCCCATCTTGGCGCCGAGCACGAGCTCGGCCTCCGCGAGCGCGAGGTTCGCGGGGACGATGTCGCCGTGCACGGCCTCGGCGAGCTTTGCGCGGCCGGCGAGCACGTCCGCGATCGTCGGAGATGCATCGGGCGGGACGTCCAGATAGTCCGAGAGGTTGCCCTGCGGATCGAGATCGATCGCGAGCACCGACAGCTCGAGCCTGCGAAATACGTCGGTCAGGGTCCTGACCATCGTCGTCTTGCCTGTCCCGCCCTTCTGCGAGAGGACCGTGATCGTGGCCATCGCCGCGGCACTATAGACCCATGGCCCAGACGACCGGCGGCGGCCGGCGTCGCCCGAGGGCCATCGCCGGCCAGAGCGCGCCGGCGCCCGCAATCGAGCGCCGGCGGCTGCTGCGCTCTACGCGTTCGTGCGCAGTGCGGTGGGAACCGAACGCATCCCGGAAACGGCGGTGGCGTCCAGGAAATGGAGGCGATGGCGACCGATCGCGACGATGTCGCCGTCCGCCAGCGTGCTCCACTCGACCCGCTCACCGTTGACGAACACGCCGTTCAGGCTGCGGTCGTCCAGGACTCGCAGTCCGTCGGGCTGACGCACGATCAACGCGTGACGGCGCGACACCGTCGGGTCGTCGAAACGGATGTCGGCTGCGAGGCTGCGGCCGATCCGCGTCCACTCGCGGGCGAGCGGGAAGCTCACGATCGTGCCATTGCCGCTGCGGTACGCGAGATACTGCCCGGGCTCGCTCACGCTTTCGCGAGCCTCATCAAGCCACTCCTGATCCTCAACCTCGGCCGGTAGCGGGACTATGGTCGTCTGCGCAGTCATGAACAGCGACGCGCGAATGAACTCCGTACCACCGCAGTTGGGGCAGGCGGGCAGCTGATCGGCGGCCTCCAACGACACGGGGTAGTCGCAATCCGCGCACCGGAAAGTTCCGGTCCCCGGGTTATTGCCCGACTTCCAGGCTCTCATTGGGGACATTCTCCTTGCTACGGGCTGGTGGTGGATTGCCGCTGGATCGACAAACCCTGATCCTCTGGCACTCAAATCATACACGGAAGTACAAGCTTCTCTGTACAGGGTCGACCGATTAAGTGAAGAACTTTGCAACTGGAGGTAATGCTCCCTGGACGGCGAACGAGGCAGCATGATCGCCCTGTTTCGCAACCTGCCCAGCATCGAGGCGGCGCTTCTGCACCGCAGCATGAGGTCCCTGTCGCAAGGCTGCCGGCGCTGCGGCCGCTGCCGGCGCAGCCCGCTGATCGGCGAGCGCGTCTACGTCTACGAGTCCGGCAGCACGATCTGCGAGCTCTGCCGAGCGCTCGAACGCTCGGAGCCGGTCGCCTCGGAGATCGTGCACGGTCCCTCGTTCGGTCAGTCAATCCGCATCGTCGATCGGCGTAACGCACCCATTCGCGCCGCATAAATAGACTTCGCGGCGTGAACCCGATCACCGTGACGACGATCATCGATCGCCCGCGCGAAGTGGTGTTCGAGTACTTGGCCGACATCGCAAACCACGCCGAGTTCACCGACCACTATCTCGTCGACTGGCATCTGACGCGTGAGGACACCTACGGCGCCGGCGCCGGCGCCCGCTTCCGGGTCAAGGCCCCCTTCAACCGGTTCGGCTGGGCGGACGTCACGATCGCCGAGATGCAGCCTCCGTTCCGGTTGGTCGAACGCGGCCGCGGCGGGAAGTTCAACCGGATCAGGATGCTGGGCGTCTACGAGGTGAGCCAGGGTCCGGGCTCGGCGAGCAAGGTGCAGTACACGCTCGAGACGGTGCCCGTGATGCCGTCGGACCGCCTGATGGAGATGCTGGGTGGCCGCGCGTGGAACCGCAGGCAAGCGGGCAAGGCGATGCGGCGCCTGCGCTCGATCCTCGAGCACGGGCGCGGGCGCGGGCAGCGAGCTTCCGTCGCTGCCCGTTGAGGCGCTGACGGATAAACTGTCGACGCCGTGACGCTCCTCCACCGCAGATCAGCACGCCTCGTGGCCTGCACACTCGGCGCGACCGCGATCGCCGCCGGCCTGGGAGCGTGCGGTATCGGTCACAAGGTCTCGAATCCGACGACCGGCGACAACGAAGCGATCTACGTCGACGCCGGGAGGGCCACCTACCAGGTTCAGATCACGCGCCAGCTCAACCCCTACGGCGTCGAGGACCACCAGTACCTCGCCGGCGTCGATCCCTCGCAGCTGACCCTCGCGCCTGATCAGCTCTGGTTCGGTGTGTTCCTCTGGGCCAAGAACCAGACGAACTCGTCCGTGACGACGAGCGACAGCTTCACGCTCACCGACTCGGAGGGCACCGTCTACCAGCCGATCCCGGTCGATCCGACGCTCAACCCGTACGCGTGGACCGCCGAGAGGCTGCCGCCGCATCAGACCCAGCCGCTACCCAGCACGACCGCGTATTACGGTCCCACACAGGGTGGCCTGATTCTGTTCAAGCTCAACGACTCGGTGTACTCCAACCGCCCGCTGACGCTGAACATCTACGCGGTCGGGCAGAGCAAGCCGTCGACGGTCACGCTCGACCTCTAGGGCCCTTACGCGTCCTCGCTCTCACAGCCCCCTGCTCGCGAGTGCCGCCTCGAGCGCCTGGCGCACGGCCGGGGCCGCCGTGTCGCCGCCGTAGCCGGCGTTGGGGAACAGCGCGCAGGCAGCTACCCGCGGCTTGCCCGCAGGCGCGTAGCCGACGAACCACGCGTCGGTCTCGCTCGTCGCGTTCGCGGAGGAGGCCGTGTCGGTGAGCTCCGCCGTACCCGTCTTGCCGGCGACAACCACGCCCGGGATCTGGGCTGAGGTCCCGGTTCCTTCCTCCACCACGGCGATCATCATCTGCTGGACCTCGGCGGCGACGTGCGCGCTGGTGGCGCGTACGAAGCGCGGTGGCGCGCCGTAGAGCAGGGTCGGGATCGGTCGCAGACCGCCCATCGCGATCGTCGCGCCGACGGTCGCCATCTCGAGCGTGCTCGCCTGGACCTTTCCCTGTCCGATCGCCGACGAGGCGACGGCGACCCCGTCGCCGATCGTCGACGCCGAAGGGATCGTGCTCTCGAGCGCCCCGGCGATCGGCGGTTGCTGGTTGAAGCCGAAGCGCTCGGCCGTGGCGACGAGGCGCTGGGCTCCGAGTTGCAGTCCGAGCGGCGCGAACACCGAGTTGCATGACACCGCGAACGAATTGAGCAGCGTGCCGCCGCAGTCCTCGTTGTTGGAGTTGTCCATGACGTAGCCGTCGACGTCGGCCGAGCTCGCGTACTGGTAGACCGTGCCCAGGGTCGTGATCCCCGCCTCCAGCGCGCCGGTGGAGGTGATGATCTTCATCGTCGATCCGGGCGGCTGCACATCCGAGTATGCGAACCCGACGAGCGCCAGCAGCGCGCCGGTGCGCGGGTCCATCACGGTCATCGCCGCGTAGGAAGATCCCAGGGCGCTGATCGCGGCCTCCTCGATGCCGGGATCGATCGTGGTGTGGACCGTCTGGCCTGCGTGCGGGGTCGCGCGTGCGAGCACCCGGCGGCCGGCGAGCAGCGTTCCGCCGATCGCGCCCACGAGGCGGGTCTGGAAGATCTGCTCGAGCCCGTCCAGCCCCACCTTCGCGCCCGGCGGGTAGCCGAGCGAGGCGTACTGCACAGCCTGTGGGCGCGGGATCGGGCCCAGCGCGCCGACCACCTCGCCTGCGACCGAGGGGATGGGGGAGGTTCGCTGCGGCCCCTCCGCAAGCGGCGTGCCGTTATCGGCCAGCAGCGAGCCGCGCGCCGGCAGGGACGTATCGCGCTGCAACTGCTCGCCGGCGCGCAGTCCTGGGAACAGCAGCGTGCCGGCGAAGTGGACAGCCGACCCGTCGCTCGAGAGCGGCACCTCGACGAGACCCCTGAGCGTTCCGAACAGTCGCGTACGAACGCTCGCCGCCACCGGCACGAAGCCGCCGCTGGGGCTGCCGACCTGCCCGACGTGCAGCGATATGAGCGTGGCGGTGACGGCGGCGTTCGCGTAGGCGGCATGGAACTGCGCCTCGCTGCGACCCTGTCGGGAGGCCGCGTCGAGCATGCCGTACATCGCCTGATAGTCACCGCGGCTCCACGCCTTCGCGTAGCGCTCCACGAGCGCGCGCTGCGAGCGCGCCGCCGCACCCGACTCGTAGATGCCGAAGGCGAACGAGGCGCAGGCGAGGGCCGCGAGCGGAACGGCCCGCGTCAGTAGCCGTCGGCGTCGTGTCGTCCGCCGCCGGGATCGCGGCCGGATTGCGGCTCCGGTTGCGCTACCGGGTGTCACGTCGGCGGGAACGCTACAGATGCGGGGCTTTCGAAGCGCTGCCGGCGCCCCACTAACCTCGGACTAACCTGAACGACCGATGGCGAAGTGGGTGCGTGATGACGAGGGCGGACCGCAGATGATCGATCTGCACGGCCGATGACGACGATCGACTGGGTGATCGTGGGCTTCGCGCTGCTGCTCGCGGTGCGCGGCTATGCGCGCGGCCTGCTCGTCGGCGTGCTGTCGCTCGGCGGCTTCGCCGCGGGCGCGCTGATCGGCTCACGCCTTGCGCCGCTGGTGCTCTCCCAGGGCAGCCGCTCCCCGTACGCGCCGCTGCTCGGGCTCGCCGGGGCACTCGTCCTGGGCGGGATCCTCGCGAGCAGCCTCGAGGGTGTCGGCAGGCGCGTGCGCGCGACCCTGCCGATCCCGCTGCTGCGCACGCTCGACGGCCTCCTGGGCGCGCTGTTCACCGGTGCGATCGGGCTCGTGCTCGCTTGGCTGCTCGGGGCGATCGCGCTGCAGGCCTCCGGCTCGCGAGCGCTGCGGGCCGACATCCAGCGCTCGTTCATCCTGAGCGAGCTGAACGCGGTGATGCCGCCCTCGGGACCGATCCTCGGCGCGCTCGCGCGCTTCGATCCGCTGCCGCCGGTCGCCGGCCCCGCCGCGCGCGTACCCGCGCCGGCGCGCGGGATTCTCGCCAGCGCCGGCGTCAGGGCGGCCGGCGCGAGCGTCGTGCGGGTCGTCGGCACCGCCTGCGGGCTCGGGATCGAGGGCAGCGGCTGGATCGCGGCGCGGGACCTCGTCGTCACGAACGCCCACGTCGTGGCCGGTGAGAACGACACGGTCGTGGAGGTCGGCGGGGAGCCTCCCGATCTGACCGCCGTGCCGGTCGTGTTCGACGTCCACAACGACATCGCCGTGCTGCGCGTGCAGGGTCTCGGCCGCGCTCCGCTGTCGCTCGCGTCCGATCCCCAGTCGGGCGCCGGCGCCGCGATCCTCGGCTATCCGCGCGACGGGCCGTTCAATGTCCAGCCGGCGCGTCTCGGCGACACGCAGATGACGTTCACCGAGGACGCGTATGGCGACGGACCCGTGCTGCGCATGATCAGCGCGCTGCGCGGTCTCGTACGGCCCGGAAACTCCGGCGGACCGCTGATCAACCGTGCCGGTCGCGTGGTCGGGACGGTGTTCGCGGAGCTCACGCACACGCCGGCCGGAGATCCCGGCGGCTTCGCGGTGCCCGATTCGGTCGTCGCCGGCGAGATCGCGCGGGCCCGGGCGAACGCCGGAACGGTCAGCTCCGGTCAGTGCACAGGCTGACATCATGGTCGGCGACCATCGACCGCTCCCGTGGCCCGACTGTTCCATCCACTACGCTCCGCAAGCTCATGTCGAAGACTCTCGTGATCGCAGAGAAGCCCTCGGTTGGCCGGGACCTCGCGCGCGTGCTGCCGGGCCCGTTCATCCAGAGCCAGGACAAGACCTACCTGGAAGGTCCGCAACACGTCGTGACGTGGGCGGTCGGCCACCTCGTCCAGCTCGCCGACCCCGACGAGTACGACGAGAAGTACAAGAAGTGGCGGATGGCCGACCTGCCGATCGTCCCCAACCGCTTCAAGCTCGTGATCCGCGACGAGCGCTCCAAGAAGCAGATGAACGTCGTCAAGCGCCAGCTCGCGCGGGATGACATCGAGACCGTCGTCAACGCCTGCGACGCCGGGCGCGAGGGCGAGCTCATCTTCGCCTACCTGTACGAGAAGGCCGGCAGCAAGCTGCCCGTCCAGCGCCTGTGGCTCAACTCGATGACGAAGTCGGCGATCGGCGCGGCGTTCAGGAACCTGCGGCCGGCGTCCGATCTGGCCAGCCTCGAGGCAGCCGCGCGCTCGCGCTCGGAGGCCGACTGGATCGTCGGCATGAACGCGACCCGTGCCGCGACGATCCGCCTGCGCTCCTCGTTCGACGGCGCGGTGTCGCTAGGCCGCGTCCAGACCCCGACGCTTGCGATCCTCGCCCGGCGCGAGGAGGAGATCCGGGCTTTCAAGGCCGAGCCCTACTGGATCGTCGACGCGGCCTTCACGGCGCTCGCCGCGCCGCCCGGTCGCGCATATCAGGGTCGCTTCCATGCAGGCGCGAGCCCGCGGCTCGCGAGCGCCGCGGAGGCGGAGGCGATCGTCGCCGCCTGCAGCGGCCAGACGGGCGAGATCACGAAGCTCGAGAAGCGCCAGAGCAAGGAGCGCGCACCGCTGCTCTACGACCTCACCTCGCTGCAGACGCACGCCTCGAGCCTGTTCGGGTTCACGGCTCGCCGCACGCTTGCGGCCGCGCAGCGGCTCTATGAGGAGCACAAGGCGCTCACCTACCCGCGGACGAACTCACGCTTCATCACGAAGGACATGGTCCCGGACATCAAGCCGATCGCCGAGCTCGTCGGCGGCCAGCCCGAGTACGCCGGCGCATCACGGTACGTGCTCGGCCTCGACGTCCTGCCCCTCGCACGGGTCGTCAACGACGCGAAGGTCACCGATCACCACGCGATCATCCCAACGCGGGCGGAGCGCCACCCGGTCGACAAGATGGACGAGGACGACCGGCGGATCTACGACCTCGTCGTGCGTCGCTTCCTCGCCGTGTTCCATCCCGACGCGGTGTCGGAGAACACGCGCGTCGAGACGACCGTCGCCGAGCACATCTTCCGCACGCATGGCAAGGTGCTGCTCGTGCCGGGCTGGCGCGGCGTCTACGGCGAGATCGCCGAATCCGACGCGGCCCAGGACGACGACGAGGGCCGCGAGCAGCAGCTACCGAAGCTCGAGAGGGGTGAGCGCGCGAGCATCGACGAGGTCGCCGCCGAGGCGAAGGAGACGAAGCCGCCGCACCGCTACAACGACGGCTCGCTGCTGCGGGCGATGGAGACGGCAGGCAAGCTCGTCGACGACGAGGAGCTCCGCGAGGCGATGAAGGACTCCGGCATCGGCACCCCGGCGACTCGCGCCGCGATCATCGAGCGACTCCTGCAGGTCGGCTACATCGAGCGCGACGGCCGCGCGCTGGTGGTCACCGAGAAGGGTCTCGGGGTCATCAGGCTGCTCGCCGAGCACGCGCTGACCTCGCCCGGGCTGACGGGCGACTGGGAGCATCGTCTCGCGAGGATCGAGACCGGCTCGGACTCGCGCGAGGCGTTCATGGGCGACATCGTCAAGTTCACCAAGCAGACCGTCGATGAGCTCGACGAGAAGCTGAAGGACGTGCGGATCCCGCGTGCGAACCTCGGCTCGTGCCCGGTCTGCGGTCACGACATCGTCGAGAACCGCAAGGGCTACTCGTGCTGGTCGCGTGAGGACCCTGGCTGCGGCTTCGTGATCTGGAAGGCGAAGGCGGGCAAGCAGCTGCCGCTCGCAGTCGCCCGCGAGCTGATCAAGCGCGGACGCACCGAGAAGCCCGTGACCGGCTTCCGCAGCCGCGCGGGCAAGAGCTTCCGCGCGCGCCTGGCGCTCGAGCAGACGCCCGACAGCAAGTGGCGCGTCGAGTTCGACGAGCCGTGGGCGCGGGAGGGCGCCAAGCCGCCGGAGGTCGCCGAGCAGCAGGACGGCGGCGATGAGCGCCAGCAGCCCGAGGCCGCCTGACAGCGCGGCCCCGCAGGGCCGCGCGCGGAGCTTCGAGGTAGACGTCGGGCCCGCGCGCCACCATTGACACGTGGCGCTCACGCTCGTCCTCGGTCCCGCCAACTCCGCCAAGGCCGGCGAGGTGCTGGGCGCGTATCGCAACGCCGCCGAGCGCGACGCCCTGCTTGTCGTGCCGACGGCGGCCGACGCGGAGCACTACGACCGCGAGCTCGCGGGCGGCGATGCCCTGCTCGGACGCGCGCTGACCTTCAGCGGGCTGGTCGGCGAGATCGCGAGGCGGTCCGGCTACGACGGAGCGCCACTGAGCGGCCTGCAGCGCGAGCGCGTGCTGCGCCGCGTAATCGCCACGCTACCGCTCGCCGCGCTCGGCGACTCCGCGCGCACAGCTGGGTTTCCCTCGGCGGCCGGCCGGCTGATCGCGGAGCTGACGCGGCTGCGCATCACCCCCCAGCGGTTTGCGTCTGCCCTGCGCCTGTGGGCCGGCGGCGATGGGCGACGGGGGGCTTACGCACACGAGCTCGGCGCGCTGTACGGCGCCTACGCACGCGAGCTCGAGCGGCTCGGGCGCCCCGACATGGAGCGCTACGCATGGCGCGCACTCGACGCGCTGCGCAGCGATCCGGCTCGCTGGCGCGAGACGCCGGTGTACTTCTACGGCTTCGATGACCTGACTCCTGCGCAGCACGACGCGGTCCAGACACTGTCGGTGCTCGCCGGCGTTCAGGTCACCGTCTCCCTCACCTACGAGCCGGGGCGCAGCGCGCTGGCCGCTCGAGCCGGGATCGCCGAGGACCTGCGGGCGATCGCCGGCACCGTTCGCCTGCTGCCGGCGCTCGAGGAGCACTACGAGCCAGGTGGCCGCTCGGCGCTGCACCACGTCGAGCGCTTCCTGTTCGAGCCCGGTGCCCCCCGGATCGATCCCGGCGCCGCGGTCGCGCTGATCGAGGCCGGCGGTGAGCGCGCCGAGGCCGAGCTGATCGCCACCGAGGTGCTTGCGTCGCTGCGAGCGGGCGTCCCGGCCGGCGAGATCGTCGTCGTGTGCCGGTCGCTCGCGCGCTCGGGGGCGTTGCTCGAGCGCGCTCTGCGCAGGTATGGGATCCACGCGGGCTCCGATCGTACGATCGCGCTGGCGCACACCGCCCTCGGCCGATCGCTGCTCGCGCTCGCGCGCTGCGCCCTGCTCGACGGCGAGCAGTGCAGCGCCGAGGATCTGCTGCGTTACCTGCGCGCGCCGGGGTTGCTGGAGCGTCTCGAGATGGTCGACTCACTCGAGCTGGAGGTGCGGCGCCGCGGTCTGCAGACGGCACACGATGCGCGCTGCGCGTCGGGACTGTCGCTGCGAGAGATCGACGCGTTGTCCGAGGCGGCCGATCCCGCGGTCGAGCTTGCCCGCCAGACCCGCCGCCTGCTCGCGACCCCGCATCGCGCGGCCGCCGCAGTGCTCGATGCCGATGAGCAGCGTGACGCGCGCGCCGCCGCCGCCGTGCTGGAGGCGCTCGCAGAGCTGCAGGAGATCGGCGAGCGGCCAACCGGCCCCGAGCTCGTGGAGCTGCTCGAGTGCCTGCGGCTGCCCGCCGGAGCCGCTGTCCATGAGGACGGCGTACTGATCGCCGAGCCGCTCGCCGTACGTGCACGGCGCTTCCGGGTGGTCCTCGTGTGCGGCCTGTGCGAGGGCGAGTTTCCGGAGCTGGGGGGCATCGATCCGTTCCTGTCCGACGAGCGCCGCCGCGAGCTGGCGCTGCGCGCCGGGCTTGCGCTCGGAGCCTCCGAGGATGCGCTCTCGCGCGAGCGCCACCTGATGTACGCGAGCTGCTCGCGCGCCCGCGAGCGGCTCGTTCTCAGCTACCGCAGCTCCGATGAGGAGGGCAACCTCGTGCTGCCATCGCCGTTCATCGCCGACCTCGCCGAGCTGTTCGTGCCGGAGTGGAGGGAGCGCAGGCGCCGCCGGCTGCTCGCCGACGTCGTCTGGAGCGCGGCGGAGGCCCCGACCACGCGCGAGCAGGAGTGTGCGCTCGCGGCTGCGGGCGTTGCGGCTGCGGGCGGCGCAAGCGGGGCGGGGGCGCCGACGCGGACGCTCGGCGGGCGCGCGCTCGCGCACGTCCGCCACCGCGAGGTCGTCTCGGGCGGCGCACTCGAGGCGTTCGCCACGTGCCCGGTCGCGTGGCTCGTCGAGCGGCAGCTCGATCCCCGCGAGCTCGACGCCGAGAGCGAGGCGCTCGTGCGCGGGGGCTTCATGCACTCGGTGCTGGAGCGCCTGGTCGGCGGGCTCGGGGCGCCGGTCACGCCCGCTTCGCTCGATGCGGCGCAGCTGCTCCTCGACGATCTGGTCGCGGAGGTGCCCGAGAAGCTCGCGCCCGGGCGCCCGCAGGTGGTGCGGGCGGCAATGCTGCGCGGGATCGAGGCGGACCTGCGCCGCTACCTGCGACACGAGGCCGCCGACGGTTGCAGCTGGGCCCCCGGGGCACTGGAGCTCCGCTTCGGCTTCGAGAGCGAGGAGGCCGGTTCGCTGCCCGCGGTCGTGCTCGGGGAGGGAGACGGCCAGGTGCGGCTGCGCGGCGTGATCGACCGCGTCGACATCGACCCGGAGGGCGTCCGTGCGATCGTGCGCGACTACAAGAGCGGCGCCGGCCGCCCGGAGCGCGCCGCGGCGCGCTGGCGCGGCGAGCACCAGCTCCAGGTCGCCCTCTACATGATCGCCGTGCGGAGGCTGCTGGGGCTCGAGCCCGTCGCGGGCCTCTACCAGCCGCTCACCGGCAGGGAGCTGCGGGCGCGAGGCGCGTACCTCGAGGAGGCCCCAGTCGGCGGTGCCGTCTACGGCAACGACGCGCTCGACCGCGAGGCATTCGAGGAGTTGCTGGCGGACATCGAGCGCCAGGCTGTGGAGATCGCGGGCACGCTCGCGCGCGGGGAGCTGACGCCGTGCCCGGCCACCTGCTCGCGCGACGGCTGCAGGCACCCGGGGATCTGCTGGGCGGGATGAGCATGCACGCCACCTGCGAGCGGTCGGACAAGATGACCGTGGCGTTCACCCCCGAGCAGCGCGCGGCGATCGAGCATCGCGACGGGGACCTCCTGCTCGACGCGAGCGCCGGCGCCGGCAAGACGACGGTGCTGGTCGAGCGGTTCGTCCGCTCCGTGCTCCAGGAAGGAGTCGGCGTCGGGGCGATCCTCGCAATCACGTTCACCGACAAAGCCGCAGCCGAGCTGCGCGAGCGGATCCGCGGGCGCCTGCGCGAGCTGGGATCCGCCGAGGCGGCGCGCGCGACCGAGGGCGCCCAGATCTCGACGATCCACGGCTTCTGCGCGCGCCTGCTGCGCGCACACGCGCTGCAGGCCGGGATCGACCCCGCGTTCACGGTGCTCGAGGCCGAGGAGGCCGCACGGCTCGCGCAGGCCGCGTTCGACGGCGCGCTCGCCGAGATCGCCGCGCAGGACGCCGGCGCGGACCTGATCGCGGCGCACGGACCCGCGGCGCTGCGTGCCGCGATCGTGGGGGTGCACGGCGAGCTACGGGCCCGCGGACAGCTGCGGCCGTCGTTGCCGGCGCTCCCGCCCCTCCCAGCGGCAGACTGGTACGAGCCGGTGCTCGCATCGGCCGCAGCGGCGGCGGCGGAACTGGGCGCGATCGACGATCCGCCGGCGCGCGTGCGCCAGGCGCTCGATGCTCTGCAGCGCGCGTGTGAGCTGCAGCGGGACGCGATCCCATGGCCGGCGGACCTCGGGCGACTCGCGCTGCCCGGCAATGGGGCCCACGCACTCGCTTCCGAGGCATGCGAGGCCTACCGCGAAGCGCTGGCGGCCCTCAAGGCCGCCAGCGAGCGCGTCCACGCAGCGGCGATGCACGCGGCGCTCGGGGGCCTGCTGGGTTGCTTCGCGGGCCGCTACGCCGAGCAGAAGGCGCAGCGCTCGGCGCTCGACTTCGAGGACCTGGAGCTGCTCGCGCGCGAGCTCCTGCGCGACGGCCCGCTCGCGGCCGAGCTGCGTGAGCGCTACACGCACGTGATGGTCGACGAGCTCCAGGACACCAACCGTCTGCAGTTCGAGCTGATCGATCTGATCGCATCCGGGAACCTGTTCATGGTCGGCGACGCGCAGCAGTCGATCTACGGTTTTCGTCACGCCGAGGTGGAGCTGTTCGAGGAGCGCGGCACAGCCCTTCACGCGCGCGGCGCCCGGCTGTCATTGCAGATGAACTTTCGTTCGCGCCGCGAGATTCTCGAAGCGCTGAATACCGCGTTTGAAGGCATCATCGGCCCTCGATTCAGGCCACTCGAGCCGGGGCGCACGGAGGCGGGCAGCGCGCAAGCGCCGCTGGTGGAGCTGCTGATCGCCGACAAGGACGGTTGCTCCGGGAGTGAATCGGACGGGCTCGCGTCGCCCTGGCGGACGCTCGAGGCGCGTGCGCTCGCGGCGCGCGTGCGTGAGCTGATCGACGCCGGCACGCGGGCGGGCGACGTCGTGCTGCTGACGCGTGCGAGCACCGATCTGCGCGTCTACGAGCGGGCGCTGGAGGAGGCGGGCGTTGCGACGTATCTGATCGGCGGGCGCGGATACTGGTCACATCCCCAGGTCGTGACGCTCGTGTGCTACCTGCGAGCGCTCGCGAACCCGTCCGACGAGGAGGCGTGGTACGCGACGCTGTGCTCGCCGCTGTGCGGGATCTCGCTCGACGGACTCGTGCTGATCGCAGCCGGCGCGCGCGACGAGCTCGCGGCCGAGGATCGGACGGCACTCCAGGCGTTCGAGCAGTGGTTCGCGGCAGAGCGCCGCGCGGCTGCCCGGATCGGCGTCGAGGACCTGCTCGAGCGCGTGATCGAGCGTGGCGGATACGACATGGCGATCTTGCGCCTTCCCGGCGGACGCCGCCGCCTCGCGAACGTGCGCAAGCTGATGCGCCTCGGCCGGGAGTGGGAGACCGTCGCCGGCTGCGACCTGCACGGGTTCGTCACGATGATCGGGCAACGCGCCGGCGGCGAGGAGCTCGCCGGCGGTCCCGGCGTCGATCGGGAGAGCGAGGCGCCGGTCGAGAGCGAGGCGCTTGACGCCGTGCGGTTGATGACGATCCACCGCGCGAAGGGGCTGGAGTTCGACGTCGTGTGTGTCGCGGACCTCGGTCGCGGTCCGCGGTACCGCCACGATCTCGTGCGCATCTCGCGTGAGGGCTCCCGGCTCGGGCTGCGGCTCGCCCGCAGCGGCACCGAGGCACGCATCCCGGTGCTCGACTACGACGCGATCGGTGTCGAGCGCGCGGCACGCGAGGAGCTGGAGGAGCGGCGCCTGTTCTACGTGGCGATGACGCGGGCGCGCGAGCGGCTGATCCTCAGCGGGGCGGCGAGGCTCGACACGTGGGCGAAGGGCAACCGCGGGACGCCGATCGACTGGATCGCCCCGGCGTTCGTCCCGGACATCGCCGAGCGCCCTGAGTCCAGAATCGCGGGCGCTGCCTCGCTGAGGATCGTCCGCGACGCCTCGCTTCGGTGCGCGCCGTCCGGCGGGGGTCGGCCGTCGTCCGGTGAGGCGCCGTCGGGCGGCGTCGTAGCGCCTGCGGTCCCGCCTGTGCTCGACGGCTCGACCGCACACGCCCCGCCGGCACCGCCGGTGCCGGCGCTGTCGTACTCGGCGCTCGCTGAGTATGAGCGCTGCGGATACCGCTTCTACGTGGAGCGCGTCCTCGGGATCCCGGGCGCCGAGGAGCGCTCGCGCGGCACCGCCGCCCAACGCGGAACGCTCGTGCACGCGCTGCTCGAACGGATCGATTTCCGCAGACCCGTGATCGCAGACCTGCCCACCCTCGCGGCCCTGCCGCAGCGCGATCGGCAGGAGCTGCGGGCGCTGATCGAGGGCTTCGCGCAGAGCGCCACCTGCGCCCGCCTGGCCGCGGCGGGCCAGCTCCGGCGTGAGCAGCGGTTCGCGTTCGCGCTGGCGGGCGGAGCGCCGATGCTCACTGGCGTGCTCGACGTGCTCGCGCGCGAGACGGCTCAGCAGTGGTTGATCGTCGACTACAAGACCGATCGCCTCGGAAGGGCCGAGCCCGCCACGGTCGTCGGCGAGCGCTACGCGATCCAGCAGCTGATCTACGCGGTCGCCGTGCTGCGCCGCGGCGTGGACGCGGTCGAGGTCGCGCATCTGTTCCTCGAGGCGCCGGCGCAGCCTGTCTCGCGAACCTTCACGCGCCCCGAGCTGCCGGAGCTCGAGGCCGAGCTGCAGCGGCGCGCCGCCGGCATCCTGCGCTGCGAGTTCGCTCCCTCGCAGGAGCCCCAGCGATCGCTGTGCGGGGGCTGCCCGGCGGAGCGCGGCCTGTGCTCCTGGCCGCCCGAGATCACGGGTCGCGCGGCGGTTGACCGCCTGTTCTGAGGGTGCTCTGCTCGGTTGCACCGTTGGTCTGCTCCGTTGCACCGCTGGCCGGCCCCGTCGTGAAGGAGACTTCGACCTCCTGCTCCGGGGAGCGCTCCTCGACCTTCGCGAGCGCCGTGAGCGTTTCGCGATCCGCGGTCGCGACCGGCGGACCGAACAGGCTGCGCGGCCACAGCCTGCGCGCGATGACGCTGTTGACCTCGGCGCAGTAGAGCGTCAGCTGTGCTCCGAGATGCAGCCAGGCGAGCACGCCGAGCACGAGCGCGAACGTCCCGTAGGCATTGTTCGATTGCCTGACGTGATCGATGTAGACGCCGCCGAGCGCCTGCAGCACCTCCCAGACGATCGCGACCAGAACCGCCCCGGGGACGAGTGAGCCCCACGACAACTCTGCCGTGCAGAGCAGCTTGAACGACACCATGAACAGAGCGAAGTTGAGCAGCAGGGAGACGACGATGCCGGCCACCAGCAGGCCGATTCCGCCGAGGCCAGCGCTGACGAGACCGGATGCGGCAGAGGCGACGATGAACAAGGCTCCGATGACGAACAGCAGCGCGATTCCGCGCAGGCGCCCGCCGAAGAAGTTCGGGCGCGCTTTCATCGGGACCGCCCAGACGCGATCGAACGCCTGTGTCGCAGCCTGCGTGATCCCGAGGCCGCCCCACAGCGACCCGACGACGCCGACGGCGAGTGCGAGCGTGCTGCCGGTCAGGGTGCTGTTGGAGATCGAGGAGCCGATCACCGGGAAGCGCCCGAGCACCGAGCTCTTGACGGAGTGCAGCGCGCTCGGGTCCCCGTTGAGGACGAACCCGAGGACCGTCACGAACACGAGCAGCAGCGGGAATAGTGAGAAGAACGCGTAATAGGCGACGAGCGCAGCGAGGTTGCCCGCCTGGTCGTTGCCGAACTTCTTGACGACCGCGATCGGGATCGCAAGCGGTGTGTGTCGCTGCTGGAATCGGTCGAAGCTTCGGATGGGAGCGAGCAGGTCCATGACCGGGTGCTACCCAGTACGACGCAGACGCCACCGAACGCTCCCTTCACACGCTCGGCAGCTCGCTCGGGAGCACTCCCTCGATCGCCAGCAACGTGCGCTTGATCTCGAGCCCGCCCGTGTAGCCGCCAAGCGCGCCGCCGCTGTACAGCACGCGGTGGCACGGCACGACGATCGGCAGCGGGTTTGCGCCCAGGGCGTTGCCCGCCGCGCGGGCAGCCCGCGGGCTGCCCGCCTCCCCGGCGATCAGCTTGTAGCTCGACACCGAGCCGTAGGGGATCTCGCTCGTGGCCTGCAGCACCCGCCGAGCGAAGCCCTCGCCGCACAGCCGCCAGTCGAGCGGGAGGTCGAACGTGCGCCGGGCGCCGGCGAAGAACGCGTCGAGCTCGCGGCGGACCGGGTCGAGGCGTGCCGGCGCGCGGAGCACGCGCGGCGAGAGGCGCCAGGCGAGCTCCGCCAGCAGCGGCTCCTCGTCATGCTCCCGCAGATACGCCACCCGCACTAGGCCGGTGGGCGTGCTGGCCAGCAGCAGCGGCCCGACGGGTGAGTCCTCGATCACGTACGCGACGTCGAGCAGCGCGGCGGCTGCGGCCGCCGCTGCCACATCCGGCAGCGGATGCCCGGCATGCTGGCGCAGAAGTCGCTCGATCTCGTTCATGGCCTGTACTCCCTTCGCAGCCGCTTCAGGGCCTCGTACACGTTGCGGCGTGCGGCCTCCTCGCTCGTTGCCATCGCGCCGGCGATCAGCGGATAGTCGGCATCGAGCACGTAGCGCAGCGCCAGCGCCGTACGCTGCTTGTCGGGCAGACGCCGGACCAGCGCCCACACGTCCCCGTCGAGCTTGCTTGTCGAGTCGTCCCGACTCGCTGCGTCGGCGACCCCCGCAGCGTGTCCGATCGCCGGATCGTCGAGCGGTGGATCGACGCTCGGGATCGGCCGGCGCCGGCGCGCGCGCACGTGGTCGATCGCCTTGCGGTGGGCGATCGTCAGCAACCAGGCGCGCAGGTTCGACGCCTCGCGCAGGCGCGGATAGAAGCGCAGCGCGGCGAGCCAGGTCTCCTGGTAGCAGTCGTCCGCATCGAGCGGCCCCACGCTCGCCACGAGGAAGCGGTGCACGTCGCCGCCATGCTCGTCGAGCAGCGCCTGGAACGGTGGGAGCTGCAGGGTCTGTGCCACTGAGGATGAAACGCGTTCACGCGCCACTACGTGAGATGTTCGCGCCCGCGGCGAGGTCAGGCGCGCCCCGCTGGCGGAGCTCGGCGGCCGCGGCGCTGATGCTGCAGCGAGCTTCGCCCGCCGGCCGGAACGCACGCGCCACCACTTGGATGTCGAAAGTGGCCTGTGGCGCCGGTTTCGACATCAGAGTGGCGGGAATCGCCTCTCTCACAGCGCGGGCGTACGGCGGCCGGAGGACAGCAAGACGCCGTTCGCGACTTGATCGCTGCGGATCGGGTAGCTACAAGTACGTCATGGCACGTGCGATCTGGAGTGGCGCGATCAGCTTCGGGCTCGTCAACGTCCCCGTCAGGCTGTTCTCGGCGACCTCGCCGAAGACCGTGCGGTTCAACCAGATCTCGGGCAAGACCGGGGCGCGGATCAAGCAGAAGCGGGTCGACGCGAGCACCGGCGAGGAGGTCGCGTTCGAGGACATCGTCAAGGGCTACGAGCTAGGGCCCGACCGCTACGTCGTGATCGACCCTGAGGAGCTCGACGCGCTCGATCCCAAGGCGACGCACACGATCGACATCGAGGAGTTCGTCGACCTCGACCAGATCGACCCGATCTACTACGACAACTCGTACTACGTGGCTCCGAGCGCCGGCGGCGCCAAGGCCTACCGGTTGCTGCTCGAGGCGATGCGCGACTCCGCCAAGGTCGCGATCGGCCGCGTGGTGCTGCGCTCCAAGCAGCAACTGTGCGCGCTGCGGCCCACCGGCGACGTGCTGACACTCTCGACGATGCTGTTCGGTGACGAGATCGTCTCGCCCGACTCGGTCGACGAGCTCGACGGCGCCGCGGAGGCGCAGGCGAGCGAACGTGAGCTGGCGATGGCTCGCCAGTTGATCGACTCGCTCTCGAGCACGTTCGATCCGGCCCGCCACCGTGACGAGTACCGCGAGCGCGTGCTCGCGCTGATCGAGGCGAAGGCCGCGGGCGAGCAGTTCGCGCCTGCGCCCGTCGACGAGGCGCCGGCTGCGGCGCCCGATCTGATGGCGGCGCTCGAGGCCAGCCTGGCCGCCGTGCGCGGTCCCTCCGCGTCCGAGGCGCCCCCGGCGAAGCCCCGCGGGCGGGCGCGGACGTCGAAGAAGACGCCCGCCTCCGACGGAGAGCCCGTCGCGAGCGCCCCGCCGAGGCGGTCGCGCACGACCAAGAAGGCGCCGGCGCCGGACGGCGAAACCGCGGCGAGCGCGGCGGGTTCCGAGCGCTGACGCGCCCGGACGATCCCCGCTGGTAGCCTTCAGTTCCCGCTTTCAAGAGGGGCCTCCTCGATCCACGCCCAAGGCACGGGCGCTTCCCTATGACCAACTTTTCAGCTGCGCACGAGGCCGGCGGCCTCTACGACCCGAGCAACGAGCACGACGGTTGCGGCATCGCACTGGTCGCCAAGCTGCAGGGCGAGGCCAGCCATGCCGTCGTCGAGAAGGCGCTGGTCGCGCTCGAGAACCTCGAGCACCGCGGCGCCGAGGGCGCCGACCCCAACACCGGCGACGGCGCCGGCATCCTGCTGCAGATCCCCGACGCGTTCTTCCGGGCCGCCGCGGCCGGCATCGAGCTGCCGGCACCGGGACGCTACGCCGTCGGAGTCTGCTATCTGCCGGTCGATCCGGAGCGGCGGGCGGTGGTGGAGGAGCTGATCGAGGAGACGATCGAGGCTGAGGGCCAGCGCGCGCTCTGGTGGCGCACGGTTCCGGTCGACGAGCGCTTCGCGGGCGACAGCGCGCGCGCGGCGGCGCCGGTGATCCGGCAGATCCTGATCGCTGCCGGCGACGGCGTCCGCAACCAGGAGGCGTTCGAGCGCAAGCTGTACGTGATCCGCAGGGTGATCGAGCGCAGCGTCGGGCTCGAGGTCGCGATGCCGAGCTTCTCCTCGCGGACGATCGTCTACAAGGGGATGCTGACGGCGGCGCAGCTGCCGCGCTATTTCACCGATCTGCTCGACCCGCGCGTCGCCTCGCGGCTGGCGCTCGTGCACTCGCGCTTCTCGACGAACACGTTCCCGAGCTGGCAGCTGGCGCATCCGTACCGGATGATCGCCCACAACGGCGAGGTCAACACCCTGCGCGGCAACGTCAACTGGATGCAGGCGCGCGAGTCGCAGCTCACCTCTGAGCTGTTCGGCGATGACCTCCAGAAGGTGATCCCCGTCGTCCAGCCCGGTGGCTCGGACTCGGCGACGTTCGACAACGTGCTCGAGCTGCTCGTGCTCAGCGGGCGCTCGATCCCGCACGCGGTGATGATGATGATCCCGGAGGCCTACCGCACGCGGAAGGACCTCGATCCCGAGGTGAAGGGCTTCTACGACTTCCACTCCTGCCTGATGGAGCCGTGGGACGGGCCGGCCGCCGTCGTCTTCACCGACGGTCGCGTGGCCGGCGCGGTGCTGGACCGCAACGGCCTGCGGCCGGGGCGCTGGGTGCAGGACACCGAAGGCTACGTCGTGCTCGCCTCCGAGACCGGCGTGATCACGGTCGCTCCCGAGCACGTCCAGCGCAAGGGCCGCCTCGCGCCCGGCAAGGTCTTCCTGCTCGACCTCGAGAAGGGCCGGATCGTCGAGGACGAGCAGGTCAAGCTGGGCGTCGCGCGCGCCAAGCCCTACGCTGAGTGGTATCGCCGCTCGGTCGTGCACATCGACGACCTGCCGGCACGCGAGCCGCGTGTGCCGCGCGTCGAGCCGCTGCGCTCGAAGCAGCTCGCCTTCGGCTATTCGCAGGAGGACCTGCGCCTGGTGATCGCGCCGATGGCGGTCAAGGGCGAGGAGCCGGTCGGGAGCATGGGCAACGACGCCGCGCTGGCGGTCATGTCGGACCGCCAGCCACCGCTGTTCTCCTACTTCAAGCAGCTGTTCGCGCAGGTCACCAACCCGCCGATCGACCCGATCCGCGAAAACGTCGTGATGAGCCTGCAGGCCGGCGTCGGCGCCGAGGTGAACCTGCTCGACGAATCGCCCGATCAGGCCCACATCCTCGTCATGGACCAGCCGATCCTGCGCAACCACGAGCTCGAGAAGCTGCGCCAGGTCTCGCACGAGGTGTTCGACGCCGCCACGATCGACATCACCTGGCCGATCGAACAGCACGGCGACGGGATGGAGCTGCGCCTGCAGGCGCTGTGCGAGGAGGCCAAGCGCTACGTCGATCACGGCGCCAACATCCTGATCCTCTCGGACCGCAACCTCGGGCCCGAGCGCGTCGCGATTCCGTCGCTGCTGGCGGTGGCTGCGGTGCACCACCACCTCGTGCGCGCCGGCACCCGACTGCGGACCGGTCTGGTGATCGAATCCGGCGAGCCGCGCGACATCCACAGCATGGCGACGCTGATCGGCTACGGTGCCGCCGCGATCAACCCCTACCTGATGTTCGAGTCGCTCGACGAGCTCGCGGACCGCGGCCTGCTGCCCGCCGAACTGGGCCGCGAGGAGGCCGAGAAGCAGATCGTCAAGGCGATCGGGAAGGGCCTGCTCAAGACGATCTCGAAAATGGGTATCTCGACGATCCAGTCCTACTGCGGCGCCCAGATCTTCGAGGCCGTCGGGCTCGAGAAGGCGCTGATCGACGCCCACTTCACGGGGACCGCCTCGCGAATCGGCGGCATCGGCCTGCCGGAGCTGGCGACGGAGGCGCTCGAGCGTCATTTTCGCGCGTACCCGAAGACCGACCGCGAGATCCTGCCCGTCGGCGGGGTGCTGCAGTGGCGCCGCGACGGCGAGGTCCACGTCTGGAACCCGGACACGATCGCGACGCTGCAGCGCTCGGTCAACAGCGGCAACGGGGACGCCTGGCGCACGTATGAGGAGTTCGCGCGGATCGCCAACGAGGAAGCGACCAAGAAGGCGGCGCTGCGCGGCCTGATGACGCTGCGGACGCTGCCCGAGCCGATCCCGCTGACGCTCGTCGAGCCGGCCGACGAGATCGTCAAGCGCTTCACGACCGGCGCGATGAGCCTCGGCGCGCTCTCGCGCGAGGCCCACGAGACGCTCGCGATCGCGATGAACCGCCTCGGCGCCAAGTCGAACACCGGTGAGGGCGGTGAGGACGCTGCGCGCTACACCCCCGATCCGAACGGTGACCGGCGCCGCTCGGCGATCAAGCAGATCGCCTCCGGCCGCTTCGGCGTGACGATCCACTACCTCGTCAACGCCGATCAGATCCAGATCAAGATGGCCCAGGGAGCCAAGCCCGGCGAGGGCGGTCAGCTCCCCGGCCACAAGGTCGACGACTACATCGCCAAGATCCGCAACTCGACTCCGGGAGTCGGGCTGATCTCGCCGCCGCCCCACCACGACATCTACTCGATCGAGGATCTTAAGCAGCTCATCTACGACCTGCGGTGCGCGAACCCGACCGCCTCCGTATCGGTCAAGCTCGTCTCGGAGGTCGGCGTGGGCACGGTCGCCGCGGGCGTCGCGAAGGCGAACGCCGACCATGTCACGATCTCCGGCCAGGAGGGCGGCACCGGCGCCTCGCCGCAGTCGTCGATCCAGGGCGCCGGCATGCCCTGGGAGATCGGTCTCGCCGAGACCCAGCAGACGCTGCTGCTCAACGATCTGCGCAGCCGCATCAGGGTCGAGGTCGACGGTCAGATGAAGACCGGCCGCGATGTCGTGATCGCCGCGCTCTTGGGCGCGGACGAGGTCGGCTTCTCGACTGCGCCGCTGATCGCGATGGGCTGCGTGATGATGCGCGTTTGCCACCTCAATACCTGTCCCGTCGGCGTCGCAACGCAGGATCCACGGCTGCGTGAGCGCTTCCGCGGCACGCCGGAGCAGGTTGTCCGCTACCTCATGTTCGTCGCCGAGGAGGTTCGTCAGATCATGGCCTCGCTCGGGATCGCTCGCTTCCAGGACATGATCGGCCGCGCCGACCTGCTCGAGATGGATGCGGCGATCGACCACTGGAAGGCGCACAAGGTCGATCTGTCGATGGTGCTCGCGAGTCCCGAGCTGCCGGCCGAGACCGTCCGGCGCCACACACGCGCGCAGGTTCCGGTGCTTGACAAGGCGCTCGACTGGGAGCTCGTGCGCCGCTGCGGGCCGGCGCTCGAGCGCCGCGAGAAGGTCAAGCTCGGGCCCGTGCCGCTGCGCAACGTCAACCGCACCGTCGGCGGCATCCTGTCGGGCGAGATCGCTCGCAGCCACGGGATCGAGGGATTGCCGGAGGGGACGATCGAGATCTCCTTCACGGGCACCGCGGGCCAGAGCTTCGGAGCCTGGCTCGCTCCGGGCGTGACGTTCGCGCTGCGCGGGGAGACCAACGACTACACCGGCAAGGGCCTGTCGGGCGGGATCCTGTCGGTGCGCCCTCCCGAGGGTGCGATGTTCCGCGCCGAGGAGAACCAGATCGTCGGCAACACCGTGCTGTACGGCGCAACCGCGGGCCAGGCGTTCTTCCGGGGCCTCGCGGGCGAGCGCTTTGCGGTGCGCAACTCGGGCGCGAGCGCGGTCGTGGAGGGCGTCGGCGATCACGGCTGCGAGTACATGACCGGTGGCCGCGTGGTCGTGCTCGGGCCCACCGGGCGCAACTTCGGTGCGGGCATGAGCGGCGGCATCGCTTACGTGTACGACAAGGATCGCCGCTTCGCCAGCCGCTGCAACATGGAGCTCGTCGATCTGGAGAAGCTCGGGGACGACGACGAGGACGAAGTGCGGCGACTGATCGCCGAGCACGCCCAGCGCACCGGCTCGCTGGTGGCGCGCAACCTGCTGGCGCAGTGGGGGAGGGGCGCTCGCGACCGCTTCGTCAAGGTCATGCCGCGCGACTACCAGCGCGCGCTCGCCGAACGCGCCGCGGCGGCAGTGGTGCATCCGAACGCCGCGGACGCGTTCGATGCGACCACGGCGAACGGTGCGGGCCTCGTGAGCGCCGCCGATGCGGATGCGGCGGACGCCGCCGCGGTGCAGGCCGGAGGTTGACGTGGGCGAGCTCGGAGCATTCCTGAAGATCGAGCGCGTCGGCTTTCGCAAGCGCGATCCCGCCGAGCGCGTGCATGACTACAAGCAGTACTTCGACCTGCAGCCGGATCCGGAGCTGCGCAAGCAGGCTGCGCGCTGCATGGATTGCGGCATCCCGTTCTGCCACGAGGGCTGCCCGCTCGGCAACCTGATCCCCGACTGGAACGACCTCGTGTACCACGACAAGTGGCGCGAGGCGATCGAGGCCCTGCACTCGACCAACAACTTCCCCGAGTTCACCGGGCGCATCTGCCCCGCACCGTGCGAGTCGGCGTGCGTGCTGGCCGTCAACGACGACCCCGTCGCGATCGAGCAGGTGGAGCTGGCGATCGCCGAGCGCGCGTTCGCCGAGGGGTGGGTCGTCCCGGAGCCGCCGGCGAGGCGCTCCGGCAAGAGCGTCGCGGTGATCGGCGCCGGGCCGGCGGGGCTGGCGGTGGCCGCCGAGCTCAACCGCGCCGGACACAAGGTCACCGTATTCGAGCGTGATGAGGGACCGGGTGGCCTGATGCGCTTCGGTGTTCCGGACGCGAAGCTGCAGAAGGGGATCATCGACCGGCGCGTGGACGTCCTCGAGGCCGAGGGAATCGACTTCATCTACGGGGTCGACGTCGGACGTGACATGAGTGTCGACGACCTGCTGGCTCGCTACGACGCGCTGGTCGTCGCGATCGGCTCGCGCGTTTCACGCGATCTCATGGCGCCGGGGCGGGAGCTGCGCGGGATCCACTTCGCGATGGACTACCTGTACCAGCGCAACCGCTGGGTTGCCCAGCACGAGGGCAGGGCCTTCAAGGAGACGCAGCCAGACGCCGTGATCTCCGCGCGTGACCAGCGCGTGATCGTGATCGGCGGTGGCGACACCGGGATGGACTGCATCTCGAACTCCCACCGCGAGGGCGCGCGGAGCGTCGTGATGCTCGACGTCTACCAGGGGCTCGACGCCGAAGGTGCCGACCCGCGCAACCCCTGGCCGCTGCCGCCCAAGCGCACGGAGACGACGTATGCGCTGGAGGAGGGGGGCAGGCGCCGGTGGGGAACCGAGGTGACCGGCTTCGGCGGCCACGACGGGCACGTGACCCACGTCTACGCGCGCAAGGTCACCGGCGTCTCCTCACGCGAGCTGACGCCAGTCCCCGGCAGCGAGTTCGTGCTCGAGGGCGATCTGGTCCTGATCGCGATCGGCTTCGAGCACCCGGAGCACGAGGGGCTCGTGAACGAGCTAGGCGTCGACCTCGACTGGCTCGGAAACATCCGCACGGACATGACGTACGCGACCTCCGTCGAGGGCGTGTTCGCCTGCGGGGATGCGCGCATCGGGCAGTCGCTCGTCGTCACGGCGATCGCCGAGGGCCGCAAGTGCGCGCGAGTCGTCAACAGAGAGCTCGGCGGCGCCCCGATGGACCAGGACCGCGAGCTGCTCGCACTCGGTGCCTGGAGCGGCGAGAAGGACAGCACGCTACGCCACGAGGCGGAAGCAGCGGGTAGCCTGCGGCCCGACGAAGAGTTCTTCAGCGGACCCGGCACGCGCCGTCGCGTTTGAGCCGTGCGGCGTTGTGCGTGCGCGGTGGTGCGTGCGCCGCGGTGCGTGCGCCGCGGTGCGGGCGCGCCCCGCAGCTCCCTCGTCGCCATGCGCTCTCGTCACCGTGGCGCCCGGCGAGCCTGGCGACAAGTGATAACGTCGAGACACGTCACATTCCGGACTTCGGCATCGTACCGCTGCGCACCGCGGGTCGAATTCAGGTTTACTCACAAGCTGGGACGGGGAAACTCGCCCCTGTCGGCCGGGGAACTGCGCCCCCACTTCCCTGGCTTGCCGGGGGGCCCGGATCATTCCGGGCCCCCCGGCCTTAGGGCCGTGGGCCCTTAGCGCGCGCGTGTGAGACCGTGTAGTGGTGGCCGCTCCCGTAAACGTGATCGCGTCTATCCCCGGCTTCGGACGGCCGGCGGTGCCGGGCTTGCGCCCCCCGCACTGCTCGGTGATCTGCACGATCGACGACGTGGGGCACAGCGCCGGGCAGTTCTTCTCGCAGCTCGCCCACCTCGCGTGGCCGGCGTTGCTGCTCGGGCTGGCGCTGTACGGGCTCTACCTCGGCCTGCGCTCGCGTGCGCTGTGGGCGGCGCTGTGCGCCGCGTATCCGGGGGAGCGGATCCGCTGGCGCGACGTCTGGGGCGCTTACATGGTCGGCTACGCCGTGAACGGCGTGTTCCCGCTCGGCGGTGGCAACGTCGCGCAGCTGTTCCTCACGCGCATCGCGATCCCGGCCTCCAGCTATCCGACGGTCGCCGCGGCGCTCTCCACCGGGCTCGTGTTCGACTGGTTCATGGGCGTGCTCGTCATGTGCTTCGCATTCACCCAGGGCGTGTTCCCCAAACCGCCCGACTTCGCCAACCTGTCCGCGTTCGACATCAGCTTCTTCGCCTCGAACATGCGCTTCACGCTGTTCTTCCTGACCGCGCTCGGAACGCTGTTCCTGGTCGCGTTCGCGCTGCTGTCGGCGCGTGTGCGCGCGTTCTGGCAGCGCATCCGGCAGGGCTTCACGATCCTGGGCGATCGCCGCCGTTACCGACGTGAGATGTGCACGTGGCAGGCGGCGAGCTGGGTGGCGCGGTTCGCGGCGTACTGGGCGCTGCTCGACGCGTTCCACATCGGCGGCTCGGTTCGGAACGCGCTGCTGGTGCTCGCCGTCCAGGTGATCGCCTCCGTCTTCCCGTTCACGCCGGGCGGTCTCGGTGTCCAGCAGGCGATCCTCATCAAGGTGTTCGCGGGCAGTACGTACGTGGCCGCATTCTCGGTCGGGCAGCAGATCGCCACGACGGTGTTCACGGTGGCGCTCGGGTTCGCTGCGCTCGTCCTGATCTTCCGCTTCAAGAACTTCCGCGAGGTGATCCGGCGTGGCCGCGAGCACCGCGCTGCGGAGACCGGGGCGGGCTCCGGGGAGCCACTCGCCACGGGCCCGACCGGTTCCGGGTGAGGTGTCGCTACGATGTTCGTGCTGCCGGTCAGTTGGGGCGAGCCGCCCGGGTCGCTCGCACGCACCGGATTACAGAACATTGCCAAGCTTCTGCCGCCACAATCGTCTCCTGCACACATGCCCGATCTGCTCGCGTGAGCAGTCGGTGGAGCTGCGACCGGTTCTCTCCTCCGGCAGCCCGAAGGCCGCCGGACCCAAGAGTCGCCCAGATTCCGGCCACGGGCATGGAGCCGGCGCCCACGGAGGCGCGGTGCACGGTGGCGCCGGCCACGGCACCGCCGGGCGCCCGGGGTCGGCCGGCGCGCGGCGATCGGTGTCACGAGCCACGGCGTCTCGGAACGCGGCCGCGGGCGTGCGCGTCCGGCATCTCGCACGAGGCGCTGAGGACGGTTACCACTCCGATCTCGTTCCCGGGCTGCGGTCGAGCGCCGACGCCGAGGGCCTGGCCGAGGAGATCGCGTTCGCAGCCGGCAGACTGCAATGGCTCGAGAGCGATCCGCCCGGGCTGTATGCCGAGGTTACGGATCAGAGCATCGACCTCGAGGAGCGCACCTGGCTGGCCTTCCTGATCGCCTACCTCGGAGCGCTCGAGGACGACGACCCGTTTGCGTGCATCGCGGCGGCCAGGACATCCTGGGCGTCGGGCGAAGCGCCGTCGCTGGACGCGCTGCGGACCGGTCCGCGCGGCGTACACGAGGACGAGCGCGGGGTCGCAACGCTCGACGCGTACCGCGCGTGGGCGATGCGTGCCGGATCTCAGGCCGCCGCCTTCACCGGCGAGCCGTCGTGGACGCCGGAGCGGCGCTTCGCGCGCGCGTTCGAGCGACTCGCCTTTCCAGGCATGCACCGGGACGGGCGCTTCGAGCTGCTCGTGCTGCTCGGACGCCTCGGCTGCTACGACATGTACGCCGGCGTGCTGGAGCTCGGCGGCGAGAACGAAGCAACAGTCGCCGCCAAGCGGGCTCTCGGGATCGGTGACACGATGCTGCTCGAGCGCCGTGCGGCCGAGCTGGCGAGCGCGTGCGAGGTCCCGCTCGATGCGCTGGACCTCGCGTTCCACAACTGGGGACAGGGGCGGCGCGTCGGCGCCGGGATCCCCGCAGACGCGGATCCGGACGCCGACGCGCAGGCGTCAGCGCGCTCGGCGCTCGCGCTCGACTGACTTCGGGCCTCGGATCCGCGCCTCGGCGCGCGACCTCACACAGAGGCTCCGTCCGAGCCAGCGCCTACCTTTTCTCGAACATCCGCTTCCAAGGAACCGGAGTCGCCTATGCCCTTGTGCTTCATCGAACCGCAGAACGCCATTCGGGTGATCGCCGATTCGGTCGGTCGCGAGGCTCGCCGCCAGATCCTGGGGGAGGTGGTCCGCGCCTGGGTCGACGAGATCCCCGAGACCGAGCTCGCCGCGCACTACGCCAAGGCGGTCGCCGATCTCGACGAGAACGACCTGTCGCTGCTCGCCGCCTGGCACGCATCGCTGGACGGCGGTCACCCGCTGCCCAACAAGGAGTTCCTGCTCAACGTCTTCCCCACGCTCGGAGAGAACCGCAGGGAAGCGCTCAAGATCGCCGCAGGGTTCCGTGGCGAGGAGGCGTTCGAGGCCGGCGTCGGCGAGGACCAGGCCCTCGACACCGTCCTGCCGTGGCTCTCACAGGCCCGCTGCGTCGAGCTCGCCCGCGAATGCCTCGAGCTGTACTGCTGGGACCGTCTCGGCTGCGAGAACTGATCGCGCCGCCACCGCTCAGTGGCGCTTCCACAATTCGCGACATGCGCAAGGTCGAGTCTCCGAATTGAAGCCTGCGCCGCGAGCTGACTGGACTGCTGCTGAGCGGGCACGCGAAGCGCGCGCCCGGCGATCTTCCGACACAGGGCTTATACCGTGGTGCCATGCTAGTGGCCGATGCCTCGGAGACCGCTGACCAAGCGAGGGGTTGTGCTGGCGATCGTCAGCGGCGTGCTCGTCGTCGCCATCGCCGGGCTCGCGTTCATCTACTTCGTCCTGTTTCCGACTTCATCGCCGAAGCCGTTCAAGCTGACCGTGTCTCGGCACGCCACCCCGGTGCCCGCGGGCACCTCGCTCGCGGGGACGTGGACGATCGCGTCCGGCTCGGTCGCCGGCTACCGCGTGCGCGAGAAGCTCGGTTTCCTCCCCGCCGAGAGCGATGCCGTCGGCCGCACCTCGGAGATCACGGGCCACGCAACGGTCTTCGAATCAGGTGGCGCCGTGCGGTTCACCGCGGCTGCCTTCAAGGTCAACGTCTACTCGCTCAAGAGCAACGAGTCGATGCGTGACGAGCACATCCACACGATCGGCATCCAGAGCGCCACTTACCCCTACGCGACGTTTGTTCTCACCCACACCGTGTCGCTGCCAGCGAGTGCCCTGAGCGGCCAGGTGGCGGTCGCGCCCGTAACCGGCGTGTTCGACATCCACGGAACCTCCCGCATCGAGACACTGCCACTCCAGATTACGCTGTCGACCAAACTCATCCAGGCGGTCGGATCGCTCACCTTCCCCTGGGATCGCTTCAACATGACCGCTCCGAGCGTCGGCGGGTTCGTCAACGTCACCGGCCACGCGACGATGGAGTTCGACCTGCACCTTATGCGTGCGTGACCGCCCCAATGGGCCGCCCGGCCAGCGTGGGCCTCTGACCGCGTCCCAGATTACCTACACCGGCCGGTCACCTTCGCCGGTGCCGCATCACAATCAGCGACCCTCGACAGCGTGGCGCTGAAGCAGCCAGCCGTCGAGCGGACCGGCGCGGGTAAGGGTCCGCGAGGAAATTAGTGGGGTGATCCGGCGAGTGGCTGGGCGTGGTAGGAATGGGCGGCTCAGCGGATTCGCTCGCCGCGTCGATATTCCGCTACGGCTCCAATCGCCCCGACGATCACTCGGCGCGCGACCTTCTGTTCGCCAACAGGCGGGCCAGGTCCGCACAAACTACTGCCTCGCGCTGCGTGGCCAGGCGGATGAGGCAGCTTGCGGACCGGACTAAGCTGATGTCGTTATGCGGCCAGCTTCCGGGTCGGCAATCGGTCGTGGGGCCCTGGGCAAGTTGTGGGGGGAGAGCGGGCGATGGGCGAGCTGACACGCGATTCGTGGGTCGCGCTGAACGTTGGCACCGATCCGATCGCGTTGTCGCGCCGGCTCCGTCGTGTCCATGAGCGGGGCGTCGCTGGCGAGGCCACATGCCGGGGCGAGGTGCGTGACCTGGTTGTGGAGAGCTGGCGGCGCAGTCGTGCTGCCGGCGTCGCTCCGGGCGCGCCCGGTGCTCCCATCCGGCTTGAGGCAGGTGCCTTGGAGGCAGCTCGTGCTGGGTCGGCTTTGGAACCGGCGATCGATGCGATCGTTGGCGCGCTGTCGGGTTTGGATCGCGCGGCCCGGCATGTCGTTGCGATCAGCGATGCGCAGGCTAATTTGCTGTGGGTGACCGGCGAGAGCGGGACGGTCGCGCGCGCGCAGGAGATGTGCTTTCAGGAGGGCGCGGCGTGGTCGGAGTCGGCCGCCGGGACGAACGCGGTCGGCATCGCCGCCGCGCTCGATCACGCGGTCCAGATCTTCTCAGCCGAGCATTTCGTGGCCGCGGTGCACGACTGGACGTGCGCTGCGGCTCCGATCCACGACCCGATCACCGGTGAGCTGCTCGGCGTGGTCGATCTCACCGCCGACCTCCGGACCGCTCACCCACACACGCTGTCGGCCGTGGTGCTCGCCGCCCGCGCGGCCGAGACTGATCTTCACTTGCGCATGCTCGAGTCGGCGGCGCGGTGGCGCGATCTCTGGGAGGTGGCGCTCGTGCGCCGCCGAGGCGCCAGCGCTCTGCTTGACGGCGACGGCCGGGTCATCGCGACCTATTCGGCTGGTGGACTACCGAGGCGGCTGGAGCTCGACGCGCAAGCCGATGGTCGTGTCCGGCTTCCCGACGGTCGGGTCGGCGAGGTCGAATTGCTTGAGGGCGGCGGCCGGATCCTGTGGTTCTGTCGGTCCCATCTGCGCGTCACGCGGCTGAAACTCCGGCTTCTCGGACATGAGGCGAGCGCCCAGCTGGGCGCGGCGAGCACTGAGCGGGCGCTGCGCTCGCTCGAGCTGCTCGCGGTCCTTGCGATGTACCCGGAGGGGCTGACCGGGGAGCAGCTCGCGCTCGCCCTGTACGGCGAGCGGGGTAAGACTGTGACGATCCGTGCCCAGGTCCACCGGGTACGCGCTCACCTCGGGGAGGGCGTGCTACACACACAGCCGTACCGGCTCTTGCGGCCGGTTGACGGCGACTGGCTGGGTGTCGAGCGACTGATCAGCGCCGGGCGTCCGCGCGAGGCGCTGCGGGCCTATCGTGGGCCGTTGTTGCCGGCGTCGGACGCGCCGGCGATCGTCGAGGCACGCAGGCTGCTCGAGGAGTCGCTGCGACGGTCGATCCTCACCACCGGGGATCCCGAGCTCCTCGGCCGCTGGCTGACTCACCCGGCCGGCGCGGATGACTTGGCGGCGGCGCGGACGCTCGTGGCCGTCCTGCCGGCAGGCGATCCGCGGCGCGCAGCGGCTACTGCGAGGGCGGCGGCCGTCGCGAAGCGACTCTCTCCGGCTGGTCGCTGAGCCGGACTCACGGCGCCGGTGTGGCCTCACGGGGTGCGCGTGATGAAGTGCACCCCGTCCAGTCCCTCAAGCGAGAAGCCCTCGGCGGCCCCTGGCGCCACGTCGATCAGAAACCGCGGCTGGCCCCAGCGCTCGTACTGCTCGGAGTCGATGTAGAACGGCGCGCCCGCGATCTCGCCGAGTTGCCTGTCGTGCGGTCCCGCGGGGATCTCGCCCGCCCTGAGGCAGATCGGGGAGGTGCCGTCGCAGCACCCCCCCGATTGGAAGAACACCACGGGCCCATGGGCGGCCCGGAGAGATGCGATCACCTCAAGGGCCGCCTCGGTAGCTGTAACGCCGCCGGGGTTGGGGTCCGCGGTCATCTGATGCTCCTGGACCTAGAAGAACCCGAGCGGGTTGGGGTCGTAGGAGACGAGCAGGCACTTCGTCTGGGTGTAATGATCGAGCATCATCCGGTGGTTCTCACGGCCGACGCCGGAGGCCTTGTAGCCGCCGAACGCGGCGTGGGCGGGATACTGGTGATAGCAATTGGTCCACACGCGTCCGGCCTTGATCGCGCGGCCCATCCGGAACGCGCGGCTGCCGTCGCGGGTCCAGACGCCGGCGCCGAGCCCGTACATCGTGTCGTTGGCGACCTCCAACGCCTCAGCTTCGTCCTTGAACGTCGTAACGGCGAGCACCGGACCGAAGATCTCCTCCTGGAAGACCCGCATCTTGTTGTGCCCCTTGAGCACCGTCGGCTGGAAGTAGTAACCGCCGCCGAGCGGACCCTCGATCGCGGTGCGCTCGCCGCCGATCAGAACCTCGGCGCCCTCGTCGCGGCCGATCTTCACGTAGCCCTCGATCTTCTCGAGCTGCGCGGTCGAGACCTGCGCGCCCATCATCGTCTCACGGTCCAGCGGGTCGCCCTGCTTGATCGCGGCGATACGGGCCAGGCAGCGGGTGATGAACGCGTCGTAAATCGACTCGTGGATGAGCGCCCGCGACGGACAGGTGCAGACCTCGCCCTTGTTGAACGCGTACAACACGAGCCCCTCGACGGCCTTATCCAGGAACGCGTCATCGGCGTCCATCACGTCCTCGAAGAAGATGTTCGGCGACTTGCCACCGAGCTCCGTCGTCGACGGGATGAGGTTCTGCGCCGCGTAGGTCATGATGAGGCGGCCGGTCACTGTCTCGCCGGTGAAGCCCACCTTGGCGATCCGCTTGTTGGACGCCAGCGCCTTGCCGATCAGAGCGCCCGGCCCGTTGACGATGTTCAGCACCCCGGGCGGGATAATCTCGCCGATCACCTCGGCCAGCTTCATGATCGACCAAGGCGTCGGGCTCGCCGGCTTGATCACCGTGCAGTTCCCGGCCGCCAGCGCCGGAGCGATCTTCCACGCCGCCATTAGCAACGGGAAGTTGAACGGGATGATCTGGCCGACCACCCCGAGCGGCTCATGAAAGTGATAGGCGTACGTGTGCTCGTCGACCTCCGAGATCCGCCCCTCCTCGGCCCGGACCGCGCCGGCGAAGTACCGGAAGTGATCGGCCGCGAGCGGGATGTCGGCTGCGAGCGTCTCGCGGACCGGCTTGCCGTTGTCGTAGCTCTCGGCGACGGCGAGCATCTCGAGGTTCTGCTCGATCGCGTCAGCCACCGCGTTCAGCACCGCGGCCCGCTCGGCGGGCGAACGCCGCCCCCAGTCGTCCTTCGCTGCGTGCGCCTCATCCAGCGCGAGCTCGATGTCTCGCTCACCGGACTGCGCGACCTCGCAGAACGGCTCGCCGGTCGACGGCGTCACGTTCTCGCTGTACTCGCGCGTGGTTGGCGCAACCCAGCCCCCGCCGATGAAGTTCTCGTAGCGGTCCTTGAGCTCGACCGGGCTGCCCGGATGACCGGGCGGGGCGTATGTCGTTGAAGCAATGGCGGTCATCTCGACCTCCGGGTCGGTGAGATACAAAGCGCTCCCGATGTCATCCCAGCAGCGGTTGCACCCGGGTTGCACTCGCATCGCCAGGACCGCAACCCGACTGCAACCGGCACACCCCTACCACCAGGAGCACACCAATCTTCTCCGACTCAAGGAAGAGCACGATGGCCACCTCCGTTCCCCATGCGGAAACCACCACGCTGCCCGAGCACTCATACCGGGCAGCCGTCGTTCACGACTTTCACAGCCCGCTCAGCATCGAGCAGGTCGTCCCACGAAAGCTGCACGCCGGACAGGTCCGCGTCAAGGTGGAGGCCTCCGGGCTATGCCACACCGATATCCACGCCGCCCACGGCGACTGGCCGATCAAGCCGTCACCGCCGTTCATTCCCGGACACGAAGGCGTCGGCATAGTCGTCGAGGTGGCGCCGGATGTCGGCGAAGTCGCCGTCGCTGACCGCGTCGCGATGCCGTGGCTCGGTTACGCCTGCGGCACCTGTGACCACTGCGTATCCGGCAGGGAGACGCTCTGCCTCCAGCAGCAGAACACGGGATACTCGATCGACGGGGGGTTCGGCGAGTACGCCGTCGCCTACGGCCGCTACGTCGTCAAGATTCCCGGCGGCCTCGATCCGCTCGATGCTGCGCCGCTCACGTGTGCAGGGGTCACGACCTACAAGGCGATCAAGGTCGCCGGAACGCGCTCCTCAGATCTGGTCGCGGTGTTCGGCGTCGGCGGTCTGGGGCATCTCGCGATCCAGTACGCGGCGATCGCCGGGGGCCGCGTGATCGCTGTCGACCTGTTCGACGAGAAGCTCAAGCTCGCGCGTCAACTCGGCGCAGAATTCACCGTCAACGCCGCCACGCAGGATCCCATCGAGGAGATCCAGCGTCTCGGCGGGGCGGATCAGGCGATCGCCCTGGCGGTCTCCCCGCGCGCCTTCGAGCAGGCCTACGGCAGCCTCCGTCGCGGGGGCACACTCGTGTTCGTCGCGCTGCCGGCCGACAACCACGTGACCCTTCCGATCTTCGAAACGGTTCTGGGCGGAATCTCGATCGTCGGCTCGATCGTCGGCACGCGGACCGACCTACGCGAGGTATTCGAGCTGCACGCCGCCGGCAGGACGACAGTGATCCGTGAGGTTCGCCCGCTCGAGAGGATCAACGAGTCGATCGCCGACGTCGAAGCCGGCAGAGTCGCGGCGCGGATCGTCTTCCAGCTCTGAGCAACCCGGGCAGCAGGCACAATGCGGGCTTGCCGCGCAACGCAGGTCCGTCCGAAACCACGAGCGTAGCCCTCCTGGTCGCCGAATGCAGGCTGACGTGGAGGCGTGCAGAAACGCCAGTTTGCCTAGGCACGGCGAGGGAGGTGGCGATCGTTCGGCTTGTCTCCTTCAGCGGCAAACCGGCAGTCCCGCGCCCGTAGGCGTTGAGCCTGACGGCGTGGTCGCGATCCGCCTGAGACCGAGGGGGGCCGTTTTGGCACGCGTACACACTCGTCAATTTGGTTCTTGTACACGCGTCGAGTTGGTACCCAGGTCGCGCGGATGGGCTTAGGAGTCCTACGCATAGGCGCCGGTACGTCGCTCTCTGCTGTCGCCGAGATCGCCTGAGGTCCGCTACGAGGTGAGGTCGGTGGCCGCGGCGACGGGCAGGCGGGGGTAAGCTGTGAGATCTCGGGTTCGGAGGTCGAAGTTGCGAATAGAGGCGATCAAAGATGGCACCTCTGCTCGGTCGTTCCGGCGCTGCCGGCACGGACTCGCGCTGGTAGCGGTCTGCGTGGCGGTTGGTCTGCTCGCCGGTGGCTGCGCGGGCGGCGGAGCGCCTGCGGCGAGACATCGTGTCCGCCACGCGAGCGCCGGGACCCGGACCGACGCGACCGCAAACAGCGTGCGGCTATCGATCACGCCGGCCAGCGGCAGCATCGATAGCACCCCGAACCGGGGAATCACGGTCACGGTGGCGGAGGGCAGGATCACGAGCGTGATCGTCCGGGCCGGGGGCGAGCCGGTCGGCGGGACGTTCAACGCGGCCGGGACTGTGTGGCACAGCACGTGGGCACTGAACGTCTCGCAGCGCTACACGGTCGCCGCCACGGCTGCCGCCGAGTCGGGTTCGCCGGTGACGCGGACGAGCTCGTTTCGCACGTTCACGCCGGCCAGCACGTTCTCGACGATGATCATTGAGGGGTATGACCAGACCTATGGCGTCGGGATGCCGATCATCCTGTACTTCAGCCGGCCGATCATCAACCGGACCGCGGTGGAGCGGACGCTACAGGTCAGCACCTCGAAGCCGGTCGTCGGCGCCTGGTACTGGGACAGCAAGTGCAACATGGCGCCGGTTTGCCTGTATTTCCGGCCTCGCCGGTACTGGGCGCCGGGCACCCGAGTGAGCTTCACGGGCCACCTGGACGGGGTCGAGGCCGCCCCCGGCGTGTACGGGGCCCACACCCTGACCCAGACTTTCTCGATCGGGCCCTCGCTGATCGTGGTGGCCAGCGCAGCAACTCACTACATGAACGTGTACCGGGACGGGAAGCTGTTCGCGCACTGGCCGATCAGCTCCGGCCGGCCCGGCGATGACACCCCGGACGGGAACTACCTGACGATCGAGAAGGCAAATCCTGTCGACATGGTCGGCCCCGGCTACAACATCGACGTGCCCTGGTCGGTGCGGTTCACTTGGAGCGGCGACTACCTGCACGACGCGTACTGGTCGGTGGGCGAGCAGGGCTTCACGAACGTCAGCCACGGCTGCGTGAACATGCCGCCCGTCGACGCCGAGATCTACTACCAGATGGCGGTTCCGGGCGACCCGGTAAAGATCATCGGTAGCCCGCGCGCCGGCGAGTGGGACAACGGCTGGACCCAGTGGTTCCTGGCCTGGGACAAGTGGGTGCAGGGCAGCGCGCTGCACGAGGCGGTGCAGACCGGCCCCCACGGCAGCACGTTTGTCAACTTGTCACGGCCTGCCGCCACGCCGCTCACACCGCTCGAGCGCCTCGGCGCTCAACTGGAACGGCGGGCAACGTCCTGAACCCGACTCCGCCGCAAACTGTTCACGCCTGGAATCACAGAGAACAGCAGCCACGCCGGGCGAGGCGACGGCGTGCCGCTCGTCCACTGCCCCACGGCCCAGGATGTCGAGGGCGACGGCTGCCTTAACGCGCAAGCACAACCAAGCCGCCCGCAGGGCTCCTGACAGAAGCGCAGTGGCCGCCACGTTTGCCGGAGGACCGAGACGCCATGATCGCGACCGACGGGGAGTGCCCGCGATCGCGGAACGCGCGCTGGTCCGGTCGGCCGGCTCGTGCCTACGCAAACGCCGGCAGCCTGGGCGACCGCGCCGGGCGTCTGCTCCAGCGCAATGCGGCCACACCCATGTCAACGAGCGACAGCCGGTCTCGCGCGGCCGAGACTACTGCAATGCGCCAGTGGCAACGACATCGAACTTGGGCTTGAGGTCGTCGCGTCTGTCCGAAGTGCCTGCTGAAGCGATGCAAGCACGAGCGTGCTCTTGAGCCGCTTCTCGGGCGACCGGGATCGCTTCGACGTAAACGAGCCGACGATAGGGTTCACGCGAACGCACTCGCCCGCGTCCGCTCGCGCTGACGAACGCATGCGTGGGATTGCGATCGCGAGCACCGAACTCGTCCGGGCGATCGCATCCCGTCGGATGCGATCGTGCCGAGCAAGCAAGCCGGGTGATCGCGCCTGGGGAAAGCAGTCGTGCGCCGCGGCTGACGCGTCGCCCAATCGGACGAGCGCGATGTCGCCCTTGCAACCGTCCGATGGCGCGCCGGCGCGAGACCAAGCAGTCGTGTGCGGCGGCGCATACCGGCGCTCGCGACTGGGCGGGAGCGCAGGTCGCGATCGTCGTCATCGCTGGCGGTGGCGTCGGTGCGTAGGCAAAGGTTCGGCATCGGCATACACCCCCGCGCTTCCGCTGCTCGTCCGTTCCACAACTCTGAACTCGGCTCCGCGAGACGCTCCAGTTCCCGCGAAAGCATCAGCCGCGCGCGCTTTCGGAGCGCCTCCTTCGCGAGGCTCAGCGGGAGCTGGTCGTTTGGGAGGGCTAGTTTGACGGTCAGGCTGACGGGCGGATATGGTTGGATCATGACGCCTTCGGGGCCGCGGTTCAGATGCGCCTTCGTCGCGGTGCTCGCGGCCATGGCGTTGGTCATGGGCGGCTGCGGCGGGTCCTCGACGACGACGTCGACCACCGCCGCCACATCCGACATGCAGGCGGCGGGCGGCCCGCTGGTTGGCGATCCCACGCTGATCGCGGGCGAGCAATCGTGCGAGCAGAGCCATCCGAACGACCCGTGGTTCCCGACGATCGCGGCGTTCGAGGTGTCCGACTCCGCGCGGACGCACCTGTATGGGTGCGCGCACTTCCTCGGCTCGATGACAGCGTCGAACCGCGTCCTAGCGTACGAGTCGACCGGGGTCTACCAGACGCCCTACAACATTGTCACCGAAGGGCCGGATCAACTGTTCATCTATGGCGGCGGCTATGGGGACAACCCGAGCGCGTCTGGGTCGTTCGTGGCGAGCGTCGAGCCCGGGACGCTTGATGAGCGCTGGCGGCGCGTGTTGATCAATACCAACGCGACCGACGAGTAGGACTACCCGGGGGTCCTGAATGTGATGAAGGACGGCAGCCTGATCGTGATCTACGGCTACCACATCGCGCGGTTGAACCCCAGACCGGCGCGATTGAGGCATCAACGGTGCTGCCCACGGGCCAGTCTGCCCCGCGCGACACGGCTTACAACGGATACGATGCTCTGCCCGACGGCACGATCATCGCGAAGACCGTCAACCGCCAGAAGGGATGCACCGAGAACGGCTTCTCGGCGTTCCTGAATTGCCCGAGCCCCAGCAGCGTACCGCCGTCGGTGATGGTGGCCGTCGACCCGAAGACGTTGAAGGTGATCTCCCAGATCACTCTTCCCGAGATGATCGGCGGACGGGTGACGACCAGCCAATACAACGGCAAGGACTACATCTCCCTCCCGGGAACCAAGCAGCTCTATCGCTACACGTTCGCGAACGGCAAGTTCGCCGCCGATCCAACGTGGGGACCGGTTCCGTATCTCAAAAGCGGGCAGACCGCGGGATCGGCCGTCGCAGTGATGGGCGATTACGTGGTCTGCATGACGAACGGCGGAGCGCCGACATCAACTCCGATGAGCGTGGTCGCCGTGTCCCAGGCCGACTCGAGCAAGGTGGCCAATCTCGAGCCGTTCGCCAACTCAGGCTCCAAGAACAGCTTCATCCCGTCAATGGTGTCAGTGGACCCCGCGTCTCACCTAATCTTCGTGATGGACGCGGGCGCGGGCAAGATCGGCGCGGTCGCCCTGAGCAACGGCCAGCTCTCAACCAGGTGGACCCAGGATCAGACGACGCTCAGCTTCACCACGCTGATCGGCCCACAGAATCAGCGAGTCCTGATCGGCACCAACATCCCGATCAAGGTCTTCAAGCAGCTAAAGAACTACTCGACCGAGCAGGTAATCTGGCGCGACGCCGCCACCGGCAAGCAGCTTGCCAGCTCCGACCAATTCCCCAAGATGTCCGCCGGAATCCTCGTTACTCCCGGGTATGCCGGACTGCAGTACTTCCTCACCGCCGACGGGCACATCATCGAGTTGCAAGTCACCCCCAGCAGTTCAGGCTGACCGTCGATCAACGTGCTCGGCGCAGACTTCTGCAGCCGCCGAGTCCCAGATCGCGCACCGTCGGCTCAGGGCTCCCGCGACGGACATCCCCCCACGAGTCTTGCGACGATCTCGCCGTCCGGTAACAACGGAGATCGACGACTTCTCCTTCGACAATACGAACAGCCATCGGCAAGACGCTTGTCGGCCGCTGAACCGGAGCGATTCAGGCAAGCACAGACTCTTCTGCAATCTCGAGAGACGAGGCGTGGAGTTCATCGCCAGCCTCGCTGCCGCCTCGGACGAGCAGCGGAAGCGCGGGACCGTACGCCGATGCCGAACCTTTGCCTACGCACCGACGCCACCCCCAGCGATGACGACGCGGACAACCGCGACTTGCGCTTCCGCCCAATCGCTGGCGCGGGCACCCAAGATTGAACACCGGGATCGCTTGCGACGGCGAGCGATGGTCCGCCGGCACCGGTCGGCGTGATTCCTTTACGACGAATCCGATCGTCCGCGGTTGCCGCGGTTGGTCCCAGCGCGATACCCGCGGAAGGACGGAACGGGGTGCCGCGTCGGCGCGCGCCGCCCTGGTCGCCGATCTCGAGGTCTAGCGCGCTGAAGCATGCTACGCATCGGCGCGTTCCTGAACGTCTCCAGCTGGATCCCAGCCGGCGCTGCTGTAGACGATCGCATTCGCCAGGTTTCCGAGCGTCCCGAGGCCGGGCAGCGGCGAGTCGTCCGCACTTCTGCTAGGCGACCCGTTTGGACCGTGGCGATGCTTCCGCATCTTGCAACGCGAGCGGGCGCGGCTGCGCCCGGCGTGGCGACCGGTCACCGCCATCAAAGCAGGCGGCGGGGACGGCTGGGGGTCAGGGAGCGATGGGCAGCGCGTTGGAGGCGGAGATCAAAGGGCGGGGCGTTCATACACGGTCCGGATAACTCGGTGTTGCGATCCCACGCAAGTACACGGACGGGACCCCGAGGTTGGTATGCCCGAGCTGGCGCTGGATGACCACGAGCGGGACGCCCTCGCGCGACATCTCCACCGCGTGGGCACGGCGGAGCTGATGGGCCGCAACCGCCGGCGCACCCCGGCTTTGGACGCGGATCGCCGGCGTGCTGTACGGCCGCCCGCGCGCCGGTCTCCACACGATACAGAACGGGTGCCGACGGGCAGCTGGCGGCGGATCTCAAGCTACGGATCCAACTGGTCAAGCGCCCAGCGGTCCATTCCCCCCTCACTCTTGCCTCTACGTATGAGAATTGCCCCGCGGTCGGCGTCCAGATCGGCCTCGGTCAGCGCGAGCGCTTCGCTGATCCGTAGTCGGGCGCGCCAGAGCACGACGATCAACACTTTCCCGCGGCCGCCCGTGGCCCACGGAGACGCCCTGCCTGCAAGACTTGCCTTCGCCCGATCGCGACGTCCGCGCGCCCGAACCAACCCCGAGAACGCCTGAGGAGCCGATGTCGACCTCCCCCGCAGATTTCAACGCCAAGATCATCGACGAGTTCCGCGCCGCCGGCGGGCGGGTCGGCGGGATGTTCGAGTCCATGCCGCTGCTCCTCCTGCACCACATTGGAGCGAAGTCCGGGAAGCAACGCATCAATCCGCTCGCCTACCAGCGCGACGGAGACCGCTACGTGATCTTCGCCTCGAAGGCCGGCGCGCCGACCAACCCGGACTGGTACCACAATCTCAAGGCCCATCCGGAGGTGGCCATTGAGGTCGGGAGCAAGACGATCAACGTGGTGGCCAGCGAAGCGAGCGACGACGAGCGCGAGCGGCTGTTCCGCGTACAGGCGCAGCGATCGCCTCAGTTCGCCGCGTATCAGGATAAGACGGACCGCGTGATCCCGGCGATCATCTTGACGCCGACCTCCACGACCTGAACTCGCCCCGCCCGGTTGTCTCTCGCGAGGGCCGGATCATAGATGGGGAGAGATGGGCGCGAGCGCGACAGTGGAGCGCGCATCAATGATGCCCTCGAGGGGCAAAAGCAGCGCGGCAGACCCGAGGCTCCTGACGTCTGCGCTTTGCTGGGTCAGTCGCCCGCGCCCGCCGACAAAGATAGCCAGCGGCGACCGCTTTGACAAGATCTGATGCGCGGCTGGAGCATTCGCGTGGATCCGCCAGTCCTTCGCGCGCCGTCGGCTGCGGCGGGCTGACTTCCGCTGACCATCGCTGCCCGCCTCGCCGGACGCCGGACTTCTTCATTGCGACGCTTGCGAAAGCGGCTGGCCGCGCTAGCTCAGGATCGCGCTCGACGCCACCTCGCAAGCGGCGAGCATCATCGACCCTCAGGTTGCAACCGCTTGCTACGGCTGCCTCGGTCACCGCACCGGCTACTGTCATGGAGTGGCCCCGGCCGGGGCCGCAGACGGTTCCGCTTGCGGGCAGTCGATTCCGCACTCTGGGAGCGGCGACGCTGGTACCGAGGAGCGACCGAGACTGCTGGATTGCGCCATTTCCAACGACGTCGAGATTGGCGCCCAGGTCGTTGCATTCATTCGTCAGGATCTGGGTGTGCACTCAATGCCGAGAGCAGCCTCCCCTTCGAATCAGCGCGCAGAATTAGCTGGCGTTCGCTTCTGCTGTTAGCCCAAAGCGGCAGTCAGAGGGGCCTGGGTTTGGCGACGAGCAGGTCGCTCGGGACGGCGGCCAACACACCTGAGCCGCCGTGGGCGCGCTACTCGGCTCGCAGCGCCTCGACAGTAGGTCGGCGGGCGTGCGGCGTGCGCCTACGATTTGCCGGTGGGCGCGTCTCGGGAGGTCGTGCTTGCCACTGGGGTCGTGACGCCGCTGTTCAGCGCCATCGGGGATTCGACCCGGGGCGGCGTCTGGCTACTGGCCGCTAGGTCGATCGCCTCGAGCAAACGGTGTGGCGCGTTCAGCGCCCGCGCCACTGGGTCGTCGCGTAGCTTGCCCCGGCCCCGCTGGAGCTCCATCACGAGGTCCTGCGGCGCTGGCGTCACGCGGCACTTCGGGCACGCGCCGGCGTCGTCGATGACGGTGCCGCACCCCGCGTGCCTGAAGACACGGGCGTTCGGGTACCGGTGGTTGCGGCCCCACACGAGCAGCGAATACAGCACGGGCCACAGCTCACGGCCTGCCGCGGTCAGCTCGTACAGATGGCGCCCTGTGTGATCCGGATCCGGGCGGCGCTCCATCACGCCCTCTCGCACCAAGCCCGCGAGACGAGCTGACAGCACGGCCTTAGGCACGTCGAGGTGCACCTGGAAGTCGTTGAAGCGGCGGACGCCGAAGAACGCATCGCGGACGATCAGCAGCGTCCAGCGCTCACCGATCGTCTCGAGCGCTTTGGCGAGGGCGCAGTCCTGCCGGTCGTAGTCCTTTCCCAGCACCCGGAGCAGCATAGCAGATAGAGGTTCGATCATTGAACCGTAGGCTGCTACTGTCGTGCTCTCGAGGAGCGGTTCGGTCATTGAACTCCAAGGAGGTTCGCTTTCAGATGAGTGCATCGGATGTCGATGTCACCCGCGCGGCAGCGGACGCCGCCCCGCTACGCGCAGGCCAGAGCACGACGCTCGCGGTCGCCGCCTCGGGCACGCTGCTCGTACTTCTGGTGTTCACCGCGGTCTTCAGCACCGTCGGGGCCAGCGTCCAAACGCTCTGCGGCGGGGTCGCAGGCGAGACGTGGACGCTCAGCGCGATGAGCCTCGGGATGGCGGCTGCGCTGCTGGTGGCCGGCGAGCTCGCCGATGCTGCCGGTCGACGGCGTACGTTGAGCCTGAGCGCGGTGGCGCTGACGGCCACGAGCGCGCTCGGCGCAGTGGCGGGCAGCACCGCCGTCCTGGTCGCTGCTCGCGTGCTGCAGGGGGTCGCGGGCGCTGGCATCGTGGCCGCGAGCCTCGGCTTGATCGGCACACGTTTCCCGCCGGCCGGGAACGGACTCACGCCACCGCGGTCTGGGGTGCGGCGGTCGGGGGAGGCATCGCCCTCGGGCCGCTGGCGGGAGCCTGGTTGATGAACACGCTCGGCTGGCGTAGCAGCCTTTGGCTCGAGGTTCTGCTCGCCGCGGCGCTTGTGGTCGCGGCACGATGGCTGCCTGAATCACGCGCTCAACGACCCCGACGTCTCGACCTGCCGGGCGCGATCATGCTCGCTGCGGGCGTCGCGGCGTTGACGGCCGGTCTGGTGGTCGGGCGCCGCAACTGGTCGAGCGCAGCGGCGATCATCCTGCTCGCCGGCGGCGTTCTGTTGCTCGTGGCATTCGCGCTGATCGAGCTCGCGTGCCGGCAGCCTCTGCTCGACCTGCACCTGTTCGGCGAGCCGACATTCGTCGCATCGATCACCGGCGCGCTGTTCACCGGTGTCGCCGTGATCGGGCTGATGAGCTACTCGGTGCCCGTCATGCAGACGGCGTTCCGCGGCAGCGTCGCCACCAGCGCGGCGGTGCTCGCGAGTTGGTCGGCGACAAGCATGCTGGTGGCGCTGGCCGCCCGCAGGCTCCCTGCCGCGCTCGCCTCGCACCAGAGGCTGGCGATCGGCCTGACTCTGGCGGCGGCCGGCGAGCTCGGGCTGGCTCTCCCTTCGGCCGGCGCGGGAGCGGCGACGCTGATCCCCGGGTTCGCGATCGCCGGCATCGGCAGCGGTCTTGCGAACGCCGCGCTCGGGCGGCTGGCCGTCGAGTCGGTGCCGCGCGACCGCACCGCGATGGGCAGCGGCGCCAACAACACCGCCCGCTACCTACCTAGGGGGCGCGGCCGGTGTGGCGCTCGTCGTCGCCCTCGCGTCTAGCTCCGGCCCGCTCCATCCGGTGGCCGGCTTTGATCGGGCGGCGCTGGTGCCCGCCGGACTATGTCTGGTCGGTGCCGTGATCGCGGCCCGCTGCCGTCAGTCATCTGACTACGGAGATCAGACGCTCGCGGCCAAACAGCGCCGAGACGAGCCGCCAGACGCGTCGGTTGGCGATCAACAGCGCCACGCCCACGAGCGACGAGCAGAGCCCGACCGCTCCTTCGGTGTTGGCAACATACGCCGGGCATAGGTATAAGCTGCTGCTCGACTGTGAGCAGAATGCGCGTGTACCACCGAGTCGGGGCAGGCCGGCCGATCCGCGTCGTCTGGCCGCTCGAGGAGGTCGGCGCCGACTACGAGCTCGTGACGATGAGCGCCGAAGAGGCGAGCAGCGCGGAGCATCGCGCGCGCCATCCGCTGGGCCGGGTGCCGGTGCTCGAGGACGAGCATGGCCCGATGTTCGAGTCCACAGCGCTCGTCTTCCACGTCGCCGAGCTCCACCCGGAGGCCGGGCTGCTGCCGCCTCCCGCCACGCATGAGCGCGCTGTCGTACAGAGCTGGTCGATCTTCTCGATGACCGAGCTCGAAGCGCCCGCGATCGAGAGCAGCCGCCAGCGCGAGGCGAACCCCGAGGCATCGGCGAAGGCGGCCGCTCGCTGCGCCGACGCGGTCGCCGTGCTTGAGGGCGCGCTGTCGGGGACGCCTCCGTACCTCGCTGGCTCGCGGTTCAGTGTCGCGGACATTGTCGCCGGCGGGGTGCTGGGCACAGCTGTCCGCGTCGGCGCGATCGAACCGTCGCCCACGACCGCTGCATACATGGAATCGCTCGCCGCGCGGCCGGCATGGCAGCGGGCGGCGTCGAAGCTGGGCGCACGCGGGCCCGTTTGAGCTCAGCCAAGGGATTCGCGACCGACGCCAAGCCCTGCTTCCGCGTCCGCGCAGTAACCGACCACACTCACGGTTGCCACCTGCATCGCGCGGGAAGCGGGGACAGGCCGGGACTGCCCCTTTGATCGATTTGGGAACGCCGCTAGGCAGCACGCGTGCGGGTCGCCAGAGACTACGCGTGAGCCGGCGTTGCCGGTCGAACTGTGCGGCGAGTGATGGTCACGTCGGAGCCCGGTTCGAACCGGCCGTAGAGCACTTCGGGATCCAGGTCGACCTCACCCGGCCACTCGATCGTGCCCGTCTCCGGGTTGACGCGGACCTGCTCGAAGACGCCGCGGTTCTCACGGATCGCCGAGAACACGCTTCCGCGCTCGAGGATGTTTCCGAGGTCGACGTCCTTGACGGCTCCGTCGGAGAAGGTGAGTCTGACCCACCAGCCATCGAGCGGTTCGACCGCCTCGATCTTGATCAACTCGATCACCTCAGCGGGTCCACGCATTCGGTCGGCTGGCCAGCACTCGCACGATCCCAGTTTGCCATGAGTTCGGCTCGGTGGTCCTCAAGCCATTCGCGCACGAGCCGCAGTGCCCGGCCGGGGAGCGAGCCGGCGAACACCTCGCGGTCTCGATCTCGATCAGCGCCTCATCGCCTGAATATCGGGCGTGAAAATGCGGTGGCGGATGGTCGATGAAGTACATCTCGATCACGATCCCATAGAACGCGCTGATCCTCGGCACAGCGGCGATCGTGTCGAACCTGTCGGACAGGTCGGGCCGTAACCGCCCAGGCTTCCGGAATGATCGATGCGATGGAGGGAGAACCGGCTGGCCCGACTACGAACCGCGCGAGCGGCGCGCCTTCCGCTTTGATCGATACCCGGTAGCGGAGGGTCGGGGCCTGACGAAGAAGCCGTCCTGATCCTCAGGCAGGGCGCAACGCCGATAGCACGCGCCTCGCGGCCTCGACGATGTGCTCATCCTTGGTCATTCGACCGTCGGGGAAGCACTCCAGATCCATCGTGACATGGTCGAACTCCTCGAAAGCGTCCGGCATCTCCCAGTCGTGACCCAGGTACCCCAGTGCCGGATCAGAGCGACGAGCTGCTCTCCCGCCCACGCGGCGAGTAGCTTGCCGTCAAGGACCCGCTTCGCGGCGTGCTCGGTGCTGCGCCCGAGCACCACCTCCGCATCTTCCGGCGGCTTGCCGACATTCTGCCCCGACTGCCGCAATGATCGAGGACGAGCAGCGACCGCTCGTAGCCCAGAGCGTTAGCGGACACGGTGGCCTCAGGATGGATTCGGGGTTCAGTCAGCCGCGCGGGTGCTCGGTGACGATTTCGCCGAGCGGTGTCAGGTCGGGAGCCTGGTTGGATGAGCCGCTGTCGGTGATCTCGCCCGTCTCGATGTCAACCACGACCGTCTGGAACGGGTAGGAGACCGCCTGCTCGTCGGTTGGGTCAGCACCTGGTGGTCTTGACCGGCGTCTGCGGAAGTTGCCCTTCATGACGACGATGTAGGACGGGGCGTCGCTGAAGACGGTCGATCCCGTCGTGCGCGTAACGTCGAAGCGGCTCCCGCGGGCGTGCTGGATCAGCTCCGGGTTCGGGTCTCCTTTCCGGGCGGCGACCTCGAGCGCCAGTGCCAGTAGTTCGTTCTCGTCAATCGCGCCGGCGGTCGGGGGAGCGGCGCCCGGGTCGGCGGTGCCGCTCGCGAACGCCTCCCACCTCGGGTTCCGACGCGCGACACTGACGGTGATCCGCACGTCAGGGACCTCGACCACCTCGTCAGGAGCGCCGGTCAACCAGCCCGCCTGGACGGCTACCGTGAAGAGCATGTCCTCGCCGAACTCAAGATCCTCGGGGCGGTGCTCGCTCTCCAATAGTCGGTCGCCAGGACCCGCAGCGCGACCGTTCAGCGGGCCGACGCGCTGCTGCCATGCGACCGCGCGATCATCGATCCGGCTCATCTCGCCCAGAAGGCGCGCACGCCCGGGGAGCGGATCACGCCGCCCACGAAGCGTGGGCGCACTCGCCGGCGGTGAGGGGACGCCCATGCGCACGGCGACGGTCATGCGCAGGTTGGCCATTTCGCCAACCCACCCCGCGCCTGCAAGCGCCTCCCACACCATGTTCTCCAAATCGCCGCCGCGGTCATTCAGACGCGCCCTGCCGGATCCCCCGATCGTCGCCGAGCCGTAGTAATCAACCTCGAACCCGTCCGCGAGCAGATCGGCAATCACCACCTGACACGATAAACCGCGGGTCGTACGCGCTCGGGCTCGTGCTTTGATCGCACAGCATCAGCCGGCGAGTTCCGCAAGCCTTGCGTCTGGACCGGCGCCGTCCGGCCCGGCCCGGCCGATGTCGCCGTTTGGGCTTTCCCCAGCTTCATACTTGATCACGTGAGCCGTGCCGTTCAGTACCACCCCTGGCCCGTTGTGGTGCAGATGTGTGACCGCTTCGCTCGTCAAGGAGGGGCGGCATCGACCGTCGCCGCGTGACCTCGGTAGCGGCAAACCAGGCATGAAGCGCGGCGTGGTGCATCGATGAGTATTCGCTCTGCTGCAGTTGTGACGACCGCTTCGCAGATCGGATCGCTTGACTGGGTCGTGGGGTTCAGACGGCTGCGCGGCCGCCGTCGACCGGGAGCACTGCGCCCTGGACGAAGCTGGCGGCGTCGGTGGTGAGGAACAGAACGGTGTTGGCGATCTCTTGCGGCGAGGCGACCCGGCCGGCTGGCGCACCGGCAGCCTGCTGGTCCAGGGCGTCGCCCATGAACTCTGTGCCTTCGGTCCGTGTGGGGCCGGGGGATACGGCGTTGACCCGGATTCCGCTGGGACCGAATTCGGCGGCCCAGGCCTTGGTCAGCAGGCTGATCGCAGCTTTGCTCGAGCCGTAGAGCGCCGCGCTGGCCTGCCCGAATCCGGCGACCATCGTCGAGACGTTGACGATCACGCCCGCGCCCCGTTGCGCCATCGCCGGCGCGAGCGCGGCGACGAGGAAGAACGGCACCTTGACGTTGACGGAGTACATCTCGTCGAACTGCTCCTCCGTCGTCGAAGCGGTCGGGCCGAACGCGCCGATCCCCGCGTTGTTGACGAGGATGTCGACCCGGCCGGCGATCTCCACCGCGGCCGTGGCCAGTGCCCGTGCCGAGCTCTCGTCGCGCAGCGCCGCGGCGATGAAGTCCGCCATCCCGCCCTCGGCGCGAATCGACTCCACGACCGAGCGGCCTCGTGCTTCGTCGCGGCCGGCGACGATCACGTGTGCTCCCTCGCCGGCGAGCGTCCGCGCCGTCGCCGCGCCGATCCCGCTGGTCGAACCGGTAACGAGCGCGATCTTGTTGTTGAGCTTCATGATGATCTCCAATCGGGAAGAAGTGGGTTGTGCGATCCAGAATGGAGACACAAAAGTGGATTGTCAAATCCATTTTTGGTACCGTGAGGACATGGGCGCAGCCGCCACGAGGCCCGCGAAGCTGACCGCCAGAGGACGGGAGACCCGCCAGCGGATCGTCGCTGCTGCCGCCGAGCTGATGTTCAAAGACGGCGTGGCCGGCACCACGCTCGAGGACGTCAAGGACGCCGCCGGTGTCAGCAGCTCGCAGATCTACCACTACTTCGCCCACAAGAAAGCGCTCGTCCTGGCTGTGATCGATTACCAGTCCGAGACGATCGTCGGGGGACAGGAGCCCATGTTCGCCCGCCTTGACACCCACGACGGCCTCCGAGCCTGGCGAGACTTCCTCGTCGAACATCAACGACGACTGCACTGCGTCGGCGGCTGCCCAATCGGGTCACTCGGCAGCGAACTGGCCGAGATCGACGACCACGCCCGAGCAACCGTCGCCGCCACCTTCGACCGCTGGGAGGCCGCCATCCGGACCGGACTACGCAACATGCACGAGCGCGGAGAGCTCGCCGCCGACCCCGACGATCTCGCACTCGCCACCCTCGCCGCGCTCCAGGGCGGGCTCCTGCTCACCCAGATGCAACGCAGCACCCGCCCACTCGAGAAGAGCCTCGACGCCATACTCGCCCACATCCAATCCTGCGCCACAACCGGCGAACGCGCCTCCACGCGCCACGGCACCCGCTCGGCGACTGACTCTCGATAGCTTCTCGAGCTGATCGTCGAAGCCCCGACTCGCGGTCCGGCGTCGTCCGACGCGGTCATCAACGCGAGACCACCGGTGTCGGCGTAACGGGGTAGTCTCTCGACTGCGATCTGCCCGCGCTCCGAGGGTCGAAGCAGTCGCTGCAGTCCTGCTGCGTGGCCGCGACGAGCACGCCGCCCGCGCCGAGGCCAGACCCGCAAAGCGCGGA
>JBKQIR010000044.1:0-83643 GCA_052148275.1 Solirubrobacteraceae bacterium
AATTGCAGGGGACTTATGGCATCCCGCGGGGTACAGCCTGCCTCGCGTCGTGGCTCAAGGGCTCGCTACGCCTTGCCCTTTTTCATTCACCGCGGGTGGCGAAGCCCCGCCATCACGACTTATGTGCGCAACCTTCCGGCCGCTCTGAATCACGCCCCTGCAAGCCGCCCAGCCCACGTCCCGCCCACGGCGCCGCTCAGTTTCTCTCCAACCGGTACAAACGATGTCTCGTTCGGCTGGCTGGCCGAGGTATCCACTCGATCGAACTACGGGGGCATGATCGAGCGCGCGCTCTGGCGAGCCGACTAGGACTAGGACCCCGCCTGAACAGCACTGCTGCTCGCTCCTTGGCACGCTTACACGTTTTCGTGCCAAGCGATCGGCTGTCGCGACGGTGCGACCCGTCTCGCATCCCCGACAACATGGCACCCGAGCGCTTTGGTGCACACCACCTCTTACGGCTTCCATGGTGTCACTTATGAGGTGACGGCCACCGGCCCGTACTGATGGTGGATAACGAGCTGGCCATCAGCGGCTGGCAAAGTCAACACGTCAAAGGTGCGCCTCGTCAACGCCGGCATTCCGCTGCGCACCTGGCGGCTCTCCCCCGGGCATTATCAGCTCACCGCGACGTACCGCCAGGCAGCTATGGGCCGTCGGCGCGGTTCTGGTGATCTGGTTAGCCTGCGGCCTGACAGTGCGCAGGCGACCCGAGGGAGAGCTCCCCCGGCTGATCGCATCACGCCTGGCGCGGGTCCGCGCTACGCGCGCACCGAGCGCAGGAGCATGAACATGCGCTCATCATGCTCCCAAGAACTGGGATCGGAGCCGATGACGTCGCCGGCGTTATAGCGCTCTAGCACCGTCCATCCCGCGCGGGCAACAATGCGCTCCAAGCCAGCAGGCGAGAACATCCAGTAGTTGGATGCATCGTTATTGGTCTCGTCCGGATTGACGAGGTAAGCCACCGGAAGCTCAGCGATCGGCGTCGGTTCGCTGCCGGCGAACCGCGCCACTCGCGTGGACAAGATGCATTGGTCCGCGCGCTCGGCCAACTCGCGCAAGACGAAGAACGGATTCTGGAGGTGGTAGAGGATCCCGAGCAGGAACACCAACCCGTAGTGCGCTCTCGGCAGGCGGAACTGCCGATCGAGATCGATATCGTGGATGTCCACCTTCGAGCCCAGATGGGCGCGCAGCGCTTGCGCGCCGCGTAGGCCGTTCATGTTCGAATGGGCCGTGTCAATGATGTCGACCCGCCAGCCCCATTGGTGCTCGAGCGCAAATGCCAGATCTCCGTCCGCTGCCCCGATGTCGGCGACCGGCAACCCCGCAGCGAGGGTGCCGAGATCCCGATTGCTCCCGTGCAGGAGCGCGTCGAGATGGACCAGGTTGCCCAGGATGTCGTACAGGTACCAGGCGATTCCGTCGCCGAGCTCGCCGCGTGCGGTGGCAAGCCGATCTCGGTGCTGCGCGCAGCCGGCGACCAGCTCGGTGATGTTCTGTGGCGTCCGCTTCATGTCGCTGCGGCTCATATGCGCCTCCGTCTAAACCAGATCAACTGGTCATCGCGCGTAATTTGCAATCCAATAGAAGCTCGAGCTGGGTTTGCATAACATCATCGGAGAAGTGTTCGGCGATAACGGCCTGGCCGTTTGTCGACAGGCGACTCCACAGCTCGGCGTCGTCCACGAGCCGAATGATCCGCTCTGCAAGCTGATCATCGGTCTCGCCGATCAGCAGCTGCTGTCCGTCGATGGCCTCAAGGCCCTCCGCTCCGATCGGTGTCGTGACTACGGGCAGGCCGGCTGCGAGCGCTTGCGTTACCTTGCCCTTGAGGCCGGCGCCATAGCTCAGCGGAGCCACAAGCGCGAGCGATGATCCGAGCAACTGCTCGAGATCCGGAACCCATCCGGCGATCTCGACGCGGACTGAGGCAAGCGTCTGCACTTCCGACGGCGCGCGCGAGCCAACGATCGTCACGGACACGTCGCCGCGCTCGCGCCATACGCGGGGCATAACGCCACGGACGAGCCGGATCGCCGCGTCGACGTTCGGCGTGTGCTCAAACCCTCCGACAAACAACACTCCGCTGCGCACCTCACGCGGAGGCACATGCTCGCGAGCGCTGTAGACGATCGGCACGATCCGCACGTCGGCTCCGGGAACGTCGGTCTCGACCTGTGCGCGCTCGTCCTCTGTTACGACGAGCACCGTATCCGTGGCTCGTATCAGCGCCAACTCTAGCTCCCTCAGCACCGTCGCACGCCGGCTAAGCTCGCCTTTGCCACCTCCGCCGACAAGTGCGTTGCGCCTTGCCTCTCGAAGCCAGTGCAGATCAACCGTGTCGTAGACGATCCGGGCCGTCGGCGCAAGCTCCGCGATCATATCCAGCCAGCGAGCGGTGGCGTGAGGCCGGGACGCGATGACAAGATCGAGCGAGGGCCCGATCGACGAAAGCTCCTCCAAGCAGTTGATCGGCGGGTACAAGACCTCTGCACCGAGTCTCTGGAGATCGCGGGTGTACGGCTGGATAGCGTTTAGGTCGTCCGGAAGGAACGTGACACGGCAGCCGAGTTTTCTGAACGTGCTGATGATGCTCGCCATTCGCACCGACCCGGCGTCGTGATCCGGCATCGGTACGCGGTGGTCGACGATCAACACGTGGGGAGCCGGCAGGCGTTCCAGGGCGCGTCGCAGGTTGCCATGGATTGGACGCAGATGCCAGGCTTCGAGCCGCTCGTGCCACTTCGAGACGAACTTGGAACGATTCTCCTCCTGATGACGCTTGTGCCCAGCGGTGACGTCCGTCCCGGCGGTCGCGCCCTCGTGGTGGATGACGCGTGCCGCAGGCTCGTAGACCACACGGAGCCCGCGCTCACGCGCGTCGAAGCACAAGTCGGCGTCCTCGTAATACATCGGCAAGAAGCGCTCGTCGTAGCCTCCCCGCTGTCGCCAAAAATCGGTGCGTACGAGCAGCGCGGCGGCGGACCCGTAGTCGACCTCACGGACGTACTCGTAGCGCCAAACGTCAGGAGCATCACCGCGGCCGTAGTTGACGCCGGTGCCATTTGACCAGATGATCCCACCAGCCTCGTTCACGCTACCGTCGGGGTAGAGGTACTTGGGCGTAACGACCGCGATGTCCGGCGCCGAGTCCCCGCGTTCGACCAGGGAAGACAACCAGCCTGGCGTGACCTCGATGTCGTTGTTGCACAGCACGAGCCACCGTCCGCGGGCCACAGAAGCGCCGGCGTTCACGCTTCGGAGGTAGCCGCAATTCACCTCGTTGACGATGATCTCGGCGCCGCGCACCTGACTGAGCAAGGTCTGCGTCTCGGCGTCAGCATCATCGTCAACGAGGATCACCTCGTAACTGACATGTGCGGTCCCGTCCCGGATCGACTCGAGGCAGCGACGGGTCAGGTCTGCGCGCGCATACAGCGGGATGACGAGCGAGACTTCGGGGTGATCGTACACCGGAAAATCGAAGAGCGACAACGCGTGGACGGGGATGCCAGCGTCGAAGGTCGCGTCCGGTTGCGCCGCGGTGGCCTCATGTCTCGGCCGCTTGGATCGCGCGGGCCGGCCGAGCGTGCGCAGAAACCACTGCAGCCCACGCACGGCGAGCGATCCCTCTCCGCCGGCGGCGGCAAACAAGGAAGCACGGACGCGCTGAAATGTTCGCCACGTCACCGATAACTCTACTCGCCTGACGAACTGAGCCGACCGCTCGAGCTCCGTGCGCAGCGCCGCGATCGTCCCCTCGTCCTGCGCCATCCCATCGCGCAGGCGCTCGCAGCGGCTGAACACCGTGTCGAGCTCAAGGGTGCGGTCAGCCAACCCACGCTCGAGCGATGCAACCTCGCGTCGAGCGGCGTCGGCCATGCCACGGGCCTGGATGGCCTTCGCCTCAGCCTCGACCGCCGCTCGCTGGGCGGCCTCGATGGCCTGTTGAGCGACCCGAGCGTCGGCGACGTGCTGCTCATGTACCTGCTGGCGCTCCCGCCCCAGCTCCTCGGCGCTGCGGCGCTCGAGGGCGCGGAGCATCGCGAGACCGCAATCGCCGAGCACCGAATCGGCAGGCGGTCGCGGGAGCGGCCGATCAGAGGCGATCGCGACCAGATATAGGGGTGACAGCGACCGCGCGGAGCGGAACTCATCGCCGGAGCGCTCGACGAACAGCGTTCTCACAGACCCCTCGCCCGCCTGTGCGCTCAGCGCCGCGAGCGCCGAGCCGGTGATCGTCCGCTGCCCCCAGACGGCGACGTTCGCGAAGCGCGCCGCGAGCATCGCCGAGAACTCGTCCGCGTCGAGCTCGTGCGTGTGAAACGGGTTCTGCTGGCCCGTCGCATCCGAGTACGCGCGACGATCGGGAGTGGACATGACGAGCAGCCCGCCGGGCTCGAGCACTCGCGCGATCTCCGCGAGCAGCCGATCCTGGTCCAGTACGTGCTCGACCATCTCAAACGCCACCACGGCGCCGAACGAGTCCTCGGCGAACGTCGAGAGATCGAGCGCATCGCCCACGCGAAACTCGATGCGCGGGGTGGCGTAGTTCAGCTTGCTGTGCTCGACGGTCGTTCGATCGATGTCGATCCCGACCACCGAGGCCGCTCGATCAGCGAGGATCGCCGCGCCGAAGCCTTCGCCACTCGCGAGATCGAGCACGCGGCGCCCGTCGACGAGCTCAGCTGCCCACATGTAGCGGTGCAGGTGCTCGTAGACGACCTGTACGTCCGGCGCCCAGGGCACACAGCGCTCGCCGGTCCAGTCGATCAGCCTCGGGGCGCCCGCCCTGCGATGCTCATTCACTGCGCTGACCATATCGAAGGCCGCCGAGCTCGACCGGTTCGCGGTTGCGTAGAGCGTGTCTGAGCCCCGCCTCGACCTCGTCGGTGGCGTGCTCCCAGGTGTGGCCGGCGACGAACTCGATGCCTTCGCGCGAGCGCTGTTCCCAGAGTGCGCGGTCGTCGAGCAGCCGCAACAGCGCGTCCGCGAGCGCCGACGGATCGAGCGATGCAAGCTCGATCGGGCCATCCTCGCCGAAGATCGACTCCGCGCTCACGCCGGCGAGCTCGACGCAGGGTAGCCCGCAGGCGAGCATCTCCTTCGGCATCAGCGAGAAGTTCGTCATCGACAGGCAGAGGCCGACCGTCGCCTCCGAGTACAGGTAGGACAGCTGCTCGGTGCCGAGCACGCCCATGTGCTCGTAGGGGAAGCTCGTGGCGATCGTGTCCGGGGTGCCGAAGATCACGATCCGGACCTCGGGCCGGCGCCGGTGCAGCTCGCCGAGCGCCATCAGGCCGATCGGCACCGCGCGCCGCGTGGTGGAGTAGCGCGCGTAGTAGACGATCGTGTCGCGCCGGCGCGTGACTGGACGCGGCCGGTAGGTGTCGTGATCGACGCCTAGCTGGAACGCGTCGGCGGTGGCGCCGTAGCGTTCGATCAGCACATCTCGCAGCCACGGGCTGGCGGCGATGCAGTGCAGGCCGTGACGGTACGTGTCGGCCGCCAGCACCTGCTCGACGGAGACGGGATAGAAGTCGGGCTCGTGGTCGTTGACCACGTACGCTCGCGCATGACAGCGATCGAGTCGCAGCGCCGGATGCACGGTCTGCCAGCCTGTGACGAGCACGACGTCCGCTCCGGTCCACCGATCGAAGCCGCGGTAGACGGCGCCGCTGATCGGCGCGAAGTACTCGACGATGTCGTGGCGCAGAACGCCCCCCGAGCGGTGACCGAGCATCGCGAGGAAATCGGTCACCCAAACGGTGCAGACATGCCCGCGGCGCTCCAGCCGGGAGAAGATCTGAAACAGCGTGTTGTGGCCTCCGCTACCACGTGTGAACGGCGGGATCACCATCGCGATTCGCAGCCGCTCCCGCGCGGCCATGCCCGGGACGGCCGGCAGCAGGGGCATCGGCCCGTCGTGCCAGACCTCGGCGGCCGCCCCGTAATCATCGCGCGCGGGCGACGCTGGAACGCGGCGCCCCGACGGCACGATCGGCGGTGGCGAGGGAGCGGGTTGCGACCCCGCGTCGGCGGCGGCGCCGGTCTGCGGGCCGGCGCCGCCGGGATGCCGCTCGAGCGACAGCGAGCGCTGCAGACGCTCCGGCAAGCGGTCGGCGCGCGAGCCGAGTGCCGAGAAGACGCGGCGACCCCCGTGGTGCGCAGCCGATCGCGCAGCCCAGCGCGCCTGCTCGGCGGGGCGTGCGCCATGCTCGCGAGCCCAGCGCACGTCGCCCCGGACCGACACGACAACGTGACGCGCCGTCGGCAGCAACGCGAAGGGCTCCAGATGACCGGTGGTCTGCCGTAGGCCGCGGTACTCGTCGAAGTAGCGGCGCATGAACTCGAGCAGCTCGTAGTCGTGGGCGTGCAGAACGGCGGCGTCCGGGTGGTAGACCTTCTGCCAGCCGGCCGCCAGCAGGTCGGCGCCGAACGCCTGGTCCTCGGAGTAGTCGACGTCACGGAAGCGGATCTCCCCCCAGCAGGCGCGCGCGTAGCAGGCATTCGCGTTGGACAGGAAGGTCGGCCCGCCGCCGCTCTGCACCACCGGCGCGCCGCTCGGGGAGAAGCTCCCGAAGAACTCGCTCAGCTCGCGGGCGATCATCGGACTCGTGTCGGGCCTTGGGAGGTGCGGCCCGTAGGCCGCACCGACCGCCGGGTCCAGCTCGAACGCCTCGCGATACGCGGCAAGCCACCCCGCGACGGGCGTGGCGTCCTGCGTGAGGAAGCAGATCAGATCGCCGCCGGTGCGCTCGGCGCCGAGGTTCCGCGTGCGGCCGTGACCGAACGACCGCGGCTCGATCTCGAGCAGATCCACCCCGGCAGCGCGCACAATATGCAGTGAGCGATCCCGCGAGCCGGAGTCGATCACGAGAATCTCGTCCGGGCCCTCGCTCCGTAGCGCGTCGAGCAGCTCAGCGAGGTAGCGCTCGCCGTCCTTGACGGGGATGACGACCGAGACGCTCCTCACGAGAGGAGCCGGCGCTTCACTCGCAGGCCGCGGCGGTAGAAGCCGCGCGCAAAGCGTGCCGCCGCCCGCGCGCGGTTCGCCGCCGGGCGGCGCATCAGTGCGTCGAGGTCCACGCCCCAGCGCTCGAGCCAGTACGTCTGCGCCTGGAGCTCACCGATCGTCCGGTTTGAGCGCGCCTCCACATCGATCAGCTCAGCCTCGAGCTGGGCGACACGCGCACGGAGCACGTCCAGTTCATCCGGTTCGTGTGGCTGGGGATCGATCGCGGCGCTCACAGGTTCTCGGCGATCCGAGGAGCCTCACGGTTGAAGCACCACAGCCCCAGCAGGAAGGTGCACGCGATCACGCCAAGCGGAAGCAGCAGTCTCGCGGTCCCGCCGATCACCACCGCGGCGCTGTGGGCATTGGGATCCACGAACGCATGGTGCATCTGCGTGAGGATCGCCGCGATCGGATTGATCATCGCCAGCCGGATGATCGACGCGGGGTACTGCTTGGCGGTGTAGATGATCGGCGAGGCGTAGAACAGCACCTGGGCTGTGACCTCCCAGATCGGCTGGATGTCGCGAAAGCGCACGTACAGCACCGACAGGAGCATCCCGACGCCGACCGCGAGGATCGCGAACAGCAGAATGAGCACCGGCATCTCGAGCCACGAGGGGCGCGGCTGGACGTTGCTGGCCACCGCGAACGCGAACACGACGATGAAGTTCATGCCGAGGTTGAACAGCGCCGTGAGCGCGACCGCCAAGGGAATCACGAGCCGCGGAAAACGCATCTTGCGCAGCAGCCCCTCGCGAGCGAGGAGGCATTGCACGCTTCCAGCCGTCGTCTCGACGAAGAAGGTCCACAGGATGATCGAGGTGAGCAGGTATACCGCGTAGTGGGGAATCCCCCGGCCGGCATGGAACACCTTGGTGAACACGAGGTACAGGACCCCGAAGAACAGCAGCGGACGCATGATCGACCACACGTAGCCGAGCGCCGAGCCGAAGTAGCGCAGCTTGAAATCGGTCGTCGCAAGCGTCCAGGTCAGGTCGAAGAATCGCCGGAGGTCATCTCCGAAAGCCGATGGGGCAACCCTTGTGGCCGTCGATTCGATGCTCATCGCCCGGAGATCTCGAACGTGTGCGAGAGGTGCGCGACCCCCCCGGTCATCGGCCCGCCCTCGATCAGCAACGAGGCGAGGTCGTCACGCATCTCGAGGGCGCTGGGCGAGCCCTTCTCGGCGACCGACGGCGTCAGCGTGTAGCGGCTGGCGGCCAGGCAGTTGTCGAAGTCGAGCCTCACGACGACCGTCTGGCCGGCATCGAAGCGGCCCGTCGGGCCGTGCGCGACGTCGGTCGTGGTGGCGAACACCGTCCCACCGATCTGGTTGCGTAGGGTCACGCCGAAGATCGGATCGACGAATTCCTCGTTGAAGCGGATCTCCATGCAGACACGACACGGCCGCCCGTATGAGAGCGACGCGATCCGCTCCCCCGCCAGATCCTCGAACCAGGCATCGATGATCCCCAGGCGCCGCTCCGGCACCCTGTTGCTGACTTGTGCCTCGTCGTGCGCAGCTGCATGCGCGGCTTGCCCGATGTTGAGCAGGTTGTAGCGGCGCGCGACCTCGCTCGGCTCGCCGATCGCAATCATCGCGCCCTTCTCCAGCAGCATCGCACGATTGCAGAAGCGCTCGACCGCGCCCATGTCGTGCGTCACGAACAGGATCGTGCGACCCTCACGCTTCAGCCGTTCGAACTGGTCGAAGCACTTGTTCTGAAACGACACGTCGCCGACCGCGAGCACCTCGTCGATCAGCAGGATCTCCGCCTCGACCTGGATCGCAACTGAGAACGCCAGCCGCACGAGCATGCCCGACGAGTAGTTCTTCAACCTCAGGTCGAGGAACTCGTGCAGCTCGGCAAAGTCGATGATCGCGTCGAAGCTGTCACGGGCCTGCTTGCGCGTGAGGCCGAGCATGATCGCGTTGATCATGATGTTGTCGCGTGCTGTCAGCTCCTGGTTGAAGCCGACGCCAAGCTCGATGAACGGTGAGAGCCGGCCGCGCACGTGCAGATCTCCGCTGTCGATCCCGTAGATACCAGCGATGCACTTGAGCAGTGTGCTCTTACCGGAGCCGTTGCGGCCGATTATCCCGAAGAACTCGCCCGAGTTGATCTCGATCGTGACGTCTGACACCGCCTGCAGCACGTCAAAGCGACGCGCCTTGAGTGGGTGCAGCGCCCGCTCCTTGAGCGTGTGGTACTGCTGATGGGGCAGCTTGAACGCCTTGTTGACGTGGTAGACGGTGACCACCGAGCGTGAGAGCATCGGCCGGGCGCGTGCAGAAGCTGGAGACAGCGTCGCGCTCATGTCACCCGAGCAAGGCTAGCAGCGCTGGTCAATGCGCCGGGGCCCATACCTGACCGATGCTCGCGCGGCGCGGCCCGCGTGCCTCGCACAGCGCTACTCCCACGGGTCTAACGGGCCTGTGTCGGGCACCGCCTCCAGCTCGGCCTCGGCGACCCGGCGTACCGACTCCCACTTGAAGCCGTTACGCTCGAATTGGGCGGCCGAGGTGAACGCGTGCCGCTCACCGTCGATGACGGCATACACCGTCGTCTGGCCTGCGCCGACGAGCAGCTCGATCGGCCGCCCGTCGGTGGTGTCCAGGCGGCTCGGCCGCTTGCGCAGAAAGCCGATCAGATCGCGGCCGTCCGTGATGCCCTCGAAGCTCTGGTGGTCACCGAAGATGGTGTCGACCGCCAGTCCCGCCTGGTTGGCGAGCGTCCGCATCTGGTCGGCGCTCATGTAGTAGATGTGGCCGCGGCGCCTCAGATCGTTGAACTCGCGCTTCCATGTGTCGCCGGCGTACTGTTGCAGGAAGTGCGTGAGACCGCCGGGAGACGAGAGGTTGATCTGGTGCAGCATGAACACGCCGTTCTCGCGCAGGACGCGCCGCGCGTCGAGCAGGTAGCTGAACACGTTCTGCGGTTGCAGATGGAGCATCACGTCATAGCTGAAGATGAAATCGACGGAGCTCGCAGCGATCCCATCGAAGTCGACTCCGTTGAGGACCTGGAAGCTCACGTCCTGGCCGGTGTTGCGCGCGGCGAAGCCGGCGCGGGTGTGCTCGATCATCTCGCTGGAGATGTCGGTGCAGAGCAGTGAGCGGCACTTTGGCGCAAGCCGCAGACTGAACTTGCCACCGCCGCACCCAAGTTCCAGCACATCGCGCTCGGCTCCCAGGTACTCGCCCACGAGCTCGATGATGTAGTCCGCGAATGCGGGGCCGCCCCACTCTTCGCCGAGGGTGTGCGCGCCGAGGTTGAGGCTCGCGTCCGAGCTCCAGTCGCCGGGATACCTGCCCCAGGTGGCGCGCAGCGCCTCCACCGCACCCCCTGCCGCGCCGGGCGAAGATGTGGCGTGGCGGGCTGCCAGGGCCCGCTCGAGTCGATCCAGCGAGCGCTGTACACCGCGATCCAGGCTGCGGCGCGCGTCGCGCAGGACCGTCGCCGAGGTTTCGAGGAGCGTCATCGAACAGCTGAAGCTATCAACCACATGCGCACACCGGAGCGCGGGCGGCGGCGACGCCTCGCGGGTCCTCGTGGGTCGCGTCCGCACGCCATAATCCGGCCGTCTGATGCGTGTGCTCGTCACCGGAGGCGCCGGGTTCGTCGGCGCGAACGTGGGGCTGGAGCTCGCCCGCCGCCACCCCGGCTGGGAGATCGTCGCGTTCGATAACCTCCATCGTCGCGGCGCTGAGCTCAACCTGCCGCGCCTGCGGGAGGCCGGCATCGCCTTTACACACGGCGACATCCGCGCGTTCGAAGACCTCGCGGAGCTCGGCGAGGTCGACGCGCTGATCGAGTGCTCGGCCGAGCCGTCGGCGCTGGCAGGAGTCGATGGGAGCCCGGACTACGCGGTCAAGTCGAACCTGCTCGGCGCCTACCACTGCCTCGAGCACGCCCGGCGTCACGGCGCTTACGTCGTGTTCCTGTCCACGAGCCGCGTCTATCCGATCGCGTCGTTGAGCGGGCTTGCGCTCGACGAGACCGAGACACGCTTCGAGCTCACAGACGCGCAGACGCTCGACGGAGCCTCGCACGCCGGCATCGCCGAGTCATTCCCGCTCGCCGGCGCGCGGACTCTCTACGGGTCGACGAAGCTCGCGGCCGAGCTGCTCATCGAGGAATACCGGGCGGCATACGGCCTGCGCGCGGTCGTCGACCGCTGTGGCGTGATCGCGGGGCCGTGGCAGATGGGCAAGGTCGACCAGGGCGTCTTTGCCTACTGGGTGCTCGCTCACCATTTTCGGCGACCGCTGAGCTATATCGGCTTCGGCGGCGAGGGCAAGCAGGTGCGTGACCTTCTGCACGTCGACGATCTGGTCGACCTGCTCGAGGAGCAGCTGCTCGATCCGGACCGTTGGGATGGCGTCGTCGCCAACCTCGGGGGAGGCCGCGCGTGCAGCCTGTCGCTGCGAGAGACAACCGAGCTGTGCGCGCAGCTGACCGGCCGTACGCTCGATGTCGGCAGCGACCCGCGCACGCGTCCGGGTGACGTGCCCGTCTACATATCGGATTGTCGCGCGTTGTTCGCGCTGACCGACTGGCGTCCGCGCCACAATCCGGGAGCGATCCTCGCCGATATCCACGCGTGGGTCCGCGAGCACGAGTCCGCGCTTAGGAACGCGCTCTAGCGCCAACAACCCAATGCTTGCTCGGGGTGACGGTTTGGTTTCCTAACCACATGGCACCCGGCGCTCAGCGGACGCGTGCCGTACAGTTCCCGCGTATGCCGACGGCACTTGTCACGGGCTCTGGGGGCCTGATCGGCTCCGAGTCCGTCCAGCATTTCGTGCGGCAGGGCTACGACGTCGTCGGCCTCGAGAACGACATGCGGGCGCAGTTCTTCGGCCCGGCGGCCTCGACTGCGCCGACGACGGCGCGACTCCTCGCCGAGTTCCGTGACGCGTTCCGCTCGCTCGAGCTCGACGTTCGCGACGCCGCCGGGGTCGACCGCGTGTTCGCCGAGGTCGCGAGCACGCTCGAGCTCGTGATCCACACCGCGGCCCAGCCGTCGCACGACTGGGCGGCGTCCGATCCCCAGACCGACTTCTCGGTCAACGCCAACGGAACCCTCAACCTCCTCGAGGCGACCCGGCGTCATGCCCCATCGGCGACCTTCATCTTCTGTTCGACGAACAAGGTGTACGGAGACCTGCCGAACAACCTCCCGCTCGTCGAGCTCGACCGGCGTCTGGAGCTTCCCGAGGATCACCGGTACTTCGGCGGGATCGACACGTCGATGTCGATCGACGCGTCGACGCACTCGCTGTTCGGAGTCTCGAAGGCCTCTGCGGACCTGCTTGTTCAGGAGTACGGCCGCTATTTCGACATGCCGACCGTCTGCTTCCGCGGCGGCTGCCTGACCGGGCCCAACCACGCCGGCACGATGCTGCACGGCTTCCTCTCCTATCTCATGCGCTGCACCCTCGCCGGGGACAGGTACACCGTGTTCGGCTACGGCGGAAAGCAGGTGCGCGACAACATCCACTCGGCGGATCTCGTCGCCGCATTCGAGGCGTTCCATCGCGCCCCGCGTCCAGCCGCCGTCTACAACATCGGTGGCGGGCGCCCGAGCAACTGCTCGATGCTCGAAGCGATCGCGATCTGCGAGACGATCGCCGGCCGCGAGCTCGACTGGGAGCTATCGGAGCGAAACCGGATCGGCGACCACCGCTGGTGGGTCTCCGATCTGGAGCCGTTCCGCCGCGAATACCCCGCGTGGGACATCACGTACAGCATCGAAACCGTTCTGCAGGAGATCCACGATTACAACGCGGACCGCTGGCTGACCGCGCGATGAGACTGTCGGTCATCATCCCCGCCCACAACGAGGTTGATTCGATCGCCGAGACCGTCCAGAGAACCGCGGACGAACTGCGGGCAGCGGGCATCGAGCACGAGATCCTCGTGATCGACGACGCCAGCGGAGACGGGACCGCGCAGGCCGTTCATGCGATCGCCGCGCGCGAACCGAACGTGCGCTGCCTGCGCTCCCACCTGCCTCCGGGCTTCGGCCACGCAGTCCGCGCCGGCCTCGACCACTACACGGGCGATGCCGTGGCGATCATGATGGCCGACCTGTCGGATTCGCCGTCGGACCTCGTGCGCTACTACCGCGTGCTCGAACAGGGCTATGACTGTGCCTTCGGCACCCGCTTCGGCAGCGGCGGCAGCACCCAGGACTACCCGCGCTTCAAGCTCGTCCTCAACCGGATCGCGAACGGCGCCATCCGGCTCCTGTTCCGCCACGGCTACAACGACACGACCAATGCGTTCAAGGCCTATCGGCGCTACGTGATCGACCAGATCCAGCCACTGCTGTCCAATCACTTCAACCTCACCGTCGAGATGCCGCTCAAGGCCGTCGTGCGCGGCTACAACTTCGCGGTCGTCCCGGTGACGTGGTCAAACCGCCGGCACGGGACCTCGAAGCTGCGGATCCAGGAGATGGGAAGCCGCTATGCGTTCATCGTCCTCTATCTCTGGCTGGAGGCGCATCTCAGCCGAGGCGATTACCGACGCACCGACTTGCCGCAGGGCCCCTACCGGCATCACCGCGCGATCATGGCGGACGCGGACCGGCCGGCGTCCTACGCGGAGACCACGGCACCGAAAGGTTGATCGCTGCCGACCCACTGCACCCGCCTTCATCCGACGATGAGATGACATGACGACCTCGCCAGCGCCAAGCGCGACGATCCCGACGCCCGTGAGCGCATCGAAGACACGCGGCCTCCGCATCGACGCGAGCGATGCCACGTTCGCCGCGCTCCTCATGCTCGGCGCGGCGATCGTCCTCTACGAGACGCGCGGCCTCAGCTTCTTCTTTGACGACTGGGAGTTCATTCTGGACCGGCGCGGCATCTCGCTCGACATGTTCCTCCTCCCCCACGGGCCGCATCTGTCGGCGCTGCCGATCCTCATCTACAAGATCGTGCTCCAGTTGTTCGGGGCGAGCTCCTACGTGCCGCTGAGGATGCTCGCGGCGCTCGATATCGTGGCGCTCGGGCTGATCACCGGGATCGCATGCCGGCGGCTGTGGGGCAGATGGTGGGGGCTGGTGCCGGTGGCGCTGCTGATGACCCTCGGCTCCGGCGCGATATCGCTCCTCTGGTCATTCCAGGTCGGCTACTCGATCGCCGACGTCGCCGGGCTGCTGAGCCTGATGGCGCTCAGTCGCCGCAGCCCTCGAGGCGATGCGATCGCGTGCGGGGCGCTGATCGTCTCGCTCGCCTCGGCCAGCCAGGGGGTCGGCTTCCTCGCCGGCGCGACGGTGCTCGTGATCCTGCGCGGCAATTGGCGCCAGAGCATCTGGATAGTCGCCGTCCCGGCCGTGCTCTACGGGCTCTGGTACCTCAAATACGGTCACCAGAACAGCGAAACGTACCTGTCGCTGTGGCGAGGCTCGCTCGTCTACGTCGCACAGGCGTTCAGCTCGACGCTTGCCGGAGTGTCGGGACTCTCGACGCCTACAACGGACCTCCCACCGCAGATCGACCCGAGCTTCGGCGAGCCGCTCGCGCTCGCGGCGATCGTCGTCCTCGTGATCGCGCTGTGGCGCGGATGGCGCCCGCCGCCCCTGTTCTGGGCAGCGGCGACCACGCTCGTCGTGCTATGGCTCGCCGCGTCCGTATCCGACCTCTCGGGCAACCGCCGACCCACCGATTCGCGCTACCTCGCCACGAACGTGATGCTCCTGTCGGTGTGCGTCTGTGCAGCGGTGCCGAGACCGCGGCGGCTGAAACGCGGCGGCACGATCGCGGTGCTGGCCGGCCTCGGAATCGTGTGCGTCACGAACGCCGGGCAGTTCACCGGAATGCGCAACGAGATGCTGAGCGCCAGCGTCGCGAGCCGAGCGGAGCTCGGCGGCTTGCTGATCCTCCGCGGGCTCGTCCCGCCCGACTTCAGCCCGGCGCCCCCGTTCCTTCCCGGACTGATCAACGACGTTGCAGCCGGGACCTTCTACAGCGCGGTCGACGCCTTCGGGACGAACGCCGACACCCCCGAGCAACTGCTGTTCACGGGCGAGGGCACGCGCGAGCTCGCCGACCAGGTCATCGAGCGCGGCGAGCTCATCGCGCTGAGGCCGACGAGCACCCCGGCGCCTACAGCGGCGAAGCCGCCCGGCATCGACACCGGCACCGCCAAGGCGAGCGGCGGCTGCCTCATCCTCGGGCGGGGCGCGGTCGCGATCGACCTGCCCGCAGGCGCGATACAGCTCACCGCCGCAGCCGGTCAGCCAGTCACCGCAGCGATTGCGCGGTTCGCCACGGCCTACGCGATCGCCTTGGGCCAGGTCGCGGCGGGCACGACTGCGACCGTGCGCGTCCCAGCGGACCGGGCTCCGGAGGTCTCCTGGCATATGCTCGTGCAGGGCCCAGGTGGGCGCGTGTGCACCGTAGCCGGGTGACGTTGGGACTCCCCCGAACCGCTCGGATCGACCTCGCGCGGGGCTTGCGGGATCGTTGAGTCAGAGGCAGCGGCCGCGCGGAGCTACCGCGGCACCCGTGTCGCCCGCATCCTCGACGAGGAGACGCAGGATCCGCCGCAGGCCGTCGCGCATCGGAACCTCCGCCTGCCAGTCCAGCTCGGCGCGCGCGCGCGCCACCGACAAGCAGCTGCGCCTGACCTCGCCCGGACGCTCGGGCTCGAAGTGCGGCTCGCCCATCGGACCGAGCTGCAGCTCGGCGCCGACCTCACGCAGCGCTTCGATCAGCTCGAGCACCGAGGTCTCCTGGCCGTGCCCGATGTTGACCTGACCGCCGAGATCGGAGGCCGCGGCAAGCAGGTTCGCCCGGACCACGTCGGCGACGTCGACCCAATCGCGGGTCTGGCGCCCATCGCCGAACACGGTCGGGCGCCGGCCCTCCAGCAGATGCCCGCAGAAGATCGCCACCACGCCGGCCTCGCCGTGCACGTCCTGGCGCGGGCCGTACACGTTGCCGTAGCGCAGCGACACGGTCGACAGTCCGTGCAGGCGCGAATAGAGCTCGAAGTAGCCCTCGGCGGAGTACTTGCTCTGGCCGTAGGGCGCCAGCGGGCGGATCGGGTGATCCTCCGGGGTCGGCAGCACGTCGGCGTCGCCGTACAGGCCACCGCCGGTGGAGGTGTTCACGAGGCGACGGGTGCCGGCGGCAAGCGCCGCCTCGAGCACCGCGATCGATCCGAGCACGTTGGAGGCCGCGTCGCCCGCGGGTGAGCTCACCGAGTAGCGGACGTCGATCTGCGCAGCCAGGTGGAAGACCACCTCGGGCCGGACGGCCTGCAATAGCTCGTGCACAGCCTGCGCCTCGCGCACGTCGAGCTCGTGAACGGTGGCCCCACGCGCGAGCGCCTGCTCGAGGTTCGACCGCTTACCGGTGCTGAGGTTGTCGATCACGTTCACCTGGTCCCCGCGCTCGACGAGCGCGTCGACCAGGTTCGATCCGATGAAGCCGGCGCCGCCGGTCACCACGCATTCCATGCAGAGCGCAGGTTATCGGTATCTCGCCCCGAAGTAGGTGGACCTGCGCCGCGAATGCGGCGCGGGTCCTACCCAGGGACGACCCTGGTAGGGCTGGGGGGTCGTCCGGGGCTCGCGAGAAAGGGGGCGATACTCGCGAAGCCGCTTGACATCCGTGTCCGCATTCAGAATAGCGCTGTAAGCGGCGGAACCTCAAGAAACCACCCCAAGAAACCGCGAAGAGTTTGCGAATGATCGGGCAAGAGCGAAACCAGCAGGCGCATTCCACGTTCCATGAATGTGCTCTTGCGCGTGGCCACGATCGAAAGCTGCTGAGATGGCCGTGATCCGACCCCAGAGCCAGACGGCGCACACGCCCGCGCCGGTGCCCATCGCGGCCTCACCGGCGGGAGCGCTGCAACCCCATGTCCGGCCGGCCGACGGCGCCCATGCCCAGTCTCCGCGTGCCGTTGATGTGCTCGACGTTCCGATCGCCGTGATCGACTACCTCCGGACGCTCGAGTGGATCGACGTCACGGTCGCCCGGCGCGAGCGAGCGTACGTGTGCGTCTGCAACGTCCACACGGTGATGGCCTCGCGCGAGGACCCGGAGCTCCGCGCGGCGCTGCTCGGATCGCAGCTCAACGTCCCGGACGGGCAGCCGCTCGTCTGGGCGCTGAACGCGCTCGGCGAGTCGCTGCGTGACCGCGTCTACGGTCCGGAGCTGATGCTGCGCGCCTGTGAGCGCGCAGCACGCAGCGGGCAGCGCCTGTACCTGTACGGCGGACGCAACCAGGGCGCGCTCGTCCAGCTCGCGCTGAACCTCCGCAAGCGCTTCCCGGGCATCCGCATCGTCGGTGGCTACTCGCCCCCCTTCCGGCCGCTCACACCCGACGAACACGAGTCGGTGCTCGCTGAGATCAACAACTCGCGAGCCGACATCGTCTGGGTCGGGATCGGCGTCCCCAAGCAGGAGAAGTTCATGGCGCAGATGCGTCCGGTGCTCGACGCGCCCGTGCTGATCGGCGTCGGTGCGGCCTTCGACTTCCATGCCGGGCTGGTGCCGCAGGCACCCGACTGGCTGCAGGACGCCGGGCTGGAGTGGGCCTACCGGCTCGGGCGCGAACCGCGCCGGCTGTGGAAGCGATACGTGCGCTACAACCCGCGGTTCGTGGTCGCATTCGGCGCACAGCTCGCGCGCCATCGCCGCGCCGGCGCCGGCGCCCGCTGACCCGTGAGTGCTGCGAGTTCCGCGCCACGCGCGTCGATTCTCATCCCCACACGTGCCCGGGCGGATTATCTCGCGCTGACGCTGGAGTCGATCGTGCCGCAGGCGCAGGCTGCAGGGGCTGAGGTGATCGTGATCAGCGACGGTGTCGATGCGGCGACGGCCGCGCTCGCCGACCGTGGCGGAGCCAAGCTCGTCACACTGTCCATGCCGCGCTGCCTGAACGCCGCGCGCAACGCGGGAGTCGCCGCCGCACGCGGCGAGCTGGTCGTGTTCGTCGACGATGACGTGCTCGCGCCGGCCGGATGGCTGGACGCGATCCTGCAGGGAGCCGCCGGCACGCCCGGCGCGGAGGTGCTCGGCGGGCCGATCCGCCCGCTGCTGGAGGGTGGCGGCCCTCGGGCCTGCGGGCGCGAGCCGGCGCCGATCACCGCGCTGGACCTCGGCGAGCGCGACGGCGATGCGAGGTTCGTGTGGGGCGCGAACATGGCGATCCGCGCCGGCGCCCTGCGCCGCGTCGGTCCGTTCGACGAAACGCTGTCGGGGCGTGGCGACGAGGAGGACTGGCTGCGCCGCTACGCCGCGGCCGGCGGTCGCGTCCGCTATCTCGCCGCCGCCGGCCTGCATCATCGGCGGAGCGCTGAAGATGCGACGGTCGCGCGCATGTCCCGCGCCGCCTACGCGCTGGGGCGGACGGCGCGGCGCAACGACGAGCGCGTCGGGTCGCCCAAGGCGGCGCGCCACGAGCTGCGGATCGCGGCCGGCTGCGCCTGGCACAGCGCCAGGCGGCGCTGCGCGTTCGGGATCGTGCTGTTCGCGCATACCGCCGGAAGGCTGCACGAGATGCTCGACCCCCAGCCCGACACGGGCCCGAGCGACCGGGGCCTCGCCGGCACTCCGGCCGGCGGTGATGGCTCCGCCCCAGCTGAGGACTTCCTGTCCGGGACCAGCGGCCAGGTCAGCGGCATACGGGCCACGAGCCGCGCGCTGCTCGCTGACGCGATTGCCGACGCGCTCGCGTTCTCCACCCGCGCTCGCCTGCGCCGCGCTGCCGCGACGGCGCCGCGACGCCGCGTGCTGGTGCTCGGGATCGAGCGCACCGAAGCTCCAAACCTCATGGCTGCCGCGCGCAAGGAGCTGGCGAGCTCGCACCACGAGGTTGAGATCGTCACCGCACCCGCCGGCGAGCGCGGAAAGTTCGAGAACCTGAACGCGCTCCTCGCCGAACATCCCGCTGAGGGCGCCGACTGGCTGCTCGTGATCGACGATGACGTGTCGCTGCCGGCGGGCTTCCTCGACGCGTTCATCTTCCTGGCGGAGCGCTTCGACCTGCGGCTCGCGCAGCCCGCGCATCGCAACCGCTCCCACGCCGCCTGGGCGCTGACCAGGCGCCGGCCGCTGAGCGTCGCGCGGGAGACCGCGTTCGTCGAGATCGGACCGGTGTTCGCATTTCACCGCGACACATTCGACGTCCTGCTGCCGTTTCCGCCGCTGCGCGCCGGCTGGGGCCTCGACCACCACTGGTCAGCCGTCGCGCGCGAGCATGGTTGGCGGCTCGGTGTGGTGGACGGCACCCCAGTCGGCCACCGCCTGCGCACGATCGCGGCGTCCTATGACATCAGCGGCGCGATCGAGGAGGCGCGCGAGTTCCTGCGCGAGCGGCCCTACGTGCGCGCCGCGGAGATCCAGCGCCCACTCGCGGTCCACCGGAGCTGGTAGCCGGCTTGAAGGTGCTCGTGCTCGCCGAGTACTACCCGCGCGCCGGCGACCCGGTCCGCGGAATCTGGTCGCACCGCCAGACGGTCGCCGCACGCGACGCCGGCGCTGAGATCAGGGTGCTCGTGCTGCACCGGCCGCTGCCGCCCCTGAGAAGCCTGCGCGAACACGACCTGAGCGCCGCGCTTAGGGAGCTGCGCCAGCCGGCGAGCACGACGCTCGACGGCATCGAGGTCGAGTACATGCGCTACCTCTCGCCGCCGCGGCCCTGGAGCTACGGCTCTTGGGGGGCATGGGCGGCGCCGCCGCTCCGACGGCGGCTGCGTTCGCTCTACCGGACCTTTCCCTACGAGCTCATCCATGCCCACTACGCGGTGCCCGCGGGCGACGCGCTCAGGCGAGCGGCGCCGCACACGCCGCTCGTGGTGTCGGTCCACGGGCACGATGTGTTCGGCGTGGGTACCCGGGACACGCGGGGCCGCCCGGGGCCAGGGCGATTGCAGGCGGGAGCGGACCGATTGCCGGCCGGCCCCTGGAGCGAGCAGCGTCGCGCCCGCTACCGGCGCGTGGCCACCGTCCTGCGCCACGCCCGCCTTGTGCTCGCCAACAGCACCGGGACGGCGGAGCGCTGCGTGCGAGCGGGCGCGCGGGAGGTGCGCGTCGTGCACCTCGGCTCCGATGTACCGGGTGCAGTGAACCCACCACCCACGGTGCCGACGCTCGTCACGGTCGCGCATCTCGCCGGACGCAAGCGGCACGCAGACGTAGTGGCGGCGGTGGCGCTCCTGCGGGAGCGCCACCCCGAGATCCGCTACGTGATCGTCGGCGACGGACCGGAGCGCGAACCGCTGCGCGCGCAGATCGCGACACTCGGGCTGCAACGGCACGTGGAGCTGCGCGGCGCGCTCGCGCATGAGCAGGCGCTCGCCGCCGCCCGCAGCGCGACGCTGTTCGTGATGCCGAGCGTCGACGAGGCGTTCGGTGTGGCGTACGTCGAGGCGATGGCGGGCGGCGTACCCGCAATCGGCGCCCGCGGCGAGGCGGGGCCGCAGGAGATCGCGCGCGCGGGCGGCGGGATGGAGCTCGTGGCTGCAGGAGACGTGCCCGGGCTCGTGGCGGTGATCGACCGTCTGCTGCGTGAGCCCGACACGCTTGCGGCGCTCCGCGGCGCCGCCCGTGAGAACGTCGCCGGAGCGTTCACGTGGGAGGGCTGCGGCATCGAGACCGTGCGGGCATATGCCGATGCGCTGAGCGACTCAGGCGTGAACTCTCAACTGCACCCGGTGCCGGCGCCGCCCGCGCCGGCACCGAGCGCGAGACGCACACGATGAGGGTCGGCGGCGGCGCCAGGCTCGACGCGATCATCGCGCTGCTCCTGGCCGCGGCGTTGGCGGTGGTCGCGTTCACCACGAACAGCACGAGCGTCGTGGTCAATCCGGCGCCGAACACGTGGACGGAGATCGTGCTCGTCGCCTGCGGGTGCGTGCTGGCGCTCGCGGTGCTGCTGCGCGGCGCCCATGGGCGTGCCTGGGGAGCCGGCACGTTCGCGCTGTTCGCCGCGCTCGCCTGGTTCACCGCGCTGTCGATCGCGTGGTCGGTGGCGCCCGATGTGTCGTGGATGGAGGCGGGGCGGACCGCCTCGTATCTCGCGGCGTTCGGGGGAGCGCTGGCGCTCGCGCGGCTGTATCCGGAGCGCTGGCGCGCGCTCATCGGTGCGGTCGCGGTGCTGGCGATCGCGCTCAGCGGCTGGGCGATGCTCGTCAAGGTGCTCCCGGGAACGCTCGATCGCGACGACACCTTCGGGCGGCTGCTGGCCCCGTTCGGCTACTGGAACGCGACCGGCCTGCTCGCCGCGATGGGCCTGCCGCCCTGCCTGTGGGCCGGGGCGCAGCGCGGCGGCGCGCGCCCGGTGCGAGCGCTCGCCCCGGCGGCGATGGCGCTGCTCATCGCGGTCGTGGCGCTCTCGTATTCGCGCGGTGCCCTGATCGCGGCGGTGCTCGGCCTGGCGGCCTGGTTCGCGGTGGTGCCGGTGCGCCTGCGTGGTGGCGCCGTGCTCGCGCTCGGACTGGCGGGCGGTGCGGTGATCTCCGCCTCAGCGCTGAGCACCGTTGCCTTCAGCCACGACGGCGTCACGCTCGCGATCCGCACGAGCGATGGGCGCACGGTTGGCCTCGTGACGCTCGCGGTGCTCGCGGTGCTCGTGGTCGTGGGCTTCGCGCTGACGGGACGGATCGATCGCGTCGCGCTCCCCGCGGAGCGCCGCCACCAGCTGGGGATCGCTCTGATCGGCCTTCTGGCACTCGTGCCGCTGGCCGGATTGGGCGCGCTCGCGGCTTCGTCGCGCGGGCTCACGGGCGAGATCTCGCATGTGTGGAGCAGCCTCACGAGCACAAGCTCGCGCGTCGGCGACACGCCGGGGCGACTGGTCGACCTCGCCAACAGCCGCCCGTCGTATTGGCGCGAGGGCGTGACCGTGGGCAGTCATGCGCCCGTCGCCGGCGTCGGAGCCGGCGGCTTCCAATTCGCCCAGACGCGCTACAGCAACGACACCGCGCTCGCCGCGCACGCGCACAGCTTCCTCGTGCAGACATTCGCCGATCTCGGGATCATCGGGCTGGTGCTCGGTCTGATGCTGCTCGTCGCGTGGGCGATCGCGACCGCGCGCACGCTGCGGGGAGCGCGCGATCAAGACGACCGGGCGCGGACCGAGTGCGAGCGCGCCGGCATGGGAGCGCTGCTGGGGGTCGTGATCGCCTTCGGTGCAAGCTCGAGCATCGACTGGACGTGGTTCATCCCCGGCGTCGCGTTGCCGGCGCTGATGTGCGCCGGCTGGCTGGCCGGCCGCGGGCCGCTGCACGAGCGCGTCGGCGAGCGCGGGCGGGCCGTGTCGAAGGTCGGCAGCGGAGCGTGGGCTCGGCTCGCTGCGACCGGGCTCGTGGCGCTCACGCTGCTGTCCGCCTGGCTCATCTGGCGTCCGCTGCACTCGGTGGACGAAGCGAACGCCGCGATGCTGGCGCTCCAGCACCGGGACGGCACGACCGCGCTCGCAGACGCCCGAGCGGCCGCATCCGAGGACCCGGTGGCCTGGCAACCGCTGTTTGACCTGTCGGTCGTCTACCGCGCGCTCGGCGACGAGCGCCAAGCGCGCGTCGAGCTGCTCGACGGGACACAGCTGCAGCCCGCCAACTGGCAGGCCTGGTTTGCGCTCGGCAGCTTCGAGCTGGCACAACGGCAGGCACCTGCAGGCATCGCCGCGCTGGTACGGGCGCATGACCTGTATCTGCAAAGCGACGTGATCACGACGGCGCTGCAGCAGGCGCGCAGCGCGGATCACGGCGCGACGGGTTGACGGACGGATGCAGGCGATAGCATCCCGGGTCACCCGCACGAGGCGCGCCCGCATTCGGAGAAGAGGGGACGGAGAGACATGTTCAACTCCTACAAGACGCTGGAGAAGTCGTTGCTCGCGTCGGGACATCCGGCGACCGCGAAGGTGCTCGAGGCGGGCATCAACCCGAGGTGGGCCGCGAGCAGAAGCCACAACCGAGGCCATACCGACTCGATCGTTCATTGGGACGTCGCGTTGCACGTGACTCCGGAGAGCGAGCCGGCGTTCGAGGTGCGCCAGGAGATGCGCGTCGACGAGCTCGTCACCCTCTCACCGGGTGTGATCGTGCAGGTGCTCTACGACCCCGAGGATCACACCCGGATGATCGTCGATCCGCGCACCGCTCCGAAGACGACCGAAGAGGCGGTCGCGTGGTATACGGACCAGGCTCGAGCCGCGATGACGCGCGAGGCCGCGCCGCTGCTGGAGGAGCTCGAGGCTGCTCCCGACGCCGCCTCGATGCAGGAGGCGGTCAAGCGCAACATGCTCGAGCGCCTGAGCGCTGCCAACACCGGCTTTCGCAACCCTGCGCTGGAGCAGGCCATGGCGGCCGTGCGCGCAGCGCCGCCGGTCACGCCGGCACGCGCCGGGTTCGCAACCGACGTGCAGTCGCGGCTCGAGCAGCTCACGCGTCTGAAGGACGCGGGGCTGATCGACGATCAGCAGTACGCGACGAAGCGCCAGCAGCTGCTCGACCAGCTGTAGCCGGCGCCGTTCGCGCGCGTCCGGCGTCCCGAGTCAAGCGGTAAAGCGGTCCAGCGGTCCAGCGGTCCAGCGGTCCAGCGGCATTGTGGGCGAGAACCCTCGCGGAGCCGTCAGCCGATCGGCGTGCCCGCCCACAGGCCGTAGGCGGTCAGGCGGCGCGCATGGACGTCGAGCACGACGAGCACCGGAGCGCCATCGTCGTGGGCGATCGCGATTGACGCCGCGCTCGATGGCAGCGACACCGGCACGGCCACCTGCGTGCCGAACGACTTGTAGCCAACGTCCTCGGGGATGACGTGCATCTGGGCGCCACCGGCCGCCGGGTTCAGCAGGGCGACATCGCCCGCCTGCGAATCGACGGCAGCGATCACCGGGATCGACGCAGCGGCCCCGGCGAACGGCAGGCGCCCGGCGATCGACACGTCAGGGGAACCCGGGGACGGGAAGCCCGGACGCACGCTGATGCTCAGCTGATCGCCGGTCCGGCTGAGGAGGAACACGGACACCGGTGCGCCCGGTCCGATGTTGACGGATGCGTAGCCGACGGCGCCGGCGCCGGAGCCGGTCAGGACCGTGCCGTGTGCGAGGACGCGGGCGCTCCCGTCGAGCGCGAGCGCCTCGTCCGAGATGCGCCCGCCCGACCTACTGATGACGAACAGGGCGTCCACGCCGTGCCAGGAGCCCGTGCTGACGCCGAGGATCGAGCCGGCGGGGGCGGCGCCGACGAAGATGACGGTTGGTACGGCGGAGGACGAGCGCCTGGAGCCCGCCAGTGCCTCGGGCAGCGCGACCAGCTGGCCGCCGTGGTCGGCGACGACGAGCACGCTGAGCGGCCCGGAGCGGCCCATCCCCGCGGCGAGGAAGAGCGGCCCGCTCGGAAGCGTTCCGAGCGGCAGCGACACGTGCAATGGGGCCATCGCCCCGGCGGCCGGGTGCGCGATCGTCGTCGCCGCCGCCACGGGGGGACGCTGGCCCGGCAGGAGCTCGAGCAACGCGAGCGTGGCGATCACGACGGCGAGCAGCGCGAACGCGCGATGGCCCATTCGCCCCGGTCGGCGCGCGGAAGCGGTGCGCTCCGTCTCTGGATCCGCGCACTCGGTCACGGACGTGGTGGTCTCGCTCAGTGTCGGCACGAGCGGGCAAGCTAGCATCCCGGCCGAGGCCAGTAGTTACGCTGACGTGACCGCGAACGCCGCACCCGGGATACGCCCCACCCAGATCTCGGAGTTGCTGAGCTAGCGGATCAACCTGCCGGCCCAGAGGCCGTAGGCGAGCAGACGGTGAGCGCGAGCATCGAGCATGACGAGCACGGGCGCGCCGCCGTCGTGGGCGATCGCGATCGAGCTCGGGGCCGCGGGCAGCTCCATCGGCAACGTCTCCTGGGTGCCGAAGGTCCTGAAGTCGCGGTTGGAGGCGATCACGTGCAGCTGCGCCCCGGCAGGGGCGCCGCCATCCGCGCCGGCGCGCTGCACCAGCGCGGGACTCAGCAGCGCCACGTCGGCGTCCCTCGAATCCACGGCGGCGACGACCGGCAGCGCGCCGGCGGCGCCGCCGAACCGAAGGTGCCCGCCGGCGATCGACGCGATCGCCGCCCCCGGGGACGGGAAGCCCGGGCGCACGGCAATGCTCAGCCCCTCGCCGCGCAGATGAAGGATGAACAGCGACACGCGCCCGCCAGGCCCGATGTCGACCGTCGCGCAGCACGTCGCTCCGGGGGAGGTCGGCCCGGTCGTGATGGCGCCGCGCGCGAGCACGCGCGGGCTCCCGTCGAGCGCGATCGCCTCATCCCAGAGACGGCCGCCCGAGCGGCTGACGAGGAACAGCGCACGCGTGCCCCGCCAGACGCCGGCGCTGACGCCGAGGATCGTCCCCGCCGGCGCCGTGCCGACGGGAATCGACGCCGTCGCAGTGGACGCGCCGTTCCCGTCTGTGCCGCGTCCGGCACCGCTCAGTGACTCGGACACGACGCTCAGGCGCCCGCCGTCGTCAGCGACGATCAACACGCGCGGCGGCCCCGCGCGGCCCCAGCCGGCGGCGAGCCACAGGCGCCCGCTTGGAAGCTTCGCCAACGTCAGCGAAGCGCGCAGCGGCGCCACCGACCCCCCAGCCGGTGGCGCGATCCGCTCCACCGCCACCGGGACCCGCGCCCGCTGGGCGCCGAAGAACTCGACGGCCCCCAGCACGGCGGCGACGACGAGGAGCAGGGCAAACGAGCCGCGGCCCGCGGGCCGCGACTCTGGCGCGGTGGCTGTGCGCTCTGGGGTTTGGCTCGGGCCGGCCCGATCCCGTTGCGCCTTGGACTGTGGAGGCTCGACGCCACGCGCAGCGGCCGTAGCGCTCGCAGTTTCGACGAGCGCCAGCACGACCGCGTACGCAAGCATTCCGACTGAGGTCAGCAGGTAGGGGTTGCTCGCGAACGTGATCGCCAGCGCCGCGCAAGCGCCGAGCGCCGCCAGCAGGCGCGGGTCCCTCCTCGCACCCGGTGCGCGCAGCCCGATCACGGTGCGGCCGGCGGCGAGCACGAGTGGCGCCGCCACCAGCAGCAGGCCGACGATCCCGAGATCGAACAGCAGCTGCAGGTAGGCGAGCTCGAATGACCACGGGGCGACGCCGCTGCGGCTGTAGCCGTTCGGCAGGGTCGCGCCCAGCCCGCTGCCGAGCACCGGGTCGCGGGCGATTCCGGCCAGCAGCTGCGGCGCCTGCTGCAAGCGCGCTGTGGTGGACGGATCGCGGCGGGCGACCCAGTGCACGACCGAGCGCGCGAGCGCCGGGTCCGAAGTCGTGAGCAGGAGCACCACCGCGGCGATGCTCGCGAGCGCGACGGCGCCGCTACGAAGGCGGCTTGCGCGTCCGGGCGGCCACAGCGCGAACGCAACGGCGGCGCAGATCACGCACACCCCGATCCAGATCCCGCGCGAGTGCGCGATGTAGGCGGTGCTCACGAGCAGCGCCGCGATCGCGATGCTCGAGCGCGTCGGGCCTTTCGTCAGCAGGTCCGCCAGCACCCACGCGAAGCCCGGCAGCAGCAGGATGTCGGTGGTCACGAACACCTGAAAAGCGCCGCTGGAGTTGGTCCCGATCGCGCCCTGAATCGGGCCGAGCACGCCGCCGCCGGGGACGGGCGTGGCAGCAGCGCCGAAGTCGACCCCGAACACGGTGCCGGCGACGAGCAGCGCCAGGGTCAGCGCCGCCAGCACCAGCAGCGGCCAAAGCCAGATCCCGGCCGCGCTCCATCCGGGACGGCGGCGCATCTCGTCGGCGATCGGGAAGTAGAGCAGCAGGTAGACGAACCGGCTCGCCTCCTGGAGAGCGTAATGGAGCGTTGATCGCTGTGCGGCGTCGTGGGCGTCGTGCAACGCCAGCGCAACAGCGAACCACAGGACCGGTATGGCGGCCGCGGCGATCAGCACGGGCCAGCGGAATGCGAAATCGCCCAGTCGCCCGTCCCTACGACCGGCGATGAACCACAGCGCAAGTGCCGGGATCACGAGGAACAGCTTCAGCGGCACCGAGTCGAGCTTCGCGTCGACGGTCGACAACGCCGCGTATGCAACCGCCGCGTACACGAGCACCGTATGCGCGCGCAGCCGTCCCGCAACCCGCAGCGAGCCGAGATCGACGTCCGGGTTCGCCGGGCGGGATACCGACACGCTCAGCTCAACTTGCCGCTGGTCACCAGAAGGTCACTCCCGCGCTCGCCACTGCACCTAGATTAGTTCGTCTCGACGGCTCGCAGGGGACCTGCAGCTCCCCCACCTGCGTCTGGTCGGAAGATGCAACCACCAACGACACCGAAGCTATCCGTGGTTGTGCCCACACGCGACGGGCGCGAACTGCTCGAGTGGAGTCTGCCGCCGCTATTGGAGGACCTCCGAGCAGTGAGCCAGGCCGAGCTGATCGTCGTCGACGACCATTCGCGCGACGGCTCCGCGGCATGGCTGCAGGCGAACTATCCACAGGTGGGGCTCGTGAGCCTCGAGGGCAGCGAGGGGTTCGCGGCCGCGTGCAATGCCGGTGCCCGCGGGGCGCGTGCCCCCATCATCGCGTTCCTCAACAATGATGCGGAGGTGATGCCGGGCTGGAGCCGGGCGCTGCTCGGCACGCTTGCGGCCTTCCCGGAGGCCGTGATCGCCGGAGCCCTGGCGATGTTCCGGGACTCGCCCGGCAACGTCAACTCCGCCGGGGTGAGGGTCAACAGCGCCGCGGCGGCCGCGGACATCGGGTTCGGCGTCCACGCCGACCGCCTCGACATCCGCCCGCGCGAGGTCGCCGGCGTGTCCGGCGTGAGCATGGCGGTGCGGGCGTCGTGGTTCCAGGCCACCGGCGGATTCGACGAACGCCTGGTGATGTACTTCGAGGATGTGGAACTGTGCCTGCGGGCATGGCTGGAGGGGCACACCGTCCGCCTCGACCCGCAGGCCGTGGTGCTGCACCAGGGCAGCGCGAGCGCCGGCGGGCGCTACCGCCCGCTGCGCAACTACTACGGAAGCCGCAACCGCCTGCTCGTCGCCGCCGGCTGCCTCGACACGGCAGCGGCGCTCCGCGCCATCCCGCTACTGCTCGCGCAGGATTGCGCGACCGTGCTGTGGCTCGCCCTCACAGGGCGGGCCGGGATGGCGCTGAGCACCGGCCGTCATCGGCTCGCGGGCGTCCTCGACGGCCTGCGGCAGTTTCCGGCGGCACGGCGCGCGACCCGGCAGCGGCCGGCTCGCCCGCGTACGTTCAAGGATCTGCGCGCGATGGGTATCGTCGATTCGTCCCGTGGCTCCCTGCGGGAGTTCGCACGAATGCGCCGGCGCGAGCTCAGCTGGCGGAAGGCGATCAGGGCGTGAGCCAAGCTCCCGGGCCTGCGCCCGCGCCGCCGGCGCGGACCCTGAGAAACACGTTGGGAGCCGCCCGGACGGGGCACGTTCAGGGGGCCGCGGCGTTCTTCGCGTCGCGCGCCGTCAACGCGCTGCTGCTGCTGGCGCAGACGGCGCTGATCGCGCGGCTCTATGACCCCGGCGCCACGGCGCGGTTCTTCCTGCTCTGGACGGTCGTGTGGTGCGCGTCGATGTGGCTCGCGTTCGGCTTCTACAACCTGTTGCCGAAGCTCGCCGCGCGTGCGCGCATCAGCGGCGAGCTCGAGCAGCTCGCCGGGATGCGCTCGATCGTCGCCTGGACCGCGCCGCTGCTCGCGCTCGCGCTCGGGCCACTGCTCGCGGTGCTCATCCCGGGTGCGAACGTCGGGGAACTGGCGCTGGCATGGGTGGCGTGCGTCGCCGGCGCCGCCGCGCTGGCGGTCCTCAACCTCCTGTCGGCGCTGGCGCGCGGTTACGGGCATGCCGGGCTCTCCGGTGTCGTGCAGGGCCCGCTGCCGACGGCGGCGGCGCTCGCCGGAGCCGTCGCCGCGCGGCTGATCGACCGCAGCTGGACGACGCTCGCGCTGCTGAGCGCTGCCGGGCTGGTGCTCGCGGCCGTGGCCGGCTGGGCGCTCGTCGCCCGGCGGACCGGTGCGGCACCGGTACGAGCGACGCTGCTCGGGCACCGTCGCGGCCCTCAGGATCGCGACGCGTGGGCGGTCGGCCTGCGGACGGCCGTCTCGGAGGGGAACGCCTACCTGCCGATGTGGCTGGGGGCGGCGCTGGGTGTCGCGACGGTGCCGCTCGCGGCGCTGTACGCCGCGATGCGGCTCGTGACCGCGTTCTCGTGGGCGTTCACGTCGGTCACCGCGGTCGTCACGCCACTGATCGCCGAGGCGCAGGCGCGGGCGGACTTCGCGCGGTTGCGAGCGCTGCTCGTGCGCTCGGCGGCCGCGGGCTTCGGCACCACGGCGCCGGTGGCGCTGATCGGGATCGCGCTCGCGGCGCCACTCATGGGACTCGTCGATCCCTCCTACCGACCGTACGGCGACGCGCTCGCGATCCTCATCGTCGGGCGGCTCATCGACGCTTCCGCCGGGCCCCTGGCCGAGTCACTGATCCTCGGCGGGCACGCGCGGCTCGACCTGCTCAACCAGACGATCGGCACGGCCGCGCTGGTGCTCACCGCCGTCGCGCTCGAGCCCTCGATCGGCATCACCGGCCTCGCCGCCGGCGCCACCGCGAGCTTCCTCATCGCCAACGCGCTGCAGCTGATCGAGATCCGCTGGCTGCTGCGGGGATCCTGGGCGCCGGCACGCGTCTTGAGCCCGTAGAGGCGTCGCCGACGACCCGCCGCGAGCGCCGCGAACGCGTAGCGGCGTCGCGATCGCCACCGTAGCGCGGGTGGCGCGGGACGCGCGCGGGTGATGCTTGTCCACGTAGCGCTGCAGGGAGTGCATCCTGATCCTCTGGCGCGTCCCCTCGTCGAGGCGTGCGAACGCCTCGGCGCCGGCGTGCTGCGCGACCGCGGAGCCCACCACGAGGTTGCGGTAGCCGGCGTTCAGCGAGCGCCGCGCGAGGTCGACGTCCTCGAACCACAGGAAGAAGCCGGGATCGAAGCCGCCCAGCTCCCTCCACACCTCGGTGCGCACGAGCAGGCAGGCGCCCGCCGGCTGCTGCACCTCCGCCACCGTGCCGGCCGGCGGGTCGGGCACCGTGCGGTGTCCGAGCGATCCCGCGAATGCGCGCAGGGGCAGCGTCGAGCCGAGCGGCAACCGCGCGTGGTAGCGCCTTGCGCTGCCGAGGAGCCGTGGCGCCACGAGACCGGCTGACCGGTCGCCGAGCGCCACGCGGGCGAGCTGGGCGAGCATCTCGACGGACGGCAGCAGATCTGCGTTCGAGACGCACACGAGGGCGGTCTCGCCGTCGCGCAGGGCGTCGTTCGCCGCCGCCCCGTAGCCCATGTTTCGCGACTGCATGCGCAGCTCGATCCGGTCATGTGCACCGGCGCGTAGCAGCGCAGCCTCGCTCGCCTCCGAGGCGTTGTCGACGATCGTCACCCGCACCCGCACATCGCTGCAAGCGAGATAGGCCTCTGCGCACCTGAGCGCGGAGCGGGCCGTGTTCCAGTTCACGATCGCGACGTGAGCGTCGGGATTGCCGTCAGGAGGCATGCTGCCGTCACGGGGGCTGGACGCGCGCGGCGCGGCTCAACCGTGCTCGAAGGCGAAGAAGCTCGGCTTGGGCCGGCCGCTGCCGGTGAGCAGCCCGCCTGAGGACGTGGGCAGGTCGTCGTACACGTTGACCCAGCCGAGCGCGTAGATCCGGCTCCAGGCGCGCGCTTCGCGCAGCGCCTCGGTGATCCACTGCGCGGCCACCGGAGGGTTCACCCAGAAGTTGAACGACTGATCGGGTGCCGTCGGGATCGTCCACTCGGACAGGAACAGCGGCAGGCCGGGCCGCAGATAGCGGTCGACCCAACCGGCGAGCTCGTGCAGATCCGAGAACTGGACCTCGCCGAAGGGCGATGGCTCGCTGCTGAACATCGGGCTCTCATAGCTGAACGGGTTGTGCGCGTACATGTCCATGCGCGGCGGCCGGCCATCGGGCAGGCGCAGGTTCTCGATCCACTGCTGGGTGTCGATCACGCCCGTCGTGTACGTGCAGCCACCGATCACCAGATTGCGCCTGCTGAGCGCCTTGAGGGCACCGTAGGCGCCGTCGAGCATCTCCGCGTACAGGTGGACCGACGCCCGCTGGGCGGCGCTCAGCGGGGCGCCGGGGGTGGCCGGCGCGAGCGGGCGAAAGACGCCGAGCTTCGTCGGCTCGCCCCAGATCATCCAAAGGTGGACGCTCGGATATTCCCGCGCCGCGGCCCGCGCGAACGCCACGAACGTGCTCGCCCGCATCGGCGCCCAGCCGTTACCGCTGTGGCCGCCGTCGGCCCACGAAGGCGCGTTGATCAGCTCCAGCAGCACCCGCATGTGGTACGCGGCGGCGGCGCTGATCGCCGCCCGGATCGATGCCGGCCAGAGGTACGCCGCGTCGGCGGGATCGGTCGGCTGCGCCGGCTGGGTGGGCGCGATCTCGTCCCAGTTCAGGTTGAGCTCGATGATCGAGACCCCGAGCTCCCTGTAGAGCGGGAACTGGTTGACGCCGTTGCGCGTCACCTCGCCCCAGATCGCCTTGCTGAACGCCGCGGCTCTCGCGGGCACAAGCGCGAGCGTGAGGCAGGATGCGAGTGTCGCGACCACGGCGGCCGCAACGGTCGCGGCGGTGCCGGCGCTCAGCGCGGGCCGTCGGCGACGTGCGGGCGTATCTGGCACGGCGCCCGATGATAGGCGCTGGCCGAGGCCGACACACGATCCCAAGCGACTATCCTCCGGGCGTGCCGCTCGCCGCCACTGGACGCCGAGCACTGAACGCGATCGGGGCGATCGCGAACCTGCGACCCTCGCCCGCGCTGCTCTCGCCGATCATCGCCTTTCCCGCTCTGTGGGCGCTCGCCGTCGCGCTCGCGCAGATCCACGTCGTCTCGATCCAGGAACCGTGGTCGGCGACCGTCTGGTGGGTCGTGGCGCTCGTTCCCATGGCATTCGTCGCGGGGGGGCTGCTCGCGACGTCGGTGGTCCGGCTCACGGTTCGCAAGCGCGACCGGCCGGCAGATCGCGCCGTGGTCGTCCGCAGGCGCGTCCTGGTCGGCCTGCTGCTCGTCGGCTACGCGGCGCTTGCCCGCGAGTTCGCGCAGGCCGGAGTCGTCCCGCTGCTGAGCGGGCACATCGACCAAACCCGGGTGAGCCTGCAATCCTCGGGCGTTGCCGGTCTGCTGAGCGACGCGCTCAATGTCGCCGCCATCGTCGCGATCGCCTCCCCGCGGGATCTGCGCAGCAGCGCCGCGCTCCCTGAGGTGGTGATCGCTGCGCTGGCGCTCGCGGGGACAGCGGCGGCGGGCGGACGTCAGGCATTCGTGATCGTGGCAGCAGGCTTGATCGCCCGAGCGCTGTACCGCGGCACGCCGAAGCTGCGCTCGCTTCTCGGCGTGCTGTTCATCGGCGTCGGCCTGTTCGCACTCGTCTTCTACATCCGCACCGGGCAGGAGACGGTGGCGGGCTTCAATCAGCAGTTCTATGGCCACGTCGTCTCCGGCACATTCGCCCCGCTGGTGCCGCTGCTACCGGTCGATCTGTCGCTCAGCGTGAACCTCGACGTGCTCGCGCACGTCGTCGGCTACTTCCCACATTCGATGCCGTTCGGCCACGGCGAATATGACGCGTGGGCGATCCACTCACTCGTCCACGCTCGCCGGCTCCAGAGCCTGACGGCACAGCTCACGCCTCCCTGGGTGGTGAGCACTGTGGCCGGTCCGCTGTGGGCCGACGGCGGCTTGGCCGTCGTGACGGTCGGCTGCCTGCTGATCGGCGCGCTGACGACCGCGCCGTTCGCCGTGTGCCGCAGGACGCATCGCTTCTCGCACACCCTCATCGCCGGCTATGCGGTCTCGGTCGCGCTCTACCTGGTCTACGACAACCTCATCACCCAGCTCAAGGACTGGGTCGTCGTCGCGCCGGCGCTGCTGGTCGTCGGCTGGATGGCCGAGCGCCGCGGAGCGGCTGAGCGCACGACCGCGGCCGACACAGGTGCCGCCGAGCACCTACTCGGCGGGCGCAGAAGGCTCGAGCCGGCCCTAGCCGTCTCTGCGGCGTCATGCGCGGCGCTCGCTATTTGGGCTGTGGTGGTGGCCGCCGCCATGGCGGACGTGAACACCGTCAAGGCGCAGTTGAAGTCGGCGGCAGCGCTCTCGGCGCCTGTCCCGGGTCCTGGGTGGGTCTCGCTGGGGAGCAACGCGAGCGCCAGACGGCTGGTGCTCGGCCCACACCTCCGCCAGCTGCTCGCCGACCAGCTTGCCACCGACTCCGCACCGGCTGTCAAACCGGTGATCTGGGCCTTCGGGCAGCATGCGCAGTCCGTTGCCGCGACGGCGCTGTCGGTCGCAGGCGGGCACGTGACGGCGACGCGTACGGTCCGCTTCAACGGCGGCGTACACGGCGCCTTTGTTTACGGCGTCGCTCGCTGGGGGCATTCCGGTCCTGCTGCTTTCGAGCTGAGCCAGGCCGGCGACTCCGTCGCGGTCCGCGTGGTCAGTCTCGGTACCCGGCCCCACCTGCTCGCCGTCGGGCGCACACCGCCGATCCCCACCGCTCGACGTTGGCCCCGGAACCTCGCGATCGCGCCGTCGGGCGGGTCCTTCCCCAATCTGGTCGTCGTCGATCGCGGCGGAGCGAGCGGCCGGCTCCACATTCACATCTTCTCGGGTGCCTCCGGGTTCTCCCGCGAGGTGCTCGACTCCACACCGAACGTGATCGGCTTTCCCGCCGCCGACTGGCGGCTTGGGGTAGGTCAGGTACAGGATCGCGGGGACGATCTGGTCTTCCTCGGCGATGCGCTGCGCAATCCGGCGTCCAAGCTCCAGGTCCACGTCCTGCTCGCAAGCAGCGGTTACGTGCGCTTCGACGCGCAGACTCAGTTCGACGTGCGCCTGCGCGGCACTCAGCGCTTGCGGTTCCTGATCGGGCCTACCCTCGTCCAGCCGTTGCTCTACGTGGTCGACCCGGTCCGGGGCGAGATCATCGAGGTCGTCTACACCTGAGCGCGGATCAGCCGCGCGCGAACGAGTAGAAGCCCGGCTTCGGGTCGTTCAAGGCGTAGAGCAGCCCCTCGGCGGTGATGGGGGGCTCGTCGTAGACGTTCACCCATCCGAGCCCGTAGATCCGGTTCCACCCTCGGGCCTCGTGCAGCGCGATCTTGATCCATTGCGCCGCAACCGGTGGCTCGACCCAGAAGTTGAAGAGCTGGTCCCAGCTGGCCGTCGGGATCGTCCACTCCGACAGGAACAGCGGCAGGCCCTTGTGCACGTAGCGATCCACCCACTTGGCCAGCTCGGGCAGGTTCTGGAACTGGATGTCGTCGAACTCCGAGGGGATCTTTGTGAACGTCGGGTTCGAATAGCTGAACGGGTTGTGGGCGTACATGTCCATGCGCGGCGCTTTGCCGTTGGGGAGGCGCATGTTCTGCATCCATTGCAACGGATCGATCGCCCCCGTCGTGTAAGTGCATCCACCGATCACGAGGTTGCTCCTGCTGAGCGCCTTGAGCACGCCGTAGGATCCATCGACCATCTCGGCGTACAGCCGATCGGAGGCCCGTTGCGCTCGATCGAGCGGCTGGCCGGGCAGCGCCGGGCCCATCGGCAGGAAGTTCCCCTCCTTCGTCGGCTCCCCCCAGATCATCCACAGGTGGACCGTCGGGTACTCCCTCGCGGCGGCCTGGATGAACTGCACGAACGTGCTCGCGCTCGTCGGGGCCCAACCGGCACCCGTGTGGCCACCATCGGCCCACGCCGGAGCGTCGATCGGCTGCAGCAGCACCTGCATGTGGTACTGCGCCGCCTCCGCGATCGTCTGCTGTAGCCCTAGCGGCCACTGGTAGGCAGGATCGCTCGGATTGCTCGGATCGGCGGGCTGCGTCGGCGCGATCTCGCTCCAGTACAGGCTCTCCTCGATGATCGAGACGCCCAGCTGCCGGTACAACGGAAACTGGTCGACGCCGTCGTAGCTCTGCAGCCCCCAGATCGCCTTGTGGAACGCCGCGCCCGCAGACGCCGGCACGAGCGCGGTCGCGAGGCAGAACAGCAGCGTGCTCAGCGCGAATACGCGAATCGAACGGAGGCTCTTGGCTTTCACGAGTTGCATCTTCACGATATCGGCGGCTTCGCACACCCGCTGAAGCGCCTCGCACGTACAACACTGCGAGCTCTCGATCGGAGCGCAGAGGCGAGCGCGGGCGGCGAGTCCGCGACGGCGTCTCGAAGAAATGAAGAGTGTTCGTTCCTCGACATCTGGCTTTCACACCTGTTGCCGTGGTGTGACCCAGGCGTTACCAGGATTGGTGAGGGCCGGGAAGGCCGGTCGTCGCGAGGTACGCTGCGAGAGCGGGACGCGCGGAGGGCGCACCGTAATTCCGTTCGCAACATCAGTGAACGTCCACAGGGGAATGACACTCGCCAGTTCACAGTATGCGACCGCGGCTCGACGGGCCGCCGAGGCTCCGACCACCACCGGTGCGCTGATCGACGTCGTGATCGTCACCGCCAGGGGCTCGTGGGATCTGCTCGACGACTGCCTGCGCTCGCTGCGGGCCAACCGTCCTCGCCACGGCGCGATCACCGTGCAGGTCATCGACAACGCGTCGCGCGACGGGCTCGTCGAGAAGGTGGCCCGCCACCATCCGGACGTCGTGATCGAGGAGATGCCGGGCAACCTGGGCTTCGCGTGCGCGTGCAATGTCGGAATCCGGCGCAGCGGCGCGCCGTTCGTCCTGCTGCTCAACCCGGACACGGTGATCCCGCCACGGGCACTGGATCGCCTGCTCGAGACCATGTGGGCGCACCCCCGTACGGCCGTCGCGGGTCCGCGCCTTGTCGGCACCGATGGTCGGACCGACCACAACGCCAAGCGCGCGTTCCCGACGGCGAGCGCGGCCCTGGCCCACTTCGTGCCGATGCTCCGCCGCTGGCTGCCGGCCGCCGGCGACTACAAGCGGGTCGACATCCCCGAGCTCGGCACAGGCGCAGTCGATGCGGTCAGCGGCTCGTGCATGCTCGTGCGGCGGGATGCGATCGCCAAGGTCGGCCTGCTCGACGAGGGCTACTGGATGTACGGCGAGGATCTCGATTGGTGCCGGCGCTTCGGCGCGCTCGGATGGGAGATCCGCTATGCGGGCTCAGCCACGGTCGTGCACGTGAAGTACGGACTCACCGGCCGCCACCGCGCGCTTCGAACCAACTGGGCCTTCCACCGCTCGATGGGACGCTTCTACCGGCGCTTCGAGGCGGGACCCCGGCCACTACTCGACGCCGCCGTCTACGCCGGCGTTGTACTTCGCTTCGGTGCATCGGCCTCGGTCAGCGCGCTGCAGCGGCGCCGAGGCGGCGGCTGAACGGCCCGTTCACGCTGGCGCCAGGGCCTACACTCGGCGCCTAGCGAATGCACGCGCTTGCGCAAACGAGAGCCCACCTGAGGAGATGCGACGTTCCGGCGCTGGTAGCGGCGGCACTGTTCGCGCTGGCTGCCATGCTGCCTTCCGGGCGCAATCTGATGCTTGCGGGAGCCACGCTCGCCGCGGTGGTCTGGATTGGGTGGGATGCCCTCAGCAGCGATCGCCCGGGGCCGCGCGCGCGATTGGTGATGGCGCTGGCGCTGGCCCTCCTAGCGGCGCTGCCGGCGTCCCTGCTGGCGGCCGATAACGGGCTGTGGAGCGGTCGCTTTTCTGGCCTGACCGGCGGTCTGACGTTGTGGTCGATCGGGATCGTGTCGCTGGCGGCCGGCTCACGCGGCGCAGCCTTTGTTCGCCTGCCGCAGCGGTTCGCCGCCGCGCCCGTCGAGAGCGGACAGCTCAGCGCCGTGGTCCCCTCGCGACAACGAGGCCACCACCGCCCGCTGATTGTCGGCGGGATCGTGCTCCTCAGCTCCTGCGCCTTCGTGATCAAGGTCGGAGGACCGATTGCGTATTTCAAGAACCTTGACAACACGGCCTCGCTGGACTTCGGGCTCACGTACCTGCTGTGGGGCATCTCGTTTGCGAAGTTCGGCGCGTTCTCCTACCTGGGCGAGGGCTGGGCGCACGGGCGCGGCGCCACGCCGCGCGTCGTCGCGGCGGTCGGCCTCGCGCTCGTGCTCCTGCTGTTCATCGGCAGCCGACTCCTGCTGCTCGTGGCGCTGATCCAATTGCTCGTGATGTACGCGGCGTTACGGCCGATCAGTCGGCGCTTCCGGCTCGCCCTCGCCGCGACCGCGGTCGTCGGCGTGGTGGTCTTCGTGTTTCTGGGAGAGCTGAGGCGCTGGCAGTCGCTGCCCCATCATCGGAGCTTCCCGACCTATTTCGTGCACGTGAGCCTGCCCGAGCTTCCGCGCACCTACGTCAACCAATACGCCGACGCGGTTCGCCTCAGCGTGATTGCCAGAGAAGTCGTGCCGCGACACGCCGGATACGAATACGGAAAGGAGTTCCTGCGGCTGCTCCTGCAGCCGATTCCCGGAGGACTGCGGCCGGCGGTCGGCATGGCACCGGCGCTGACCGCTGTGTTCACCAGCGGCAAGAAGAACGGTGACGCGCTGCCGATTCCGGTTGAGGGTTACATCGAGTTCGGCCTGGTCGGCACGGTCATCTTCTCGGCGCTGCTGGGGCTGTTCGTGGGGCTGATCGACCGCCTGGGCGCTGCCATCCGGGACGTCGGCTGGCTGATGGCGAGCATCGCGGCCGGCACCGGCGCCGTCATCGTGTTCCGCGGAAGCCTGCATCAGGGAATCGCGCTTGCGACCATCGACGTCGTCGGCTTCCCAATCGCCCATCGATTCCTCTTCCGCCGCGTGCCCGAGCCGGCTGCCGGTTGGCCAGCCCTCGCGCATATCGGAGCGGGGATCGACCCGGCTGCACCTTCGAGTGCCAGCGCCAGCGCCTCAGCGACGCGGCAAAAGGCAAGACATTCACAGATCTCGTGAAAGCTGACACGGTGCCGCTCCCGATCCGGACAACATTGACCAACGAACCCGGCGCATCGGCGGTCGGGGTCTCGGTCGTCATCCCCACTGTCGGCCGCGAGGTTCAGCTGCGCCGCGCCGTGAATGCGGTAGTGCAGGCCGCACAGCAACTTGACGAGCCGGTCGAGGTGATCATCGCGGACGACAGCCCCGCGGTACCGGAGCAAGCGGCGGCCGAGAAGATCCTTAACGGCATCCTCGTCCGCACCGTCTACAGCGCTCACTTCGGCTTGAAAGGACCCGCCGCTGCGCGCAACGTTGGCGTCGCGAGCGCTCGCTTCGACATCATCGCCTTCACCGACGACGACGCTCGTTGCGACGAGCTGTGGCTTCGCGCAGGCGTTGAGCGTCTACGGGAGAGCGCGGAACTGGCGGGCGTCGAGGGAAGCGTCCGGATCGATCCCGAGACCCCGATCGATCCTGTGCGCTCTAGGCTCGTCGTCAACGTGAAGGGCGGCGGCTACCTGACCGCATCGCTGTTCGTCCGGGCGGATGCCGTCCGTGCCGCCGGGGGTTTCAGACGGCTCCGGACAGACGGAACGCAATGGAGCGTCCCGTACCGCGAAGATACCGATCTCGCCCTCAGGGTGATCAAGCGCTGCGGGCCGGTCCCGTTTGAGCCGGCAGCGGTCGTCCTGCATCCGGCGGAGCCAATAGCTCTGCGACGGCTTGTGACACTCGCACGTTACTTTGTCGTCGACGCCGCATTCCGACGCGTCCACCCCGAGGTTGTGCAGCCACCTTGGCGACGACCGCTGGCACGGTTGCGCATCCGTCTCGCACTGCTGACGGTGATGCTCGTACCCGGGCTTGCGGCACGCCGCACCCGCAGGCCCTCCGCTGCGTTGATCGCGGCCGCCGCGCTCGCCGCCAGCGCCCAGTTCGAAGTCGAGCTCAGGGCGGCCGGAGTGCACCGCACCCTGATCGCGATCGTCGAAGACACGCTGCGCCGATGGCCCCGCTCGCTCATCTGGCTCCTAGTCGCGGGCGTCTCGCGTCTGCAGGGAGAGGCGATGGTCGCGCTCAACCTGGTCACGCTGCCGCAACCGGACGCTCCCGGTCGCCAGCCAAGGTCCGATGCGCCGAGCGGGGAGGACGAGCACGGCTAGTTCCGCGTCAGCGAAAGTTCGCCTTGTTTTGAGCAAGGCGGTGCGATCCGCCGCTACATCGTGTGGCGCGGCCGCTACGAAGTGTTACGGCCTCACCGCGAAGATGATGTCATCGAAGCGTGGCAGCGCTGGGAGGGCAACTCGTTGGAAACCTTGCTGCCGAAGCGCGGTCGTGACCTGATCGACGCTGAGAGGTGCGTGAATCTCGGTGATGATCGCGCCGATCCGATCGATCCACGAATCCAGATTCTCGAAGAGCTCGGCTTCACCGCCCTCGATATCGAGCTTGAGCAGGTCGGCATGTTCCAGTCCGACCTCGTCAAGTAGCTCCGGAATCGTGACGCCGCGGACCGAGCCGATTCCGGCCTGGTCGGTCAAGATGGCACGGTTGGTCATCGAGTTCTTCCCGGGGCGGATCTCAACGGTCCCCGGTTTCGCGGTGACGGCCGCTTCGACGGCCTGCGCGTTCGAGACGTTGACGCGAAGGTTTCGGGAGAGCAGCGCAAACGAGCTGGCTACCGGTTCGACGCTGACGAACCGGGCGTTCGGGACGTGACGCGACAACGCGATCGTCGCAAGCCCGATATTGGCGCCCGCATCGATGACGGTCCCGATGGGACCGGCCGGGGTGAGATCGAAATCATAGCTGCCAAAGCCAATCACCTCGAACAGAATCGAATCGCTCATCCGCAGCTGAATGTTGAGATCCGGCCGAAGCTCGACTTCGAGCTCGTGTTCCCCACCTGGGACTTCGAGCCCCAATGCGACGAGGTGCATCCGCAAGCTCAACGCGGCGATCTTGAGCTGATCCCGAATAGTCCGACCCCGCCGCGTTAGGGCGAACTCCTCGCCGAGATACTCGAACACTTAGTCCCTGCCCAACTTTGAGGCGATGTCATACGAATGGACGTATCCGCTCAAATGGCCGAACGTGCGTGAAGCGATCGGCGTGCCCAACTCGGGATCCGGGCGGCTGGGCAGAGGCCACGTCGGATCAACGATCAGCATGCCGCGAACACCGCGCCGCAGTGTGTACCAGCTCGAGATCTGAATCGGCTGGAACGGACACAGAACGGGCTTCGCAGTGAGGCAGTTGCCCACCGGAAACACCTGCACCTTGAAGTTCGAGCCCCAGGGCTGATCCATCGAATCCCAGTAGTTCGCGTATCCGTACACAGTGTGCTCGCGTTCCGCGAAGCGGGCGAGCGCCGCGGGGGGCGCCGCAAGCCGGCGCGCATTCTGCGGCGCTCCGTCTGGCGCCGGGCGCGAGTGGTGGGTCCAATCGCCACTCGCACGGATGCTACTGGCGCCCCTGGCGCGCACAGGCTCGGCCACAGTTAGGCCTTCCCGTAGGATCGCTGCCGAATGGAGCCTGGAAGCCTGCATCCGGAGCGGATGACGGGCGCCACCGTCTGGCGGCTGGCGTTCCTGGCGATCCAGGGCTTGGGTAGCGTTGTCATGTTCAGTGCGCTGGGGCACGTACTCGACCGCGATGCAATGGCGGCGACCGCGGTCGCCCAAGGCGTGATCGTGCTCGCCCAGACGGTCGGAGACTTCGGTCTCTCGCAGGCCGCCGTGACGGTCCTCCCGACACGGATCTCGGCGAGGCCCGAGCTCGAGGCGGACCTGCTCGCCGGCGCCGCCTCAGCGTACGGAGTGGCGGCTCTACTGGGCCTTGTGCTGACGCTGCTCGCGGTGCCGCTCGTCCCGCACGCGGCAGCCGGTCCGGTCGCGGTCAGCGCCCCGGCCGCCGCCGCGTCGATCATCGTCGCCGGCGCCGACGGCCTGCTGCGCTCCAGAGGTGTGTTTCGCCGCCCGGTGCTGCTGATGGCGACGAGCGAGGGAGCCGGCTTTGCGGGTCTGCCCGTCGCGCTGCTCACACACTCCGCGCTGCTGACCTGCGCCGCGATCTCCGCCGGGATGGCACTCGGAGCCTTCGGCTCCGTCGCGCTGCTCGTGCGGTTGCGCCGCGGCGGCACGGACCGGCAGCTGCGTTCCATCGCCAGGGCGAGCCTCCCACTCGGCCTCTCGCAGGTGTTCGTCGTGCTGTGCACGCGCGCCGACACGCTGCTGGCGGGCGGCCTGTCCGGGCTGATCGCCGCAGGGACGTTCGAGGGGACCTGGCGCGTGTACCAGCTGACCCAGTACGCGGCCGGCGGTCTCGCGTCGGCGGCGGCTCCGTTCATCGCCGATGCGCTCGGAGGGGGACGGTATGAGGCGGCGCTGCGCCTCGTGCGACGGATGTTCATCCAGCTGGCCGTGGTCGGCGTCGCCGGTGGTGCGCTCATGCACTTCGGCGCAGCGCCGATCGCGCATGTCATGACGGGCTCGCTCGCCGTACCGGTGGCCGGCGCAATCACGCCGTTCGCGCTGCTGTGCCCGCTTGCCGCCGTCGCGACGATCGCCTTCTTCACGCTGATCGGCCGGGACGGCGAGCGGCGTTTCGTGCTGGGCACCCTCGTGATCGCGACGATCATCAACATCGGGCTGGGAGTCATCCTCGCGCCGACGATGGGGGCCCGTGGTGTCGTGCTCGGCTGCGCAGTAGGGCTGGCGGTCGCCTACCTCCTGCTGCTGGCCCGTTTTGCCGCAGTCGTGCGGGCGCTGCGGGCGCAATCGCTGGCGGCCGACCATCAAACGCCGTCCGGGTTGACCGAGCCCACCTGCTGAGGCCCGATGCGGATCGGATTGGACGCCCGCCTCGCAAGCCAGGGCTTGGGCATCGGCACGATGATCGGGGCGCTCGCGAGGGGGTTGACGCAAGCAGGGTGCGAGGTCGTCTGGTTCGGCGAGCCGGCCGGCGCTCCGAGCGAGATCGCGGAGGCACATCGACCGCCGGGACCGGGCTTTGCGGGACTCGATTCACCACGCGGAAAGCGGCTCGTGTCCCGCGCACGCGTCGACCTCATGCACTTTCCGGCGAACACGGGCTGGTGGAGCAGGGGTCCGGTCCCGTCGGTGCTGACCGTCCACGACCTGATCTGGGCCTCGCCGTCGCGCGCGGGGCGCCGCCCGCGCCAGGTCGTCGGGCACGCCTATCTGCGGGTCGCGGTGCCGCGCTCGCTGCGCGCGGCGGACGCGGTGCTGTCGATCAGCGATGTGACCGCAGCGGCCCTTTGGGACCACTACGGGGTTCGCTGCGAGGTGATCCATCACGGCGTCTCAGACCAGTGGCGCAACGCGAGACCTGACCCCGCGCGCGACTCGCCATATGTGATCGCCTTCGCCGGTCGTGACCCCCGCAAGGGCACCGAGATCACGCTGGCGGCGTGGGAGTCGCTCGCCGTGCCAGGACTTCGACTGGTGCTGCTGTCGGGCGGCGGCGTATCGCCGGCGTTGCTGCCGCGGCTCGACGCAGCAAGTTCGGAGGGTCTGATCGAGCTGCTGGGCTATCAGCCGATCGAGCGCCTCACCGAGCTGGTCGCGGGCGCTCTGGCACTGATCTATCCAAGCCGCGACGAGGGCTTCGGGCTGCCGGTGATCGAAGCGATGGCGGCCGGCGTCCCCGTCATCACCGGTCTTGCCCCCGTGACCCTCGAAGTCGGAGGCGACGCCGTCCTGCGGCTGGACCGCCACGATCCGGTCGCCAGCGCGGTTGCGCACCTCCGGGCGCTGCTCGACGATCCGGCACTGAGAGCCGCGCAGGCCGACGCTGGGCGCAGGCACGCCGCACAGTTCACATGGGAGCGCTCGGCTGAGCGTCACCTGCGCGCGTACGCGCGCGTGCTCGACGCCAGCAGGCAATTCCGCCGCCTGTAACCAGCTACGCTCACGACTGTGGCATCCGAACGCCTGCTGTCGCCGACGAGCCTGCGTACACGCACGACCTGCCGGCTGTGCGGCTCGGCGGCGCTGACGCCGATGCTCGACCTCGGCGAGCAATGCATCGCCGGAGCCTTCGCCGACCCGGGCGGGAGCAAGCCCGTCCAGCGCGCGATCCCGCTGGAGCTCGTGCGCTGCGACATGACGCGCGATCAGGACGCGTGCGGATTGATCCAGACTCGCCACACCGTTCCGGGCGCGATCTTGTACCGCTCCTACTGGTACCGCAGCGGCGTGAACAAGACGATGACCGACCACCTCCATTCGGTTGCACTCGAGGCGGAGGACGCCACCGGACTTACGGCCGGAGATCTCGTCGTCGATATCGGCTGTAACGACGGGACGCTGTTCGACGGGTACCGCAATCGGCAGCTCAAGTGCCTCGGGTTCGACCCGTCGGACGTCGCCAGGTATGCGGTCGAAAAGGGCTATGAGGTGGTGCGCAACTTCTTCAGCCATGCGCAGCTCCGCGAGCGCTATCCGGACCAGAAGGCGAAGATCATCACCAGCATCGCGATGTTCTACGACCTCGAGTACCCGCATGAGTTCGTCGATGACGTCGCCAGCTCGCTCGCCGAGGAGGGCACGTGGATCATCGAGCTGCACTACCTGCCGTTGATGCTCGAGCGCAGCGCGTTCGACGCGATCGTCCACGAGCACCTCGAGTACTACTCGCTCGCAGTGCTCGAGCGGCTTCTGGCCACCGCTGGATTGGAGGTTCTCGCGGCCTCGCTGAACGATGTCAACGGTGGCTCGATTCGCATTCGCGTGGGGCACGCCGGCCGCCTGAGATCGAACCCGGAGGAGCGAGAGGCGCTGCAGCAGCTGCGCGTCCGTGAGTTCGAGCTTGCACTCGATTCGGCCGAGCCCTACAAGCGCTTTGCCGACAATGTCGAGCGAGTGGGCAGCGATCTGCGCGAGCTGTGCCGGTCACTGCACGCGCAGGGCAAGGTGATTCACATCTACGGCGCTTCCACCAAGGGCAACACGATCCTGCAGTACGTCGGCCTCGACCAGAGCGTGATTCCCTATGCCGCCGATCGCAACCCGGACAAATGGGGCTCGGAGACCATCAGAACCGGCATTCCGATCATCAGCGAGGAGGCTTCCCGGGCGATGAACCCGGACTACTACCTCGTGCTCCCCTGGCACTTCCTGAGCGAGTTCATCGAACGAGAACAGGCTTTCTTCGCGCGCGGCGGGAGGTTCATCGTGCCTCTCCCGAGCGTGGCATTCGTCGATGGCGACGGAACGACAACACTCGCAACCAAGGTTTGAGCGGCCGCTGATCCGCTCATCGCTCGCCGCTCAGCCAGTGAGCCCGAGTCGTTAGTGCGAGTGCTCGTAATCAGCGGACGATTCCCGCGGGTCGACGGTCGCGGTGACCAGGTGCGAGGGTGGCAGAGCGTCCGCTGGCTGGCGGCGCACAACGAGGTCACGCTGCTGTGCGGCGAGCTCGCCCCGCCCGCCGAGGTCGATCGGGTGCGAGAGCTGGCGCACGTCGTCAGCATCCCCGCATCCCGCGTACACCGGGGGATGAGCGCGCTGGCGGCACTCGCCGCTCGTCAGCCCGGACAGTGCGGCTGGATCACGCCCGGCCGCACGTGGCAAGCGGCGCGGCGGCTCGCCCGGGATGCCGACGTCGTGCTCGCGATCACCAGCCGCTCGGTTCGAGGCCGGCTGGATGCACCGATCGTGCTGGATCACATCGATGCGCTGAGCTTCAACATGAGCGAGCGAGCGCGAGACGACGAGTCGCCGCTCGTTCGACTCGGCGGAGCGATCGAGGCACGGTTGATGGCGTCGTGGGAACGGCGTCTGACGTCCGTCATCGATGCCCAGATCGCGAGCTCGTCAGACGTCGCGCGGATGCTCCCGCGCGAGCCGCCGGCGCACGTGATCCCGATCGCATGGGCCGGGGAGGCGTTCAGAGAGCCTCCGGGGCACATCCGGGACATCGACCTGATCTTCACCGGCGACATGTCGTATCCGCCCAATCGCGCCGGCGCCACCTGGCTGCGCGAGCAGATCCTGCCCCGCGTCCGAGCACGCCGACCCCAGACGGTCGCGTGGATCGTCGGGCGCTCGGCCGCCGGCCTCGCGGGCCCGGACCTGCGGGTGGCATCCGACGTCCCCGATCTCCACTCCTACCTGCGACGCGCTCGCGTAGCGGTGGCCCCGATCCGCGGCGCCGGCTCGCCGCTCAAGACGATCGAGGGAGCCGCCTGCGGCGCCGCGGTCGTGGCAAGCCCCTGGGCGCTGGACTGCTACCGCCTTCCGGGCAGCCCGGCGACCGACGCAGAGGGGTTCGCGCGCGCGATCCTCCAGCTGCTCGACGACGAGGCGGCGAGGTGCGCGCAGGTGCGCGCGCTGCAAGCGGCCCTCGTCGACCTCACTCCGGAGCGCCTCGGCACCCAACTGGAGCAGATTCTCGAAGCCGCCGCGCAGCGTCGTCGGCCGCCGTCCGTGGATCCGCGGGCGCCCTCGACCAGCGCGGGCCGCGGCTGACGTGTCGTTCGCCCGCCCCTGCCCGGTCTGCCGCTGCGCGCGGGCGCGCCCGGTCTGGCGACAGGCCGGGCGGCGTTACGTCCGCTGCTCGAGCTGTGGCGTCGTGTTCAGCGACGTCGATGCCGACACGTACGCGTCGCAGGAGCACAACGCATGGCACGACGAGCAGCTCGACCGGCCCACCGAGTTGTTCTACGGCAGGGCGCGCGCGCTGGTGCACGAGCGCTTCCTGGAGCGCTTTCCCCCGTGCGGATCCGGTCGCCTGCTGGACGTCGGCTGTGGACTTGGCTACTTCGTGCAGCGGGCCTCGCAAGCCGGTTGGGAGGCGCACGGCTGTGACACGTCGAGCGCCTGGATCGCACATGCGCGTTCGCTTGTCGAGCCTGAGCGGATCGCGCTCAGCCCGGTCACCGAAGGCCTGTTCGGCGGCGGCTTCGACCTAGTGACGACCTCGGGCGTGCTCGAGCACATCTACGAGCCGCTGCCGTTCCTGCGCACCGTCGCCTCGCTGCTCACGCCCGGAGGCCGCGCCTTCATCCGCACTCCGAACCTCACGTGGGTCTACCCGACATACGGCCTCAGATCAGACGCCACGTCGTGCGCAGCGCCGTCGAGCTCGGACCACTGAACCATGTCGTGTACTACACGGCACCGACCTTGACCGAGGCGCTCCGCCGTGCCGGGCTGGCCCAGGACTCCTGGCCCGTCCTCCCGCCACCGCAAGTGGCGCTCGCCAACCGCCATCCGTCGCGCGCCGGTGCGCCCTCCGCCACGACGCGGTTGAAGAACGTCCACTCGCGCGCCGCCGAGCGCCTGGCTTCGCCCAGCCGGGGTCGCATCGTCGCCGGCTGCGACCTCGACGTCGTCGCGGTGCGAGCGAACGGCGACCCGACGCAGCGCTCGGGACCGCTGTCAACGTAGGGCTCGGAGTGATCTTGGGGCCGACAATGAGAGGCCGTGGCGTTGTGATCGGATGCGTCGTCGGACTCGCTGTGACGGCGATCCTGTTTTTATTGCGTTTCGGCGTTGCAATCCAATCGCATGGCGCGGCACGGCAGGAAGTGTCGAGCGATCAATCTGCTAAACGGCTGATCGAGCCGGTCCAATGAAAGTGGCCGAGCAGCTTGGCCCGTTGGACTTGACCTCACATCTACGCTTTCCAGCGAATGTCTGCCCCCACCGATAGCGTTCCGGGCGATCGGGCGAAGGTGACTGTCGGCTTCGCCCGTGCGCGGGACGCAGTCCGCAAGGACCGCGGCTCGGCGCTACTTGTGCTCGCGGCCAGCTTGTGCTTCCTCGTTTCGATCGCTCAGGCCCCATCAACTATCCATCAGCTCTACCGCGACGCCGACAGCGTTTCCGGGTTCATCGAGGGCCAACTTGCCGGCAATCGGCCGAACGGCACGATCATCGACCTCGGAAACCACGACTGGTACGAGGTGTGGTGGTTTCAGCGGGCAACGGTTGGGCTACCTGGCCACCTCGTAATGTGGGAGCTCTTCCCGTTCTTCCTCGACTTCCTCGGCGTCGCTGTCGTGTGTTATGCAGTCGCGAAGACGACCGGCACGCGAGCCGCCCTGATCACGGCCGTCATCCTGCTCGCGGTCGGCAACGCGATGCGCCAGATCGTGTTCGAACCGACGGTACGCGTTGAGATGCTTGTGCACCTTGGCATTCTGTCCTTGGCACTGACGGCCGCGTGGCAACGGGCGCGGCGCGGCGCGCTCACATTGCGCTGGGCGTGTTTGACCGGAGCTCTGCTCGGCGTGTTCACCGCCGCCGGCGGCACGGACCAGCTGTTGATGTTCGACGGCGTCGTGCCGTTCGTCGCCGCGGCATGGATGTGGTTCTGGCGCAACCGATCGCGCGGCGCCCGGAACGTCGCGCTGTATGCGACGGGAATCGGTGCGGTGTCCGTCGTCGGCTCGACACTCATCGCCAAGGTCATGAGCGACGCTGGTGTCAGCGCGTCCCTGAACCTCAACAGCTTCGCATTCATCCCGAGCAGCGCGTTGCCGTCGTACCTCGGAGGCCTGCTGAGCGCGTGGACCGCACTTGGCGACGGAACGTTCTGGGGGGCACCGGTCAACCGGGCGACGGATCTCGAGTTCCTCCTCGGCATCCTTACCTTGGCCGCTCTTGCAGCGGTCTTGTGGTCGTGTGTCCGGACGATGCGCGCCTGGTGGGTCGAGCAGGCCGATGCCCCTGCGGCGGCCGAACGCGGGGCGGCCGACCTGTTCGTCTCCTTCTGGGGCCTGTCCGTCGTGATGACGATGTTCACATATGCCACCACTTCAGTAGCTCCCGCTGGCGATTCGCGCTATTTGCTCGCAGCGTGGGTGGGCACCGCCGCCCTGCTCGGGGCATTCGCGCGCAGTCGGCAAGCGCAAATTGCCCTCATCGCATGCACCCTCCTGTTTGCCGCGGTCACCGTTCGTGACAACCTTTCCCACGGAGTGCCGCCGCCGGGTATCGCTTACCCGGAGACCGTCGTCGCACAGATCAAGGACTTCGTGCTGGCTCACGATGCCCGTGTGGGTTATGCCGCCTACGGGTACTCGCACAACCTCACATGGGCGACAGGCTTCAAGGTCAAGGCGTTCCCCGTGTGGGCATGTCCGTACCGACCAGAGTCACTCTGCCAGCGACCGTTGTCAAGTATCAGTTCGTGGTTCATCCCGAGGCTGCACACCAACACGTTCCTGATCACCGGCGGCGGGCCGGCTGCCGTCGCGGGACCACCGGCCGCCTTCGGAAAGCCCATCGCCAGCCACACTTTCGACGCATACACTGTTTGGATATACGGGCACGACGTGGCCGCGGAGATCCAGCAATACTGACCCGGCTGCTGCGGCCTCGCCGCTGCTTGTACGACCATCCCCATGAGGGTCGCGTACGACGCGCGCCATGCGGCGCGCGGGCTGGGCATCTCGACTTTCGTCGTCAACCTTGCCCGCGAGCTCGTGCGGCTGGGGGAACACGGGCTGGGGTGTCGGGGGACCGGTTCCGACGGTGCTGACGCTGCACGACCTCATCTTCCTGACGGGCTCGACCCACGCAAGCGAACCGCGGCGGTGATCGCCGGCTGGCGCATGGTCGCCGCGCTCGGCATTGATCTGCAGCTATTCGGCGCCACCGGCCTCGGCCCCGAGTTGCGCGATGCGCTCGCGGCGGAGATAACGCGGGGCACGGTCACGATCCTCGATCACCTCCCCCAACCCGAGCTGTGGAGGATTCTCGCGGGTGCCCTGGCGCTCGTCTACCCATCGAGCGACGAGGGAGGGCTTCGGGCTGCCCGTGCTGGAGGCGATGTAGGGTGCCAATCGGGCGACGCGATCGAATCCTCGGAGTGTCGTGGGCGCTCGCCCGCGGGCTGCCCGCTCAGATCGGCTTGATGACGCCTGGGAGAGTGCTCGACGCGATCGATCGCGCGCCCGCCGCCAGCGACGTCGTGATCGTCCGCACGATCCGATGCCTGCCGCGTGCGCTCCCCGCGGCGACGGTACTCGACCACGTCGACGCCCTCAGCGCCAACATGCGCCAGCGGGCGACGCTCGAGCGGCGGTGGCCCGTGAGGCCCGGCGCGCTCCTCGAAGCCCGACTGCTTGGTCGACACGAACGGCGTGCGGCCAGGTGGGCGCAAGCGCAAACAGCGGTCTGGCCAATCGATGCCGCTGCGCTGGCTAGACGTTCCCCCGACTGTTGTGATTCCGCACGTCCTTCATCAGACTTTGGACGGTGCCCCGTGTCCGTCGCGACATCGACGTGATCCTCACCGGGGACATGCGCTATCCGCCCAACCGCGAGGCCGCTGCGTGCGGGGCGTTCGTAGCCACGCCGTGGGTGGCCGAGGCGGTCGGGATGGATGTCGACACCGCGCGCGACCCCGCGTCGTTCGCCGCTGCGATCGACAGGCTGTTGTCCGACGAGACGCTCCGCCGCGAACGCGTCGCAACGGCGCACGTCAATCTCCAGAGCCGGCGCCAGGCGGTTGTGCGGGCGGCGCTGGAGGAGTTGCTCGCCGGCGCTGTCCCCGACCGAGAGCTCTGAGGGGCGATGGCGCTCGCGCGCGACTGCCCACTGTGCACGTGCACGCGGGCGCGCCCGGTCTGGCGAGAGGCCGAGCGGCGCTACGTTCGGTGCTCGAACTGTGGCGTCGTGTTCAGTGACCTCGACGCCGACACGTACGCGACGGAGGAGCACAACGCATGGCACGACGAGCAGCTCGACCGACCCACCGAGTTGTTCTACGGCAGGGCGCGCGCGCTGGTGCACGCGCGCTTCCTGGAGCGCTTTCCGCCGTGCGGATCCAGTCGCCTGCTGGACGTCGGCTGTGGACTTGGCTACTTCGTGCAGCGGGCCTCGCAAGCCGGCTGGAAGGCGCACGGCTGTGACACGTCGAGCGCCTGGATCGCGCACGCACGTTCGCTTGTCGAGCCCGAGCGGATCGCGCTCAGCCCGGTCACCGAAAGCCTGTTCGGCGGCGGCTTCGACCTGGTGACGACGTGGGACGTGCTCGAGCACATCTACGAGCCGCTGCCGTTCCTGCGCACGATCGCCTCGCTGCTCGCCCCGGGAGGCCGTGCTTTCATCCGCACTCCGAACCTCACGTGGGTCTACCCGACATACGGCCTCAGACGCCACGTCCTGCGCAGCCCCGTCGAGCTCGGGCCGCTGAATCACGTCGTCTACTACACCGCAGCCACTCTGACCGTGGCGCTGAGACGGGCGGACCTGCGGCCGGCATCCTGGCCCGTCCTGCCACCGCCTCAGGTTCCCCTCTCCAACCGTGATCCCTCGCAGGCCGGGGTGTCCTCCACCACGACGAGGTTGAAGAACATCCACGCGGGCGCAGCCGAGCGCATCGCTGCTCTGAGCCGGGGTCGCATCGTCGTCGGCTCCGACCTCGACGTCGTCGCCGTGCGTGCGAACAGCGACGCCCGCGCTGAGAGGAGCGACATTCCAGGAGGCCCGAGCAACTCCCGGCCACCGTCAGGGTTGAAGGATTTCGAGGATGAGCCGAATACGGTATAAAGATCTGACCGATCGCACCAAGCGGCGCCCGGATGGCGCTCCTCCGGAAGGAACGGCTGTGCACAGCACAAAGCACAAATCACTGCTGCTCACGGTGGTGGCGTGCCTGATCGGCGCCCAGATGGCGCTGGTCGCACCGGGGGTCTCGCTCGCTGCGGCACCGCCGAACCCGTTGCCGTCGGGAGTCCATGTCGATCCGGGCAGCCCCGCCGCCAAGCAGTACGCGATCCCGCTCAACACCGCTCGCGGCACTCCGCCCGGTTCGAGCGGGTCCGGCTCCACCTTCGGCCAGGGAATCAGCCACAACCCAGCCTCCGACAAGTCGAGCGGGACCCGCTCCACGCCCACGAGCGCCGCAACGCCGACCGGCGGAGCCTCCGGCAGCGGCACCCCGGCGCCCGGAACCTCCGGCAATCCGACGCCCAGCAGCGCAGCGACCGGCACCGCCCACCGTAGCAGCGCCACCCGCAGCGGCGCCCACCCCGGGAGCGGCCACCCCGCCGGTAGCCGTCACGGCGCCGGCACCGGCCGTGCCGGCGTCGTAGCGACCACCACCGCGCAATCGACGCCCACCCGTGGGTCGCTCACGAGGACCGCTGCCCCTCCCGCCGAGAAGGTCCTGCATTCGGGATCCGGTTCAGGCCTCATCTGGATGCTCGCCCCGGCCGCACTTGTCCTGGTGCTCGGAGCGGCAGGCGCACTGCTGTCGACCGGCCGTAGACGGAGCGCACCGAGCGCGGGCTAGGTGGCCGCCATAAGACGACCACCAGCGCAGCCGAGAGCGATGGTCAACCAGCGGGTGGCCTGCCCGTGAGCCCTGTGACGCCCGGACCCCCGCCAGGGCTCCCCGGCGGGGGTCCTGTGACACCGGGGCCGCCACCCCGGCTCTCCGACGGAACCCAGGGCGCCGCGGAGGGGGCGCAGGAGGCGCCGCTCGCTCCTGTGATCACCCTCATTCCTGGCCATGACGATGGCACCGCAGGCGAGCGCGCTGGGTTCCCCGTGTTCGACGCAGCCGCGATTCTGGTTGCAGTCGCGGTCGGGCTCTCGCCTCTGTGGAGCGGCTACTACGACTTCGGCCTGTGGGCGCCACTGGCGCTCGGAGCGGTCGCGGTGCTCGTCGCGGTGGCCATGGGCTCACGCCCGCGGTTCACGCGCTTTGGCCTGACCGCAGGCGGCGCACTCGCGATCCTGCTCGGACTCAGCGCCGCGTCGATGCTGTGGGCGGAATCGAAGGACAACGCGTGGACCGATTCCAACCAGCTCGCGTTGTATGCCGTCATCTTCGCGATCGGGCTGCTTGCGATCCGCAACCGGCCGACCGCGCGGACGATCGTGCTGATCCTCGGCGCTCCCGCGCTCATCGCCAGCGTCGTGATCGTCGTGAGGATGCTCACAGGCGCAGGACAGGGAGAGTTCCTCGCGGGACGTCTGAACTCGCCGCTCGGCTACATCAACGGCTCGGCCGGGCTGCTCGTGATGGGCTTGTGGCCGTGGATCGCCCTCGCGGAGACGGGTTCGCGCCGGATCGTGCGCGCGGGCGCATTGAGCGCCGCTGCGCTGATCGCCGGCACCGTGGTGCTGACGCAGTCGCGCGCGATCGTGCCGGCGACGCTGGTTGCGACGGTCCTCGTGCTGGCCGCGGCGCCGCAACGTACACGGCGGGCGCTGCACCTGATCGTGCTCCTCGTCGCGGTCGCGCTGGGACTGCACTGGACGCTCGAGGTGTACCGCTCGAGCGGCCCGACGCAGTCGCTGGCGCTCACCGACGCGGTACTGCGCGAGGCGGCGCTTGCGATCATCGCCGGCGCGGTTGTCGCCGGCTGCCTGAGGCTCGCGCTCTCCGCGATCTCCGAGCGGATCGCAGCCCGCCGGCGAGGGCTCGTGCTGCGGCGCCTCGGCCAGGTGCTGCTCGCAGCCACCGCGGTGATCGTCGTGGCCGGGATCGTGGCCGGCCACTCGACGATCAGCACTCAATACAGCGCGTTCGTCAACGACAGGGTCAACACAGCGGCGCCCGATCGCTTCCTGGACGCCGGCGGCTTCCGTTACGACCTCTGGCGGGTCGCGGTGCACGAGTTCACGACGCACCCGATCGGCGGCGTCGGCGCAGGCAACTACGACACGTACTACTACCTTCTGCGACGCAATCCCCAGTCGGTCGTCGTGCCGCACAGCCTGGAGCTGCAGATGGCCGCCGAGCTCGGGATCGGCGGGCTGATCGCGCTGATCGTGTTCTGCGGCGCGATCCTGGCCGCGGGCTTCGCCCGGAGACGAACGCTCGCGGCGGGGGAGCCGCTGGTCCGGATCGCAGCGCTGGGGCTGTTTGCGGCGTGGCTGACGGGCACGAGCGTCGACTGGCTGTACAACTTCCCCGGGCTGACTGGCGCAGCACTGCTCGCAGGCGCGCTCCTGGTGGTGCCCGATCCGGGCGCTCGTGCAGGCGCTCTGAGGCGCAACGGCCTCGACGAGGCCGGCGCCGGCGACTCGTCCTCGGGCGCGGCTCGCACCTGGACGAACGACGCATACGCGGCGCCCCTCGCCGCCCGCGGCCGACGCAGCCAGGCGGCGCTGGTGCTCGCACTCGCGGCGCTCGCGCTGGTGGCGGCGAGCATCGGACGCCAGTACGCGGCCAGCCGGTACGCGGCGTCGGGATACGCGAAGATCGACAGCCGGGACGTCACGGGTCAGCAGGCCGTCTCGGCTATCCACACATTGCAGACCGCTGAGCAGCTCGATCCCTACTCGCTGCAAACGCTGTACGGCATCGCAAGAGCCTATGCGGTGCTCGACGACTACAACGACGCACGCGAGGCGCTGCTGGCGGCGCAGAGCCGCGAGCCGCACAACTACGTGCCACCGGCGCTGCTCGGTGACATCGCGTCGCGAGCCGGGTATTACCGAGTCGCGCTCGCCGAATACTCCCGCGCGGAGAGCCTCGATCCGCATGACCCAGCGGTGCAGGCCCTCGTTGAGCAGGCCCGCGGCGAGCTGAGGGCCCCCGGGAGCGCCCCATGAGTTCGGGTCGAGCGTCGCCCACGCCGTTTGGCCCCGAGCCAAACGACCGTGATACGCGAACGCTCGACCCCGCGCACAGCTCCATCGCCGGCAGTGGCACTCGCGAACCCGGGCGCACCGGCGCCGACGCGCCGGCGCCCGAAGTGACCGGCACCGCCAACGAGGACGCAAGCGCGTACGAGGACAGCCCCCGATGGCCGGTGACGATCCTGGCGGGACTCACGCTCATGCTGATCCTGTTCGTCTGCCTGGTCGCTCCGCCGGCGCTCTCTGGCCCGCGGAGCGTGCGCCTGCTGGCTCTCGTCCTGCCCGCGATCCTGGCGACCGTCAGCTCGCGCGTTCTGTTCGAAGCGCTCGATCCGGGCACGCGCGGGCACGGTGGCGCCAGCCACATCATTCCGGCGCTGACCGCGGCCGGCGTTGCCACGCTGGTGATGACCGGGTCGGCGCTGGTCGTCGGGCTGTCCTGGCCGCTCGGCACGGCGATCGCGAGCGGGCTCCTGGCGGCGGTCACGCTGATCGTCGCCGGCGTCTTGAGAGACCTCGAGATCCGCGTGCGGCTGGCACTGCGACGCGTCTTCTTCGTCGGCTCGCCCGCCGCCCGTCAAGACCTCGAGCATGAGCTGCGGCGCCGCAGCGACGCCAGCTTCGTGGGCGCCGAGCGTGCCGGCGAGCAGCTCGACTCCAACCGGCTGACGAAGGCGGTTCGGGACTCGCAGGCGACGGTGCTCGTCATCGACTACGACGCGATGCGCTTGCCGGCGGTCGTCGAGGCCGCATCGAAGCTCAACCTCGCCGGCCTGCACGTCCGTGACCTCGTCTCCTACTACGAGCACGAGTTCAAGAAGGTGCCGCTGGACGAGCTCAGCCCGACCTGGTTCCTGTTCGATATCGCGCCGATCCACCACCGAGCGCTGTGGAAGTCACTTCGTCGAGGAGTCGAGGCGGTGATCGCGGTGACGCTGTTGCTCGCCGCGTCTCCGCTCCTGCTCGTCGCCGCCATCGCGATCCGGCTCACCAGCCCCGGGGCGGCACTGTTCCGCCAGCGGCGCGTAGGTAGGGGAGGCATGCACTTCACGCTGCTGAAGCTCCGCACGATGACCGTCGCAGAGGAGACCGCGGACGCGGCGTGGGCGCCGTCGCAGACCCATCGCGTCACGCAGGTCGGACACTTTCTGCGCCGTTTCCGTCTGGACGAGGCGCCGCAGCTGTGGAACGTGATTCGCGGCGATCTCGCGCTGATCGGTCCGCGGCCCGAGCAGGTGGCGATTGCCGAGCGCCTCGAGCGCGAGGTTCCGTTCTACAGCGCGCGGCACTGCATCCGACCCGGTCTCACCGGCTGGGCGCAGGTCAACCTCGGCTACGCGGGCTCGGTCGAGGGCGCGGTCGCCAAGCTGCAACGCGACCTTTACTACATCAAGCACGCCAGCCCGCGGCTCGACGGGCTCATCCTGTGGATGACGCTGCGGACGATCGTGTCGGGGCGCGGCTGAGCGCTCGCCTGGCGCCGGCACCCATTGCCGGCGGCACGCGTTCGTTTCGCGGCCGTGCGCTCACCGCACGGCGCGCGCCAGCAGCAGCCGCCGCAGTAGCGGCGGCCCCGCCGCCAGCCGGATCTCGATCTCGCCGAAGCCGAACTCCTGGAGCAGCGCGCGCAGCGAACGGCGCGTATAGAGGTGCAGATGGTCGCCAAGCGGCGCGGAGAAGCGCTCGACGCCGCCGATCAGCATGCGCACGCGGCCGTGCGACGGCGTCGTGATCAGCAGGCGCCCGCGCGGCACGAGCACGCGCCGGACCTCCGAGAGCCAGCGCGCGGTGTCGGCGACGTGCTCGATCACCTCGCTCGCCCACACCACCTCGACGCTGTTGTCGGGCAGCGGCAGCGGGCCGTCGATTTCGGCGAGGCGGAAGTCGAGATCGGGGTGGGCGTCAAGCGCACGGGCGAGCGCGGTCGCGGCGACCTCGACGCCGACGACATGCGAGGCGCCCGCCGCGGCCGCGGCGAGCGCCGTGAGCTCGCCGGCGCCGCAGCCGAGATCGAGCACGCGCACCCCAGGAGCAAGCTCCGCCGCCAGGAACGCGCTGCGCAACGCGAGGTCGGGCGCGCTGAGACCCGCCGGAAGCTGATCCCAGAGGTCCTCGAAGTAGTGCTTCATTGATCGAACGTAGCGTGGAGCTAGAGTCGCGGCGATGAAGGTCGCGTTTGATAGCCGGCCCGCCCGGGACAAGCGGGGAATCGGGCGCTACACGAGCTGCCTGCTCAGCGCCCTGCGCGACGCCGGGCGCGGCGAGCTGCTGGAGACGCATACGCCGCGGCGCTGCGATGTCTACCACTCCCCGTGGATCGACGGCGCGCTGCTGCGCTCGCCCGTGCCGATGGTGGTCACGCTGCACGACGTGATCGCGCTCAAGCGCACCGGGGAGTACCTGCGCTCGGGGCTGCGGGCGCGGATGCGCTATCTGGCGGTGCAGCGCGCCACGCGTGTGATCGTGCCAACCTGCGCGGTCGCGGGGGACACCGTGCGGACGCTCGAGATCCCCCCGGAGCGGATCGCCGTGATCGGCAAGGCCGCAGCGCCGGCGCTCCGTCCCCGCGGCGAGGAGGAGGTGAGCGCGGTACGCAGGCGTTACAAGCTGCCCGAGGAGTATCTCGTGTGGGTGGGCGGCATGCGCTCGCCCGATCCACGCAAGCGGATCAAGGCGCTCGTCAATGCCCGGCGGACGATGCCCCTCGTCCTTGTGGGTGCCACCGGCCGCTGGGCACGCGAGCTTCCGTACGTGACCCTCACCGGCGAGGTCAGCGACGACGAGCTCGCGGCGATCTACACGGGCGCCCATGCGCTCGTCTACGCCAGCGACGACGAGGGCTTCGGACTGCCGCCCGTCGAAGCGCTCGCCTGTGGCACGCCCGTCGCCGCGTGCGACTGCCCCGCCGTGCGCGAGGTCGTCGGGGACCGGATCGCGCTGTGCGACGTCGACGACCTCGACGCCCTGATCGCCACCGCCGAGGCGCTCGCCCGGCCCGCGCCGCCGCCACCGCCCTGGACGTGGGCGGACGCGGCCGCAGCGACCTGGACCGTCTACCAGGACGCGTGCTGCGCCCCGCCCTTCTGGCACGGCGCCAGCCGCTGAGCATCAGTCGACGGGCTGGTCGAATTTGTCAAGTATCTCTGGACATTTTCGCCCAGGGGGGCGAGCGAGTGGGACCGAGTCCGCCCGGCTCTCGAGCATCAGCGTGACGGGACCGTCGTTCACCAGCTCGACGGCCATCATCGCGCCGAACACGCCGCGCTTGGCCCCGAGACGCTCGCAGAAGCGCTCGTAGAGCGGCTGCGCCAGCTCGCCACCCGCCGCCTCGACGTAGCCGGGGCGGTTGCCCCGGCGGGCGTCGCCGTAGAGCGTGAACTGGCTGACGCACAGGACCTCGCGCTCGCCCAGCGGTTCGTTCATGCGCCCCTCGGCGTCGGCGAACACGCGCAGCCCCCGGACCTTGTCGGCGAGCCACTCGGCCTGCGCCTCCGTGTCGTCGACGCGCACGCCGAGCAGCACCAGCAGGCCCGGACCGATCGAGGAGACGAGCTCGCCGTCGACCGACACCGACGCACGCGAGACACGCTGCACGAGCGCGCGCATCGACCCGATCAGGTGTCCCGCAGCTGCTCGGCGGCGTGCTCGGGCGTGACGATGTTGAGGTGCACCCCGACCCCCAGCTCGAGCCCCGCCCGGTGCGTGAGCCGCGGCAGGATGTCGATTCGCCAGCAGTAGTGCTCGGCGCCCTGCGGAGCCGTCCGCACCCAAAGGTTGAGCGGCGGCGTCGCGCCCAGCAGCCGCGTGAGCCGGCCCAGCGCGTCGTGCAGCATCGCCGCGCCCGTCGGCCCGTCGTCCTCGAAGCGCATCCGTGGCCGTCGCGGCGCGATCATCAGCTCGTAGGGCACGCGCGAGGCGAACGGCGCGATCAGCACCGCCTCCTCGTCGATCGCGACGATCCGCTCGCGCTTTCGCACCTCCTCCTGGACGAGGTCGCCGAGCAGGTTGGAGCCCATCGTGCGCAGCGCATAGGCGCCGAAGCGCTCCCGCTCGCGGGCGACCTCGGACGGGACGAACGGCAGCGCGAACAGCTGCGCGTGGGTGTGCGGAACCGACGCTCCGGCGCTCGCCTGCTCGTTGACGATCACGTGCACGTAGGCGGACTGCGCGTGCACGCGCATCCGCTCGCGCCAGACGTCCATCGCGAGCGCGACCTCGCCGGGCTCGAGCTCGCCCATCGAGACGACCTGGCGCTCAGAGTTGACGATCACCTCGTGTGCGCCGAGCGCGGGCGCGGACCAGAACAGGTCGAGCTCGCGGTTGGCGCGGTTGGTCAGCATCGGCTCGGCGACGGGAGCGCGTGCGATCTGGGGAGCAGCGACGCCGCCTCGACCGGCCTCTCCCGTCACCGCGCCCGAACCGCTCTGCACGGCCGCGCCTTGAGGGCGCGCGGCCGTGTGCTGCTCGCCATCCGAGACGCTCCACTGCGGTCCGGCGCCGATCAGCGCGGGGTAGAGGTTCGGGACCACCCGCACGCGCCACCCGGGGGTGTCGGCCGCGCCGCCGTCGGAACGCACGGCGGACAGCTCCGGTGGCGTCCAGGCTTCGTGACCCACCGCGAACGGGTCGTCGTCCGGGACGACCTGGTCCGGCGGCGGGGCCACAAGCCCGCCGCCGGAACGGTGCTCGCGGGAGTCCGCCAGGATCACGCGGTGGCCGGTGAGCGGATCGAGCCGCAGTTCCGGTGCGCTCACAGCGTCTTTTCCATCGCGACGTGCTCGATCCCCGCCTCGACGAAGCGCGGCCCGCGGGTCTCGTAGCCGGCGCCCTCGTAGAGCGGCAAGGCGTACGTCTGCGCGTGCAGCACGATCCGGTCGGCGCCGCCCGCCCGGGTCTCGCGCTCGGCCTCCTCGAGCAGCGCCGTCGCGATGCCACGCCGGCGGGACGAGGTTCTCACCGCCAGGCGGCTGAACTGCACGGTCCGTCCGGCGAACACGAGCCGGCACGTGCCGAGCACCTCGCTGCCGGCGACCGCGACGAGATGCAGCGCCTTGCTGTTGCCGTCACGGCCGTCGCGCTCCTCGCGACGCGGCACGCCCTGCTCGAGGCAGAAAACCTGGTAGCGCAGGTCCATCGCGGCGTGTAACTCCGAGCGCCCGCGGACGCGGCGGATCTGGTAACCGACCGCCGTCATCCCCGCCTGCGTGGGCGGAGATCGGACGCGATCCCGGCGATCGCCGGCGCCTTCGCGCAGTACGTTTTCACGGTCAACAGATTGCCACACCCGCGCTCTGCTTAAATACACGTTATCCTCTGTCAAGGTTCTGGCGAGAGGACGTTTGGCTGAGGACTTCCTCGCTGGTTCCGGCTCGACCCTGCCGAGACCCTCTTGAGCCGCAGCGACGTTCTCTCGCGGCCCGACTGTTCAGAAGACACTGTTCGACCCTTACATGGGTGAGACCACCCAACTTCCCGATCCTGCCGTCATCGAGCGCGCAGAGAAGCTCACGCACGAACGCTTCGTGTACGAGGGCGAGACCGCCGTGGGCGCACTCGCCCCCGGTTCCGCGCGCCGTCGCGCGCTCGACGCGGCCGTGGCCGAGGTGGAGCAGGGACGCGTCCAGCCCTCGCTCGAGTGGCGGCGCAAGTTCTCGCTGCTGCTCGGGCTCGAGCGGCTGCTCTCCGAGGACGAGCCGCGCCTGGCCGACGGCACCGTGCTCTCGGCCCATCAGGTCGACGCGCTGTCGGGCACGCTGACGGCGCTGCTCGCCGAGACGCAGCGCAACAGCAACGGCAGCCCCAACGGCGCCGCCCAGGGCTCGCTCACCGGGAACGGCGGTGCGGTCGGGAACGGGGGCGCAGGCAACGCCGGCCCCGGGAACGGTATCGCCAACGGCGCCCGCAACGGAGGAGCAGCCGCCACGCTGGCGTCCTCGGCGATCCCCGGCGAGGAGGACAGCGACCTCGAGGACGGCGGCGAGGAGGAGGACGAGGAGCCCCAGGACTGGCAGGATGACGACGGACTCGATGCGGACGTCGCGCGCGAGGGCCTGCCTGAGGACCCGGGAGCCGACCGGCGGTTCTGGTTCGAGCATGCGACCGGCGCCGGCAAGACGGTCGCCGCGCTGGGCTTCGTCGAGGCGTCGCGGACCGGTGGGGTGCTGATCCTCACCCACCGGCGCAACCTCGTCGACCAGTTCAACGGTGAGCTGCGCGATCGCGGTTACCGTGACCGGCTATGCCGGCCGCTGCTCGACAGCGCCGACGCCGCCAACGGGCCGGTGACCGTCGAGACCTACCAGTGGTTCGTGCGCAACGCCGGGCGCATCTCCGACGCGTACACGATCGTCATCTGCGACGAGGCGCACACCGCGCTCGGCGAGAAGACCTCGGCTTCGATCCGCAGCCTGCCCGGTCCCGTCTGGATCGGGATGACCGCAACCGGCGCGCTCATCGCCCGCCACGTCACCGACCTGTTCCCGACGCAGACCTCACGCTTCGACCTCGCGCAGGCGGCGCGGCGCGGGGTGATCGCGCCGCTGCGGTGCATCAGGATCCCGCCCGGTCCGGGCGTGCGCACGATCGCGAAGGTGCCGCTGCGCCGAGGCGAGGTGGACACCGAGTTCGACCAGGAGATGCTGGCCGAGCTGCTGGACCAGACGCCCTTCAACGTGGCGATCGCCGACCTCTACAAGACGCGGTTCAACGGCGTGCCCGGGGTCGTGTACGCCGCCGGCGTGCGACACGCGTACAACGTCGCCCAGTCGTTCCGGGATCTCGGGATGAAGGCGATGGGCGTCTCCGGCGAGACGCCCAAGCGCGAGCTGGCGAACATCCTCGCCGACTACGAGGCGGGCAAGATCGACGTGCTGATCAACGCGCAGCTGCTCGCCGAGGGTTGGAACAGCCCGCGCGCGACCGTCTGCATGCATCTCGCCCCGACCGCCTCCAAGCGTGTCTACCAGCAGCGCGTCGGGCGCGTCACCCGCCGTCACCCGGGCAAGGAGGCGGGGATCGTGATCGACTTCGTGCACCCCGCGACCAAGCACGACGACCCTGTGGTGACGCTGCACTCGCTGCTCGATCGCGACGTGTACCGCGGCGGCGCGATCGTCGTCGGTCCCGTGCGACGCGGGCGCGGGCGCCGGGTGCGAGTGGAGCGGCGTGTGCTGCCTGTCACGCCAGATCCCGAGCGGCGCGCCGAGGTCTTCGAGCGGGAGCTGTGGCGGATCGCGGTCGAGCACCTCGACTACGGCGAGCAGCGCGTATGGGCGGCGCTCGCCGGTGCGCGGGTGGCCCCGAACGGCTGGCGGCGCGCGAAGGCGATGCTGCACTTCGACCGCGAGGGCGAGCTGCGTCGCCGGTTCCTGCTGAGCGCCCTGCAGCGCAACCGCAACGCGCAGGTGCGGCTGCGCGCGCTCCAGGAGATCGCGGCAGGGCGCGACGCGGAGGCGTTCGACACAGCCGTCGACATGATCGCGGGCTGGCCGCGCGACGAACGGCGCGAAGGAGTGAAGATCATGCTGCTCGCGCTCGCGGAACGTCGCATCGGCCGCCGCGATCAGGCCAATGCGTGGATCTGGCGGATGGCCGAGTACACGCGCGAGGTGCACGAGGAGTACGCGGTCCAGCGGATGCCGGAGACCAAGCGGTTGCTCGGCCTGCTCGTCAACTCCAGCGGCGCGGCGCACGCCCGCAATGCGCGGCGGCTCGTGCACGCCTCGCGCAAGGAGGACCGGCGCCTGTCCGCGGCCCTCCTGGCGGCGGCGCTCGCGCACACGCCCGAGGCCGAGGAGGCATTGCGCGGCGCGCGCACGCGGATGGCCCGCAAGCCGGCGGCACTCGCGCGGGAGCTGCTGCGCAACTTCCCCAAGGGGCGTCGCAGCAAGACCCGCCGGAGGCGCAAGCCCGGCGAAGTCGGCGAGGCGCTCGAGAGCGTTGCGCTGGCGGCCGGGGCTGCCGGCGCGTCGGTGGCGGGGACGGAGGATGAGCTCCTCGAGCTCGATCTCGAGCTCGACGAGGCGGTCGCCGAGCTCGACGGCGGCCTTGGGCTGGATGACTCCGTCGTCGAGCTCGACGTCGATGACCTCGACGACGAGTTCGACGCCTCCGCGAGCAGGAGCATCATGGCCGCGGGCTCGCTCGCCGGGCTGGCCGATGACGACGAGCGTGTCGTCGCGGACGACGACATCTCCTACGCGCGTGAGCGCGACGTCGATGACGACAACGACGACGACTACTTCGACCTCGACGACGTCGAGCTGGGCTTCGGCGAGGGTGAGTCGGGCCTGCGGCACGAGCAGATCGATCCGCACGCGGTCGATGCGAACGAGGTCGATCCCCACGCGGTCGATCCCCACGCGGTCGATGCGGACGAGGTCGATGCGGACGAGCCGGATGTGACCAGCACGCCGGGGAGGGCGCACGCGGAGGCGGCGACGAACGCGATCGGCGACATCGAGAGCCCGGGTGAGACCGCGCCGACCACGCCGGCACCGGCGTCATCGCGCCGGCGCCGCGCCACACGCGCGACGAGCGGCACCACACGCGCGACCGGCAGCACCCAGAAGCCCGCCGCAGCCCAGAAGCCCGCCGCAGCCGACGGATCCCCCGAGATCGCGCCAACACCGACGCGCAGGCGGCGCACCACACGCCCCGCCGCCAGCACGCAGACGCCCGCCGCAGCCGACGGATCCCCCGAGACCGCGCCAACACCGACGCGCAGGCGCCGCACCACACGCCCCGCCGCCAGCACGCAGACGCCCGCCGCAACCGACGGATCCCCCGAGACCGCGCCAACACCGACACGCAGGCGCCGCACCACACGCCCCGCCGCCAACACGCAGACGCCCGCCGCAACCGACGGATCCCCCGAGACAGCGCCAACACCGACACGCAGGCGCTGCACCACACGCCCCGCCGCCAACACGCAGACGCCCGCCGCAGCCGACGGATCCCCCGAGACAGCGCCAACACCGACACGCAGGCGCCGCACCACACGGGCAGCCGCCGGAGCGCAGGATGCCGAGGGCGCGGTCAGCCCGCCAAGTGCACCTCACCGGCGTCCAGCGCGACCTGACCCCGCTCCAGAGTGACGAGCAGCAGGCCGTCGTCGTCGATTCCGGCGGCGATGCCCTCGCCGTCGCCCCATCGAACCCGGTGGCCGCGGAGCGCGTCGCGCGCCCTCACCGCGGTGAGCACGTCCTGATCGGACGCGCCGATCCAATCTCCGAGCAGCTCCATGAGCCGCGCGAGCGCGGGTTCGATCGCAGCGACCGCCAGCGCCAGCGTGCCCGCGCGCTCTCGCAGCTCCGCAGGAAGGTCCTCGGGGCCCAGCGCGACGTTGACGCCGATCCCGACCACCGCCCACTGCTCCCGCGGCCGCGCTTCTACGAGGATGCCGGCGACCTTGCGCGCGTTCACCAGCACGTCGTTTGGCCACTTGATATGCGTGCGCTGTTCGGGGACGAGCTCGTCCACGAGCTCGGCGACCGCAACCCCGGCCGCGAGTGGAGCGAGACGCGGAGGCTCGCGGACGATCACGCTGCACAGCAGCGCGCGACCGGCCGGCGCCGCCCAGACCCGCCCCTGCCGGCCCCTGCCCGACAGCTGCTCGGCGGCGGTCACGAGCGTGCCGTGCGGCGCGCCGCGCTCCGCGAGCTCACGAGCACGCGTGTTCGTCGAATCGGTCCGGCGCAGATGCAGCCGCGGCTGCCCGAGGCTCGGGCGGCGCCGCCCGGAGCCGGCCGCCGGCCCCCACGCCGGACCCTGTGCGGAAGGCGCTTTCTGCACTGCTACAGCCTAACGGCCCTACGTGGTGTGCTCGAGGCCGCGCAGTCGAGCCTCGAGCTCCTCGGCGGCCATCGGGCGCGCCAGCAGGTAGCCCTGGACGTAGGAGCAGCCGAGCTCGCGCAGGACCTGTAGCTGCTCGGCCGTCTCGACGCCCTCGGCGGTGATGTCCAGAGCGAGCGCGTGGGCCATCGTGATGATCGCCTGCACGATGACCCGGTCCTCGATGCAGTCCGCCAGGCCGCTGACGAACGAGCGGTCGATCTTGAGCAGGTCGAGCGCGTAGCGCCGCAGATATCCGAGCGAGCAGTATCCGGTGCCGAAGTCGTCGAGCACGATGCGGATCCCGCGCGCGCGCAGATTCGCGATCGCGGCGGCGCTCACCGCCGAGTCCTGCAACAGGACGCCCTCGGTGATCTCGAGGCACAGCGCATGTGGCGGCAGCCCGGTCTGAGACAGGATCCCTGCGACCTCTGCGGGAAACGCCGGCCGCGCGATCTGCCGCGCGGACACATTCACGCTGACGGTGAGCTCCCGCGCCGCCGGCAGCGTCTCGCGCCAGAGGGCGGTCTGCGAACACGCCCGGCGCAGCACCTGATCACCGAGGGGACCGATCAGATTGGTCTCCTCCGCCAGCGGGATGAACGTCCCGGGCAGGAGCAGGCCGCGCTCTGGATGCCGCCAGCGCACAAGTGCCTCGATCGTCGCGGGCACCTCCACGTCGATCGCATGGATCGGCTGGTAATGCACGACCAGCTCATCGCGGACGAGCGCGCGGCGCAGCTCGTCCTCGAGCTCGAGCCGAGCCAGCGTGCGGTGGCGCATGCCGGTGTTGAACACCTCGAAGCGTCCGCGCCCGGCTTCCTTGGCGCGGTACATCGCCGTGTCGGCATCGCGCAGAACCTCCTCCGGCGTGCATGGCACGCCGTTGGTCACGGCGACGCCAACGCTTGCGCTCGCGACATGGGCTCGACCGTCGAGGTCGAAGCTGCGGTGAACGGCTCCGGTGAGGCTGCGGGCGATGCTCACCGCGTGCTGCTCGTTGCCGACGTCCTCACACAGCACTACGAACTCGTCGCCGCCGAACCGCGCGACGGTGTCCTCGGGGCGCACCGCGCTGCGCAGGCGTGATCCGAATGCGCGCAGCAGACGGTCGCCCGCGTCATGACCGAGTGAGTCGTTGACGAGCTTGAAGTGGTCGATGTCGAGGAACAGCACGGCGTGCCGCGTGCCGCTGCGTGCACTGCGGGCGAGCGCATGCCCGAGGCGATCGGTGAGCAGCCGCCGGTTGGACAGACCGGTCAGCTCATCGTGCAGCGCATCATGGCGCGCGGCCTCCTCCGCGCGGTGACGCGCGATCGCGTCACGCAGGACGTTGACCACCGCGACGAGGAAGGTGCGATCGTCGTCGGTGAACGCGCGCTCGCTGCGGCGGTGCACAGCGAGCGCTCCGAACGGCTGCTCCCGATCTGTCAGCACCACCCACATGCTGCTCAGGACGCCATGCTCCTGCAGCAACTGCCGCCACGACGGGTCGGGCGGGAGGCCCGTGAACACGACTGGTGCTCGAGCGAGCCGCCGCAGCCAACCGGCGGCGCCGTCGCGCGAGACGATCGAGCGTCCGACCGTGCCCGCGCGCCAGCCCGTCCCTGCTCGCATCCGCAGGCCGCCACCGCGACGGCCATCGTCGACGAGCACGGAGCACAACGGGACGTCGAGGATCTCGGCGACTTTCGTGGTCGCGTCGGCGAGGAAGCGTTCGAGCGAGGGCTCCTCCAGAGCGTGCTCACCGAGCTCGGCGATTGCGGCGGTCTGGCGCAACCGCAGCTTCAGCTCGGCGGTGGTCGCCAGCAGCTTCGCTTCGCGCGCGCGCCGCTCGGTGACGTTGCGCGTCGAGGTCCTCACAGACGTGACCTCGCCGCTGTCGGGTTCGCGCAGGGCGCGCATCGTCGTGCGGGCCCAGACGCACGACCCGTTGCGATGCAGCACGCGGTATTCCAGCTCGACGACCTCCTCGCCCGCCAGCAGTCGCGCAAATGCCGCCTGCATCTGCTCGCGGTCGTCGGGATGCACGTACTCCGACGCGGGACGCCCGACGAGCTCCTCGGGCAGGAATCCGGACAGCGCCACCGCGGAAGGGGACACGTAGCGGTATCTGCCGTCGGGGTCGCGCAGGGAGACGACGTCAGTGGCGCTCTCAGCCAGCAATCGGTAACGCCGCTCTGACTCGTCGGCCAATGCTTTCGACGACGCGCACGCGGCATCCCAGCAGAACGCGACGACTCCGTCCACGCTTCCCTGAGCGTCGCGCCGCGGCATCAGCGTGAGCCGGTACATGAACCTGCGCTCGGGGTCCCGGAGCTCGAGCGAGTGCTCCTCACCCGCGAGGACCGCCTCCAGGCGCTGCCGCACGGCATCGAGCAGCTGCCCGGGCACGATCTCCTCGAAGCGGCGGCCGGTGACGCGGGCGGCGCCGACGTCGGGCTCCTCACACCCCCGCCCCTCGCTGCGGACAACCCGCAGGTCGGCGTCCATCACCACCAGCACGGCAGAGGGCAGTCGCTCGAGCGTCTCCCCTGGCAACACGCAACAGCCGTCGACGCTCGCCGTCGCGAGCGTCGGATCCGATGAAGTCATCTTCTCCTTCTCATCACTCCTGTTATCGGATCGAAAGCCCGGAGCACTTAAGGGCACAGCCGTCGGGCGTGGACGCGTGCGCCGCGCTCAGTTGCTCACGGGCGCGGCTCGATGCGCCGCGGCGGCGCAGATGAGATCGAGCCGCGCAGGCGTCACACGCGTCACAGCGGTGAGATGCGAACCAGACCACCGCTTGCGACCACGAGGCGACCGGCCGCGCTGGCGCCGTTGATCGCGATCGCCACTGCACCGTTCGAGTCGAGGTACACGACGAGCTCGTCGCCGCGGGCGTCGGCAAACGTGCGCACGCAGCGCGCGGTGAGGACCGCCGCATTCACTGGGCCCGCGCCGCCGACGTGCGGCTCCGGCGCCAGCTCCAGCCGCTGTCCGAGCGCCGCACCGAGGCACTCCAGGTCGCGTTCGGTGGCTCCCAGCACGACGTTGCCGAACGTGTCGATGTGCATCACGCGCGCGAGGAGCGCCCCGTTCTCGAGCCGAGCCCGCGGCAGCTCCAGGGTCACCAGCGCGCCGGGATCGAGCGGACTGCCGGCGGCGCTCAGCTCCACGCCGGCGGCGAGGTGCGCGGCGACCGGGGCGAAGATGTCGCGGCCGTGAAAGGTCGCGGAGACGGAGGCCAGGCGTAGCGGGGACTCGGAGACCTCGACGGCTTCGGTCGCGCCGCCGCACGCCTGCATCGCAGGCCATAGCAGGCCGTTGTCCGGTCCGACGAACAGGCGCCCGTCAGCGGTCTGCACGGCCAGCGCGCGCCGGTCGGAGCCGACCCCCGGGTCGACGACGGCGATGTGCACGCCGCGCGGGAGGTAGGCGATCGCCGCGGCGAGGACGACCGCGCCCGCCCGCACGTCCTGGCGCGGGATCCGGTGAGAGACGTCGATCACCCGGGCCGCAGGGCAGATCCCGGCGATCACGCCGTGGCACACGCCCGCGTAGCCGTCGTCCAGCCCGTAGTCGGTCAGGAGCGTGAGCACCGGCGTGGCGAGGGGCGCGGCGACCGGGACGCTCACTGCGAGCCCTCGCCCGCTCGGCGGCGAGCCGCCACGTCTTCGATGAGCGCCCGCATGAGCCCGTCGATGTCGTGCCGGGTCGCCTCGACGTGCGCCGTCAGGCCGTGCTCGCGGAGCGTCGCGCTGGTCACGGGCCCGATGCTGACGAGCCGCGTCGACTCGCCGATCCGACCGAGCGTCGCGCGCACGAGGTTGTGGACCGTCGATGATGAGGTGAAGGTGATGTAGTCGGCGCCGGTGACGGCGGCGAGCTGAGCGTCGGTCAGCTGCTCGCTGACGGTCTCGTAGAGCGCCACCACGTCGACCTCGGCGCCGCGCTCGCGCAGCGCGTCCGGCAGCACGTCGCGGGCCTGCGCAGCGCGCGCGATCAGCGCCCGACGCACGGACAAGTCGGCGAGCGCCTCGATCAGCCCCTCGGCGACGAAGCGCTTCGGCACGACGTCGGCGATCACGCCGCGGCGGCGGAGCGCCTGCGCCGTCCCGGGGCCGATCGCCGCAACGCGCGCGCCCGCGAGCGCGCGCGAATCGACCCCGGCGGCGTCCATCCGAGCAAACAGCGCCTCGACGCCGTTCGTGCTGGTCAGGCACACAAGGTCGTAGCGAGCGAGCTCGGGAACCGGCCCGTCGAGCGCCCGGATCATGATCACGGGCGCCTCGATGACCTGTGCGCCGAGCGCGCGCAACGAGGCGACGAGGCCACTCGCCTGCGCACGCGCGCGCGTGACGACGACGCGTGCCCCGAACAGCGGCCGGGATTCGAACCAGGCGAGCCGCTCGTTCAGCGCGGCGACGGGGCCGAACATCGCGATCGCGGGCGCGGTGATCCCCTCGCGCTCGGCGAGCGCCGCGATCGTCCCGAGCGTCCCGTGCACGGAGCGCTGATCGGGGAACGTCGCACGACGGACGAGCGCCGCCGCCTCATCCTCCGAGCGCCCGCCCTCGATCAGGCACTGCACGATGGCGCCGAGCCGGCGTACCCCCATGTACACGACGAGCGTGCCGGGGAACGACGCGAGCGCGCGCCAGTCGAGCCGGGACTCGGCCTTCTCGGGGTCCTCGTGGCCGGCGAGGAACGCGACCGCGCTGGCGGCCTCGCGATGCGTGACGGGGATCCCCGCGTAGGCCGCAGCCGCGATCCCGGCGGTCACGCCCGGCACGACCTCATAGCGGAGCCCGGCCGCCTGCAGCGCCTCCGCCTCATCGCCGCCGCGGCCGAACACGAACGGATCGCCGCCCTTGAGGCGGACCACCTCGAGGCCACGGGAGCCGTGCTCGCACAACAGCCGGTCGATCTCGGCCTGGCTGGTCGACTCGGCGCCGCCCTCCTTGCCGGCGTAGATCAGCGTCGCCCCCGCGCGGGCGCCGTCGAGCGCCGAGTCCGGGATCAGCCGGTCATAGACGATCACATCGGCCGCTGCGATCAGCTCGAGCGCCCTGGCGGTCATCAGACCGGGATCGCCCGGTCCCGCTCCGACGAGGTAGACCGTCATCGCGAGTCGATCGCAGCCGCCCGTAGGAGCTCCTCCGCGCCCGCCGAAAGCATCCGTGCTGCGACCTGCTGACCGACGAGCTCCGGCGGACCTGCGAGACGGTCGGCGAGCCATTGCGAGCCGTCCGGCAACCCCACCCACGCGTGCAGCTCGACGAACCCCTCGCCGGCGACGCGAGCGTGGGCGCCGACCGCGGTGTTGCACGAGGCTCCCAGTGCCCGCGTCAGCTCGCGCTCGGCCGCGACGCAGGCGGCGGCGTCATCGTCGTGGATTGCCGACAGCAGCTGTGGCGCAATCGCGCCGCCTCGGGCTTCGATCGCCAGCGCGCCCTGGCCGGCCGCCGGCACGAGCGCCTCGAGGACGCCGCCCGCCTCGCCTTCGCGCCCAAGCCGCCGCAGCCCGGCCATCGCCAGCACGAGCGCGTCCACCTGCCTCTCGGCCAGCTTGCGCAGCCGCGTGTCGACGTTGCCGCGCACGGCAACGACCTCGAGGTCGGGACGCAGCGCCCGCAGCTGCGCGGCGCGCCGCAGGCTGCTGGTGCCGACACGCGCGCCCTCGGGGAGCTCCTCCAGCGATGCGACGCCGCAGATCGCGTCACGCGGATCCTCGCGCTGCGGGATCGCGACGAGCGCCAGACCCTCCGCGAGCTCGGCCGGCACGTCCTTCGCGGAGTGCACGGCGAGATCGATGCGACCGTCCAGCAGCGCCTGCTCGAGCTCCGAGACCCACCGCGACTTGTCCGCCGGCCGCTGCGCACGATCGCCCGCGGTCGTGATCCGCACGAGCTCGGCGCCGTCGCCAAGACGCGTCGCGACCCACGTGGCCTGCGTCAGCGCGAGCGCGCTGGCGCGCGTCCCGATCCGCATCAGTGGCGGCGCCGGCCGATGCTGCGCAGCTCCACGACCCCCTCCGGCTGGGGATGTGCCGCGGCAGCCCGCTCGGGCGCAGCCCGCTCCGCGACGGCGTGCTCGGCGGACGCGGTCTCGTCGACCTCGAGGTCGAACAGATCACGCACGATCGCCAGCCGCGCGTGCATGTGATCATCGCGCAGCTCCCGCAGTCGCGCCGTCGGATGATGCAGCAGGCGGTTGACGATCGCCTGCGCCAGCGAGCTCACGCGCTCGAGGTCGCGCTCGGAGGCGGACTCCCACTTGCCCCCGTTCTCCTGCACGACCTGCTTGGCGATCGCCTGACCGTGGGCGCGCAGCGCCGCCAGCGTCGGGCGCACCTCCAGCGATCCGAGCCACGTCGCGAAGTGCTGGATCTCCTCCTCGATGATCCCCTCGGCCTTGCGTGCCTCCGCCTGGCGCACCCGGCGGTTGCGTGCCACGACCGCCTGCAGGTCGTCGATGTCGTAGAGCGAGACGCCATCGATCTCCGCGCACTCCGCCTCGATGTCGCGCGGCACTGCGAGATCGACGAGCAGCATCGGACGCCCGCCGCGGGCCGCCATCACATCGGTCATCTCGCGTACACCGATCAGCGGGTGCGGCGAGGCGGTGGCCGCGACGAGGACGTCGGCGCGCTCCAGCGCACCCGGCAGCTCCTCGAAACGGACGCTATCTCCGCCGTAGCACTCCGCGAGGCTCACGGCCCGGTCCCGGCGCCGCGAGGCGACGAACATCGTCCGGCCACCCTGCTCGCTCAGCGCGCGCGCGGTCAGCTCGCCCATCTCCCCGGTGCCGATCACGACGACCGTCCGTCCCTCCAGATCGCCAAGCAGATCACGCGCGAGGCTCACTGCCACCGATGGGAGGCTGAGCTGCCGTTCGCCGATCGCGGTCTCGGTCCGCACCCGCTTGCCGGTCGCGAGCGCCGCCTTGAACAGATGCCCGGCCAGTGGTCCGACGGTGTCGTGGGCGAGCGCCGCCTCGTAGGCGCGCTTGACCTGCCCCTGGATCTCCGCCTCGCCGACGATCATCGACTCGAGCCCGGCGGTGACGCGATACAGGTGCCGCGCGGCGTCGCAGTTGCGGTGCGCGTAGATCGCGCCGACAAGGCCGGTCGGCCGGATCCCAGCATGACGCGCCAGCATCGCGAGCACGGTGCTCTCGGCCTCAACCGGATCGCCGACCACCAGGTAGAGCTCGGTGCGATTGCATGTGGAGACGGCGACCGCCTCTTGGATATCCGGTGCGCCGCGCAGCTCACGGAGGAACTCGACGGCCCCCGTCTCGGACAGCGACAGTCGCTCGCGCACCTCGACGGGCGCGGTCTTGTGCGAGATCCCGATCGCGATGACCTCGGTCATCGATGCGCCGTCGCCTCCGGCACGTCGGATCCGTGTTGCGCGTCCTGGTCCTGGCGTTGCGCGCGGGCCTCGACCTCGCGCTGCAGCTCGGCGAGGCTGCGCTCGGTGCGCCGCTGGCGCACCGCCATGATCGAGACGTAGACGAGCACAACCGCGAGGAACACGATGTACGCCCCGGCCACGTACTTGACGGACTGGTGAAGCGTCAGCTCCGGTGCCGCGAGCAGCATCATGACGGCGCCGCGCTCCTGCGCACCGGACGCACGGCATCGTCGCCCAGCAGGGTCCTGCGCAGGCGCCGCACCTCCATGCGCGATGTCTTAGCCGCCATCTCGTACGTCATCAGCGTCGCGAACAGTAGTGCGATACCCAGCAAGGAGACGTAGAACGCAAGTGCCATCGAGCCGGGCAGGTTGCCGCCCTCGAGATTGAGGATGCGCGGGTGCACGTACTCCGCCGACAGGCGCACGGCGATGAAGTTGAGCGGCACGAAGGCAGCGGCGACGACGGCGAACACGCTCGCGTAGCGCGCCTGGCGCTCGGGGTCCTCGATCGAGAAGCGCATCGGCTGGTAGGTCGCGAACAGCAGGATCACGATCAGGTAGGAGACGAGCGTCGGCTCCTGCCAGACCCACCAGTGGCCCCACGACCCCTTGGCCCAGATCGAGCCGGTGACGAGGCCCGCGATCGAGAAGATCAGCGACATGTGGATCGCGCAGTAGGAGCGCATGTCCCAGACGCGATCGCCCGTGCGCAGATAGCCGATCGCGAGCACCCCACCGAGGATGAACCCGCACAGCGACACGATCGCGAGCGGCACATGGATGTAGAAGATCTTCTGGATGTAGCCGAGCGTCGCGTCCTGCGGCGCATAGAAGAAGGCGAGCGCCAATCCCAGCGTGATCGTGAAGACGGTGGCAATCGAGAGGCCGCGCAGGTGGCGGCCGTGGGGCATCAAGGCTCTCAGTCCTCCAGCAGGAAATCGAACACCGCGTACGCGACGAGGAGGTTCACTACATCATAAAGAGCGAGCACGGCCAGCCATTTGCCCGGCGGCGCAACCGACCCACGCGCGCTCAACACGGGCCCGATCCCGCGTGCGGTCGCGATCAGCGCCGGCAGCAGCAGCGGCAGCGCGACGATCGGGCCGATCAGGTCGCGCGCGCGGCTCTGCACCGCGATCGCCGAGACGAGCGTCCCGATCGCCGCGAACGCGATGTTCGCGAGCACGAGCACGAGCGCGAGCCCGGGCACCACCGGCGCCAGCGAGCGCGCGAGCAGGAGCAGCGCGAACGCCGGCACGGCGATCACCTCGAGCGCCGTCAGGAACAGGAACAGGGCCGTCGCCTTCGCGAACAACATCGCGTTGCGGTCCACCGGCGCCAGCAGGAACGCGTCGAAGCCACCCTGCTCACGCTCGGCGACGAACAGGCGGTTGATCGCGAGCATCGCCGCGAACAGCAGCGTCGCGGTCAGAACGCCGGCGGCGAGCTGACCGGCCAGCGACGGCTGGTTCAGCGCGAAGTGGAAGATCACGAACGTGGTCACCGAGAACAGCGCCATCGCCGGCACCGTCTCGAGCGTGCGCAGCTCGAGCAGCAGGTCCTTGCGCAGGACGGCGAGCGTCGCCCTCACGTCGTCCGCCACCGCGTCATGCGTGCAACGACCCAATCACGCATCCAGACCCCGCGTCACGCGTACAGCCCCCGCAGAGTGCGGGCATCGAGCTCGGCCGGCGTCCCGACGAACGCGGCACGGCCGTCACGCAGCGCCAGCACGAGGTCGGCCTCGGCGAGCGCCGCCTGCGGGTCGTGGCTCGTGAGCACGCGGGTGGCGCCGCTCGCGCGCCCGATCAGCGGCTCGACCAGCTCCGCGGCCGCCGGATCGAGGTTGGAGCGCGGCTCGTCGAGCAGCAGCAGGCACGGGCTGTGAAGCACCGCGCGCGCGACCGCGATCCGCTGCACCATGCCGCGACTCAACAGCCTGACCGCATCGTCGGCGCGATGCTCCATCTGTACGGCCGCGAGCACCTGCTCCACGCGCTCGGCCCCGACCCCGTGCAGGCGGGCGTGGTAGCGCAGGTTCTCGCGCCCGGTGAGATCGCGGTAGAGCAGCGGCTCATGGCCGAGCAACCCGAGCCGGCCGCGTACCTTCCACGCACCACGTGGCAACTCCTCGCCGAGCAGCGTGACGCGTCCTGCGTGCGCTCGCAGCAGCGTCGCGAGGATCCGCAGCAGCGTCGACTTGCCGGCGCCGTTGTGCCCGAGCACGGCGAGCGTCGCTCCCGCCGGCACCTCCACCGAGACCTCGCGCAGCGCGGTGCGCTCGCCGAAGTGGCGCGTGACGCCGGACAGCGCGACCGCCGGCGGCCCGTCAGTGGCCAACTCTCTGCCCAGCCTCCCGCCGCAGCAGGGCGACGGCGTGTCCGAGCACCGGCGCGATCACGCCGAAGCACTCGCGGACGGCCTTGGGGCTGCCGGGGAGGTTGACGATCAGCGTCTGTCCGGCGATCCCGCTGAGACCGCGCGAGAGCATCGCCATCGGCGTGTGGCGCAGCGACTCGGCGCGCATCGCCTCCGCCAGGCCGGGCGCCTCGCGCTCGATCACCGCGCGCGTCGCCTCCGGGGTCACGTCGTCGGGGGTGAACCCGGTGCCACCCGTCGTGAGGATCAGCGCGACGCCGGCGGTCATCTGCGCTCGCAGCCAGGCCTCGATCGCCGCTCGGTCGTCGCTCACGACCCCTTGGGCGACGACGTCCGCGCCTGCCCGCAGCGCCAGCTCGGCGAGCAGCCGGCCGGATTCATCCTCGTTGCGCGCGGCGGCGACCGAGGTCGAGACTGTGAGGATCGCTGTCCGCATCCGTGCGACAGCATAGGCACATGGCACCGCGCGACTGACTGGCAGGAGAGAGCCGCCGGTGAGCGTCTGCCACGATGGCACGATCGCGCTGTCGGGCCTCTATCGGTCGGGCTGATCGGCCGCGTCCGCCCGCCGCCACTCCCCCGAGCGGCCGCCGGACTTCTCCACCAGCGCCACCTCGGCGATGCAAGCGCCCCGTTCGATCCCCTTGACCATGTCGTAGACGGTCAGCGCGGCGACCGAGGCCGCGGTCAGCGCCTCCATCTCGACGCCCGTCGGGCCGGTCGTCCGGGCCTCGGCGACGAGCACGATCTCGCGGGCCTGCAGATCGACGCGCCCCTCCACCCCGATGAACGACAGTGCCAGCGGATGGCAGAGGGGAATCAGCTCCGCGGTGCGCTTGGCCGCCTGGATCCCGGCGATCCGCGCCACGCCGAGCACGTCTCCCTTGGGCGCGTCGCCGGCTCGCACGGCCGCAGCCGTGCGGGCGGACACCCGCACGACGGCGCGGGCACGCGCCGTGCGCTCCGCCCAGGGCTTGCCCGAGACGTCGACCATGCGGGCGCGGCCGCTCTCGTCGAGGTGCGTGAGGCCGCCGTCCGCGCGCTCCCGGCGTCCGGGCTCGCCGTCTGGCGCCCCCACCGGATGCTCATTCACCGCCGTCCACCGCCGCCGGCGCGTGCGCGCGCTGCGCCGCGATGATCAGATCCTGCACGCCGAGCATGTCGCCGGCGCGGAGCAGCTCGATCGGATCCGGCTGGCCGTTGACGATCGCCTCGAAGAACTCCTTGCGGTCCTGGTAGGTGGGGAGCGTGCGCTTCGCCCAGCCGCGGGCCGCATTGAGCAGGATCGCGAGCATCGCGTAGGGCTCCCCGAACAGCTCGCCGACCTCGCGCTTCATGCGCTTCGCGAGCGCGGGCGAGGCGCCGGCGGTCGAGATCGCGATCGCCAGCGGACCGCTGCGCACGACCGCTGGCACGATGAAGCTGCACAGGGGCGGGACGTCGACCACGTTGACGAGCATCGAGCGCGCCTCCGCGTCCTCGAAGATCCTGATGTTGAGCTCGCTGTCATCGGTGGCCGCGATCACGAGCAGGCAGCCGTCGAGGTCGCCCGAGTCGTAGTCGCGCTGCTCCCAGCGGATCGAGCCCTCGAGCGCGAGCTGGACCAGCTCGGGATGAGCCATCGGCGCGATCAGCGTGACGCGCGCGTCGCAGGCGAGCAGGCCTTCGACCTTCTCCAGCCCGATCGGCCCCCCGCCGACGACGAGGCAGCGGCGCCCCCGGAGCGCCACGGCCGCCATGTAGAACGGCGACGCCAGCATGTCCTGCACGCAGCTCTCGTCGCAGATGCCGCGCCGGTACTGGCAGACGCACGGCTTGCCTTCATATGCCTGAGCGGGCATTGTCTTCTCAGCACCGGGCCTTCCGGAGGGGCATCGTACAGTCACGCCGCGGGCCGCCGCGCCAGGAACGCGAACTGCCCGCAGAACAGGAGCTTCGTCGCGTTGACATCGCGCACATCGAGCCTGCGCGCCCGGCCGTACAGGTCGATCGCGCTGTTGAGCGGGGACTGGTTTCCCCACCAGCGCGCCCACCAGCGGTCCGCGCTGCGCCCGCGCGGTAGGAGCCGCCGCGCGATCAGCGTCAGCGCGTCGATCCCGGGGCGCACCTCGATCAGCGCGAGGCCGGCCTCGGTGCTCAGCAGCGAGAAGCCGAACGGCGTGTAGTTCCACACGCTGAGCGAGTGGAAGGGCTCGAGCTGGGAGGTCGAGCCGGCGAAGTAGCCGCCGGGGGCGAGCACCCGGCGCGCCTCGGCGAGCAGCGGCCGTGGATTACGGACGTGCTCGAGCACCTGCTTGCAGAACACGAGGTCGAAGCTGGCCTCCTCGAACGGGATCGTGATCCCGTCGAACGTCTCGATCCGCGCGTCGTCGCGCGGGCGCGCCTCGGGCGAGCCCGGCACATCGAGGCCGATCCAGTCGACCTCGGGATCACGCGCGCGGAAGGAGTCGACCGAGCCACCGGCACCACAGCCGAGATCGAGCACCCGCCAGGGCCGGCCTGCGGGCCGGCCCACCTCAGCCTCGATGTAGCGGTCGGCGATCGCCTGGCGCGCGTCGTCGCCCGGAACGGAGGCTGCCAGCAGGGACTCGAGCTCGCGGCCCGGCAGGCGCAATCAGCGCCGGGCCCTGAACGACTCGCGCAGGATCCTCCACGTCAGCACCATGAACGGACCCAGGCCCTTGCGCATCGCGGTCGCGCGCGTCGACGAACGGCCGTAGAGGATCCCCGCGACGTTCGCAAGCGCCGCCCCGGCCGTCTTGTCGTACGGGTGCCACCACGGATTGCGGATCAGCGAGGGCTCCCACACGCGGAGCTTGACGTTGGCGCACTCGTACAGGCCGTACTTGGAGTGCGTGCGGCCGAGTCCGGACTCCTTGACGCCGCCCCACGGAGTCTGGCAGGCGCCGTGGCTGAACATGTGGTCGTTGATCCAGACCATGCCGGACTGCAGCTCGTGGGAGATCCGCTCGCCCTTCGCGCGGTCCATCGTCCAGACGGAGGCCCCGAGGCCGAAGACCGAGTCGTTGGCGAGCTGCACGGCCTCGTCCTCGCTGTCGACGACGACGATCGGCACCACTGGTCCGAAGATCTCCTCGTGCATGATCCGCATGTCGTGGGTGACGCCGGTCAGCACGGCGGGCGCGTAGAACTGGCCCTTCTCGAAGCCGGCCGGGCCCGGCACCGGTCCGCCGCAACGCAACGTCGCGCCGTGCGCAACGGCATCGTTGACGAGGTCGGTGACGATCTCGTACTGCTCCGGAGCGGTCATCGGGCCGATCGACGTGTCCCACTGCGTCGGATCTCCGACGCGCAGCTTCTGCGCCCCGGCGACGACGCCCTCGATGAAGCGCTCGGAGACCTCGCGCATCACGTAGACGCGCTCGATGCCCGCGCAGCTCTGGCCGGCGTTGGCGAAGCCGCCCCACAGCGCGCCCGCGATCGCATGCTCGACGTTCGCGTCCGCGAGCACGAGCATCGGGTCCTTGCCGCCGAGCTCGAGGACCGTGCCCTTGAACTGGCGGGCGCACTCCTCGCCGACGCCGCGACCGGTCGGCACCGAACCTGTGAAGAAGATCTTCGAGACGTGTGAGCGCACGAGCGCGTGGCCGGTGCCGGGTCCGTGAATCGTGCGGATCAGGCCCTCGGGCACGCCGGCCCGCTCGAAGATGTGCACGATCTTGTCGCCGAGCAGCGGCGTGAGCGTCGCCGGCTTCAGCACGACGCCGTTGCCGGCCATCAGCGCGAGCGCGACCTCGCCGAGCGGGATCGACCACGCGTAGTTCCACGGCGCGATGATGCCGATCACCCCGAGCGGCTCGTACGTGAACGACGCCTTCTTCAGGGCGAGGTAGGCCTGCGACATGCGGATCTTCTCGTCCGCCAAAAGCTTCGGGCCGTGGCGCGCGATCCAGTGCAGCGCGTCGATCGTCGGCAGGACCTCCATCGAGAAGGCCTCGCTGCGCGGCTTGCCCTGCTCGTTGGTGATCAGGTCGCGGACAGAGTCCGCTTCGTCGAGCAGCACCTGCGCGGCGCGCTCCAGGTACCGCGCGCGATCCGCGAGCGTCAGCTGCGCCCAGAAGGGCTGCACCTGCGCGACCGTGTCGACGACGCCGGCGACCTCGTCGCGAGGGGTGATCGGGACGGTGCCCAGCAGCTCCCCGGTCGCCGCGTTGAACGACTCCAGCTGCTCGGTTGCCGTGATCGTCGCCACCGCCGCCCATCCTATCGAGATGTCGCGCCGGCAGCTCGCGAATTCCATGGGCCTTGGACGTAAGTGTTCATATAGGACGCTTACGTCCAAGGCACCGTTACATCAGTGAACGCCCGGCCGGGGCGGGCGGCCCTCGCCGGATCCTGCCGGACCGTGGAGCGTTTCAGCGCGTCCGCCCGTGCCGGATCTGCTCGAGCCGCTCGCGCAGGGCCGCCTCGGCGTCGTCCGGGGTGTAGAAGCGGGCTCCGGCCGCCTGGCCGGGCGCCAGCTCCTGCGGGGACAGGTGGCCGGGATGCCGGTGGGGATTGTCGTACTGGCCGTCGTTCCTCGTGGAGGAGCGCAGGTACGGCGGCGGTGCCTGGGCGCCGTGCTCACGGATGAACGCGCGGGCCGCGCCCACGGCGCGCTTGGCGGCGTCGGACTTGGGGGCGAGCGACAGGTAGATCGCCGCCTGGGCGAGCGCGAACTGGCATTCGGGCAACCCGACGTGCTCGACCGCCGCCGCGGCGGCGGTCGCCACCGCCAGCGCCTGCGGGTCGGCGTTACCGATGTCCTCGGAGGCGAGGATCACCATCCGCCGCACGATGAAGCGTGGGTCCTCGCCCCCCTCGAGCATCACCGCGAGGTAGTAGAGCGACGCATCCGGATCGGAGCCGCGGGTCGCCTTGATCCAGGCGGAGATCGTGTCGTAGTGGTTGTCGGCCTGCCGGTCGTAGTTCAGGACGCGTTGCTGCAGCGCGTCGCGTACGTGCTCGACCGCGACGGTCGCGCCCGGGCCGGCCGCCTCGCACGCGAGCTCGAGGCCGTTGAGCGCCGCCCGCGCGTCGCCGCCGGTCCACTGCGCCGCATACTCGAGCGCCTCCGGCTCGATCGTCTGATCGATCCCGCATCGACCGAGCGCGACGGCGCGGTCGAGCAGTACGCGCACGTCGGCCGGCGCCAGCGCCTGCAACTCGTACACGCGGGCGCGCGAGAGCAGCGCCGAGTTGACCTCGAAGTAGGGGTTCTCGGTGGTCGCGCCGATCAGCGTGATCAGTCCATCCTCGACCGCCGGCAGCAGCGCATCCTGCTGGGCCTTGTTGAAGCGGTGGATCTCGTCGAGGAAGAAGATCGTCGGCACGCCACGTCCGTCGCGCCCGGCGCCGATCCCGGCACGGCGGCGCTCCCGCGCGCGCTCGATCACGGCGCGCACCTCGGCGCGTCCGGCCTGGACCGCGCTCTCCTCCTCGAATGCCGCGTTGGCGGCTGCGGCGACGATCCGCGCGAGCGTCGTCTTCCCGCTTCCTGGCGGCCCGTGAAGGATCATCGAGTGAGGGTGCCCGTGCTCGATCGCGTGACGCAGCGCCGAGCCCGGCGCGAGCAGCTCACGCTGACCGACGAAGTCCTGCAGCGTCGAGGGGCGCATGCGGGTCGCGAGCGGCGCGGCCGCGCTCTGCCGATCATCGCCGCCCCGCACCTGCAGCTGCGGCGCCTCGTCATCCCCGAACAGACGCTCCATAGGTGAAGTATCGGGCCCGAGGCGGGCGCGCCCATCCGGTGAGCAACGGCGGGTCGGAACCGCGCGTTGGGAAGGGCGCGTCGGCCGCAGCGCTCCGGACCGGGCGCCGAGCTCTCAGGAGGCGGGTGGCGCTGGCGCACGGGTCCCGACGTGCGCCAACGCGGCGTCGTGGACCATGCCGTTGCTGGCGAGCCCGGACCCGCCGGAGATTCTATCGATTCCATTGAAATCGGTGAATCGCCCTCCAGCCTCCTCGACGATCACCTTGATGGGTGCGAGATCCCAGATCTCGACTGCAGGGTCGAGCGCGATCTCGGCGGCGCCCTCGGCGACGAGCATGTACTGCCAGGCATCGCCGACCCCGCGCGTGCGCCAGCACGCACGGGCGAGCCCGATGATCGCGTCGAGCCGGCCCACCGCATCCCAGTCCTCGATGCCGCTCCACGCCAGCTGGGCCTCGGCGAGCGACGCCACGGCCGACACGTGGATCGGGGTGCCGTCGGCGTACGCGCCCGCGCCCCGGCTCGCCCACCAGCGCCGTCCCAGCGCCGGCATCGACACTACGCCCGTGGTGATCTGGCCATCCACCTCCAGGGCGATCAGCGTCGACCAGGTCGGCATCCCGCGCACGTAGCTCTTCGTCCCATCGATCGGGTCGATGATCCAGCCACGGCCGCGGCCCTCGCCCGAGCCGGTCTGCTCGCCGCCCGCCGCGCCGGCCGAGCCGTACTCCTCTCCGCCCGCCGCGCCGACCGAGCCGTACTCCTCTCCGATCACCGCGTCGTGCGGGCGTACAGCCGCGAGCCGCTCGCGCAGCGCCAGCTCGACCGCCCGGTCGGACTCGGTGACCGGCGTCATGTCCGGCTTGCTCTCGATCACGAGGTCGCCGGCGCGGTAGCGCCGCATCGTGATCGCATCGGCGAGGTCCGCGAGCTCGAGCGCCAGCGCGAGATCGTCGGCGGCGGCTGACATCAGCGCGCCGCGCGCTCCCCGCAGGCGCGGTCGTGCGCCGGGCGCATCAGTCCTCCCTGCGCCAGCTGCGCATAAGTGGGTCGGCGCCGGTGAACATGTCGAGGATCTGCGTCCAATGCGAGGGCTTCACGCCCGGCTCGCGGTCGCGCCAGGCGGGCGCAGCGCCATGGGGCTCGGGTGCCCTCGCGACCGCGGCCCGATCGATGCGTAGGTCGACGCCGCCCTCGTGGACAGCGCCGACGTCGTCGGCGGCGATGAAGCAGAGCCGACTGTCGGTCCGCATCACGATCCCGTGGAAGATGTCCTCCTCCGGAGCGGCGACGACGTGGTCCACGCTACCGACCCGCGTTCCGTCGGAGGCGTACACGGGAACGTCGTGCGTCAGCTCGAGATAGGAGATCGGCGGCCCCTCGTCCACAGCGCCATCCTATACCGGGGCCCAGCGACCCACTAGAGTCCTCGCCAAGAGCGATGTCAGATCTGCAGTCCGAGACCACCGAGTTGCTCAGCGCGCTCATACGCCTCAACACGGTCAATCCACCGGGCAACGAGCTGCCTGCGATCGAGCTCCTGGAGGCCCGACTCGCAACCGCCGGCTTCCGGACCGAGGTCCTGTCTGCGGTCGCCGGACGCGCGAATCTCCTCGCAACGCTGAACAGCGGCGTCGAGGGCCCCACGCTCGTCTACCTGGGCCACGTGGACACCGTGCTCGCGGAACCGTCCGACTGGACGCACGACCCGTGGTCGGGCGAGGTCGCCGACGGCTACCTGTGGGGTCGCGGCGCACTCGACATGAAGTCCCAGGTCGCGGCCGAGGCGGTGGCCGGCGCAGCGCTCGCGCGCTCGGGCTGGCGGCCGGCACGGGGCGCGCTCAAGCTCGTGTTCGTCGCCGACGAGGAGACCGGTGGCGAGCTCGGCGCCCAGTGGCTGACGCGCAACCATCCCGACAAGGTTCGCTGCGACCTGCTCGTCAACGAGGGCGCGGGCGCCGCGTTCGAGTACGGCGGCACGCGGCGATACGGCGTCTGTTGCGCCGAGAAGGGCATCTTCCGCTTCACGCTCACGGCGAGCGGTGTCGCGGGCCACGCCTCGGTGCCGCGTGGCGCCGACAACGCGCTCCTGAAGCTGGGGCCGGTGCTGACGCGGCTGTCGAGCGTCCAACCCGGCTACGACGTGACCGAGGCACCGGCGGCGCTGCTGGCCGCGCTCGGCGAGGATCCCGCTCAGCCGGCGGTGGCGATCACGCGGATCGCCGCCGACGCGCCCATGCTCGCGGTGATGATCGAGGCGATGCTCGGCGTGACGCTGGCCCCGACGAAGATCCAGGCCTCCGAGAAGGTCAACGTGATTCCGGCGCGCGCCGAGCTGAAGATCGACTGCCGCGTGCCGCCCGGCCTGGGCGAGGACGTGACGCGGGCGCGCGTCGCGGAGGTGCTCGGCGATCAGCTCGGCTCGCTCGAGCTGGCGTTCACCGAGACGATCGTCGGCAACGCCTCGCCGGTGAGAACACCGCTGATGGCGGCGATCGAGCGCTGGATCGGGGGCGCCGATCCGGGGGCGCAGGCGGTGCCCGTCGTGCTGCCGGGCTTCTCGGACTCGCGCTGGTTCCGTGACGCCTTCCCCGAATGCGTGGCGTACGGGTTCTTCCCGCAGCGCCACCAGTCATGGCAACAGGGCGCCCCGCTGATCCACGGGGCCGACGAGCGCGTCGACGTGCGCGACCTCGGATTCGCCGCCGGCTGCTACGCCGATCTCGCGCGCGAGCTGCTGGGCTGAGCTCGCGCTCGCAGCCGACTGAAACCGGCACGCAGCCGGCGGGGATCGGCGCCTACGCCGAGGCGAGGTCCGCGAGCCGCTCGATCTCGTCTTCGCTGCTCCAGGCGCCAACGGACGCGCGGATGAGGCCGCCGCCCGGGATGCTCCTGACGACGAAGCCGGCGGCTGCCAGTCGCTCGACCTCGGAATTGGGGTCCTGAGTCGACCAGGACACGAGCGTGGAGCGTCCCCTCGGCGCGACCTGCAGCCCCTCATCTGAGAGCAGTTGCGCGAGACGCTGGGCGAGCGTGGCGGCGCGTTCGTGGATCCAGTCCCAGCCGGCGGCCTGGAGCACCTCGAGGGATGCGAGCGCCCATTCGTTGCGGATCCCCGGCGGGAATCCGTGATCGAGCCGCTTTGCGCCTGCGGCGAGCTCGGACTCCAGCGGCTCGTGGGGATCGGCGAAGGTGCCGAACGCGGGCCATGGAGGCTCGAGCTCGCCGAGGCGATCGGCCCGCACGTACAGGCAACCGCTGCCCTCCGGTCCGCATAGCCACTTCTGACCCGAGGCCGCGTAGAAGTCGCAGCCGAGCGCCTTGACGTCGACCGGAACGGCGCCCAGCGCCTGGGCGGCGTCGAGCACGAACGGCACGCCGCTGCTGCGCAGGCCGTCGGCGTCGATGACGCTCCCGTTGACCCACGAGACGTGCGAGCAGGCCACGAGCCGGGTCGCGGGGCGGATCGCGGCGACGAGCTCAGCGAACGGAGCCACCCGGATCGACACGCGATGGCGCTCGCGCGCGAGTCGCAGCGGTCCGAGCAGGCCCGGGTGCTCCTGATCGCTGGTGAGGATCTCCTCGCCGGCTTGCAGGCTCAGGCCGCTGAGCACGGTGTTGAGCCCATCGGTCGTGGAGCCGGTCAGAGCCACCTCCTCGGGCTCGGCGCCGAGCACCGCGGCGTAGCCGGCGCGGGCGCGGTCGGCGAGCTGGAGCACCTCGCCGAAGTACGCGCGGCCGCTGCGGCCCACACTCGCCTCCAGGTCGACGCGGCGATGGACCGCCTGGCGGGCGGCCTCGGGCACAGGGCCCTCAGTGCCGGCGTTCAGGTAGGCGGTGCGCTCGAGGATCGAAAACTGCGAGCGGAAGGCTGCGGGATCGGTCATTGGCGGCGATCATAGAGGGGGTCCGAGGAGCTTCGGGCCGGGTTCGGGCACCATCTCGCCGTCGCGCAGCGGGCTTGCGTCGGCCTAGCCGCAATACCGTTGACAACGGTATTGGGCCTAGCCGACCTTGATGCCCTGCTGGCGGCATTGCGCGCCGAGCAACGTCGCGGCGCGGTCCTGGTAGCCCTCGGGAGTCCCGAGTTGCGCACAGATCTCGCGGGCCGTCGCGCCGCATGCGGCAAGCACCTGACCGCCGACGGACGATGGCACGGTCACGTTGAGGCACCCCTTGGCGGGCTTCGGCGTGCCCCCCGTGAGCGCGAACAGCGCCAGCACGACGAGCACCGCCCCGAGCGCGCCGACGGCGCCGACCATCCGCCGCTCACGACCGGTCAGGCGGCGCGCGCTCGAGATGGACTCGGCGTGACCGGGAGGGAGGATCAGCACGGCAGCAAAGTGTATTCCCGGGGTCTGTGCGAGAGCCCGCGCCGGAGTTATTAATCGTGCAGGATCCGCTCAGCAAACGTGGCCTGCGGCCGATTACCCGACCATGGCCGCACTATCGCTCAACACACAACAACTGGACGAAGTAGTCGCCGCCTACGTTGAGTGGCACAAGCACGCGGATCGCGTGCAGAGCGCGTACAGCACCTGGTCAGGGGCGGCGCGCACGGAGAGGCCACGCAGGTACGCGGTCTACCTCGAGGAGCTCGACCGCGAGCAACGCGCCTGCGAGGCGTATGCCGCAAGCGTGGCTCGCGCATCGACGGACAGCGGCAGGTTCGAGGGCGCGCCCGCGGCCCTCCGCCGGCGCCTGGGCTATTAGCCCTAAAACAAGCGATCGGGCCGTGTGAGACCGGGTTCGCCGGCCGGGATGGCCCCGGCGGGGTGTGAGCGTGGTTGTGGGGGTGGTTGAGGAGCGGTCTGGGTGGTGTCGGGGGTGGTTGGTGTGG
>JBKQIR010000045.1:0-3991 GCA_052148275.1 Solirubrobacteraceae bacterium
CAGGTGATCAGCGACAGGCAGAACGCCAGCAGCGCGTCGTGGTTCTCGGCCTTCTTGGACCAGCGGATCAACAGGCCGCGGTAGCGGTTGATCCACGAGTGGATCCGCTCCACGACCCAGCGGCGGGGTCGCTCGCCATCCTCGCGACGTAGCTCGCGGATCTCCTCGCCGCGCCGGCGGATATGCGCCGTGAACGCGAACTCGTGCAGCGTCGCGCGAATGTCGGCGGAGTCATAGGCCTTGTCCAGGCAGACGCCCTGCGGCTGCTCGCTGGTCGGCGCCGGCCGGTCGAGCGCGACGCTCTCGATCGTCGCGCGGCACAGCGTGCAGTCGTTGCGGTTCGCGGCAGCCGTCACCGCGCCCACAGGGATCCCGCGGGCCTCGGTCATCACGCTGCGCTTGGTACCGAGCTTGCCGCGATCGGTCGGGTTCGGTCCCGTCTTCTCTCCTCCCAGCGGGCTTTTCCCATCGATCCATCGATCGACAGCCACGACCAGTCGATCCCGACATCGTCCTCGTAGTCATACAGCGCCTGCTGCCAGAGCGCCGCGAACACTCCGCCCTTCTCCCACTCCTGAAAGCGCCGGTGCGCGGTCGCGCCGTTGCAGATCCCCGTCGCGTCCAGCGCGTGCCACTGACATCCGGTCCGCAGCACGAAGAAGATCCCGTCCATCACCTGCCGGTCCGGTATCCGCGGACGCCCACCACCGAGCGGATGCGTGTTGACGTGCTCTGGGATCAGCGGCGCGATCCGCTCCCACATCACGTCCGGCAGCTCGAACACGCCCGCCATCGTGTCCCGCCACTGCGCCCGAGATGACCCCTCAGCGGCACCCTCACCAGCGCTCAACGGGTCATAACTCTGCACGCTGCGTTATTCGCGCGACAGGCACCAAGCCCTTTGATACGGATTTGAGGTTTGCTGGAAGAGGTTCAGGGGACTTCAGGCTCGAGCGTGCTCTCTGTGGGTCGTCCGGCGACGTGGTTAGCGTCCGTCCCGCACTCACGGCTGCAACGCGACGACAAGCAAACAAGACCCAGCCAACGATCCAATGGAACAAAACCGGCCCGCTGGTTTCCCAGAGCGGGCCGGTACTGGCACATGTAGAGGGAGTGTCCTCCTCATCGGCACGCTCCACCGCTTCCTTTAGGACGCGACTCAGCATCTCGAGACCGCGACCACGCGCGCGCCGCGATGCTGATCGCCCGGCGGAAGTTGCGATGCTTGCCGCGGGGGTTGCCAGTACAAGGCCCCCGTGCTCGGGCCCGACCGCCTTGGAGCGCTTCTGCGCTCGATAACCCTCGCTATGACTTCTAGCCTGCAAATCCTTATCTTTTGTCTTTTGTACGCTGCTGTCGGGTTACGAGCGACCGAATCGAGCACTAGCATCACTGGCTGGCTCGTCCACGGGCAGAGCCGTCGGCGGTGGAGCCGGTAGTCGTCGCCCGGATCGGAGGTATATGCGCGTACGCAAGATCCACGCCGTCGTCGCCGCGTCGGTCGCACTCGTCCTGGTCGCTCGCTCGATCGAGGGTCGCCGCCGTGCTCAGGACGGGTTGCCCGCTGAGCCGGTCGGTGACCTCCCAAGCGAGGGGCATGTCGGCTCGATGACGGCCGAGCCGGTGTCCTTGACCGAGTGCGAGGTCGAGCGGTCCGCCGTTGTCGCCGCGACCGCCGACGCCGGAACCCCCGGCGGTCCGGAACCACAGGTTGCCGCTGAGGATCGACCGTCCGCGCTTGAGCAGCGCGCGGGCGATCCTGAGGTGCCGCCCGAGGCGGAGCAGGTCGCGCTCGAAGCGCCGGTGGCCCTTCGGGCGGAGTTCCGTTCCGAGGCGCCACCGGCGTCTGCCTCGCCCGAGGTCGAGTCCGACGCTGCCTCGACCGGCAAGCGGCGGCACCGCCGCGGCCGGATCACGGTCGCCGCAGCCGTGATCGTCCTGATCGCGGTGCTCGCCGGCACCGTCGTGGGCGGTGGCGGCCGGCGCCGCCTTGTCACCGACCGCGTCGCATCACCGCGCGCCGTCGTCGCTGACCGCGCCGAGTTCACCATTGCCGACACCAAACGCGTCCCCGACGCACTCGAGGAGGTTGTGCTCGAGGAGCTCTCAAACGCGCAGAGGGTCCGGATCGGCGGGCTCGTGCAGCTCACCGTCCGCGTCAAGTCCGCGCAGAAGAAGCGCCCGAGGCGCAACCCCGCGGCCGGCGAGCAGATCACGATCGCGGCCAAGCCGGCCAGCGTCGACGTCCGCGCCCGCGTCTTGGCGCCAACGAGGCCACGAACCCCGGATCGCACATTGCAAATCCGCATCCGAGCCCATCACCTCCGCCTCGACCCCGTGCGCGCGAGCGAGCTGCAGACCCGCAGGCGTCGCGTTTCCCGCCAACAGCCGCGTCTAATGTCCACGCTCGGTCAGCGCACGCGAGGACCGCAGCAGCGAGAGCCGCGCGCCCCCCAGTTCCAACTTCGCTACCACTCGCACGATCAGCACCTCGCCCACCCTATGATGCGACGCAGACGCGACCAGGGCAGCTCGCATCGAAAACTCGGTGAGGGACTCCCGGTCGTGCCGAGCGCGCTTCGCAGGCGTCCCGTATAGCCGCCCGGGCTGGCATCTCATCGGGCGGGTCTTACGGGAAGCGTCATCGAGGGGCACCCGACGGCTCGGGGTGTTCCGCAGGAAGGATCTGCTTACGGAACGCCGCCGAGAGCCGGCAGCGGCGCCAGGTAGGACGCCAACGTCCGTCGCGCTGGGCCTTGCGCCTCGGACGTCAGGACCGTCCCGTCGCGGCGACGAGGCCTGCGATGCCGGACTACGGAGTATTGTGCTGTTCAACCCGATGTCCATCGCCACGCGCTCAAGCAGTTGTGTTGTTATGCGCGTAGGAGGACGGGTGAGCGTGCCTCTCCCTGACGGCCGGCGGCTATCTGCGCTTACGTGGGCCGGGGCCGGCCGGCCGCTGGTTCTGTTGCACGGGCTGTTCGATTGCGCGCACGGCTGGGATGTGTTCGCGCACGCCACGCATCGCCCCTGCGTCGCTTTTGACCTGCCGGGCTTCGGGGAGTCGGACCTGCCGACGCGCCCACGACTGTCCGCCTACGCGCAGGACATAACCGACGGCGTCGCTGCGCTTGGCCTCCTCGATTTCACGCTGGTGGGCCATTCGCTTGGAGGCGGCACGGCGACCGGTGTCGCCGAGTGCATCCCCGGCAGCGTGTCTTCGCTGGTGCTGCTCGCCCCCTGCGGCTTTGGGCGCATCGCGGTCGCGGACGCGTTCAACCTGCCAGGCGCCAGACTTCTGGTCAAGGCGACGATGCCTTACGCGCTGCGCAACTGCTGGGCCGCCAAGGGGATCTACGCGGCTGTGGTCGCCAACGGCAACGATCCGGATCCGGATGTGCTCGAGCGTTTGCAAGGCAGCGCTTCCAGCGTCGCCCCGGGCGCGTTGTCGGCCAGCCGCACGATCGCCGCTGCGGGGCACGCGCAGACCGCGTACTTCCGCCGGCGCGTCGCCTACGACGGTCCGGTGCGGGCTTTGTGGGGACAGCACGACCGTCTGGTGCCGGTCGCTCACATCGGCGGTCTGCGCCGCGCGTTCCCGTACGCGGACGTCACCGTTTGGGAGGAGATGGGGCATCACCCTCAGCGCGAACGCCCGGTAGAGCTGTCCGCCTACGTCGAGCTCGGCGCGCTCGCGGCGCGCCGGCAGCGGCGGTGGCAGCGGAAGCATCCGGCCGAGTCGGCGCGCGCCGGGGCCGTGTCGCGCCGAAGCCGCTCGCTGGCGCGGCGCCGGTCGGTGCGGCTGATGCCCTGATCTGCGAGGGGTTCGCGCGACTGCGGGCCTCAACCGTCTGGCTATTTCCGAAATGGGATCTCTATCTAAATCAGGTTGGTTGCAGGCAGCCTCGTCTCTGGTCGCACATGGCTGGGCCGCTGATGGTGGGGCGTCCGTCTCTGGGCTCTCACGCAGCGTGATGTGCCACCAGCCGGC
>JBKQIR010000046.1:0-100481 GCA_052148275.1 Solirubrobacteraceae bacterium
AGCCGCGGAACGCGCTGGCCATCTGCCCGATCTCGTCATCGCCGCGAGCCTCGACCTCCACATCGACGTCACCTTCGGCGATCCGCTTGGCGGCGCGAGTGATCTGCACCAACGGACGCGTGATCGAGCGCGACACTTGAAACGCGATGCCACTCCCGATCACGAGCGCCAGCACGAGCAGCGCGATCCCGAGCGTGCGCGCCGAGCTATAAGTCGCGGCGCTCGTCTGCGTGTCGGCGGCGGCGGTCTTCTGGTTGACCGCAGACCATGAGGCAAGGAGCGTCTGCAGCGGGGTCACCGTCTGGTTGTCGAGCTTGAGGACCAGCGCCTGGGTCGCGGGGCCCTGGCTCACCGTGCGCGAGAGCAACGGGCCGTTGGCGGATGTGAACGCCGCCCACTGCGCCTGTACCTCGTGATAGTCGGTTGTGTCCTGACCCGGCCCGGCGAGCTTGGCGTAGTTGCTCAAGATTGTGTCGATCGTCTGCGCGTCCTGCGCTGCGGATTGCTCCTGCACGGCGCGGTCCGACGGGTTGGTCTCGATGATGCCCTCATACGTGCTGGACACGTAGTCGTTGAGCGCCGCTTCCGCGTCGCCGATCTGCACCACGGACGGGAAGTCGCTTGCAGACAACGTGTGCGAGATCGCGTTGACGCTCCCGATCTGCGTGATCATCATCACGCCCAACACCGCGGTCAGCAGTAGCGCGACGCCGAAGCCCGCATATAGCTTCGCCCTCACAGACATATCTCTAAAGAACTGCACCACCACTCCATTGTCAATCGATCGATTTGCGTGTCCACGAAACAGCGACGGCCCCTTCGCTGCCGTGCAACTCGCCAAAGAACCCGCTGGCTCAAACGCGAGTAGGTTGAGCTGCATGAAGATATGGACATACTTGCCCGCGTTTATCGGCCGCGGCGCAGCAAACTTGACCCAAACACCCCGCCGCGCACGCCCCCACAATCAGGCGTTCGGCCAACTCACGAGGCGTACTTCGCGTAATCGCGCAAGGGCAGCCGGGGGCGGACCGAACCTGCGTCGCTGCCCGCGCCGCCCACCGGCTGCCAAGCCCGCTCGCACGCATACGCGGTCCGCGCAAGCGCTGTACCACCCAGCACCCCGGCTCGAGAGAGTGTTCGCGAACAGCCATGGGATATGCGGCCATCCTCCCTTACTGCTACGTGATTGACCGGTCCCGTCCACTGCCTCGCGGTGGCGGGTCAGCAACCGCCTGCCCGCTGCCTCGTGCGCCCGCGATTCGCTGCGATTGGGGGGCGATAACGTCCGCTGTGGATGCGCGCCGCGCGGCACTCCGAGAGGCACCTCAGCCATCGCTCGAATTGGCTGCGGGCCGCCGTGCTCGGAGCTAACGATGGCATCGTGTCGACCTCGAGCCTCGTGCTCGGCGTGGCTGCCTCGGGCGCGTCGAGCAGTGCGATCTTGACGGCGGGGATCGCCGGCCTGGTCGCTGGTGCGCTCTCGATGGCCGCCGGTGAGTTTGTTTCGGTGAGCTCCCAGCGCGATTCCGAACGCGCCGATCTGCACCTCGAGGAGCGGGAGCTACGCGCCGATCCCGAGGGGGAGCTGGGAGAGCTCACACGGATCTACGAGAGGCGCGGACTCTCGCCGGAGTTGGCGCAGCAGGTCGCCGTCGCCCTCACCGAGCGCGACGCCCTCGCCGCGCATGCACGCGACGAGCTCGGGCTCCAGCAGGAGCGACGCGCCCGGCCGCTGCAGGCGTCCTGGGCATCAGCGCTCGCGTTCTCCGCAGGCGCGGTGCTGCCGCTCATCGCCGTAGCGGTAACGCCGTCGGCCGCACGGGCGAGCGTGTGCGTCGCGGTCACGCTGCTGGCCCTCGCGGTGCTCGGAGCCCTCGGCGCGCGGCTGGGTGGCGGCAACCAACGCCGCGCAACAGCGCGCGTCGTCGTATGGGGCGCTCTAGCGATGACGATCACCGCAGGCATCGGCGCACTCGTCGGGGCGGCGACATAGGCGCTGTGGGCGGCGTGCCGGCCCGGTCGCGCCGTAGATCGCTGTCTCGACACACGCGCAAGCCATGCAGGACTAACGCGCCTCGCAGGACAGGATCCGGCCTTTGCGCGACTGGCCGGAGGACATTCGCACCGGTCCCCGAGACCTGCGAGCGATCTGGCGGTGTGCGCCGGCGGCTGGCGCACTCAGGGCCGTCGAGGCGCGTCACGCACGCGCAGGCGGATACCCGCCGTTCGATGAGCGGAATCTCATACCCATCTTAACGTTCTCGTCGAGGTCCCACCCACAATTGTGTACACGATGGATCACTGGTCCAAAGCCGACCGCAGACCGCCAGGCGATGTGTACCGCCACCCAGTCGATCGGCGTGACGCCGGGCTGGATCTGATCCGCCGCGGGAACCGCTGGCTCGTCGCGGGCGCGGTCGGCCTGGCGGGTGTGGTGTCGCTGGCCGCGGCGCACGCGTTTCCCGGACGGACGATCACCAGCGGTGTGGCGAGCGCCGTCTCCGGGCAGGCGCAGCCGCAGCAAGGTTCGAGCGGCTCGGGGCTGCAGTCACCCTCGCAAGCGCCCGGAGTTGCGCTCCCGGCACCGAGCGCGGTGGTCTCCGGAGGCTCGTGATCATGAGCGTCACGGGGCCGAGCATGCTGTGGTACGCGACGCGCGCCACCGGCGTGGTGACGCTGATCCTGCTGACAGTGAGCGTCGCGCTCGGCGTGGCGAACGTGCGTCGCATGAGCACACCGGCGGTGCCGCGGTTCGTCTTCGATGCGCTACACCGCAACGCCTCGCTGCTCGCGCTCGCGTTCCTGGCAGTCCACATCGCGACCTCCGTCATGGACACCTTCGCCGGTATCCGCCTCGTCAACGTGGTCGTTCCGTTCACGGGGACCTACCGGCCGGTCTGGCTGGGTCTCGGGGTGGTCGCCTCCGATCTGTTGATCGCGGTCGCGATCACGAGCGTGCTACGCCGACGCCTCGGCCACCGAGTGTGGCGCGCCACGCACTGGATCGCGTATGCATGCTGGCCAATCGCCCTGCTGCACGGCCTCGGGACGGGCAGCGACGTGAAGACCACATGGATGCTCACGGTTCACCACCGCCTGCGTGATCGCGGTGGTTCTCGCGGTCGTCGCCCGCGCGACCAACGGCTGGTCAGGCGATCGCTGGCCGAACCACGCGGGTGCGCGCGGGACGGCGATCGTCCTCTCCGCGCTCATCCCGCTCGGCCTGCTCACCTGGCTCCCGAGCGGACCGCTCTCAACCGGCTGGGCAGAGCGCGCCGGGACCCCCAGCTCGCTGCTACGGACAGCAGCGACGGTCGCCTTGACCAGTCCGGCATCCCCCGGGGCGGCCGCACGCGCAACGTTCACCGCACCGGTGAGCGGCACGGTGCGCCAGGGCCCACTCGACCGCGGCCTTTACCAGGTCGACCTCTCGCTCACGGCGAGCGGGCCGAAGCTCAACGAGATCGGGATCCGCATCATCGGCCAGCCGGTCGACAGCGGCGAGGTGGAAATGACCGCCGGCCGGGTCGAACTCGGCACGGCCTCCGATCCGGGCATGTACCGCGGCCAGGTGACGACGCTCCAGGGCACCAACATCGGCGCGACCGTCAGCGACCCGAGTGGCTCCCAGCTCCAGCTCGCGGCGCGATTGCAGATCGATCCGGGAAGCGGCGCGGTCAGCGGATCGGTGACCGTGGGACCGTGAGCGTCGTGAGCCGATCGTCGGGTCCCGCAACCGAGCAGATCGCCGCTCACCGGCCGGCCTGCAGGACGGCGCTCCCCGACCGCTCCCCGGCCGCGATCAGCCCACCCTGATGCCAAGTGGAGCTGATGCCCGAAGCGTACGACGCTCGTAATTGCAGGTCGCGCAGGTCGATACCCGCGCGTACCCGATTCGCAGGGAACGCAGCTGAGCTAAGAGAGGTGGAGAGCGGATCCCGGTACACGCCAACCACAACGTTTGAAGCATTTCCCGGTGTGTTCGTGTTCAGCATCAGAGCTCCTTTGACGTCGGGTTTGGGACGGTGGCGTCTTTCTGGCCGGCACTGTTCTCATCAACCCGCTGCCCGGGAGCCGGCAGGAAGACCGTGTAGACCATGCGTCGCCGGCGCCCCTCGCCCGCGGAGTTGGCGAGCCTGGGCGCGAAGACGGTGGCGAGATCGCGGCGCAACTCTGCAAGCTCCGTGTCAGTCAGCCACAGCGCGCCGACTTGATAGTCAGCCCCGTCGCGGAGGGCGTCGGGAGGGCCGTCGGCGAGATAGCGGTCTGCATCGGCGAGCATCCCCGCGACGTAGGCCATGAAAGCCTGGCCGTGTTCCTCGGCCGTCATCGCCGCCGCTTCCCCGTGACCGACCCGCGCAGCAAACAGCCGGAGGGTGTACGTGCGCTGGACCGCGCCCCGGATACGCTGCTCGGCGACCACCTGCAGCACCCCCGCCTCCGTGAGCAGAGCGACATGGCGATAGATGGTCCCGGGAGGAACGTCGGCGAGCTCGGCCACGAGCTGACTCGTGGTCAGCGCACGATCACCGAGAAACGCCTTGACGATCCGCAGGCGCACCGGGTGGAGCAGGAGATCCGCGCTTGACACAGCCGGAATCCTATCTGATCGTTCACAATTCTGCTAACGTTCACAGAATTGGATAGCTACCTCCGATGCTGATCGTCACGTTCACGGCCAACCCGAGCGTCGACCGCACGGTCGAGCTCACGGAACTACGCCGCGGAGAGGTGATGCGTGCCCGCTCGATCCATGTCGACGGTGGTGGCAAGGGCGTCAACGTGACCCGCGCGCTGACCGCGAACGGCTACCGGAGCATCGCGGTGCTGCCGAGCGGCGGCGCGGAGGGCGCACAGCTGCTGTCGCTACTCGCCGCCGAGAACCTCGAGATCCGATCGGTGCCGATCGCCGGCGCCATCCGCGCGAACGTCACGATCGTCGAGCCGGACGGAATCACGACGAAGATCAACGAGCCCGGACCGACCCTGTCCGCGGGCGAGATCACCGAGCTGACGGCGGCCCTGCTGAACGCCGCCGCGGATGCCGACTGGGTCGTGCTGTCCGGCAGCCTGCCGCCGGGCGCTCCGGACGATCTGTACGCGTCGCTGACGCTGCAGCTCCGCCCGCTCGGCGTGCGCATCGCCGTCGACTCAAACGGCGCCGTCCTGCGCGCGTCGCTGCCTGCCGCACCCGACGTCATCAAGCCCAACCAGGAGGAGCTCGCGCAAGCAAGTGGGATGCCGGTGGCCGGGCTCGTCGGAGCGCTGGCCGCGATCGAGCGGGTGCGTGCAGCGGGCGCCCAAACCGTGCTCGCGACCCTCGGCAGCGCCGGCGCGGTGCTGGTAACGGGCGAACACGCGCACCACGCCAGTGCCGCGGTCACGAAGCGCCGGAGCACCGTCGGCGCCGGAGATGCGACCCTCGCGGGATTCCTCGCGGCCGGCGGGGCCGGACCCGACGCGCTCGCCGAAGCGGTCGCGTGGGGCGCCGCCGCCGTCTCACTGCCCGGCAGCCAGATGCCGCATTCGACCGACCTCGATCGTGGGGCGGTCGAGATCACGTCACTCAGTGCCAATTTGGGTTCGTGAGTAGCCTCTCCAGTTGAGGGGGGGCGGGCCGATTACGTGAACAGTCACCAGCCCATGCTCGGTAGCTACGGAGCGCATCGAGTGCCGGCGACACACCAACTGGAACGCAGCTTGAGAAGCAGAGACGTCATGTCGAGCCGTGCAACGCAGCGCAGCCGCCTGCTCGTTCAGGACATGCAGGCAACGATCAACGAGGGCATCACCGGACGGCTGGAGCGTTACGCCGCGAGCAGGGATGACAGCCCTGACCCGTCACGGGTCGCCGGCGGCGTGATGGTGCTCGCTCAGCGGGTCGTTCCGTCCGTCCGTGCTGCCTGCAACGACTGGGGATTGGCTGTGATCGTGCGCGACGGTCAGCCGGGTTGCCAGGTGCTGACCGTCAACGGACCTGAGCTGGCGGTGCAGGCCCTCTGCGACACGATCTGCGCACTGCGCGCGTTCGGCGTCTGCATGCCCTGAACCTGAACGGGCCCCGACAGAATGGGTGGGTTGATCCGGCGAGTGGCTGGACGCGCCCGATTTCTGCGATTGCGCGAACTGTTCCGATCGACGGCCGCCGACGTCGAACGGGCTCAGGCGCCAACAGCACGCCGGGCGAGCAGCGATGCGCCGATCGCCCCGCCGAGATCGCCGAGCGCGGCGACAAGGATGGCGGGTGGCTGCCCATCGTTGAACAGGTGCGGATGCATCGCCAGCGCGATCCGCTCTGCCATCGGCTCGCCGAAGCGGATCCCGAGCCCGCCGCCGATCACGACCGCCTCGACGTCGAGCAGGTTGACCGCGGAACCGACCCCGGCTCCGAGCGCCGCGACGGCCTGGTCGACCAGCTCAATCGCGAGCCTGTCCCCCTTCTCCAGCGCGCGCGCCCAGACCGAGCTTGTCAACCGTGGGCGCCCGCGTTCCTGCATGATCTTGAACAGCTCGGTCTTCTTGCCCTTCTCACGCTGCCGGCGCGCCCGCGCCTCCATCGCTCCGCGCCCGGCATAGGCCTCGAGGCACCCGTTGCGTCCGCAGGCACAGCGCTCCCCGCCGATCTTGACGACCATGTGGCCGATCTCCCCCGCCCCCCCGCGGCCCAGCCAGTCCTCACCCCGGAGGATCACGCCGCCGCCGACGCCGGTGCCCCAGAACACACCCAGCAGCGACTCGTACGGCTTGCCCGCGCCCAGCTCGAACTCCGCCCGCGTCGCGACCTGGACGTCGTTGCCTACCAGAACGCGCGTCTGCAGCGCCTCGGACAGCGTTCCGCCGAGATCGAACGTCCCCTCCCACGACGGCAGGTTGCGTGCGCTGGTGACGGCGCCGGAGTCACCGTCGACCAGCCCGGGCGATCCGACACCCGCCGCGGTCAGCGACGACGGCGCAACGCCCGCCGCGGCGCACGCCTCGCGCAGAGCCCTCGCCATCTCCGCGGCGACCGCGGGAGGACCACCGTTGACGGGCGTCGGGCGTCGAGCTGACGCAAGCACTTCACTGCGCGCACCGACGACGACGGCCTCGATCTTCGTCCCGCCGAGGTCGATACCTCCGAACTCCTCCATGAACGGGATGCTAGTCCCCGGCGCACGCGGATCCCGGGCGCCGGTGAGAGCGTGCCGCGAGCGGCGCGTGCGCCGTCGCCCGCGAGCCGGGAAGGACCGCGAGCACCAGCACGGCGCCGGCGAGCATCACGATTCCGGCGATCAGGCTCGGGTGGGAGACGGCGTGCGCGAACGAGCTGTCGATCGCCTGTGGCGCAGCGCCTGAGCCTCCGGTGAGCAGCAGCACGCCGGATGCCGCGATCGTCATCCCTGCGAGGATCGTCGGGCGCGGACCGAACCGGCGGCCGGCAAGGCTGGTGACTGCGGCCCCGACGAAGACGGCGCCGGCGAGCGGCAGCAGCCGCACGCCCGTCGCGATCGCGCTGTAGCCGAGGACGAACTGCAGGTGCTGGCTGCTGTAGTACACGGCTCCGAAGATCCCGAAGAACAGCAACGACACCGCGATCATCGCGCCGGTGAACGGGCGCGCGCGGAACTGACGCATGTCGACGAGCGGGCGCGGGTGTCGCAGCTCCCGGGCCACGAACGCAGCCAGCCCGAGCGCGGCGATGGTGAGCGCCGCAATCGCCCCGACTCCCCAGCCGAACGTCGGGCCCTCGATGATCCCGTACACGAGCGCCCCGATCCAGACGATCGACAGCCCGCCCCCGCCGAGGTCGAGACGACCCTCCGCCGGCGCCTTGGACGGCGGCACCAGCGCCAGAGCGGCGACGATCGCGACAAGCACGAGCGGCAGGTTGACGAGGAACGTCGACCCCCAGGCATGAGACTCGAGCAGCCAGCCGGAGAGCAAAGGCCCAAACGCGATCGCGAGACCGGACGTCGCCGTCCACACGCTCGCATCACATCGCTCCTTCGTAGAAACTTGCTCATCTATGTGCAAGTTAGCAAACTTGCACACGAATGTGCAAATATGTGGTCGAACGTTCGCCGATGACCCCCTCCGGACTCCCGAGACCACTTCGAAGTCACGCCCGCTCCAACCGCATGCGAATCCTCGAGGCCGCGCGCATCGTGCTGAGCGCCGACCCCGACGCCTCGCTCGACGAGATCGCGCACGCTGCCGGCGTTGCACGGCGGACCGTCTACGGCCACTTCCCGGGCCGGACGGTGCTGCTCGAGGCGCTCGCCGCGGAGGCCTCTGCGGTACTTGCGGGCGCCCTCGCCACCGCCCGCATCCCCTCCGCAGACCCCGAGCTCGCGTTCGCGCGCTTCTCGCTCGCGATCTGGCCGGTTGCCGACCGTTATCGCATGATGCTCGCGCTCGGCAGTCGCCACCTCGGCGAGGACGGGCTCAGGAACGTGATCGAGCCTGCGCACCGCCTCGCCACGCAGATCATCGAGCAGGGGCAGGAATCCGGCGCCTTTCAGCGGGCGCTGCCCGCGGCGGTGCTGAGCGACGGCTTCTCGGCGATGATCTTCTCGCTGCTGGAGAGCGTCAACCAGGGAGCCTGGGACGGAAACGCGGGCGACGCCGCGACGACACTGCTCAGCGCGCTCGGCGTTGGCTCGGCGCGGGCCGGACGGATCGTCGCCGCCGCATTGAGTATGCGGGAATCGGCGGATGTGTCACACGATCTCAGGCCCGATCATGTGCGTGATGACTGAAAGCGACGAGATCGCGCGGCTGCACGACGAGGAGAACCGTGCGCAGTTCGCGATCAACAAGAAGGAACACGAGATGGAGGCCGTGGAGCGCGCGATGGAGCGGGAGCTGAAGGCCTTCGAGGAGGACGAGCGCGCGGCGGTCAGGCGAATCGACGAGGAGCGGCACCGGGAGCACTTCAAGAGCTCCGGCGACGAGTCGGCTGACGACTCCCCTAAGCCCTAATTGAGGTCGGCGCGCTTGACGAGCGCGTCCACCGCTTCGACGATCTCGGACACGCGCAGGCAGGCATGCGTGCGAGGGAGCGTGCTCAGCTCGCCGATCACGGTCCGGTCCAGACCGCGGCCGCCGATCACGAAGCCGATCTGGGGGTTGTGCTCACGCAGTCGCTGGATCAGGCCCGGCAGCTCGTCAGCGCCCGGCGGCAGCGTCGCGCTCAGGCAGATCACGTGCGGCCGGTGTCGGCTGACGGCCTCCAGCAGCGCATCTCCGGACACCTCGGCGCCGAGCATGATCACGCCGTAGCCGGCGTCCTGCAGGAGGTTGGCGATCACCCTCAACGCGAGCACATGCTGCTCGCCGCCGGGAGCCGCCAGCAGCACGCGATGATGACCACGACTGTGGACCAGGCGCTGCGCCTCGTGCTGGAGGGCGAGCACACGGGTCGAGATCTCGGTGGCGACGTGCTCGTCGGCGATCGAGATCTCGCCACGGGCCCACAGTTGCCCGATCAGCCAGAGCGTCGGAGTGATGATCTGCTCGTCGATCTGGGCCGTCGTCAGGTTCGCGTCGATCGCCTCGCGGATCGCGATCTCGGCGCCGATATGATCGCCACCGAGCAGGGCTTCCGTGTACGCGTCCCTGATCTGGCCCACGGTCGACCTGGCGCTCGATTCGTTTGAGCTCTCATCCCGATGCTCGGCCATCGCGTCCGGGCGTGACCCTACTCTTACGCGCGACCGCGCGTCGGCCGCCGGGGCCCGATGCTCGCGGCGGGGTCCTTGCACCGAGCTCGGACCGTAGACTTGGCGTCCTCATGAGCTTCCTCCGCAGCGACGAAGGACCGCTCGCGATCCTGACGCTGGACAGCGGCGAGCTGAACCTGTTCAACGAGGCGGTTGTCGAGTCGCTCGATGCGGAGACGCAGCGCCTCGCCGCCGACCCGCCGCGAGGGCTGCTGGTCCGCGCCGCAGGCAACGTCGTCTCGGCGGGCGTCGACGTGCACCTCTTCGAGGGCCTGACCCCCGAGACCGGTGGCAGGCTGTGGGAGCGCCTGCTGGAGATCGTGCGTCGCGTAGAGGATCTGCCCTGTCCAACGATCTTCGCCAGCCACGCGTTGTGCCTGACGGCGGCGTTCGAGCTGAGCCTCGCGTGTGACCTGCTGCTCGCCGCCGAGTCGGCGCGCTTCGGCCTCGTGGAGATCGTCGTCGGCTTGACGCCGTCGATGGGCGGCCCGCAGCGCCTTGCCGAGCGCGCCGGACCTGCGCGCGCGAAGGAGCTGATCTACACGGGTGGCCTGTTCTCCGCGGCGACGCTCGAGCGGTGGAACGTCGTCAACCGGGTGTGGCCCGACGACGTGTTCGCCGAGAAGTCACACGCCTATGCCCTGCGACTCGCACACGGACCGACCAGGGCCCACGCGGCGACGAAGCAGATCGTGGGGGCGCAGGTGCAGAGCGGCACGCACGCCGCCGACGCAATTGTGCCGGAGGTGTCCGGCCGATTGTTCGCAACCGAGGATCTGCAGGCGGCGGTGCGATCGTTCCTGCGCGAAGGCCCCGGCAAGGCCACATACCAGGGACGCTGACCCAGCCGGAGAGGCCGTCGGACCGTACAGATCGGGCCTCCGGTGCCGAATACTCAGAACACGTGAGCGCCCGCCGAGCTTCTAGACTTCACGTCTCTCGCGGCCGGTCCGCCGGCGTGAGTGCACCGGGACCGGAGACGACGGCGCCCGCCGAAAAGGAACGATTGGGTATGGCAGACGTCTACGTAGCTCGCCAGCCGATCTTCGACCGCAAGCAGCAGGTCGTCGGCTACGAGCTGCTGTTCCGCGACGGACAGGCGAACAGCGCCACGGTGTTCGATCACGAGGCGGCCACCGCGTCGGTCGTCCTCAACTCCCTCACCGAGATCGGCCTGAAGCGGATCGTCGGAGCCCGGGGTGCCTGGATCAAGATGCCCCGCGAATCGATCAGTCACGGGATCGTGGCGCTGCTTCCCCAACGCGCAGTCGTGGAGATCCTCCGGCGCGACACCATCGACGACGAGCTCATTGACATCGTCGGCGATCTTCAGCGCAGCGGCAGGAGAGTCGCGCTCGACCGCTTCAGCTACACCGCCGAGGTCGAGCCACTGCTCCGGCTCGCGGACTACGTCAAGCTCGATCTCATCGAGCTCGGACGCGAGCAGTTCAGCGCCGAGGTGGCTCAGATCAAGCGCTTCGGCGTCAAGCTCGTTGCCGCGAGGGTGGAGAACCAGCGCGACCACGCGTTCTGCCGCGTGTCGGGCTGCGAGCTGTTCCAGGGCTACTTCTTCTGCCGCCCCGAGGTCATGCAGGGCAAGCGCATCGACGCGAACAGGAGCGCGGTGCTCGACCTCCTGTCGATCCTGCAGGACCCCAGCGTCGAGCTCCAGGACCTGCAGACCGCGATCAGCCTCGACGTCGGCCTCAGCGTCAGGCTGCTGCGGTACATCAACTCCGCGTTCTTCGGCCTGCGCCAGCCGGTGCGCTCGATCGCTCAGGCTCTGGCGCTGCTCGGCGTCGAGCATCTGCGGCGCTGGGCGGCGCTGACGTTGTTCGCGAGCATCGACAGCAAGCCGCAGGAGCTGACCGTCACCGCGCTGGTGCGCGCCCGCTTCTGCGAGCTCGCCGCCGCCGAGGACCCCAAGGCGAGCAGCGACGAGCTGTTCACGCTCGGCCTCTTCTCGGTGATCGACGCGCTGTTCGACGCGCCGATCGCAGAGGCGCTCGCCGGCATGCCGCTGGCACCGGACATCCGCGACGCGCTCGTCCGGCACACGGGCTGGATGGGGCAGTTGCTCGAATGCGTGACGGCGCTCGAGAACGGCGACTTCGGGCGGGCCGAGGCAATCCTGCCCGACGCAGGACCGCGGTACATGTCGGCGATCGAGTGGGCCGACGAGCTCGCCGATCCGCTGTTCGAGAGGTCCGGCGCCGCCGTCGCGCCATCCGCCGGCATCGAGTGAGGCCGTGAGCGGACATGGGCTTCCGGCGGGGTTTCTCGTCGGTCACGCGACCCGCGAGGACGGCCCCACCGGTTGCACGGTGGTGATCTGCCCTCCCGGGACCCGCGGCGGCGTGGACGTGCGCGGCGGCGGGACGGGGGCGCGTGAGCTGGAGCCGCTCTCCCCGCTCGCAAACGCCGAGGGCCCGAACGCCGTGCTGCTGACGGGCGGAAGCGCCTTCGGCCTCAGCGCGGCGGACGGTGTGATGCGATGGCTCGAGGAACGCGGGATCGGACGTCTCACGCCCGCCGGCCGGGTGCCGCTCGTGCCGACGGCAGTCATCTATGACAGCACCGCGGGTGAGCCCGGCGCCCGCCCCGGTCCGGACGAGGCGTACGCGGCATGCGAGGCGGCCGTTCCGGGAGTGCCCGAGCGGGGCCCAGTCGGCGCCGGCGCCGGCGCCGCCGTCGGCAAGCTGCTCGGGCGCGAACGTGCTGCGCCGGGAGGTGTCGGCTATGCCGAGCTGCTGCTGCCGGACGCCACGGCCGTCGCCGCCCTCGCCGTCGCCAACGCCTTCGGCGACGTGCTCGCACAGGACGGAACCGTCCTCGCCGGCCCGCACGGCGAGCACGACGAGCTGGTGCGCAGCGCGGAGCTGATCACTGCGATGCCGGAGCCGCCGTCGGCGCGCGCCTGGGGTGTGCAGGCGAGCCAGAGCACGACCCTCGCCTGCGTCTGCACGGACGCCTCGCTCGACAAGCGCGGCTGTGGGATCGTCGCGCGCATCGCCGCCGCCGGGATCGCCAGAGCGGTGGACCCGGCGTTCACGCCGATCGACGGCGACATCGTGTTCTGCCTCGCGTCCGGCACCGCGGCGCCGTTGCAACCGGGCCCCGCCACGACATGGATGCTCACCGCCCTGGGGTCGGCTGCCGCGACCGCGGTCGCGGCAGCGATCCGCGATGCGGTCGGGGCTCCAAAGCCTGGCGTCTGAGCGACTGTCACACCTCAGGCCACGAGGATTTCCTCGCGGGCCCTCAGCGCTTGACGGCGACGCCGGCCACGACGCCATCCTGAAGCAGCCGGCCGATCTCGGCGTCGCTGAGTCCCATCACGCCGGCGAGCACCTCTTCGGTGTGCTCACCCAGCAGCGGAGCGCGCCTGGCGATGAGCCTGTCGGCGTCGCCGAACACCATCGGCGATCCCGGCATCTTGTAGGTTCCGATGCCGGGCTGCTCGACGCGGGCGAACAGCGGGTTGTCGGTGGAGCAGCGCGGATCCTGCTCGACGAGCTCCGTGAAGGTCTGGTATGGCCCCCAGCAGACGTCGTGCGCGTCGAAGATCTCACGGATCTGCGCGAGCGTGTGTGCCACCACCCACGGCTTGAGCATCGCGCCGATCAGCTCACGAGCCGCGAAGCGCCCACTCTCGGCTTTCAGATTGACGCCCATTACGTGCTCGATGCTCGCGAAGTCGTCGCCGAGACCCGTTGCGTTCACGAGGCTGTTCCACTGGCGGAGCGTCAGCGCAACGATCATGATCCGCCGCCCGTCGTGCGTGCTGAAGTCGCGGCCGAACGCGCCGTAGAGGTAGTTGCCGTCCTTGACACGCTCGTGCCGGGTGATCTCCACCTCGGCGATCTTGCCGAGGTTGCCGACCATCCAGAAGGCGACGTCGGACAGCGCCAGGCGCACGTACTGGCCGCCCTGCGTGCGCGCCCGGTGGCGCTCGGCCGCCAGCAGCGAGGTGGTGGCGAGCGCGCCGGTGATCGCGTCCCACGCCGGCAGCAGGTGGTTGAACGGGACGCTGAGGTGGCGCGGCCCGGTGGCCCACGGGAAGCCGGTCGCCGGGTTCACCGTGTAGTCGACCGCCGAGGAGCCGTCGGCGTTGCCGGTGATGTTGACCATGATCAGGTCGGGCCGGCGCTCGCGCAGCTTCTCGTAATCGAGCCAGCCCCGCGCCGGGAAGTTCGTCAGGAAGAACCCGCTGTCCGGCCCGGGGGCGCCGATCAGCTCGCCGATCAGCTCGCGCCCGGCGGGCGAGCCGAGGTCGACCTGGATCGAGCGCTTGCCCTTGTTCAGCCCGGCCCAGAACAGGCTCGTGCCGTCGTCGGTGATCGGCCAGCGGGCGCGGTCCAGGCCGCCGCCGATCGGGTCGAAGCGGATCACGTCCGCCCCGAGCTGGGCAAGCGTCATCCCGCCCAGCGGCGCCGCCACGAAGGCAGAGCCCTCGACCACCCGCATGCCCTCCAGGATTCCACCCACGCGAACCTCCCTTCGCGGCCCGTTCAGGCCATCAGAGCCACAAAGCGCCAGTCGAGAACAGGCGCCTCCTCCTCGTAGTCCGAGTCGAACCGGTGCGCTGTCACCAGCGCCCGCAGATCGACCAGCGCGCCGTCGGCGAGCGGCTCGACACGCTCGACGTGCAGCTCGGTCCGCAGCACGTCACCCTCGAACACGGGTCCGAGGTGGTCGCATCCGGCCCACGCGACGATCGTCGCGAGCTTCGGCAGCGCACGCGTGGCGTGCGCCGCCGCGATCGAGATCGTCTGCCCGCCATAGACGAGGCGCTTGCCGTGGGCGGCGCTGCCCGTCGCGTCGGTGTGAGCGGTGGCGACGTTGAGCGTCAGCCGCGCCAGCTCCGTCGCGCCGCTGACGGTCTCGCCGCTTTCGATCTCGAACACCATCCCCGGCGCCAGGTCGTCGGCGGCGGGACCGCCGCCATGCTCGCGCAACGGCTCGAGGCGCCACGCGGTCGGGGTCGCGGCGAGCACCGCGTCCCGATCGAGCTCGGATGGGATCGCGTCGAAGCTGTCGGCGTGTCCGGTCTCGGCGTCCTGGTCGCGCAGCGGGATCATCGGGCAGCGCCAGAAGTCGAGCACCGGACGGTCGTCCTCGTCCCACGTGCGCATCCGCAGGACGACCAGCCCGGTCGCTGGCGCGCCCTCGCGCTTGCGGTTCTGCTTGAGCGCGACGACCTCGGTCCGCGTGAACAGCGTGTCGCCGAGGAAGATCGGGTGCAGCAGCACGAGCCCGCGGTAGAAGAGGTTGCCGCGCACGCGCTGGGTTGGACCCGTGGACTGCCCGATCGCGACGTCGCACACGAGCTGCGGGTGCGCCAGCTGCTGGTCGTGCCTGGTCACCTCGCGGCTGAGCGTCACATCGAGCGCCATCCGCAACCGGTCGCCGACGATCGCCTGGTGAATCGCAGCGTGCCCCGAGTTGAGCGTCAGCGCGGGCGCGTCGTCGAACACCTGGCCGATCGAGAAGTCCTCGAACCACGGACCGCCGACGCGCACGCGCCCTGTCGATCCGGCCGCGCTCACACGCTCGCCCCAGCTGGTGCGGCAGGCGCGCCGGGCGCCGCAGCGCCGGCTGCACGCGCGCGCGCCAGCACCTCGTATGCCTGCTTGCGCAGCGCCTCGTCGATCATCTCGCCGGCGAGGCTGACGGCGCCGCGGCCGGCATCTGCCTCGGCGCTCTCCAGCGCCGCGACGATCCGGTGCGCGCGCTCGATCTCCTCGGCGGCCGGGGTGAACGTGGCGTTTATGGTCTCGAGCTGGCTCGGGTGGATCGCCCACTTGCCGTCGTAGCCCAGCGCTCGGGCATGGGTCGCCCACGCCTGCAGGCCGGCGGGATCGTCGACGCGCAGATTCGGGCCGTCGATCGCCTGCAGGCCGGCTGCCTTGGCCGCGACGAGAACGGCCTCCTGAGCGTAGCTCCAGCTGTGCGCCGGCTCGTCGGGGTCAGCCGGCCGCCCGAGCGACGCGCGCAGGTCGGCATAGCCGATGATCAGCGATTCGAGGCGCTCGCCCGCGGCGGCGATCTCGCCGCAGCGACGCAGGCCCTCAGCCGTCTCGATCAGCGCCTGGAGCCTTACATGATCGGCCTGCGGGCCGATCATGTCGAGGAGCCGCTCCACCCAGAGGACGTCCGCGGCAGCCTGCGCCTTCGGGATGATCAGCGTCGCGATCGCGCCGGCCGCCGGGCCGTCGGCCAGGGCGACGACGTCCCGGTGACACCAAGGTGTGTCGAGCCCGTTGACACGCACGGCGACCGTGCGTCCCTCCATCCGGCCCGCGGCGAGCGCGTCGAGAACGAGCGCGCGAGCCTCGTCCTTGGCCGTCGCGGCGACCGCGTCCTCGAGGTCGATCACGATCTCGTCCGCCGGCAGGCTGGCAGCTTTCGCCAGCATCTTCGCGGAGGAGCCGGGCACGGAGAGGCAGGATCGGCGGGCGCGCATGTCACCCTCCAGCCTACCGCGATTGCTCACCCCGCCGCCGTGTCGCGGTGGCCCCTTCTGACACGATCCTGAGCGTTCCCCGGTCGAGTCTCGATCGGCGTGGCGTGAGCCCCTCAGTGCAGCAGGAATCGCGCCATGCACTCGTGGTAGGCGGGCACAGCGAGCAGGAACGAGTCATGCCCCCAGGGCGAGCTGATCTCGACGTGCTCGGCGTCCACCCCACCGCGTCTCAGCGTGTCCACGAGCTGCTCGGAGTGCTCGCTGCCAAAGCGCCAGTCGGTGTCGAACGAGATCACGAGGAAACGCGTCCCCGCGGCGGCCACCGCCTCCAGCGAGAGCGCCGGATCCGACAGCGGATCGAAGTAGTCCATCACCCGGCTCAAGTACAGGTAGCTCAGCGCGTCGAAGCGGCGCAGGAACGACTCGCCCTGGTGGGCGAGGTAATGCTCGACCTCGAAGTCCGCCTCGAACGTCATCTCCGCGTCCGGCACGCGCCGTTCGCGGTCGAACTTGCGCCGCATCGACTCCTCCGAGAGGTACGTGACGTGCCCGAGCATCCGCGCCGTGGCAAGGCCCGTATCCGGACGCCACGGCGTCGAGAGATAGTCGCCTTCGGCGAACGCCGGGTCACGCATGATCGCCCCGCGTGCGACCGCCGAGAGCGCGATGTTCTGGGCGCTCAGCCTCGCGGTCGCGCAGACGAGCAGGGATCGCTGCACCTGGGAGGGGTGGTCGAGCGCCCACTGCAGCGCCTGCATGCCGCCCAGCGAGCCGCCGATCGCCGTGTGCACGCGCTCGATCCCGAGCACGGCGAGCAGGCGGCGGTGCAGCCGCGTGAGATCGCGGACCGTGAACAGCGGGAAGCGCAGGCCGTACGGCCGGCCGGTTCCCGGGTCGATGCTCGACGGACCGGTCGTGCCCTGGCAGCCCCCGAGCAGGTTCGGGCTGATCACGAAGAACCGCTCCGTGTCGAGCGGGCGTCCCGGGCCGATCAGCGTGTCCCACCAGCCCCGCCGAGCGGGGTCGCCGTGATGCCCAGCCGCGTGCGCGTCGCCGGTCAACGCGTGACAGACGAAGATGACGTTGGAGCCCGACGCGTCGAGGGTCCCGTAGGTCTCGTACGCGACCTCGACGCGCGCCAGGCGCCTCCCCGATTCCAGCTCGAACGCGTCGTCCCCGTCGAACAGGACGACGCGCTGCGTCTCCACGCGGCCAAGGCCGCCGCCGGTCATGCAGTCGCGAGCGATCGGGTCGCGGCCAGCGCCTGATCGAGATCCTCGACGATGTCGTCGATGTGCTCGATCCCGACCGACAACCGCACGGTCTCCTCGGTCACGCCGGCCGCCGCGAGCTCGTCGGGGTTCAGCTGCGAGTGCGTCGTCGATGCGTTGTGGATCGCAAGCGACTTCGCGTCGCCGATGTTGGCGAGGTGGCTGAACAGCTGCAGGTGCTCGATGAACGACCGGCCGGCGGCGGCGCCGCCCTTCACACCAAAGGTCACCAGCGCCCCGTAGCCGCCGCGCAGGACCCGCGTGGCGACCTCGTGGTAGGCGCTCGACTCGAGCCCCGGGTAGTGCACCCAGGCGACGTCGGGATGGCCTTCCAGGTGGCGGGCGACCGCGAGCCCGTTCTCGTTGTGGCGCTCCATCCTCAGGGGCAGCGTCTCGACGCCCTGCAGGAACAGGAACGCGTTGAACGGCGAGAGCGCAGCGCCGGTGTTGCGCAGCAGCACCGTCCGCGCGCGTCCGATGTATGCGGCCGGGCCGAGCGCATCGGACCACACGACGCCGTGGTAGGAGGGATCGGGCTTGGTCAGCCCGGTGAACCGCTCGGCGTGGGCGGTCCAGTCGAACGTGCCGGCGTCGACCAGGGCGCCGCCGATCGAGGTCCCGTGGCCGCCGATGAACTTTGTCAGCGAGTGCACCGCGACGTCGGCGCCCTGCTCGAAGACGCGCGCCCCAAGCGGCGTCGGCACCGTGTTGTCGAGGATCAACGGCACACCGTGCACGTGCGCCGCGGTCGCCCATGCCTCGACGTCGAGCACGTTGAGGAGCGGGTTGCCGACCGTCTCGCCGAACACGAGCGTCGTCTTGTCGTCGGCCAGCCGCGCGACGGCGTCCGGATCGTCGGCGTCCGCCCAGCGGACTTCGATGCCGTACTGGGGCAGGGTGTGGGCGAACAGGTTGTAGGTCCCGCCGTAGAGCTGCGAGACGGAGATGATGTTCTCGCCGGCGCGGGTGACGTTCAGCACGGAGTACGTGACGGCTGCCTGTCCGGAGGCCGTGACGAGCGCGGCGATCCCGCCCTCGAGCGCGGCCAGCCGCTGCTCGAGCACGTCCCAGGTGGGGTTCATGATCCGCGTATAGATGTTTCCCGGCACCGCCAGGGCGAACAGGTCGGCGGCGTGCTGCGTGTCGTCGAACACGTACGAGGACGTCTGGTAGATCGGCACCGCGCGTGCGTTCGTGGCGGTGTCCGGCTTCTGCCCGCCGTGCAGCGCTAGCGTCTCGGGCCTGGGGGACTGTGGCATCGTCGCTCCTTCGCTTAGACCTGGTGGCGCGTCAAATTAGCATAAAGTCGACCGCTGTTCTTGTGTTTATCGAGACGGCATTGCGCTCGTTTACCGAGAGCGCGCTCCGCCTGGTATTAGGGTGCCCTAACACTCTGGTAGATTGCGGTCGCAAATGGACGCTGTCATAGATCATCGCGAGCTGTACCGACTTCCGTGGTCACTGCCGGACAATGCGATCGCTTGGCTGGAGCCAACCAGGAAGTGCAATCTCGCCTGCCTCGGCTGTTATCGGGAGAACGATCCCAAGGGCCACAAGACGCTGGCGGAGGTACGCCGGGACCTCGAGGTCTTCACGCGCCTGCGAACGGTCGACGGTGTGTCGATCGCGGGCGGGGAACCGCTGCTGCACCCGGACATCGTCGGCATCGTCGAGATGGTCGCGAAGCTGGGACTGAAGCCGATCGTGAACACCAACGGCCTCGCCCTCACCGAGAAGCTCCTGGCAGATCTTGGGAACGCAGGGATCGCCGGCTTCACGTTCCACATCGACTCCAAGCAGGGCCGGCCCTTCTGGAAGCAGAAGAACGAGATCGAGCTGTGTGAGTTGCGCCAGCAGTTCGCCGAGATGGTCGCCTCGGCGGGGGGCATCGGCTGCTCGTTCAACGCAACCGTCTACGAGGACACGCTGTCGCAGGTCCCCGACGTCGTCGCCTGGGCGCAGCGCAACATCGACATCGTCAACACGGTCGTGTTCATCGCCTTCCGCACCGGCGTCATCGGCGGACAGTTCGACTACTACGTCGGCGGGCAGCAGGTCGAGTTCGGCGCGGTGCCCTACGCGACCACCGACCGGACACCGCACGAGCTGCAGTCGACGGACATCGTGGCCGAGATCCGCAAGCGCTTCCCGGACTTCGCGCCGGCGGCGTATCTGAACGGCACCGAGCGGCCCGACACCTTCAAGTGGCTGCTCACGGGCCGCGTCGGGACGAGAGAGCGAATCTACGGTTACATCGGACCGCGTATGGTCGAGCTGGCGCAGACCGCGCATCACCTGAGCACCGGCCGGTACCTCGCCTATTCAAAGCCGGAGACGCTCTCTCACGCGCGCGCGATGCTCGCGCTCGCCCCACTTGACCCGGGGATCCGCTCGATGGCGGGACGGTACCTTGTGGCCGGTATGCGCAAGCCCTCACGTCTCCTCGAGAAGCTGCACTTCCAGTCGGTCATGATCATCCAGCCCGCGGACGTCTACGCCGACGGGCACCAGAACATGTGCGACGGCTGCCCGGACATCACGGTCCTGGACGGCAAGCTCGTGTGGTCCTGCCGGATGGAGGAGCCCGAGCGTTTCGGCGATTTCGTGACGATGGTTCCGAACGACAATTGAGCCCCCCGTGGCCCGGCGGTCGCGCGTCCGCAGCGCATCGGGCGGCGTACGCCGAGGCGACTCCGCGATCGTTCTGGCTCGACACGCTGCCGGTCCGCGAGCCCCACTCACCGCTGCAATGGATCGTTGACGCAGACCTGTGCATCGTCGGAGGGGGGTACACGGGTCTCTGGGCGGCGCTCCACGCTACCGGCGGGGAGCGTGGCGCCCGGGTCGTCGTGCTCGAGGCGACGAGGTGTGGCGCAGGGGCGAGCGGGCGCAACGGCGGCTTTCTCAGCTCCTCGTTGACGCATGGTCTGGGGAACGGTCTCACGCGGTTCGGCTCGGAGCTCGCGACGCTCGAGCGCCTCGGCATGGAGAACTTCGACGACCTGCGCTCCGACCTCGAGCGGCATGGCATCGACGCCGAGTACGAGCGGCCGGGGGACCTCGAGGTCGCGCTCGAGCGCCACGAGCTGGACTCGCTGCACGAGCAGGCCGAGCTGCTGCGACGCTTCGGCCACGAGGTCGACGTCCTCGACCACGGCGCGATCCGCGCGCAGATCCATTCCCCCACCTATCTCGGTGGCCTGTGGGTGCGGTCGGGCACCGCGCTCGTGCACCCCGGAAAGCTCGCCAACGGTCTGCGCGAGGCGGCGGTGCGCGCGGGCGCGACGATCTTCGAGCACACCCGCGCGCGAGCGCTCAGGCCCTCCCCCGCCGGCGTCACGGTCTACACCGACGAGGGCATCGTCCGGGCCAAGCGCGTCCTGCTCGCGACGAGCGCGTTCCCGTCGCTGATCCCGTCGGTCAGGAAGTACGTCGCGCCCGTATACGACTATGCGCTCGTGAGCGAGCCGCTCGATCGCCGGCGCCGCGCGGAGATCGGCTGGCACGGGCGCCAGGGCGTGTCGGACATGGCCAACAGGTTCCACTACTACCGGCTCACCGCCGACAACCGCATCTTGTGGGGCGGCTACGAAGCCGTCTACCGCTACGGCGGACCCGTCAGCCCGCAACTCGAGGATCACGACGCTACCTTCGCGACGCTCGCGCAGAACTTCTTCACGACGTTCCCGCAGCTGGAGGGCCTGCGCTTCACACACCGCTGGGGCGGCGCAATCGACACCTGCAGCCGCTTCTCGGTGTTCTTCGGACTGGCGATGGGCGGTCGCGTGGCCCACGCGACCGGCTACACCGGGCTGGGCGTCGGCGCCAGCCGCTTCGGCGCCCGGGTCGCGCTCGACCTGCTGGACGGCCGGGACACGGAGGCGACCCGCTTGCGCTACGTGCGCTGCAGGCCGGTGCCGTTCCCGCCCGAGCCGCTGCGCTGGGCGGTCATCCAGCTCACGCGCAACCGGCTTGCGGCGGCCGACCGGCGCGAGGGCCGGCGCGGTCTGTGGCTGACCACGCTCGACCGCCTCGGCCTCGGCTTCCAGAGCTGAGAGGCCCATCCGGCCAGAGGCCCCGTAAAGCTGTCCGCATTTCGGTGTATGTTCTGACAGCATGGTGGATTCGAGCCCTCACTCCGTCCAGGATCGGCGCGGCGCGGACAGCGGCGCGCGTTGGCAACTGGTCGTCGATCGGCAGACCGGCGGGGTGTTCTACGCGACCAACCAGATCGACGGCCGCTCCTACCGGCTGCCGGTGTCGACCGTCGACGAGGCGAAGGCCCAGATCCGGATGCTCAACGACACCACGCTCGAGATCATCGTCTGAGGGTCCGCGAGGAAATTAGTGTGGTGATCCCGCGAGTGGCTGGGCGTGTCTGGCGCCGCCGGCTCGCCGCGATAATACCGGGAGTATTTTAGCGCGAGCCGGTGGCGTCGGGCGCGTCCAGACGCCGTCGGAGCCCGCAATAATTTTCTCGTGGGCCCTGTGGGCTCGCGACACGTCGCCCACGGCGCCTTTGCCGCGGCGAGCTACCGGACTCTGTGCGGGCGCCAGTTGCGCAGCAGCGTCAGCAGTCCGCCGGGCGCGAGCAGCTGATCGTCCGCGGTCGCGGCGGCGACGCTGAGCGCCGAGGCGTCCGGTCCCGGGGGCGGCGGCGTCGAGCGCGCGCCGTGTACGTAGTGCCAGAGCATCGCGTCGAGCTGCTGCTCGGGCACCTGGTCGGCCATGTTCAGGTTCAGCCCGGCCGTCTGGGCGATGTCGTACGCGGAGCCCGGGTTGGTCGCTGTCACGCTCACCTTCGGCGTGATCGCCGTGTACGGGGCGCTGTTGGCGGGGGTCGAGCTGAACGCGTTGTACAGCGGCACGGCGAGCGCCTCCGCGAGGTTGGCCGGCTTCATCCCGACGATCGTCTCCATCGTGCGCAGGAACGACAGTTGGTCATAGCGATTGTGGATCACGGCGCCCGCGCGCGCATACGGGCTGATCACGAGCACGGGGATGCGATGCGCGTCGACGTGATCGGCGCCGTCCTGGGCGTCGTCCTCCAGGACGAGGATCAACGAGCTCTTCCAGATCGGCGAGTGGGAGATCGTGTCGACGACCTCGCCGAGCGCCCAGTCGTTGTCGGCGACGTCGGCGTCCGGCGTGCGAGTTCCCGGGGCGACGCCCTCGGTGTGGTCGAGCGGCAGCACCATGTAGTTGATCGCGGGCACCGCGTTATGGGCAACTTGCTGCTCGAAGCGCGCGAGGAAGCAGTCGTAGCGGGAGTGCGACCCGGACGGGGCGCCCGCCGGCAGCGAGGAGTCGAAGATCTCGGTGTTCGGCTGTTCGAACGGGTTGAAGATCGTCGCCTGGCTGTCGTAGCAAGCCGCTAGCGGTGGTCCGCCCGGGTACGCGGGGCCGCCTCCGAACAGCTGCACGTCGGAGCCCGCGAGCACAGCCGCGTTCTGTGCAGCCTCAGCCGGTGTGCGGTCCTTGTCGGGGATGATCGACGGGACGAGCCCGGCGGCGGCCTCGCCGTAGTTGTAGAAGGAGATGCCCTGCGCGAGCGCGCGATCGAAGATCGTGCCCTCCGTCGGCGCGGCCACCTCGTATGCGCCGAAGTCCATCGGCCGCCCGCGACCCGCGTAGTTGGGCGGCCAGTTGCGCACGACGTAATCCGGGACCGCCCCTGCCGCGGTCCAGTAGTGGCCGTCGACCGACACCTGCGAGTCGGCGTACACGTGGTCCAGCAGCGGGAAGCGGGCGACGAGCGCGTGCTCGTTGGGCGTGATGCTCGCGCCGAATAGCGTCAGCTTCGGATCGCCATCGCCGCGCGCAACGTCGCCGAGCACCTGGTCGTAGGTGCGGTTCTCCTTGACGATGAAGAACACGTGCTTGATCGGCCCGTCCGGGCGGATCGGGGTGCCGGCCGGCGGCTTCTCCGAGTCCGTGGGCACGAGCTCGCGGTCGGCGACCGGGGTCAGGGCGCTGATCTGCGCGTCGCTCGGGAACGGCAGGACGCCCGCGTCACCGCGGACGATCGAGGGCAGGTACTGAAAGCTGTTGATGAAGTCGTTGCTGTCAAGCGGAGAATTGGGGTCGGGCCCGCGCGGGTTGGGACCGACCCCGATGCCGTCGGCCGCGATCCACGCGAGCGGCGCGCGCACCGAGGCCGCCGCGGCGTATACCGGATAGGAGGACGTCGGGATCCGTCCCACCAGCGTCAGCTGTGCGGTTGCGCGTCCACCGTGGGCGCCCGGGTTGCACGCCGGCGCCCGGGACAGCGCGAACACGGCGATCGCATCCTCGCCGGCGTCGGCCGACAGCAGGTCACAGCCGTCGCCGGTGATGCTCAGCCCGGTCGGCGTCGTCCCGTTGCCCTGCGGGCGCATCAGCGAAAGGATCCCGCGGACCTGCATGCTCGCGGTGTCGATCGCGGCGATCGTGTCCTCGTTGGCGTTCGATACGAACGCGAGCGGGGCCTTCGGGTCGATCGCGATGCTCTCCGCGTTGGACAGGTGCGGTCCGACCTGAAGCGTCTTGACGACGGTGTCGCTCGCGAGGTCGATCACCGACACGGTCCCCTCGGTCTCGCTGCTCACGAGGCCGTAGCGGCCGTCGCTGGTAATCGCGGCGCCGAACGGATAGTGACCTACCGAGACGTAGTTGACGCTTCGCGTTTGCGTGTCGATCACCGCTGCCGCGTCGGCGAGGTTGAGCGCCGCGAGAAGCGTCCTGCCGTCAGGGCTGACGGCCAGGCCAAGCGGCCAGGACGCCTTCGCGGTGATCGGCGGAAACGCCTGCTCGCCCGGCGCGCTCGCCGGCGGGGGGACGTCGATCACGCCGTCGCGCGCGGCGATGCCGGTGCTCGGGTTGACAGTGAAGACGGAGATGACATCGCCGGGGCGACCGGGGATGCTCGCCGGCACCGCCTCGTCGGTATAGGACGAATCCGGGATCCCCGACACGTAGGCCGTCCTGCCGTCCGGCGCGATTGCGACACCGCCGTCGAGGCCGGGCATCAGGATGTTCTGGATCACGCGACCCGTGCCATGGCCGTGCGCGACGCCGAGCGCCACGATGCGGATGTCGTTGCGACCGCGTCCGGAGGAGATCGTCCACAGGAACCGCCCGTTCGGGGTCAGGGCCCCGCCCGAGGGGAAGTTCCCGAGCGCCACGAGCGTCCCGGCCGGCTGCAGCTGACGGCCGGTCGGCTGGATCATGTTGACCGGGCCGATGACGCCGCTGCCTGCACTCGAGATCACCGCACCAGCCGTGCCGGCACCGAGCAGCAGCACAACCGCGAGAGCCAGCGCCCGCCAGCCCGAGACCCACCGCATCGCCGACCATCTCATCGCAGGACCTCCTCTGCGCTCGGAGTCGCGCTCAGCATACGCGCGTCGGCGGCGCCTCGTGGTCGTGAGCCGCCGGCCTATCGCGCATAGCTGCTGGGCAGGACGGTAAAGGTGCCGCCAACGCCTCCCGTCACAGAATGTCGAAGCAGCCGTAGATCGTGAACAACGGGTTGACGATCAGGCGCCCGTCGCCGGCACGCAGCGTCTGCCCGCCGACGAGCGCGAGCGGCGCCTCCGCCTTGTAGCAGCCGTTGGACTGCACGCTGACGTCGTAGGTCACGGGCGTCTGCTGGAACGGCACGGCGCCGGCCTGCGGGACGAACACGTCGAGCGTGCAGGACCAGTCGCCCGGCCCCGGCCCGGCGCCGGAACGCCGGCTGCAGCCGGTGAGGATCGTCAGGTGCGCCCCGGCCGGGAGCTCGCGGCCGAGCTGGCGCTGCTGGAGCACCGTGAGGTTGTCGAACGTCGGTGTCAGGGATGTGCGCAGCCGATCTGCGGTGAGCGCCTCCGGCCCCCAGCCGGCGGCCGCCGCGAGCAGCGCCAGGACCGCTCCGGAGCCCGCCGCGAGCCGCATCGCCGTCTGCCACCCGGCGTTGCGCGGGACTGGCGGACCGGCGACGTCCCGGCCGCGCAGTATCAGCCAGGCGACCGCAAGGCAGGCTGCCGACCAGGCAGCGCTGACCGCGATGCCGAGCACGAGCGGGCCGTAGAACGCGGGCGCGGCGAACAGCCCGTGCCACCCGTCGAACGCGGAGGAGATGAGCAGCTGGTGCACGATCGTCCCGTTCCCGACGAGCGCCAGCAACTGCATCGCGAGCGCGATCAGCAACGGCCCGAGGACCCCGACGATCCCGTTGCGCGTCGCCACCGAGAACAGCACGGCGAGGCCCGTGAACGCCAGCAGCGGCGCCACGCAGGTGAGCCAGCCGGCGAGCACCAGGCCGGCGCACTGCAGCGGCGAGATCAGCGTGCCGCTGAGCGAGACCAGCGGCTGATCGCCGGTCACGAGCAGCCCGGCGGCCAGACTGGAGATCGCCGCAACGGCGGCCATCGCGACCGCGAACGTGGCCGCCGCGAGCACCTTGCCGGCAAACAGCTCGCCGCGGGTGCACGACCGCGTGAGGACGGTCTTCCACGTGCCGAGGCGATCCTCGTGCGCGAACAGATCGCCGGCCACCACGCCGGCGATCAGCGGGAACCCCCAGTTCCCCGCGAATCCCAGCAGCACGAGCGGCACCGCGAATCCCGAGCTGTGGACCCACACGCCGAACAGGGCGTCGCCCGGCACCCCGCCCTGCAGCGCGAGCACCCCGGCGAACGCGAGCGGGCCGATCAGGCAGACGAGCGCCAGCGCCCGCACGGACGCCTGCGCGGCGAGCTTGCGCCGCTCGATGCGGTACGCGCGTCGCATCCCGGCGCTCACGCGCCGGCGGGCCGGGAGGGCGGCTCGGCTGTGAGCGTGAAGAACATCTGCGTCACGGGATCGTCCAGCGGCTCGAGCCGGCGGATCGCGATGCCGGCCTGCCCGAGGGCGATCACATAGGCGTCGAGCATCCCCGTGCCGGCGCTGAGCGACAGCTCGCCGACGGACGCCTGCGTCACCGCCACCCCTGGGTGAGCGCGCGCCAGCGCGAGCGTGCGCCGCTCGTCGCTCGTGCAGAGCGTGTAGGAGGCGGGCGGCGCCTGCGCGCGCAGCGCCGTCGCGCTCCCGTTCCACACCACCGCACCGCGGCGCAGCACCGTGAAGCTGTCGCACACCGCCTGCACCTCGCCGATCAGGTGGCTGGAGACAAGCACGCCCGCGCCGGCGCGCGCCAGCTCGGCGATCAGCGAGCGCACATCGCGCGCTCCGGCCGGATCCAGCCCGCTGGTGGGCTCGTCGAGCAGCAGCAGCCGCGGCTCGCGCAGGAGCGCGGCGGCGATTCCAAGACGCTGGCGCATGCCGGTCGAGTAGCCGCTGACCCGATCCTCGGCGCGCTCGCTCAGCGACACGCGGTCAAGCGCCTCCCCGATCCGCGCGCCCGCGTCCGCGCCGTCGAGCTGCGCGAGCAGCTCGAGGTTCGCCCGTGCGGTGAGGAACGGGTAGAAGCACGGATCCTCGACGAATCCGGCGACGCCGGCGCCGGCGCCGGTTGCCGGCCCCCGCAGCGGCCGGCCGAGCAGTTCGATCGATCCCGCGTCGGCCGCCACGAGGCCGAACAGCATCCTCAGCAGGGTCGTCTTGCCGGCGCCGTTGGGGCCGAGCAGGCCCCGGATCTCGCCGGCTTCGAGCTCGAGATCGATGCCGTCGACCGCGCGATTGGAGCCGAAGCTCTTGACGAGCCCGCGGACGCTCAGAACCGGCGCCATCAGGTCGCAGGACCGTAACGTCTGAAGGCGGCCATCGGTGCCAATATAGGGCGTGATGCTCGACCATCCAATGCCCTTCAAGCCACGACTGCGCGGCGTCTGGCATCAATGGGCCGCGATCACGGCGGTCCCGCTCGGTCTCGCGCTCGTGGTGACGGCAGAAGGAGCCCGGGCACGGGTGGCGGTCGGAATCTACGCATTCAGCCAGGTCGCCCTGTTCGGCGTCAGCGCCACGTATCACCGCGTCAACTGGCGGACCCTGAGGGCGCGCTTGTGGATGCGCCGGCTGGACCACTCGATGATCTTCCTGCTGATCGCCGGCACCTACACGCCGTTCGCGATGATCGCGCTCCACGGGACTGTCGCGTTCGCACTCATGCTCGCCGTGTGGGGCCTCGCCCTCGTCGGAATCGTGCTCAACCTCGTGTGGACGCACGCCCCCAAGTGGCTGCTTACGGGGTTCTACATCGCGCTCGGCTGGACCGCGGCTGGAGCTCTACCGGAGCTCGGCAAATCGATCGGGCTCACGGCTCTCGCGCTGATGGTGATGGGCGGGGCTTGCTACAGCGTCGGCGCGATCATCTACGCCACAAAGCGTCCCGACCCGGCGCCCGCGGTGTTCGGGTACCACGAGCTCTTCCACGTTCTCACGATCGTCGCAGCTGCGCTGCAGTACGCAGTGATCGCCTTCTGGGTCCTCCCCACCTCGTAGCGGCTCCAGGCCGCAGAGGAACCTGAGAGCAGCGCCCGTCAGCGCGCGCCGCGCACCCGCGCGGCGTGGCTTATCCCTGCCCAGGCTTGCGCCTCGGAGCTGCGGCGGGCGATCGCCAGGCTGCGGAACTCGCGTCCGCTGAGGTTGGACGCCCGGAGCTGATCGACCGAGTGGCCGATGCTCGCGAGTACATTCGCCATTGCTGCCGAGCTGAGCCCCGCGTCGACGCCCGGTGCTCCCGGCTCCGATTTGCTTCGCTGCGTCTTTCCCAGCATTGGCTGCACCTCGTTCAGTGAGCGGGAGAGCCGGGCGCAAGCGCCCAGTGCGCCCCTCTCGTGGCCTGTGGTGGAACGTCCCTCTGGCGGTCTTAATCGGCACATGTGTGCCCGACTTGAGGACGAATGACCGATCACGGCTCCGCGCCGCGTACGAGCGCTCCTCGACGCGAGGTACGAGCGCGGTCGACGCGACGTATGCAGGCCGGGTCGACGGATGTACGAGCGCCGGGCGGACGGATGTACGAGCGCCGGGCGAGCGGATGCACGAGCGCCGGGCGAACGGGTGCACGAGCGCCGGGCGAACGGATGTACGAGCGCCGGGCGAACGGATGCACGAGCGCCGGGCGGCGCCATGCGTCCGGATCAGGCGATGCTCGAGTGCACGCGCCGCGCGCCGAGGCGATCGGACACGACCGGAGCGAGCTTCTCGGCACCGGTCGGCTCGCACTCCGCGTAGACGTGCTCGAGCGGTCCATCACCCACGCGGATCGCGGCGCAGACGAGTTGGTCGACCCAGCCGCGCGCCATCCGCGCGGGCACCGACGCCGCGACCGGAACGGCGAGGACGACACGCGCGGCGCCGCCGCGCCGCACCGACCGCACGACGCCGCGCAGCGTCGCCGCGCAGGCGAGCTGGTCATCGACGAGGACGACGACCGCCCCGGACACATCGAGCCGGTGACGGACGGCGCCGCGCCGGCCCTCCGGGCGCGGCACCAGCGTCTGCAGCGGCGCGTCGAGCAGCCGCGCAACCTCCGTCGCCACCGAGATACCGCCGGGAGCGATGCCGACCACGACCGGCCGCTCGAGCCGCAACTCGGCGAGCATCTGTCCCAGCAACCGGCCGGCGTCGCGACGGTCGGCGAAGTAGACACCGCAGTCAGGCGAGGGCGGCGAGCCGGGGCTCGCAGCGGCGCCGACGCGTTGCACATCGGGCCACGGGCTGACGTGCTGCTGAATAGCCACGACATCATCATCGTGAAGGCGCGCGGCCGAAGTAACGGTGCAGAGCGCGGATTTGCCCTCGGATTTCTACGGACTCTGGCGGACGGCACGCGGCGGTGCCGTCGTTGGGCGAGTTATGCGAGCGCCCGGCGCATCGCCTCGTGAGTCAGTGGCCGGTGAGGAGCAAGCTGATGAACAGCTCCCCACGCGACGCGGCGCGAACTGCGTCGGCCAGTTCGATCTCGCCCCGATCCTTGCGCACGAAGCCGATCGCGCCGGCCTCCATGGCCATCGGGACGAATGCCGTGCTCTCCTGCATCGTGGTCACGACGACCTCGGTACCCGGCATCCGCGAGCGCACGTGCGTCGCGATCTCCAGCGCCAGGCCGGCGTCCGACCCGGCACGTCCGGACGTCGCGAAACCGGCGGCTTGCAACTCGCTGACGCGCCCGCGCGACAGGTGCATGTCGAGCACGAGCACGCGCGGAGCATGCTCGCTAACCGCGCGAACGGCCGCGGCCGCGTCCCCGGCTTCGGCGACCACGCGGATGTCGCTCTCGCCGTCGAGCAGCGCCAGCAGGCTGCGTCGCATCGTGCGATGGTCATCCGCGAGGACGACGTCGATCGTCGTCGGGGGCGAGGAGCACGGCGTGCCCTTGCCTACGAGCCGAGCGGTTGAATCGTTCTCCCTCATCGAAGCCGCCCGGCCGAGCGCTGTTTGGCCCGCCAGAGGCGGCGGGGTTGAGGGTCGTCCGGGCGTGACGGGGACCATAGGGCCTGGCGGCGGCGGCGGAATCGGTGGATCGCACCCGAGCGCCCTGTGGGTAACTACGGTTGTAACCACTCGCACATGGGACAAAGCTTGGATGAACGCTGCAGCTGAGGGAAGGAGGGTATGCATGATCCTCATCTGCTACGAATCACCGCGAGGGCGATCGGCAGCCCTCCGTGCCGTGAGGCTCGCCGGAACCCAGGCTCGACGGCAGCCGCGCGCCTGGTGCGCCCGTGCGGCCAACTACGGAGCGCGGCGGGTGCGCTGGCACGATGCTCTCGCGGCCGGCGACCCGTAGCGTTCGTCACGTCACGTGGCGGCCTTAAATGAGGTGTGTCATAGCCAAGACGCCTGCGCGCTTGGACCGGTTTGCGGAGCCTCCGGAAAGGCAACCACGTGACCGTCGCCGTCGTTACGCCCGCGCGAAGCCGGACTGAACGTATGCCCGGCTCGGTAAGGTACTTCCTGTAAGGTACTTCACGAAGTGCAGGGACAAGAGAGGTGGCACATGCGACTCTCGAAAGGCAGGCTCATCGTGTTTCACTTGCAGCAGTCGTTGCGCCCCCAGGGTATGCAGGAGCGGCGGACCTTCAGCCGCTGGGCGACCGCCGCCGCCGCTGTGCTCGCGGGCGCCGCGCTCGCTCTGGGAGTCGCCGTCGACGCTCTCGCGGCTTCCTCCGAGGTGAACACCGGACCGGTTCACGGCAGGATCATCGGGCAGAACTATTACCCGGTGGTCGGCACGCACTGGAAGTTCAACGTCACCGTGACCGACCGCCACGGGCACGCGCTGTCGGGGACGCTCAACGTCGAATTCACGCTCGATGGCTCCGTCGTGGGGCACGACAAACCGCCGGTTGATTCCTTCCACAACGGCCACTGGGGCGAGTACCTGATCTTCCCCAACCTCCAGGAGGTTGGTCTGCACGGGTTCGCCGTGCAAGTCGTCGTGCACACCAAGGACGGCTCGATCACGCTCGTCTGGCCAATCCTGGTCAAGAGATGAGCGGAACGTGCGAGCAGGCCGTCGTCGAGCGCCGCCGTGGTCGGCGGGCGGCGGCCGTATACGCGCACGCTGGGGGCGTCGAGGTCGAGGTCCGCGATGTCCACAAGCGCTACGGGCCGATCACCGCCCTGCGCGGCGTCACGATGCACATCGACGCCTCCGAGTTCGTGACGATCACCGGGCCGTCCGGATCCGGAAAGAGCACGCTGCTGAACATGATCGGCAGCCTCGACGTCCCCGACACTGGCACAATCCTCGTCGGCGATCGCCCGGTGCCGACGCCCCACCGCGCCGCCGGATTCCGCCGGCACACAGTCGGCTTCGTGTTCCAGGACTACGTGCTGCTCCCGTACCTGTCGGCGCGCGACAACGTCGAGGCGGCGCTGCTGGCCACCGGCCTCGGGCGTCGGGCGCGGCGCACACGCAGCGCCGAGCTGCTGGCCGAGGTCGGGCTCACCGATCGCGCCGGCCACCTGCCGTCCGAGCTCTCCGGAGGTCAGCGCCAGGGCGTGGCGCTCGCGCGCGCGCTGGCCAACAACCCGTGCCTGCTCCTCGCCGACGAGCCGACGGGCTCGCTCGACTCGGACAGCAGCATGCGCGTACTGGACCTGCTCGCGCGGCTCCGCGACACCCACGGGATGACGGTGATCGTCGTCAGCCACGACGACGCCGTCGCGAGGCGGGCCGACCGCACAGTGAAGTTGGTCGACGGTCGCGTGGTCGATTGAGGCCGGACCGGATGCCCGGCCAGGAGTCGGATGCGCAGCCGTCGGACATGGGCCGGGCCGGATGCCCGGCCGTGGAGTATGCCGCGCCCGCGAAGCGGTCTCCCCGCACTCCTGGAGCGACGCGGGCGCGGCCAAGAGCCGGATGCGGTCACTGCGCGCCTGCGAGACGCAGGGCCTCGCTCAGCACCGCCGCTACGAGCGGCCCGATCGCGGCCTGGACGGCCGCGCAGGGGGCGCTGCCCGTTTCGAAGCGCTCCCCCTCGATGCCGTACAGCACGGCGGTGGCGGGAAGCCGGCCGAGCCTGCGTGCGAGCTCGATCGCGGTCGCCACGCTGATCGCGTGGCCGGCCTGGCGCCGGAGCGTGGCGGGCAGCGGCTCGCTGGAGACGTCGAAGCGGTGAATCGTCCCGGCGGCCGCGCCGGAGCGCACGGCGTCGACGAGCACCACCGCCCGGGCGCCCTCCCACATCGAGATCAGGTCGATCCCCTCGCCGGCGTGCGCGCGGACCTCGATCCCCGGCTCGCCGCGCAGGCGGGCGGCCGCATCGAGGCCGGCGGCGTCGTCACCACGGAGGGAGTTGCCGACGCCGATGACGATCACCGCGCCCGCGGTCGCGCCCTCGTCGCCCGCTATCGGGCCGGTAGCGGCCGGTACACCGCCGGCTCCGGCCGGGGTCTCCAGGCTCACGCTCGCTCGATCGTCAGCTCCAGGAAGTGGGTGGCGCACGAGATGCACGGATCGTGGTTGCGGATCGCCTGCTCGCAGCGCAGTCGCAGCTCCTCGTCGTCGAGGTCGTGGTAGCGGTCCACGACCGCGCGCAGGTCGTCCTCGATCGCGAGCTGGTTCTGCGAGGTGGGCGGGACGATCCGTGCGTCGAGGATCGTACCGTCGTCGTCGAGCTCGTAGCGGTGGTAGCACATGCCCCGCGGCGCCTCGCTGATGCCGTGCCCGACGCCGCGGCGGGGGGTCACCTCGATCGCCGGCCGGTCGGGCTGCTCGTAGCGGTCGATGAGCGCCAGCGCTTCGTCGCATGCGTGCACGAGCTCGACGCCGCGGATGATGATGCTCTGGAACGGGTTGTGACAATTGCCGGCCTGCAGGCCGGCCTCCAGCGCCGCCTCCTTTGCGACCGGTCGCAGCTGCTCGAAGCAGTTGTTGTAGCGCGCGATCGGGCCGGTCAGGTATGCGCCGCGCGAACGGACGCGGGCGTGCAGCGCGTTGGAGTGCTGCACGTGCTCCTCGACGATATGTCGCGCGAACTCGCCCGGCGCGATGTCGAGCCCCTTGTCGGAGATGATCCTGCCGCGGTCGATCGGATACAGGTCGCCATCTTGCAGGCAGACGAGCTCGACGTCGCGCTCGACGTCGGGCATCGGCAGCGTCGCCACGAACCGGACGGTCGCGAGCGACTGCTCCAGCGCCTTCTGCATCGGATCGCGCAGCGCCAGCAGCTCCTTCCTCGTCGGTGTGCTGTAGAAGCCGCCGACACGGAGGTTGATCGGATGGATCTCGCGACCGCCGAGCAGCCGGACGATGTTGTTGCCCGTCTTTTTCAGCTCCAGCCCCATCGTCGCGACCTCGGGGTGGGCTCCCGCCAGCTCGATCACCGACTGGAAGCCGAGGAAATCAGGCGCGTGCAGCGCGTACACGTGGAGGGCATGACTCTCGATCCACTCGCCGTGATAGATGAGCCTTCGCAGATCGCGCAACGGTCCTTCGTCGATTGCCACGCCGCACGCGTCCTCCATCGCCCGCATGGCGCTCGTCTGGTAGGCGATGGGGCAGATTCCGCAGATCCTGGAGGTGATGTCGGGAGCCTCCGTGTAGGCTCGCCCGCGCAGGAACGCCTCGAAAAAGCGCGGGGGCTCGTAGATACGCAGCTTCACGTCCTGGACTTCGTTGTCGGCGATCCGGACGTACATCGCGCCCTCGCCCTCGACGCGGGCGAGGTAGTCGACGCGTAGCGTGCGCTGGTCACTACCGGTCCTAACGCTCATGGGCTCGGCTCGCCTCCTTGAAGGACTGGGCATCGGCGTTGAAGGTCCGGTAGACGCGGACGAGGTCACGATCCTCCAGACCGAGCCACGGATTCAACGCCGCTGGGTTCGGCGTCTCCTGAGGGCCGAAGCAGCCGTAGCAACCTCGATTATATGACGGACACAGCGCGCCGCAGCCCGCGTGCGTCACGGGACCGAGGCACGGGATCCCTTGCGAGACCATCACGCACACCGTCCCGCGGCGCTTGCACTCGACGCACACGCTGTGCGAGCGCACGCGCGGAGCGCGGCCCGCCAGCAGGGAGCTGACGACCTCCAGCAGCACCCGCTTGTCGATCGGACAGCCACGCAGCTCGAAGTCGACGGGAACGTGGTCGGCGATCGCGGTGGACGTCCGCAGCGTCGAGATGTAGTCCGGGGTCGCATAGACGATCCGGGTGTACTCGTCGACGTCGGCGAAGTTGCGCAGCGCCTGGATCCCGCCCGCGGTCGCGCAGGCGCCGATCGTGATCAGCACCTTCGACTGCGCGCGTATCTCCCGCAGACGCTCGGCGTCGTGCGCGGTCGTGACCGAGCCCTCGACGAGCGTGATGTCATACGGGCCCTCCGCCACCGCGCTCGAGGCCTCCAGGAAGTTGGCGATGTCGACCTTGTCGGCGATCGCCAGCAGCTCGTCCTCGCAGTCGAGCAGCGTCAGCTGGCACCCGTCGCACGAGGCGAACTTGAACACCGCCAGGGTTGGCTTCGTCACGGTCGCCATCACAGCTCCCTCATGTCGATCCAGGGCTCGACCTTCGACCAGCGGTACACGGGGCCCTGCTTGCAGATCAGCGTCGGCCCGAGCTGGCAGTGGCCGCAGTGGCCGATCCCGCACTGCATGTTGCGCTCCATCGAGACGTACATGCGCTCCGTGCCGACGCCGACGTCGAGCAGCGCCTCGATCATGAACTTCATCATCACCTCCGGACCGCAGCACAGCACCGCCGTGCGCGGCGCGTCGATCTGCGCGCGCCGGGCCAGCCGGGTGACGACGCCGACGCTCCCGAGCCACTCCGGGCCGGCGCTGTCGACCGTCACCAGCACCTCGAGGCCTCGGGCCGCCCACTCGTCGAGCTCGTCGCGATACATCAGCTGCTGCGGGCTGCGGGCGCCGTACAGCAATACGAGCCGCCCGTAGCGCTCGCGGCGCGCCAGCAGCCACAGGATCGCGCTGCGCAGCGGCGCGAGTCCGATCCCGCCCGCGGCGATCACGAGGTCGGATCCCTCCAGGTACTCGACCGGCCACGGATTGCCCCACGGACCCCGAACGCCGAGTACGTCGCCGGGCTCGGCCGAGCAGATCGCCGCGGTCCGCAGCCCGAGCGAGCGCACGGTGTGCATGAGCAGCTCCGGCTGGTTGGGATCACCGCTGATCGAGATCGGCACCTCGCCGGCTCCCCCGCGGGAGAGCATCGTGCATTGACCCGGCTGGAACGTGAGCGGCTCTCGGGAGCGCGACTTCAGCGTGAACGTGTACGTGTCGGCGGTGTCCTTGCGCTTGGCGAGGATCTCGAACGGCGCCGGGACGGTCGCCGCGCTGACACCGATCGGGAGCTCAGCGAACTGCGCCAGCATGGCGGGCCGTGCCGTAGACGTCGAGCAGCTGTCTGCGCGTGCCCTGCAGGGTCTGCTGCAGGGCGCCGGCGAACCGGCGCATCAGCTGGTAGCCGAGCTCGTGATCGTCCTCGCACTCGTCGCGCAGGCGGGCGCCTTCGATCGCGACGAGGCTGCACGGCTCGGTCGTGCGGCAGTCGAACTGCCAGCGGTACGGGGCGAACAGCCAGGACCAGCCAACCACGTCGCCGTCGTGCTTGGTGTCGACGACGAGAGCGTTGCGCCCGGCGCCGCGGACCTCGAGCGCGATCGCTCCGCGGCGGACGAGGTAGAAGGTCTGAGCGCGCTCGCCCTCGCGCAGCACGTACTCGTCGGGCTCGACGTCGACCAACCGCGCCCAGCTCGCGATCAGTTGCAGATACTCGTGCTTTAGTCCCGCGAACACGGGCGCTTCGGCAATCAGTTCGTCAATCGTTTGCATGCTCTCTCACTCCTCGCTCGCGCGGATCGCGCCAGCCTCCTCTGTGATGTCGATTCCGACGGGACACCATGTGATGCAGCGGCCGCAGCCGACGCACCCGGAGCTCCCGAACTGGTCGAACCAGGTCGCGAGCTTGTGCGTCATCCATTGGCGGTAGCGCGACCTCGTCGAGGATCGCACGGGGCTCCCGTTCATGTACGAGTAGTCGACTGTGAAGCACGAGTCCCAGCGTTGGTGGCGCTCGACCTCGGTGCCCGTCAGGTCGGTCATGTCCTCGACCGTGGTGCAGAAGCACGTCGGACAGACCATCGTGCAGTTGCCGCATGTCAGGCACCGCTGCGCGACGTCGTCCCACCGCGGATGCTCCATGTTGCGGTACAGAAGCTCCTTGATCCCGTTGGTGTCGAGCGTGCGCGTGATCTGGGCAGCGGCCCGCGCGGGCACCTCCTTCACCGCCGCGAGTGCCTGCGGCCCCGCGGGCACTGTGTTGACATCCGCCAGCACGTCGGCGCCCTTGCGCGTGCCTGCGGCCGCGACGAAGTAGTGCTCGCCGCCGTCGAGCACCTCCGTGAGCACGATGTCGTAACCGCCGCTCACCGCGGGCCCGGTGCCCATCGACGTGCAGAAGCACGTTCCGCCGGCCTGGCCGCACTGGACGGCGATGACCAGCAACCCCACCGCGCGCTCCGCGTCACCGGGGTCGACGCTGGAGGCGCCGAGGAGCACGTGCTCGAGCACCTGGCGTCCGACGAGATCGCACGCGCGCGCCCCGATGTAGGCGATCTTCGCGCTCTCCGGCGGGCCGGTGAGATCCGTCAGCTCGCCGTCTGATCCCAGCTGCGCACGCCACAGGAGCTTCTCCGCCGGTAGCTGGAATCGCTTCAGCCCCCGCGGACCGTGAACGAACCCGAACAGCGCTTCGTCCTCGCGACGTACGAGGCGGTAGCGGCCGGCGTCCTGCTCGTCTGTCCAGCCGGCGGGTAGATCGGCACTGCTGCTGATTTCGTCGTAGATGATCGCCCCGTCGCGGGCCACGGGTCCGACGACCGTGTAGCCATGGTTTCTTAGAGCCTCGAACAACTGGTCGAGGTCGTGTCTCTCAATGATTTGCTCGGCGGCCATGCTCCTCGTCTCCTTCCTTGGCGTCACCCTACATGATTTGCGCGCTGCACTTAAACCCGAGGTAAGCGCTCGGAATTGACCCCGGGTCAGGCCAGGGCAATGCCGACCGGCACGACCGTCACGCTGCCCGCGCGAGCCGTCAACCGCTACCGTCTCGGATCGCCGTCTCGAGCACAACCTGCGCGTCGTGGTTACGCGGAGCGAGGTACGTCGCGGGCGAGCCGCTCGTGCGCCGTTGATCCCACCCCGGGCGCCATCGGGGGGGCGGGATCCGCCTGGAGGTCCTCGGCGTCGGCGTGGTCGGCTCGTGCACGCTCCGCGCGCGGCTGCTCGTCGCTCGCCCAGCGCTCCAGGCGGTCCTCCACGCGCGCGTGGATGCTGCCCGGCGGAAAGCGGCCGTGCTCGCCGCGCTGCCCGGCGGGGATCCCGCACAACAGCTCGATCCCCTCGTCGATCGTGCGTGCGCTCCAGACGTGGAAGCGGCCCGCCTCCACGTCGGCAACGACCTCCGCGGACAGCATCAGATGCCGGACGTTGGAACACGGGATGAGGACCCCCTGCTCGCCGGTCAGCCCGTCGAGCCTGCAGGTGCGGTGGAAGCCCTCGATCTTCTCGTTCACGCCGCCGATCGCCTGCAACTCGCCGTGCTGGTTGACAGAGCCGGTCACGGCGATGTCCTGACGCAGCGGCGCATCCGCGAGCTCCGAGAGCAGAGCGAAGAGCTCAGCGCTCGCCGCCGAGTCCCCGTCGATGTGCTCATAGGACTGCTCGAACGTGAGCGTCGCGCTGAGCGCAATCCGGCGCTCGCCGCCGTACTGCTCGCGCAGGTAGCCGCTCAGCGTGAGAAACCCCTTGTCGTGGATGTGGCCGCTCAGCTCGGTCTCGCGCTCGATGCTGACCAGCGCGCCGCGCCCGGGTCCGGCGCTCGCGGTGATGCGCATCGGTCGGCCGAACATGTAGTCGCCGACGTCGAGCACGGAGAGTCCGTTGACCTGACCCACGCGTGCACCCTGAAGATCGAGCAGCAGCGCGCCCTCCGCCACCATGTCGAGCAACCGTCGCTCGATCAGGTTGGAGCGGCCCATCTTGCTCTGCACGGCCTGCTCGACGTGCTCGGCCCCGACCAGCTCCGCATGTGCGCGCGCCGCCCAGTGGTTCGCCTCAGCCGCGAGGCCGGCGATCTCGACGAACGCGGTCGACAGCCACTCGCAGCTCTCGGCCAGTCGCGCGCCGTGCTCGACGATCCGAGCCACAGCGCCCGCATCGAAATGACGCAATCCCGAAGCGGTGCTCTGCGTGCTCAGGAACGCCGCGTAGGCACGCTCGCCGTCGGCGTCCCAGCGCGCGCGAAAGTCGAACTCGACCTTCACGCGGAAAAGCTTGCGGACGTCCTCGTCCAGTCGGTAGGCGAGATCGTAGAGCGCCGGGCTGCCGATCAGGACCACCTTCAAGTCGAGCTCGATCGGCTCGGGGTTGAGTGTCGTGGTCGGGATCAGCGCGTACTGGTCCGCGGGGTTCTCGAGTCGAACCGCCCCCGACCGCAGGACCTCCTTGAGCTTCGGCCACACCAAGGGCTGGGCGAGCACCTCGGCCGCCGGCAGCATCAGGTAGCCGCCGTTGGCACGGTGGACCGCTCCGGGTCGCAGCATCCGGTGGTCGGTGACCAGCCCGCCGCCGAGCACGCCGCGGTGCTCGATCCGTCCGAACAGGTTCGGGTAGGTCGGGTTCTCCTCAATCACGACCGGCGCGCCGCCGTCGGTCTCGTGCGCGACGAGCACGTTGACCTCGTAGCGGGCCAGTGGCTGGTCGGAGCCCCCCAGCGCCGCGGCCAGCTGCTCGGGCATCTCGGAGGCGGCCTGGCCGGGGCTCTGGAACAGGGCGAGGTTCTCGGTGACGTCCTCTGCAACCGCCGCGAGCCATTCACGCAGCTTCGGCGAGTCCCGGTGGCGCTCCTCGAGCTCGTCGATCAGATGCCCGATCGCGAACAGCGCGACCTCGCGCTCGAGCGCCCGCAGACGGTCGCGGTTCGCTCGCTGCAGTGCCCGCATGCGCGTGATGAACGCCTGCATGCTCGGAGCCAGCTGTTCGATCGCCGACTGGTAGCGCGCGCGCACCGCATCGGGCAGCTGCGCGAACTCGGCGGGGGTCATCGGGTGCGCGCCGCGCAGCGGAACGGTGATGATCCCCGACGGGCTGAGCTCGATCGCGATCCCGCCGGTCCGCGCGTGCTCGCGCAACTCGGCGAACGCCGCCTCCTGCTCGTGCTCGGCCGGCTCGGTCACCTCACGCTGGCGCGCGGCATACGTTTCGCTCTCGAACGCTGCAGCGAGCTCACGCCGAGCATCCCGCAGGAAGCGGCGCATGTCGGCCTGCAGCTCACGGCCGCGGCCGCTCGCGAGCGATACGGCGATCGGCCGGCGCGGGTCCTCGAAGTTGTGCAGGTAGACCCAGTCACCGGGAGCCGGGCGGCCGCGGGCGTACGCATCGAGATGGTGACGCAGCGTGGTCCGCCTGCCCGTCCCGGACGGACCGGCGGCGAACAGGTTGTAGCCGGCGGTCTCGACCTCCAGGCCGAACGCGATCGCCTCGCCTGCTCGCGCCTGCCCTGCCGTGCCGTCCATCGGGTCGAGCTCGGCGGTCGAAGCGAAGCCGAGCCCCTGCGCGTCACAGACGCGGCGCAGCGCGATCACTTCCAGCTCCTGCGCGGCGCGCTCGGAGGCCATGGTGCGTCAGGCTACCTGGCTGATCGGTGCGAAGGAACATCCCGCCGCGGGCGGTCAGGACGGCGCCAGCCCGGCGGCGGAGGAGATCCGCGTCACCCGCCAGATCGGGTAGACCGCACCGAGCACGCCGATCGTCACGCCGATCAGGCAGGCGCGGCCGAGTCCCCAGGTGGTCAGCTCCGGCGAGATGAAGCTCTGCAGGCCGAGCGCGCTGGGCAGCAGACCGCTCGCGAGCGTGCCCAGCACGAGCCCGGCGGCGGTGCCGATGATGCTCACCGCGATCGCCTCGCCGAGCACGAGCACCGCAAGCTGGGAGGAGCTCCAGCCGATCGTCGCCAGCAGCACCAGCTCGCGGCGGCGCTCGAGGATCGCAGCGAGCATCGTGTTGGCGACCGACAGCACGCCGATGATCAGGGCGAGCACGACGATCAGCAGCACCGCCTTGCTGATCAGCTCGTTGTTGACCCCCGAGCGGATCGCCTCGGTCGGATCGTCGATCACCTCGACGCCCGGCAGCTCCTTCTGCAGACTGCGCGCTCCCGCGGCGGTGGAGACCTGCTGCGCGAGCCGCACCGCGATCGTCGTGGCCTCGTCGGAGGTGCGGTCGGCGAGCGCCTGCGCGTCGCCGAGCGTCGTGATCACGCCCTGGTCCTCGAACGGCACTCCGGAGTGGAAGATCGCCGCGACCGGAAAGCGCTTTCCGTTCAGCACGATCGTAGAGGAGACGTGGAGGTGCAGTTGCGCGGCCAGCAGGTCGCCGACGTCCGCCTCGCCGCCGTGCAAGCCGCTGCCCTTGACGAACACCAGCCGCCCGGCGACGAAGCCGTTCGGATCGACTCCGAACACGAACGAGGCCGGCGAGGAGGGGATCGCGCCTACGACCATCTGCAGCGGCGTCGCCGCGGTGACGTCGTGGTTGGAGCGGATCTTCGGCAGCAGCGACAGCGGCAGCAGCGACGTGGTCGGATCGGAGGCGTCGGCCTGGAACAGTCCGAGGTCGGCCTTGCCGAGATGCACGAGCTGGCCGGCGGTCTGGTTGAGGCCGGCGGACAGCGCCAGCAAAGCGACGACCGCCGCGACCCCGACGGCGATCCCCGCCGCCGTCAGCCCGGTTCGCGTCGCGCGGCGCCTTACGTTTGCTGCAATCAAACCGAGCAAGTCTCCAGCTCCAATCCGTTTACTTTGAAGCGCTACCCACCTTACAACCGCCACTCGCAGGCGCCGGGATCGTTGCGGTCGCGCTCTTGGCGATCGCGTAGCCATGCCACACGCATCCCCGTAAAAACTACGGACGCCGGAGTCACTCCAGCACCGATGACGAGCAGCACCCCGGCCATTAGCTTGAGGATGTGACAGCAGCAGAGAAGACATCGGCTGCGGCTCGCATGCGCCCCCGGCGCAGCGGCTTCTCGGTGCCTAGCACGCTCGGGCAGATGGTGCTCGATGTCGCTGAGCGTCACAACACGGTGGCGCTGCAGTTCCCGCGTGACGGCCACGCCGCCTTCATCTCCTACCCCGAGCTCGGGTCGATCTCGAGCGAGATCGCCCGCGGGCTGATCAGCCTCGGCATCGCGACCGGGGACCGCGTCGCGATCCTCGGCCTGACCTCGGCGGAGTGGACGCTCAGCGACTACGGCGCGCTGTGCGCGGGCGCCGTGGTCACACCGATCTATCACACCAACTCGCCGGAGGAGTGCGAGTACGTGCTCGCGCACTCCGAGGCCAAGCTGGTGTTCTGCGAGGACGCCGCCCAGGCGGCGAAGGTCGCCCAGGTCCGCGACCGCTGCCCGTCGCTGGAGCACGTCGTCGTGCTCGACCGTTCCGACCGGGGGGGGATGATGACCCTCGAGGAGCTGCGGAGCATCGGCATGGAGACCTCCCCCGAGCACGTGCAGGACCGGGTCGCGTGCGTTGCACCCGACGACATCGCCACCCTCGTCTACACGTCTGGCACTACCGGACCGCCGAAGGCGTGCATGCTCAGCCACGCGAACGTGATGTACGCGACGCACACCTACGCGCAGCGACTCGGGTTCGATCACACGCACGCGCTGTACCAGTTCCTGCCGCTCGCGCACGTGCTCGCGCGGGTGGCGCAGAACGTCGCGCTGAGCGTCGGCGCGCGCGTCATCTACTGGAGCGGAGACGCGTCGAAGATCGTCGACGAGCTGGAGCAGACCGCGCCGACTCACTTCCCCGCGGTGCCACGTGTCTATGAGAAGGTCCACGGCGAGGTGACCAGCAAGGTCGCGGGCAGCAGGCGCGAGCAACGCCTGCTCTTCCGGTGGGCTCTGTCAGTCGGAGCGCGCGCGCAGCCGAAGCTGCGCGAGCGACACCAGCCCAACCTGCTGACCGACCTCCAGTTCCGGCTCGCCGACCGGCTCGTGCTGTCGAAGGTCCGGGCGCTGTTCGGCCCCTCGCTGCAGATGGGGCTCGTCGGCGCCGCACCGTGCGCAAGGGAGATGCTCGAGTTCTTCGAGGCCTGCGGGGTGCTGGTGCTCGAGGGGTACGGGATGAGCGAGACGTGCGCCGCGGCGACGATCAACACGTTCGACGCCGTACGTCTGGGTACGGTCGGCAGGCCGTTGCCCGGGTCCGAGGTCGCGACCGCACCGGATGGCGAGATCATGATCCGCGGCCCCCAGGTGTTCAAGGGCTACTACAAGGACCCTGAGTCCACCGAGCAGATCCTGACGGACGACGGCTGGCTGCACTCCGGCGACCTCGGCGCGATCGACGACGATGGGTTCGTCTCGATCACCGGACGCAAGAAGGAGATCATCATCACCTCGAGCGGGAAGAACATCGCGCCGGTGAACATCGAGAGCCAGCTGCGGGACAGCCGTTTCATCTCGGAGGCGGTGGTGTTCGGCGACGACCGTCCGTATCTTGTGGCGATGCTGACGCTCGATCGCGACGCCGCGGCGCAGCTGGCCGCGCGCGTGGGGATCGCCGATGACCTCGTCTCGATCGCGCACGACCCGAAGGTCCGCGAGCAGATCCAACAGGAGATCGACGTCGCCAACGCGAAGTTCGCCCGGATCGAGCAGGTCAAGCGCTTCGGGATACTTGACCACGAGCTGACGCAGGCCGATGGCGAGATGACGCCGACGCTGAAGGTCAAGCGATCGGCTGTCTACAAGAAGTACGCGGAGTTCTTCGACGGCCTGTATGCGGCCGCAGAAGGTGATTAATCAGCTCGGGGGATCAGCCCGGGCGGAGGAGGAGAGCAGTGAACTGCACATGTGAGGGAGGCGAGGGATGAGCGACTGGCTATCAAGCACGGATGCGGCCTGGCTGCACATGGACCGCCCGACGAACCCGATGGTGATCACCATCGTCCTGATGCTCGACGAACCCCTCGACTGGGAGGGACTCAAGAAGGTCATCCAGGAAGGGCTGATCGACGAATTCCCGAAGTTCCGCCAGCGCGTGGTCGAAAGCCCCCTGCTGCTGATGCCGGACAGATGGTCCGATGACCCGGACTTCGCGCTCAGCCACCACTTGCACCACGTCGCCCTGCCCGCTCCCGGCGACGACGGTTCGCTGCGCGAGCTCGTGAGCGATCTGATGGCCACCCCGCTCGACCACAACCGCCCGCTGTGGCACGTCCACCTGGTCGACGGCTACGGCGAAGGCGCGGCGCTGGTCGTGCGCATCCACCACTGCGTCTCGGACGGGATCTCGCTCGCGGCGGCGATGCTGTCGCTCGTCGACGATTCGCCCGGGTCAGCGATGGTGCCGAAGGCGCCCGAGAGCGAGAGCGAGCCGGGTGGCCTGCTCGACATCGGTGCCGGAATCCGGGCGCTGACGAGCGCCGGCTCCAGCGCAACCGCGCTCGTGCGTCAGGGCACCGGGCTCGCGGTGTCCCCGGGACGGCAGGCCAATCTCGTGCGGGCGGTCGTTCGCGACGGCACCACGGCGATCCGGCTGCTGGCCAAGCCGCCGGACGCCGCAACCGCGTTCAAGGGCGATCCGGGCGTCAGCCGCCTCGTGACCTGGACCACGCGGATGCCGCTGCCGGAGATCAAGCGCACCGCGCGCGCACACGGTGCCACTGTCAACGACGTCGTGCTCGGCGCCGTCGCGGGGGCGCTGCGCCACTACCTCCAGGGGCGCGACGAAGCAGTCGCTGACATTCAGGCGATGGTCCCGTTCAACCTGCGCCCGCTCGATCAGCCGCTGCCTCGCGATCTCGGCAACCGCTTCGGCCTCGTCTTCCTGCCGCTGCCGGTCGCCACGAGCGGCACGCTCGAGCGCCTGCAGGAGACGCACCGCCGCATGGAGGCGCTCAAGCACGGCCGCGACGGCCAGGTCACCTACGGTCTGTTGACCGTCACCGGCCTGACGCCCGAGCCGATCGAGCGCCGGGTCGTCGACTTCTTCACCTCGAAGGTCACGGCGGTCATGACGAACGTCCCCGGCCCGAAGGAGCCCGTCAGCATCGCCGGGTCCACGATCGGCACGGTCCTCGTGTTCTCGCCGACGTCGGGTCACCTCGGACTGAGCCTCGCGATCTTCAGCTACCGTGGCGAGCTCGTCGTCGGTGTGAGCGTCGACGCGGGGCTGATTCCCAATCCCGATCTGATCATCGAGCAGATCGAAGCGGAGGTCGCCGCGCTCTCGGAGCTCCAGCCCTCGGTCTCCTGACAGCCGCGAGCTCGGGGCCCTCAGTCATGTGAGAGCCCCGAGCTCGGCCGATCCGCCGCACGCCGCCGGCGACTGCGGAGAACTACGCCCCCCTCGACCCTGCACAAGTTCTGCGAGTCTCGACCTTTTGCCGCTAGAGTTCCCCCTCTGCCGCTGGCATCGCAGGCCGACCTCCTACCCCTGATCAACACATGGCTACCACCACCGAAGATTCAACAGTTGCACAGCCCGACGAGTGGTCAGCCCGCTTGGACGGCTTCGTCGAACGCGCTCAGGCAGCCGCGACGGCGTACCGCAAACTCGACCAGAAGGCCGTTGACGAGATCGTCTGGGCGATGACGGTCGCCGGCCTCGAGAACGCGGTCGAGCTCGCCTGGATGGCGATGGAGGACACGCATTTTGGCGTGCTCGAGGACAAGGTGCTGAAGAACTACATCGCCACCGAGTTCCTCTACGACTACCTCAAGGACAAGAAGTCGGTCGGCGTGATCGACGAGGATCACGAGCGCGCGATCCAGTACATCGCCGAGCCGATCGGCGTCGTCATGGCGCTGCTGCCGATCACGAACCCGACCTCGACCGCGCTGTTCAAGTCGATCGTCTGCGCCAAGACGCGCAACGCGATCATCATGCGGCCATCAGCCGCCGCAGCGCGCTGCTGCATGGAGGTCGCGAGGATCCTGCAGGAGGCCGGCGAGAAGGTCGGCCTTCCCCCGCACACGCTTCAGGTCATCCCCGATCCGACCCTCGACGTGTCCCAGTACCTGTTCCACCACGACGGCATCGACTTCATCTGGACGACCGGTGGTCCCAAGGCGGTCGCCGCGGCCAACGCCGCCGGCAAGCCGTGCCTCAGCGTCGGCTCGGGCAACGCTCCGGTGTATGTGCACCACAGCGCCGACATCCGCATGGCGGTCATGGACATCCTCATCTCCAAGACGTTCGACTCCTCCGTCATCTGCCCGGCCGAGCAGACGGTCGTGATCGACGACGCGATCTACGACGCCATCCTCGACGAGTTCCAGCGGATGGGCGCGCGACTGCTGAGCACACATGAGACCGACCTGCTCGCCGCCAAGTCCTTCACCGAGGACGGGCGCGTCGAGCTCCAGGTGCTGGGACAGTCGTGCCTCAACCTGGGTCAGATCGCCGGTTTCCAGACCTCCGAGTCCGACAAGGTGCTGCTCGCGCCGCTGCCGACCGACCACGACGCGCTGGCGGCGCATCCGCTAATCGCGGAGAAGCTGATGCCCGTTCTCGGGATCGTGCGCTCACCGTCGGTCGACCATGCAATCCGCGCGTGCGAGATCGTCACCGAGCATCTCGGCCTCGGCCACACCTCGGCTGTGTATGCGACCGACGAGGCCGTCATCGACCAGTTCGCGCATGCGATCCGGACCGGCCGGATCCTCGTCAACGCTCCCACAGCGGTGGGCGCGCTGGGCGGTGTGTACAACTCAATGACACCCACGTTCTCGCTCGGTTGTGGGACCTGGGGGGGATCGAACACGACTGAAAACGTCAACTACCACAATCTGCTTAACATCAAGGCCGTGTCGCGTCGCCAGACCCCGCCGCAGTGGTTCCGAGTGCCCTCGGACACATACTTCAATCCCGGGTCGCTGGAGAACCTCCGGATGCTGGACCTCAACACGCCGATGATCGTCACCGACAGCCCGTCGGAGGCACGCGGCGTGGCCGACGTCATCCGCCGGGCGCTCGGAGCCGACGCGCGCGCCGTACACGTGTTCTCGGCGATCGAGCCGGAGCCGACCGAGGAGCAGATCCGCGCCGGAATCGAGGAGCTCCAGCGCTTCGGCGCCGACGCGATCATCGCCGTCGGCGGCGGCTCGGTACTCGATGCAGCGAAGGCGATGCGACTGTTCCACGAGCACCCGGAGCTCAGCGTCAGAGAGCTCTCGCTGCCGTTCCTGGATGCCCGCAAGCGGATTGCGCAGTTCCCCCAGAAGGCGCACAAGGTCAGGCTGATCGCGATCCCGACGTCGTCGGGAACCGGCTCGGAGGTCTCCCCCGCAGCGGTGATCAGCGTCGGTAAGAAGAAGGTCACGCTGGTCGACTACACGCTCGTCCCCGACACCGCGATCATCGATCCGACGCTGACCGTGACGATGCCCCCGCAGATGACGGCCGACACCGGGATCGATGCGCTGACGCACGCGCTCGAGGCCGCGGTTTCGATCTTCGCCTCGCCCTTCACCGACGCGTTCTGCGCCCAAGCGGTGAACATGATCTTCGAGGCGCTGCCGAAGGCCTACAGGGACGGGTCCGATCTCCCGGCGCGCACCGCGATGGCCAACGCCGCGACGATCGCCGGCCTCGCGTTCTCGAATGCGTTCGTCGGGCTCAACCATGCGCTCGCCCACGCCGTCGGCGGCCAGTTCGGGATCGCGCACGGGCGTGCTAATGCGATCTTCCTGCCGCACGTGCTGCGCTACAACGCATCACTACCGAGCAAGTTCATGCCGGCGCCGGGGTACAACGCATACATCGCGCCTGAGAAGTACGCGCAGATCGCGTGGATCATGGGTCTCGGCGGCAAGAACGAGGACGAGCGGCGCGAGCGTCTGTTCACTCGCGTCGACGAGCTGCTCGTGGAGGTCAAGGAGCCGCACTCGCTGCAGGAGTGCGGCGTCAGCCGCGAGGACTTCGACGCAGCGCTCGTCGACCTGGCGCGCGCGGCGTTCGCCGACCCGAGCATCCGCACCAACCCCCGCATCCCGATGCTCAAGGAGATCATCGACCTCCTCAACGCCGGCTTCAGCGGCGAGCCGATTCATAGCAACATCGTGTACGGGAAAGCGTGATGGCGGTCTGATCGGCCTGCGGGCCGATCAGACGGTGGTGCCCGCCCGTCGATGGACGGCCCGCGTCCCGTCGATGGACGGCCCGCGTCGTTACGTCGCGGGCCCGCGTCGTTACGTCGCGATCAGGCGTTGGTGTCAGCCGGTGCGACGCTGCAACGTGCCGGCGCCGGCCACCAGCGCGCCGATTGCGAACGCCAGCACGATCGCGACGTCCACCCAGAACCAGACGCTGACGCCCGCCTCGCGCGTGAGGTGGTGCATGCCGTCGACGGCGTAGGACATCGGCAGCAGGTCTGAGATCGCGTGCAGCACGGGGGGCATCTGCTCGCGAGGGACGAGCAGCCCGCACAGCAGCAGTTGCGGGATCACGATCATCGGAAAGAACTGGACGACCTGGAACTCGGTGCGCGCGAATGCGCTCGCGAACAGGCCGAGCCCGAGGCCGAGCAGCGCGACGCAGATCGCGAGCAGCACGACCAGCACGTCGGGGCCGCTGACGTGCAGACCCAGCGGGCCGAGCGTCAACGCGCTCGCGAGGGACGCCTGCAGCGTCGCGAGCAGGCCGAACGCGCACGCATAGCCGACGAGGAGCTCGAGCTTCCCGAGCGTGGTCGTCAGCAGACGCTCGAGCGTGCCCGTCGTACGCTCACGCAGCAGCGCGATCGAGGTCACCAGGAACACCGTGGTGAGCGGGAAGATCGCCAGCAAGGGGGCCCCTGCGCTGTCGAATGCCCGCGGGTCGTTCTCGAAGATGAAGCGCAGCAGCGTCTCGAGCACGCACGGGACGAGCAGTATCAGCGCAATCGTGCGCGGGTCGTGGCGCAGTTGCATGAGCACTCGGCGCGCCGTCGCCAGCGTGCGTGCGTTGCTCATCTACGCTCGATCAGGCGCACGAACGCCTCGTCCATGTCCTCCGTGCCGGTGGTGGCGATCAACTCCGCCGGGGTCATCTGCGCGAGGATCAGCCCCTCGCGCATCAGCAGCAGCCCGTCGCAGTGGCGCGCCTCGTCGAGCACATGGCTGGAGACGAGCAGCGCGGCCCCCTCGGCGGCCAGCTCGCCGAACAGCGCCCACAGCTCGCGCCGCAGCAGCGGATCGAGGCCGACCGTCGGTTCGTCAAGCAGCAAAAGGCGGGGGCCGCCGACGAGCGCCGCCGCCAGTGAGACCCGGGCCGCCTGGCCTCCGGAGAGGTTGCGCACCAGTTGCTGCGCCTGGTCCTCGAGCCCGACCCGCGTGAGCAGGCCCTCCTCCCTGGCGCCGTGGATCGCGGCGAAGTAACGCAGGTTCTCAATCACCGTGAGGTCCTCGTACACGGACGGGGCCTGAGTCTTGTAACCGAGCTGCGCGCGCGCGGCCGCGCTGGCGGGATCGAGGCCGTAGACCTTGACGGTGCCGCTCACATGCGCCTGGACTCCTGCAATCGCGCGGATCATCGTCGACTTGCCACTGCCGCTGGGCCCGAACAGGCCCGTGACCTCCCCTTGCGCCAGCGTCGCGCTGACGCCGTGCAGCACCGGCCGCCCGCCGCGACGCACCGTCAGCCCGTCGATCTGCACCGCATCCATCGCGCGCAGACGTTATTCGAACGGCGGCGCGCGAGCCGGACCGGGCGCGCTCGCTGCCGGACGGTCGTTCAGACTACGCAAAGTCATCGCAACAGAAGGAGCCAGATGTTCACGAAGATCGTGTGGGCCACCGATGGATCGGACGCTGCAGATCACGCGCTGCCAATCGTGAAGGCGCTCGCGAGCGAATCGCACGCCGACCTGTTCGTGGTTCACATCACCGAGTTCGTGATGCCGGGCAAGGCCGGCGGCAGCCACACGATGCACGTCGACGAGGATGAGCTGGTGACGAAGATCGAAGCGCAGGTCGCGGAGCTCTCGGACGCCGGCATCACGACGAGTCTGGAGACGGGCACGAGCCCAGCCGGGGGCGCCGCCCATGCGATCGCCACGGCTGCCGAACAGGTCGGGGCGGATCTGATCGTGATGGGCACGCGCGGGCACACGGTGCTGACGGGCCTGCTGCTCGGCAACGTCACGCAGCGGCTGCTGCACCTCGCGCGGTGCCCGGTGCTCGCCGTGCCTCCGCAGCACTGAACGCGAACTGACTCCGGGGCAATGGACGCGGGGCTGGAATCGGACTGTAGTCCGCTAGACTAACGTGCTCGACAACGAGGTCCCGGTCGGACACGCCCACGACGCGTTCAACCCCGAGAGCAGTCTGAGCGACCCCGAAACAGCTCACCGACGGCTGGACCGCGCTCGTGACGGCGATCGCCGCGGCCGTGCCTGGCTAGGCCAGCTCGACGGATCCGCGTGGTCGCTGCTTCCACGGGTGTTCGCGCAGGACATCGAGGAATGCTCGAGAGGTAGGGGACCACTCGCGAGCGAACGCCACGACCTGGCGGGCGTGGCGCGGTCGGAGCGGCCGGACAAGTGCGTGTAGGCCTGCGGGCACGATGCTCTCCGGCACGAGCGCCGGCCCCAGGCCGGCCGCCGCGAGCATCGGAGCCGGAGCCACCTGGCTGGTGCGCAGCGCGATCAGCGGCGAGAAGCCTGCGGCTCCGAAGCACACGTCGATTATCTCCGCGAGTCCGTGGTCCTGCTGGAAGTGAACCCATTTGCGATCGGCCAGTTGCTCGAGTGCGAGCGAACGCTCCCGCAGGAGCCGGTCGCCGTGTGGCATGACGAGCACGAACTCCTCCCAACCCAGCGGCTCGATGGGACCATCCCAGTTCTTGGGAACCTGGCCTACGGCGAGGTCGCCGTCACCGTCGCGCACCGCTTCGTCCATCACGCGGCGATGGACGAATTCGCGGAGGCCGATCTCGATCGCGGGGTAGGCTCGCTGCCAGCGCCGTAGCGCGTCGGGCAGCAACCCGGCGGCGACCGAAGGGATCGTCATGATCTGCAGCTCGCCGGCCTGAAGCCCGAACGCCATGTGCGCGGCCCGGCGCGCCAGCTGCGCGTGTGCGATTGCGCGGCGCGCTTCCGGGAGGACGCTCCGGCCTGCGACCGTGAGGCGCACGCCACGCGGCAGTCGCTCGAGTAGGGGGCCGCCCAGCTCCGCTTCCAGGGCAGCCATCTGTTGGGAGAGCGACGGCTGCGCGACCAGCAAGCGCTCAGCGGCGTGGGTGAACGAGCCGTGCTCGGCGATAGCGACGAAGTACTCGAGCTGGCGAAGGTTCACCCGATAAGTATTGCCTATGGCTCGACTCGGAAGAACGTCTTTGTGCTTATGACTCCCCGCTTCTATCGTGGAGCATGAGGTTGGCTGCCGTACCTCCGCTCGCAGGAGCTACTTCGAGCAAGAAGATCACCCCAAACTGAAATGGAAAGCTGGTCCGATGAGCCAATCAAGCACCCTTGACAATTTCCGTCTCACTTTCAGCGGCTCTCACCCGGCGCCGGCTGAGTTGCTCAACTGCCCGCGCGGCGACTTCGCACGCGGCCAGCGAACAGACAACAGCTGTGCCGGCATCCGCGGCGATTTCGCCACTGGGCTGCGAACCTCGAGCGCGTCGCCGTCGATCGGCGACTTCGCAACGGGGGCGCGAATCGCGAGCAGCCTGGCCGTGATCGGGGACTTCGGTACTGGGATGCGGGCCCTGCCTGCTGCAGACCGTCGGCCTCAGATCATCTCGGGAACCATCTCGATCGCACCGCACGGGCATTCCTTGGCGCAGATGCCGCAGCCCTCGCAGTAGTCGAGGTTGATCTCGTATGAGTAGGAGCCGGCCGGAATGAGCTTGAGGACGGCGTTGCCGGGGCACACGCCGTAGCAGTTGTCGCACGCGAAACAGCTGCCGCACGACATGCACCGGCGCGCCTCGAACAGCGCGTTGTCCTCGCCCAGGCCATGGACAATCTCGTCGAACGTCGAGGACGGCGTACCGCCGTGAGGCGCTCACGGTGCACCTTCGGCGCAGCGGCGTAGTACCACACGTTGAGCGCGTCGAAGCCGGCCTCCTCGAGCGGTGGCTCCGCCTGATAGGGAGCGTCGCGCAGGAAGCCGTCGATGTTGTGCGCCGCCACGCGGCCGTGCCCGATCGCGACCGTGACTGTGCGGTCGTAGGGCACCATGTCGCCACCGGCGAAGATCCCCTGGTGACCGGTCATCATGTTCTGGTCGACCTGGACCGTGCCGTCCTCGACGTCGATCCCGGGCACGCCCTCGATGAGTGAGAGGTCGGTGTCCTGGCCGAGCGCGAGCACGACGGAGTCGGCCTCGAGCTCCTCGAGCTCGCCCGCCGGCTGCCGGAACCCCGTCTCGTCGAGCTCCATCTTCTCCACGACCAGCTTGCCCTCGTCGGCGCGCTTGATCGTCGTGAGCCACTTGAGCAGGATGCCCTCGCCGATCGCCTCTTCGACCTCGAAGTCCTGAGCGGGCATCTTCTCGCGGTTGCGCCGGTAGACGATGATCGCCTCTTCGGCGCCGAGGCGCTTGGCGGTGCGCGCGGCGTCGAGCGCCGTGTCACGCCGCCATAGACGACCACCCGGCGACCGAGTTGCGGCTTCTCCTCGCCCTCCATGCTGTGGAGCAGCGTCACCGCGTCGACGATCTTCGCGGCGCTGCCGGCGGGGATGTATGCCCGTTTGCCGATCTGCGCTCCGACCGCGAGGAACACGGCGTCGAAGCCGCCCTCCTCCTTGGTCTCCAGGACATTGGTGACGGTGGTGTTCAGCTCGAGCGTCACGCCGAGGTCGAGGATCCGCTGGATCTCCGCCTCCAGGACGTCGCGCGGGAGCCGGTAGATCGGGATCCCGAAGCGCATCATTCCGCCGGCGATCGGGCCGGCGTCCTTGATCGTCACCTTGTGCCCGAGGCGGGCGAGGTGATATGCCGCCGAGAGGCCGGACGGGCCGGCACCGATCACGAGCACGTGCTTGCCGGAGCGCTCGGTCGGCGGCGCGACCTTCCAGCCCTGCTTGAGCGCCTCGTCGCCGAGGAAGCGCTCGACGGAGTTGATGCCGACGGCGTCGTCGACCTGGACGCGGTTGCAGTTCGTCTCGCCGGGGTGATAGCAGACACGACCCATGACGGCCGGGAACGGGTTGATCTCCATGATCGTCCGCCACGCCTGCTCGTATCCACCCTCCTCGGCGTGATAGAGCCAAGCCTGCGGATTTCTTTCCGGCCGGGCAGGCGATGCTGCACGGCGCGACTCGGTGGACGTATACCGGCCGCTCTGTGCGCCACGAGCCCGTCTTGTTGGCCTGGCTCGAGCCGACGTCGAGGGTGATCGCAAATGGCTTCTCGGTCATCGTCATGACGGTTGCTCCGCTCCGACGAGCACCTCGCTGAGCCCATCCTCGAGCAGACCGTAGCGGGCGATGTTGCGGTCGGCGCGCGCCTGCAGGCGCGCGATCACGTCATCGCGACGGGCCGGGGAGAAGAGGTGCGCGTAGCGGCGCTGTGGTTTCAGGTAATCCTCGATCGGCCGCAGGCGCCTGATCTTCGTGGCGTTGGTGATCTCCCCGGCCGCGCCCTCGAACACCGGGAAGTATCCGGTCTCGGTCGCGAGCCAGGCGATCTCGATCGCGTCGCCCGACGCCGTGCCCCACCCGAGCGGGCACGTGACGAGGATGTGGATGTAGCGGGCGCCGCGAATCGTCATCGCGTGCTCGACCTTCGCCTCGAGGTCACGCAGATTGGCGATCGTCGCGGTCGCGACGTACGGGATGTCGTGGGCGAGGGCGATCGCCGGAGCGAACTTGCCCTGTCCCCACGGCGCTCCGGGCTCATCACCGACGGCCTGCGTGGTCGCGGTGCGGGCAGCGGGCGGCGTCGCGGCGGAGCGCTGCACGCCCGTGTTCATGTAGCCCTCGTTGTCGTAGCAGATGTAGAGCACGTCGTCGTTGCGCTCGAACATCCCCGACAGGCAGCCGAAGCCGATGTCGACCGTGCCGCCGTCTCCACCCTGTCCGATCACGCGGACGTCGGTGCGGCCCTTCGCCTTCATCGCCGCCGCGATGCCGGTCGCGACCGCGGGGGCGTTGCCGAACAGCGAGTGGACCCAGGGGATCTTCCATGAGGTCTCCGGGTATGGGGTCGAGAAGACCTCGAGGCACCCGGTCGCGTTGAGGCGATGATCTTGCCGCCTGCGGCGTTCATCGCCGCATCGAGCGCGTGGCGAGCGCCGAGCGCCTCGCCGCACCCCTGGCAGGCACGTTGCCCGCTCGTGATCGAGTTGGCGTGCTCGGGGTCGGACTGATCGGAGCGAAGCTCGGGATCGAGCAGCCGGTTACCAACCGCGAAGCTGCCCGATTGGTAGAACTTGATGGTCTGATAGGTCATCTGATCTCACATTGATCCGGCTGCCACGACACCGAGGTCGCGCAGGATGTTCTCAGCATGGGGTCCCGATCCACGGGTCTCGAGGCGCTTGATCTCGCGATCGATGAGATCCTGGTTGCGGTCCACGAATGTCATGTCGTGCAGCTCGCCCGCGACCGCCTCGGCGAACAGCTTGCGCAGCACCGCCTTTTTCACCGCGCGGCCGCCGAGACCGGCGATCGCGGTGTTGATCTCCGCGCTGCCCTCGGGATCGAGCAGGTTGTGGATATTGGCGGAGACGATGCCGCCGATGCCGATCGAGAGCGCCTTCTCCAGGACAGCAGGCGCTTGACGCTCGACAGCGCCTCGCGGATCTCCTCGCCCGGCCACGGCCGAAAGGTCTTGATCGCGAGGCAGCCGATCTTGACGCCGGCGTCGCGCATCTCGTCGATCACATCCTGGATCGTGCCGACGACCGAGCCGAGGGCGACGACGATCAACTCCGCGTCGTCGGTGCGGTAGTGCCCGAGCAGCCCGCCCGATGCGCGCCCGAACGCCTCCTGGAACTCCGCGGCGATCGCCGGGATCTTGTCGAGCGCCGGCATCTGCTTGTAGTGGGCGAGACAGCGGACCTCGGTGAACGCCTCGGGACCGACCATCGCCCCGATCGTGACCGGATCGTCGGGATCGAGCGCCTGGATCGGATGGAACGGCGGCAGGTACGAGTCGACCTGCTCCTGCGTCGGGATCTCGAGGCGCTCGACGGCGTGGGTGAGGATGAAGCCGTCCATGCAGACCATCACCGGGAGCGAGGTCGCCTCGGCCAGACGGTAGGCCTGGATGTGCACGTCGATGCACTCCCGGTTGGACTCGACGTAGAGCTGGATCCAGCCCGAGTCGCGCTGCGACATCGAGTCGGAGTGATCGTTCCAGATGTTGATCGGGCTACCGAGCGCGCGGTTGGCGACGGTCATCACGATCGGGAGCCCGAGTCCCGAGGCGTTGAAGACGGCCTCGCTCATGTACAGCAGGCCCTGGCTCGCGGTCGCGGTGTAGGTTCGTGCGCCGGCGGCCACAGCTCCGATCGCGACCGACATCGCCGCGAACTCCGACTCGACGTTGACGTACTCGCAGCCGGTCAGCTTCCCGGTCTTGACGAGCGCGGAGAGCCCTTCGACGATGTGGGTCTGGGGAGAGATCGGATACGCGCAGATCACCTCGGGCCGGCACAGCGCGACCGTCTGGGCGACGGCGGCGGAGCCCTCCAGTTGCTTAGGCATGCGCCGTCTCCTCGAGTGCCTGCGCTCCGCCGACGGCGTCGTAGGCCGCCTGCGCCGCCGCCACGTTGCCGTCGCCGACCTTGCCCTTGAACTTGGAGCGGATCGCCTTGGCGACCGAATCCATCGCCACCTGTCCGGTCAGCGCCGCGAACGAGCCGAGCATCGCGGCGTTCGGGAGCGGCCGTCCCACGTGCTCGCGGGCGAGCTCGGTGGCGGGCACGGTGTGCAGCTTCTCGGCGTTGTGGCGCTCGACCAGATCCTCGAGCCTCAGCTCCTGAAACGTCTTGGCGGTGTTGATCAGGACCAGGGCGTCATCGCCCATGCCGCCGAACACGTCGACCTGATGCAGCACGGTCGGGTCGATGATGATGACCGCGTCCGGATGGGCGATCGGGTCGTGAGAGCGGATCTCCTTCGTGTCGATCCGGCGGAACGCGACGACCGGTGCCCCGGTGCGCTCCGAGCCGAAGCTCGGGAATGACTGCGAGTGACGGCCGTCATAGAGGCGGCGATAGACAGCAGATCAGCGGCCGTGACCACGCCCTGGCCGCCACGACCGTGAATTCGGACCTCGAAGATTGGCGCTTTCGGATGTAGGGGGCTAACCACGCGCTCAGTGCGCGTGGCTTGCCTCTTCGTCATTGTCTTCATCCAGCATCTTCATGAAGGCGAAGACGACGAGGCCGACGGCCGCGAACTCCACGACCAGGACCAGGGCAACGAGCCACCACGAAGTTGATTGGAGAGTGAGCAGGACGACCAGACCGACGATCAGCACCATCGGCACGATGGCGCCATAGATCAGTCGCATGTCGGCGCCGATCAGCCGCTCGATCAGCATCTCCACCCCTAGGAAGGGGTTGCTGCGAGCAGGCCTGGACGTTTCGTCTTGCATGTTTCTCCTCCTCATCAGGTACGGAGCCGCCCGTACCTTATTGCAGGCAGAGCTTAGCGGTTGGGAGTCCCGCCAGGCGGGTAGGAGTGTACTTTCTCGTCCATCTTCGACGACGTCCTGATCGGGATCGATGGGCGGCAGGGCGGCCGTGACGCGGTCAAGCTGGCGAGGCTTCTGTCTGCACCCCAGGCGCGGTTGACGCTCGCACACGTGTACGGCGCTGGTCTGATGCCGGGCAGAGGGGCGGCGATGCTGCTCGCGGCCGAGCGGGAGCAGAGCGAGCGCGTGCTCGCGCACGAGCGAGCGGAAACGGGACTCGACGCGGAGCTGTCCGTGATCGCCGACAGATTGGTCGCGCGCGGCCTGCAGAAGCTTGCGGCGCGGAGCGGCGCGGATCTGATCGTCGTCGGCCGCGGTCACCACGGGCTGTTGGGCCGCGCGCTCGACAGCGACGACGCCACCGAGTCGCTCGGCGGCGCCCCGTGCTCCGTGGCGATCGCGCCGGCCGGCTACGCGTCGCGGTCGGCCTCGCTCGTGCGACTCGGCGCCGGCTATGACGGATCGCCTGGCAGCGAGCGCGCGATCACGCTGATGCGGGAGCTCGCCGCCGAGCGGCCCGGCAGCACGATGCGGGCGCTCGCCGCGGGCCGGCGCCCGCTCATCGCCCGTGACGGGATCGAGCTCGAGACGGTCCGGACGGACGCCGCGCCGGCGCTCGAGCGCTTCAGCGAGGAGCTCGACCTCCTGATCGTCGGCTCACGTACGAGCAGTGCGCTCGCCCGGCTGTTCGTCAACCGGACGGCCAGCCACCTCGCGCGATACTCGCGCTGTCCATTGATCGTGAGCGGATGCTGAGGCGGCGCCGACAGCGGAACCGCGGGCGGATCAGCGATTGGCGGCGCGCTCCGCAGCGGAGGTGATGCGCCTGCCTGTGACCCTCCCCGCGCGGAGGCTGACCCAATGGGTGCGGCCGCCCTCCGCCCAGCCCACCGGCGCGGAGCGATCCAGGCGCTCGATCTCAGCCGCGGCGTTGACCATCTCGGCGACGCCGGTGACGATCACGCTCCAGCCCGTCCTGGACGGCTCGTCGATCCCGTCGATCTCGAATGCGGCCTTGGCGTGGCTCGCGATCGCCGACAGCGTAGAGCCCTCGCCGATCCTCAGAATGACGACTTTCGCCGGCTCGTCGAACGCATAGTTGAGCGGGCGAATGACCGGCACTCCATCGCCGATGCCGACGGCCAGACGCCCGAAGCTGTGTGCGGCGAGCAGCCTTAGGCATTCCTCGCCACTCAACTCAGTGGTCTCCGCAGGATCCCTCGCCGGTCCGGGCATGTTGTGCCGACGATACCTGCCCGTGTCTCTCGGCGGAACCGACGACCGCACACCGGGATGCCCGGATTCAGCCTAACCTGTGTATGCAATGACTCTTCGAGATGGACCACTCGCCCGCATGCGCGTGCGTGACGCGATGCACACCGGCATCCTGACGACCGATGCGTCCACGCCACTGCGCGTCGTCGCGCGCCTGATGGTCGACCAGCGTGTGCACGCGGTCGCGGTCACGGATCCCGGTGACGGCGGCCGCCCGTGGGGCATCGTCTCCGCGCTGGACGTCGCAGCGGCCGCCGCGGCCGCCGAGGAGGGAACCGCCGGAGAGGCGGCGGCGACGGCGGTGGTGACGGTCTCTGCGGACGATCCGCTCGAGCACGCGGCGCGGGTGATGGTCGATCAGGGGCTCTCGCATCTGATCGTGATCGACCCGGCGAGCGGACATCCCGCCGGGATCCTCTCGACGCTCGACGTCGTGAGCGCCTACGCCAGCCGCTGACGCCACCCTCTCGCTCCCGCCGCAAAAGCGCTTGCGCGCTTGCTGACTTCCTGCTAAGCTGCAAGCACTGCATCTCGACACTTAGGAGCACGAACATGACCACTGCACAGGACACCACGCAGCCCGCCTTCGAGGCTGCCTACGCCCACATCAAGGATTTCAACGAGCAGCTGCTCGACGCCGGTCGCAAGGCGGGCAACCAGTACGTCGATACGTACGCGAAGGCCGTTGATCGCGCCGTCGATCTCGAGCACAAGCTTGCGGGCGCCACGAAGCAGGAGTGGCTCAAGAGCGTCATCGACGCCCACGCGGAGATGGTCAGCGAGATCAACGAGGCGTACACGTCGTCGGTCCGCAGCCTGCTCAAGTAGCCGCCAGTCAGGCATAGGAGCGCTCGTCGGGCGCTCTGCAGGTCAATCATGAGGGCGCCCGAGCGGGCGCCCTCTGCGTAGGCACGGCGGACGCCGCGCAGCATCGGCGCGGCGGGCGCACCATACAAGGAGGTAGAGGTTGTCGTCGCTGATGTCATCACCTTTCCCGATCTGCGCGCCCCCGGGCACGCCCAACGGCCTGCTCGACAGCTGGTATGAGCTATGGGCAGGGGCCGGCCTCGAGGTGCTCGAGGAGATCGAGGGCGTCCTCACCCGCGGGACTCGCCTGCTCGACCTCCCGCGCTGGTGGCAGCTCGTCACCACCCGTGAAAGCCCGAGCTGGGCAACCCCGAACGAGGTCGTCTTCGAGACGCCACTCGCGCGCCTGCGCGACTTCAGCACCGACCCGGCGAGCGAGCTGGTGCCGGTCTTGGTGCTGCCGCCGCAGGCGGGCCACGACTCGTGCATCGTCGACTACTCGCCGGGGCAGAGCCAGATGCACACGATCGTGCAGGCAGGCCTGCCGCGCGCGCTGTCGCTCGACTGGCTCGGCGCCACCGCTGCCACCGCCGACGCGTCGATCGACGACTACCTCGACGTGATCGACCGCGCCGTGGAGCATGTGGGTGGTCGGGTGAACCTGATAGGCGACTGCCAGGGTGGCTGGCTGGCGACGCTGTACGCGGCGCTCGAGCCCGAACGCATCAACACGCTGACGATCGCGGGCGCACCGATCGACTTCCATGCCGGGGAGCCGATCGTCCACGAGGTTCTCAGGCACCTTGCGCCCGGGGGTGACACGACGCTCTACAAGGCGCTCATCGCCCAGGCTGGTGGCGTGCTGAAGGGCGACTACATGGTCACCGGGTTCGTCATGATCAAGCCGATCGACGAGCTGAAGCGCCAGCTCGCGCTCCTACGCCACCTCGACGATCAAGCCCACGTCGAGCGCTACAGGGAGTTCGAGAACTGGTTCAAGCACACCCAGGACATCCCCGGCGCCTTCTACCTCTGGATCATCGAGCATCTGTTCCGCGACAACGAGCTCGTCAGCCGCTCGTTGCGCGTTCGTGACCGGATCGTCGACCTGCGCGCGCTGGACATGCCGATCAACCTGCTCGCCGGCGCGAACGACCACATCACCCCGCCGGATCAGGTGTTCGCGCTGGCGCACGAGGTGTCCACTCCCCCCGAGCTGATCCGCCACGAGATCACCGGCGGCGGCCACCTGGGGCTGTTCATGGGCCATGAAGCCCTGCGTGACCACTGGCCGGTGATCCTCGAGGCGATCCGGGAGCACTCGGCCGGCTGAGCGGACCGCGTGTGCGGTCTCGGTTGCCTTTCAGAAACCGAGACCGCACACCGGCAGTGATGCAGCTACCGAGGCGCGAACTGCAGACCCTGCGCCGCGGGCATGAACAGCAGGCCCTGCGGCCGGACCGGCGCGCCGCCCACGGGCAGTCTCGAGATGACGCCGGTGATCGGGTTCAGCCGCCCAAGGTAGTTGGTCGGGTAACCGGGCCCGGGGCAGGTCGCGGGTGCGCTGTTCTCGTCGCACGGCGTGACCGCGACGATCGGCGCGCCGATCTTGAACGGACCGGTTACGCCGTCGATCGTGTCAAGATCGGTCGAGACCGCATAGAGCGTTCCGGTGCCATCAGACGGCCAGGCGGTGTCATCGACCGAAGCTGAGAGCTGCAGCACCGACAGCTTCTGGTGCGGCCCGCCGGCGCCGGACACGAAGATCTGCTCCTCGTCGCCCTGGCTGGTCAACATGAAGTCGCCGGCGAAGCGCGACGCAAAGGATGGGACGACCTCGTTGGAGTCCGGGTCGGTCAGGTAGAGATGCTCCATCTGGCCGTACTGCGGACTTGTCGGGTTGGCCTCAACGGCGAAGTCCTCGTCGAAGAACAGCGGCTTGACCGAAGCTGTCTGTGTCGCGGAGTCGAGCAGCACACGATAGACCGCGGGATAGGTGGCCTGCGGAGCGGCCGCTCCCGTCGTGCCGGGCGCCGACGCGCTGATCAGGATCATGCCGTGGTAGATCGAGATCGCGTCGGTGCCGCCACCGTGGGCGAGGCCGCCCTTGTTGTAGTGATAGTGGACGGCGCTGGCGCCGGGAGCGATCAGATACAAGCTCGAGTTGGCGTCCTCGTTGATCGTGGCGATCACCTCATCGAGGGTCGGATCGGCGGTGAGGCCATCGCACTTGCCGACCAGATCCCACTGCTTGATCACGGCGCCGGCAGCGCTGAGCTCCACGACCGTGCTGTCACGGTTGCCGGTGGCGCTCGCCTGACCCTGCGGTCCGACGCCGTTCTGGAAGGCGACGTAGATCGAGCCCGCCAGCGTCGTGATGTCGTCGGGATCTGACAACGCCTCTGTATGCCCGGCAACCACGTGGCTGAGCGTCGCGCCATTCGCGAACACGTGGCTCGCGAACAATGGTGAGGCTGCGCTCACGGCAGGCGACCGTGCGGCACCTGCCGTGCCGGCGAGCACGACGGTCAGGACCATCGTCACGCAGGCGGTCATCGACGCGATCCGCTTCGGTCCGAGCAGTTTCCTCACGAGCACATCTCCTCTCGACGCGCGCGATCGACGCTGCGCCCATGTCGTTACGCTTCCTCGCTTCAGTACACGGAGACAGGGAAGGTTCGTCCTGTACCCGCCCCGGAGGGTACCGCCACCGCCCGCCGGACGGCTGTTCCGCCCGTCACTGGCACTCAGAGCCCGAGGGCAGAGGTGACGAGCACGACGCCCTGGCCGGGTGCCAGCGCATTCTCGTTTCCATCCAGCTCCTCGGCCAGGCGCGGCGTATCGTGGCTCTCGGCGAACCCGATCGTCGCCACTCGCTGCCCGATCAACTCGCCGATCGTCGCCACTCGCTGCCCGATCAACTCGCGGATCGTCGCCACTCGCTGCCCGATCAACTCGCCGATCGTCGCCACTCGCTGCCCGATCAACTCGCCGATCGTCGCCACTCGCTGCCCGATCAACTCGCCGATCGTCGCCACTCGCTGCCCGATCAACTCGCGCTGCTCGAGCAGCCACGGGCCGCGGAAAACCCACCATTTCGCGCTGTTGAACACGTAGTCGAAGCCGGCGCCCGCGGTCGCAACCGTGGCCCACGGCGAGCAACCGAGCGTCTCAGCCACGAGCACCGCGTCCGGACGCGACGCCTTGATACCCGCGTCCGGACGCGGCGCCTTGATACCCGCGATCAGCCGCCGCCACACCTCCGGGGGCACTCCGTAGGCGGTGTCGCACCTGAAGCCGTCGAACCCGAGACCGAACAGGTGGCGCACAACCGCGCGATCAATCACTGCGCGGCCGACTCGCCGCTCGTGCGAGAGCATCCGGAATGGCTCGTCCATGACGACGATGCAGCCGTCCCCCATCCGTCCCGCCCCGCGGACGGGCCGACGTTCGAGTGGGCCGATCTGGCGCAGTTCGACCATCGGCGCACCCGTGACCCCGGCGCCTTTGGGATTCCCTGCTCGCGAGCGAGTCGATCGAGCTGCGCTGAGGCGTGGGTGAAGTGAGCCTTGGGCGTAAGTGGTCACTATGAACACTTACGTCCAACGCCCGCTCGGGGGTAGGGTGCGGGCGGGCGGGCAGGGGTGCCGGGCCGGAGTAGATGCTCCCCGAACCGCCCGGCCGCTGGACCGGGTTGACGAACAGCCAATCGAAACCGAGGGCTGCGGCTTGCTCGATGTGGGACGGCCACTCCGGGAACGGCCCGGCCAGAAATGGAAACAGGTCGTCGACGATCATCGATTCCCCCGAGCGCAACCCTGGCCGCTTGGCGGCGATGAGACCGCTGCGTTACACGTATCCGCCGTAGCCGCGGGCGCGCGTGGCCTCCAGCACGCGCTCGATGCCGATCTCATAGGCGGCCACGCGCAGCGACAGCTGGTCGCGCTCGGCGCGCTCGGCGACCGCGCCATACGCCTGCGACATGCGCGCCGCGAGCTGCTCGGCGACCTGCTGCTCGGACCAGCGCAGGTGCTGGAGGTTCTGGACCCACTCGAAGTAGGAGACGATCACCCCGCCGGCGTTGGCCAGCACGTCGGGCACGACCAGCACGCCGCGCTCGCCGAGGATCCGGTCAGCCGCCGGCGTGGTCGGATGGTTGGCGCCCTCCAGAAGAATGCGCGCGCGGACCTCGCCGGCGTTGGCGGCGTGAATCGCGCCGCCGAGCGCCGCCGGTACGAGCACCTCGCAGTCGAGCCCGATCAGCTCGTCGGAGCCGATCGTGTCGGCCGCCGGAAACCCGCTCAGCATCCCGCCTCGCTCCAGATGGCTCGCCAGCTCGCCCGGGACGATGCCCGCCTCGCAGTGGATCGCCCCGCTGGAGTTGCCGACGGCGATCACGGTGCACCCGAGCTCGGCGAAGCCGCGTGCCGCCCAGGCGCCGACGTTTCCGAATCCCTGAATGGCGACGCGTGTGCGCTCCGGGGCGAGCCCGGTCCGGCGAGCCGCCTCCACGTAGGCGTGCACCACGCCGCGGCCGGTCGCCGAGTCGCGCCCGAACGAGCCGCCGAGCGCGATCGGCTTCCCAGTCACGACCGCCGGTGTGTCGCCGTGGAGCTTGCCGTACTCGTCCATGATCCATGCCATCACCTGCGCGTTGGTGTTCACGTCGGGCGCGGGGATGTCGCGGGTGGGGCCGATGAGGTGACCGATGCGGTCGACGAACGAGCGCGTGAGTGACTGCAGCTCACCGGTCGTCATGTCGCGTCCGGGACAGTTGATGCCGCCCTTGGCGCCACCGAACGGGATGTCGACGACCGCGGTCTTCCAGGTCATCAGCGCCGCCAGCGCCCGGACCTCGTCGAGGTTCACGGCCTCGTGGTAGCGCAACCCGCCCTTGTACGGGCCGCGGGCGCCGTTGTGCTGAACGCGATAGCCCGAGAACACGTGGATCCCGGTATCCCGAAGCGTGACCGGCACCTGCACCTGCACCTCCCGGTCTGCGGTCCGCAGCACGATGCGCAGATCCTCCGGCACGCCGAGCCGGTCGGCCGCCACGTCGAAGTAGTGTGCGACCGTGTCGAAGCTGGAGACCTCCGCGGGACCGCCGTGCGGCGCGCGGTTGGCGACGCGCGGTGACTTGTCAGGATGCGTCAGGCGTCCGACTGGCGTGTGCTCTGAGCCGCCTCCCGCCGCGCTCACGCCTGTCGCCGGCTGCTGATCGCCGTCCGCGCCGGTCGCCGACAACTGAGCTACATCTCCTGGCCGCCGTTGACCGCCCACACTGCGCCGGTGATGAAGGATGAGTCGTCGTCAGCGAGGAACCGCACCACGCGGGCGATCTCATCAGGGCGCCCCAGGCGTCCCACCGGGATCTGGGCCCTGATCCGGTCGAGCACGTTCTCAGGGATGTGGTCGAGCATCTCGGTCTGGATGAACCCCGGGGCGACGGCGTTGACCGTGATGCCAATCCCACCCTCGACCTCCTTGCCGGCGCGCTTCAGCATGAACGCCGCTTCGCGTGCGAGCGTCGTGGTGAGGCCGAACAGGCCGGACTTGGACGCCGCGTAGTTGGCCTGCCCGATGTTGCCCGTCTGGCCGATGATCGAGGAGATGTTGATGATCCGCCCCGAGCCGCGCTCGAGCATGTGCGGCAGCACCGCCTGGGACATGAAGAAGGCTCCCGAGAGGTTGACCGCCAGGACCTTGTACCAATCCTCGTCGGTGAGCTTGAGCACCGTCTTGTCGATCGTGATGCCGGCGTTGTTGACGAGCACATCGAGCCGGCCGTGGCGCTCGATCACCTCCGCGACGGTGCGCCGGCAGTCCTCGGAGGACGCGACGTTGCCCTGGTGGATGCTCACGTCGGCGTTGAGAGCCTGCAACTGCTCGAGCATCTCCTCGGCGTGCGCGCGGTCCCGGCTGTAGCCCGCGGCGACCGCCGCCGCCTGCGCCGCAAAGCGGTGGGAGATCGCGGCGCCGATGCCGCGCGTGCCGCCGGTCACGAACACGACCTTGCCGCTCATCCGCGGGCCCCGCTCGGAGACGTCCGGCAGGTCGGCCAGCGACGCCAGCAGGTCTGCCGGCGAGCCGGCGGCGGCCGCCGGCGCCGGACCGGAGGTCTGCGTTGATGATCCCGATTCGCTCACAGCCGGAACCGTACAGGCAAACCGCCACTCGGGCAGCGGTTACTCCAGGCAGCGGCTACGCCAGGGAGCGGTCACTCCAGGCAGCGGCTACGCCAGGGAGCGGTCACTCCAGGGAGCGGTAGTGGTCGCGCCAGATGATCTTGTAGATCGGGATCCTTCGGGGGATGTCCCTGATGATCGGCAGCACCGGGATCGCGATCAGGCCGATGCTGAGCACCGTCATGACGACCATCACGAGCAGGTCGGCGTTCAGCGACGTGGAGAACGGCTTGATCTGGTACCAGAACGCGTACAGCCACAGCCACACCTGACCGGGCCAGCTGTCGGTCTCGTTCATAATCCCCCACTGCGGGTTGCCGAGCAGGTGCTGCTGGGCCGCGAGCGCGTTGAAGTAGCCGCCGTCCCCATTGTCGTCCTGCAGGAACATCAGCGCCTTCGTGTTGTCGGTCACGTAGAACTTCCCGCCGCCCAGCGCCCCGTCGAGCCCGCCCGCCTGAGCGTCCGCGACCAGAGCGCCGATCATCGCCGAGACCGGACCGTAGTTGCCGGCAGGCAACGTGATCGAGCCGTCCGGGTTGGCCGTCGCCTTGCCCAGGGCGTTCGTATACGCGGTCGTCCACGCGGTCTGTTGCTTTGACGACGCCGCCTGGTATGTGTCGAGCGCGCTCTGCACTGCAGGCGTGCTCGTCAGCAGACGCAGCGGTCCGATCACGTAGTCCTGCGCCGTGTTGATCGGATGCGTGACGCCGAACCAGTTGGCCGGCTTGATGAACAGGATGTGCTGTGGGGTGCCGTTGTCGTTGTACGGCGGCCCGTAGGTGGCGGTCACGCTGGTGCCGTCGAGCTCGCTCGTCGCGACCGTGGCGAAGTCGACGGGCGCGGCCCGTGACCAGGACTTCATCGTGATCGCCGGATCGTCGGGCGAGGAGAACAGGAACGAGAGGACGATCGTGAGCAGCAGCACGCCCGCGGTCGCGAGCGTCGCTTCCTTGATGAGGTCGTAGGGTCTGTAGGCGCCCGTCCACTTGCGGTAGGACTCGTTCTCCGCTCTGCGCTGCTCGCGGGTCATCCCTTGACCTCCGTGCCCGTCGTCTCGGTGGCGTTCGCCTGAGTGACCTTCGACTCCTTGCCCTTGAATCGTTCGTCGTCGAGCTTGAACGGAGGCACGATGCCGTGGTGGCGCACGAGCAGGACGTGCACGCCCACCAGGCCGGCAACGGCCATCGGCAATATCCAGATGTGCCAGCTGTACATCTGGCCGAAGTTGAGCAGGTTGAAGAAGGCGCCGATTCCGGTCGCGTTCATCGCGTCCTTGGCCTGTGTGGAGATCCACTGCGCGTCGAGATTCTGCTGGGCGACGTACCCGGTCAGCGCGCACGGGATCGCGACCAGGAAGACGATCGCGCCGGTCACCCAGACCCGGACGCGGCCCCCGCGCCAAGCCGCCATCCAGTACTTGCCCCACAGGTGCACGACCATGAAGAAGAAGAACAGCTCGACGGCCCACAGGTGCATGCTGTTGATGAAGTGACCGAGCGTGGCGTCGTGCCACCAGGTCGGGCCCTTCAGCGTCAACAGCGTGCCCGTCAGGATGAGCGTGACCAGCGACGCGAGCGACAGCACGCCGAACATGTAGATCCAGGAGGACATGTAGGTCGGCTGGTCGTCGGGCAGCAACGTCTCCGGGGGCAGCCATTCGAGAGTCCGCTTGCGCAGCTCCACGGTCCAGTTCTTCGTGGGCTCGTTCGTCGTGCTGCTCATGACGAGGAGCTCCCCTGAGCGTTGTGACGCGGATACGGCAGCAGAATTGCGGCCGCGAACACGATGAACATCAACAGGATCACGATGAAGTTCGCGACCGTGATGTGGATGACCCAGACGCTGATGATGTGCGCCGGGTGGTGAAGGTTGAAGATCGCAGCCATTCGCCGCACGTTACGTTTGTCACAAGCTCCGAGCATCCGCGCTGCGGCGTGCGATTCTGCGGAAAACTACGGTTGTCACGCAGCACTCACCTGCTAGCAGAGCGCCGAAAACTGGATCGGAGCGCCCGAGACGGGATCCCCAGGTTGCAACCGGCGCGCCCACGCTCGGACATCGGCCGAGAGCCGGCCCCGATCGGTGCGGAAAATCCGCGGAGAGGTCTATCCTCCGTGGTGGTGAGGACCGCACACCAACTCGTACCCAGAAACGAGGTCGCCCACGACGAGCGGCGACACGACGCAACGGTCGAGACGATCTCCCACGATGTCGGCAAGCTCAGGCGGCTGCTGACGTGCGGGCGATCACTGCTCAGCGAGCTGGATCCGGATACCGTCCTGGACCGCATCCTCCGGGAGGCACGCGCCGCGACGGGCTCGCGCTACGCGGCGCTCGGCGTCCTCAACGAGCGACGGACCGGGCTCGAGCGCTTCCTCACGGTCGGGGTCGATGACGCCACGATCCGGGCGATCGGAGAGCATCCGAAGGGACGCGGCGTGCTCGGCGCGCTGATCGCCCATCCCCATCCGGTCCGGCTCGACGACATCGGCGCGCACCCCGAGAGCTACGGCTTCCCTGCCGAGCATCCGGTCATGCACAGTTTCCTTGGCGTCCCGATTCTGGTCCGCGGCGTGGCATGGGGCAACCTCTACCTGGCGGACAAGGTGGGCGGCCAGCCGTTCACCGACGATGACGAGGAAGCGGTTGTGGTCCTGGCGGAGTGGGCCGCAACCGCGATCGAGAACGCACGTCTCTACCAGCAGAGCGAGCAGGCGCGTGAAGCGCTCGAGCAGGCCGTCCACGGGCTCGAGGCGGCGCGTGACATCGCCGACGCCACCGGAGGCGCGTTCGAGCTAGACCGGATCCTCGAGCTGATCGCAAAGCGCGGCCGCGCGCTGGTCAGCGCGAGATGCGTGCTGATCATGCTGCGCCAGGGCACGGAGCTGGTCGTCTCGGCGAGCGCCGGCGAGGCGCGCTCTGCCCCCGGCCGCCGGCTCGCGATCTCCAAGTCCAGCGCCGGCGAGGTGCTCGAGCGAGGGCGTTCGGAGCGGATCCCCGACGTACGCAAGCGCCTGCGCGGTGCGACCGACGCGCTCGGCGTGCCCGACGCCCGCACCGCGCTGCTCGTCCCGATGATGCACCACGGGACGGCGGTGGGAGTTCTCGCCGCCTTCGATCGTGGCGTCACGGCGGAGCCGTTCACGAGCGCCGACGAGCAGATGCTGCGGACCTTCGCGGCATCGGCCGCGAACGCGGTCGCGATCAGCCGCAGCGTCGAGGCCGACCGCCTGCGCAGCGCGATCGCCGCCGCCGAAGCCGAGCGGCGCCGCTGGGCGAGGGAGCTCCACGACGAGACCCTGCAGGCGCTCGGCGGCCTGCGTGTGCTGCTCGCCTCGGCGCTGCGCCGCCAAGACGCCGAGGGCTGCTCGGAGGCGATGGTGCAGGCGATCGATGACATCGAGCGCGAGATCGAGAACCTGCGGACGATCATCACGGACCTGCGACCCTCGCTGCTGGACGACCTCGGACTGCTCCCGGCGATCGAGGCGCTGATCGAGCGCCGGCGCGCGGGCGGGCTGCACATCGTCAGCGACCTGTCTCTGCCCGCGCCCGCAGGCGCGGGCACCGCGATGGCCCCCGAGCTCGAGACGACCGTCTACCGGCTCGTGCAGGAGGCGCTCACGAACGTCATCAAGCACGCGCGGGCGAGCGTCGTGCACGTCAGCGTCAGGCTCGAGGGCGGCCGCGTCGTCGCCGAGGTCAGGGACGACGGCGTCGGCTTCGACACCGGCGCGAAGACGATGGGCTTCGGGCTCGCCGGCATGCGCGAGCGCATCTACCTCGCGGGCGGCACGCTCGAGCTGAGCTCAGGCGAGGAGGGCACGCTGCTGTCCGCCAGCATCGCCTTGGACGCCGCCGACCGTGCGATCGGCTCAGGCTCTGATCAGACGGCGTCCGAGCGCGTAGCGCACTAGCTCAGCGCGACTCGCCAGCCCCAGCTTGCGGTGGATCGTCGCGCGATGTGACTCGACCGTGCGGCGCGAGAGATGGAGCTTTGCGGCGATCTCCGCACCCGTGTACCCGAGGGCCGTGAGCCGCAGGACCTCGATCTCGCGCGGGCTCAGCCCGTCCTGGCCCTTCGCGGAACGCAGCGCTTCCAGGCCCGCCGCCACCTGCGGGCTCACGTACTCCTCCCCCAGAGCGGCGCACCGCACCGCCTCGGAAAGGTCGAGGTCGGCGTGCTCCTTGAGAACGAATCCGATCGCCCCCGAGTCGAGCGCCTGCTGGGCGAACACGGGGCTCGCCTCCATCGTCAGCACGACGACCTCGGTGCCGGGAGCCTGATCTCGCAGGGAGCGGATCATCTCGATGCTCGAGCCGTTGGGCATCTGGAGATCGAGCACCAGGACGTTCGGCGTCTGCCCGTGCACCGCCAGCAGCACCGTCGCGATGTCGCCGGCCTCCGCCACGACCTGGACGTTGTCCTCGCTGTCGAGCAGCATGCGCAGGCTGCGGCGCACGGCGGTGCGATCGTCGGCGAGCACGACCCGGATCGGAACCTCGCAACCGCGCTTCATCGAAGCAACCGATGACGGATCCGCCAGCCTGAGATGAGTTGCCATGAGCCAATCGTATTGGCGCAGATCAGAACTTCATCGAGGCGAAGGCGCGGAATGGTTGTGGAAAACCACCGATAGCAAACGGCCTCGGAGCGCCCTCGATGGAGCCGCTCCGGCGCACCGCGCGACGCCTCCCCAAAAGGCCGGCCTGCGGGCCGGCCGCATCGGGGTCACCGGTCAGGAGAGCGCGAACAGCGGGCGCTCGGCCTCCGGAGGGTGGATGCGCACGCGCGCGTCGACGATCACCGCTCCCGCCGAGCTCGCGATCAACGGGTTGGCGTCGAGCTCGGCGATCTCAGGATGCGACTCGACGAGCAGGCTGAGACCGAGCAGCGCGTCCTCGACCGCGGCCAGGTCGCATTTCGGCTGACCACGGAAGCCCTGCAGCAGCGAGTAGACCCGCAGCGAGCTGAGCATCTCGCGTGCGTCGAGGTCGGTGAGCGGCGTGATCCGCACCGCGATGTCGCCGAACAGCTCCGCCCTGGTCCCGCCCGCTCCGACGACGATCACGGGTCCGAAGTTGGCGTCGTGCACGACGCCCGTCAGCAACTCGACGCCGTCGGGCGCCATCGGCTGCACGGCGAACCCCTCGAAGCGCATGCCCGCCTCCTCGACGGCCATGCGCTCCTCGCGCGCCGCTGCCCGGACCTCATCGCCGCCGAGCAGCTTGAGCCGGACCGCACCCACCTCGGTCTTGTGCACGAGCTCTGCCGCGACCGCCTTGAGCGCCACCGGTCCGTCGAACTCGGCCGCGAACGCCGCGGCCTCGCTCGCCGTGTGCACGAGCCGCGTCTCGATCAGCGGCAGCCCGTAGCAGTCGAACAGGGCCTCCACCTCGTCGGTCGCCAGCCACTCCCTCCCCGCCGCGAGCGCGCGCGCGATGATCGCCGCCGCTTCGACGGTGCGGCACTCGCGCTTGGGGACCACGCCGACCGGGCGCGCGCGCCACGCCGACCAGCGGGCGGCGTGCGCGATCGCCTTGACCGCGTTCTCGGGAAAGGCGAAGCGGGCCGCCGCTGGAGCGCCCTCCGGCGCGCGGGGAGGCTGCTCGCCGACCATGAACACCGACGCCAGCGTCACCTCCCCGGTGCGCTGGGCGGCACTGTCGATCTCGCGCGCGACGGCCGGCGCGCGCGTCATCAGCGGCGGCACGAACAGCGCGATGATCGCATCGCATTCGCCCGAGCGCACGAGCACCTCGATCGTCCGGCGGTACTGCTCCGGCGTGCCGGTCGCGATCATGTCGACCGGGTTGGCGAGCGACGCGTCGATCGACAGGAACACGCCGAGCCGGCGGCGCACCTCGACCGACAGCTCCGGCACCGCGAGCCCGGCGGACTGGCATGCGTCGGCGCACAGTACGCCGGGGCCGCCGCCGTTCGTGACGATCGCGACGCGGTTTCCGCGCGGCGCGGGCTGAGCGACCATCAGCGCGGCGGTGTCCAGCAGCTCGCCGATCGTGTCGGCCCTGATCACGCCGGCCTGCTGGAAGAGGGCGCCGATGCTCACGTCCGAGGCGTTGACGATCGCGCCCGTATGCGACGACGTGGCCCGGGCGCCCGCGGCCGAGCGGCCGCTCTTCACCGCCAGGATCGGCTTCTGTGCGCTCACGCGGCGCGCGATACGCGTGAACCGGCGCGGGTTGCCGAAGGACTCGAGATAGAGCAGGATCACGTCGGTCGCGGGATCGTTCTCCCAGTACTGGAGCAGGTCGTTCGAGGAGATGTCGGCCTTGTTGCCGACGGAGACGAACGTCGAGAGCCCGAGGTCCAGGTGGTCGGCAGCCTCCATCAGCGCGATCCCGATGCCACCGCTCTGCGACAGGAAGCCGATCCGGCCGGGCGGCGGCCGGTGCGCGGCGAAGGTCGCGTTCAGCCGGACCTCGGGGTCGGTGTTGAACACGCCGAAGCAGTTCGGGCCGATCAGACGCATCCCGGCCTCACGGCAGACCTGCAGCAGCTCCCGCTGACGAGCCCACCCCTCCGGTCCGCGCTCCGCAAACCCCGACGAGATCACGAGCAGCGCGCGGACGCCCGCCGCGGCACACTCGCGGGCCACCCCGAGCACCTGCGGCGCCGGCACGATGACCACCGCCAGCTCGACCGGCTTGCCGATCTGGGTGATCGAGGAGTACGCCGGGAGACCCTCGATCGTCTCCGCGTGCGGGTTGATCGCGTAGACGCTGCCGGCGAAGCGGCCCGCGAGGATGTTGTGGAGCGTCTCCGCGCCGACGCTCCCCTGGCGCCGCGAGGCCCCGATCACAGCGACCGACGCGGGCGCCAGGAAGCTTCGCACGGCGCCGATCGCGGCCTTCTGCGCCCGCCCTTCGAACACCTGCAGTGTCTCCTCGGAGAGCGAGGTCGGCAGCTCGATCGAGGCGACGCCGTCGACGCTGTGCTGCACGATCGGAAAGCCGCTCTGCCGGAACACCTCGATCATCTTCTGGTTGCTGTACATCACCTCGGCTTGGAAGGTCGTGATCCCGTGCCTTGATGCCATGCCCGCGAGGTGCGCGAGCATTAGCGTCGCGATTCCGCGGCCGTGCAGTGCGTCGGCCACCTCGAAGGCGACCTCGGCGCTGTGGCGACCGCTGCGCACGTACGCGGCGTGACCGACGACCCCCTTCTCGCCGCCGCGCGTCGCGAGCACGCCGTAGCGATCGGCATAGTCGACGTCGACCGACCAGTCGGCGAGGCGCTCCATGTTGGCGATCCCGAACGTGCGGTAATAGCGCGACTCGGCCGACAGCGACTCCAGGAACACGCGGATCGCCTCGCGGTCATCGGCCAGCACCGGGCGGATGTGCACGGTCGAGCCGTCGAGCAACGGCACGTCGACGGACTGCTCGGCCGGATAGGCGACTTCGGGGCTCACGCCAGATCCGTCCTTGCGTCGGCGTGCGGGACGTGCGGGATCCCGGCGGCGGCGTAGGCGTCGACCTCGTCGAGGGTCTCGTGCTCCAGCAATGTTTGCGCGAGCATGTCGAGTTGCGGACGGTGTCCGCGCAGCATCTCCAGCGCATGCCCGTGGCACTCCTCGGCGATCCTGCGCACCTCCTCGTCGACCGCTTCGCGCGTGTGCTCGGAGATGCTCTCGCCGGCCAGCGCGTACGGCCCCGAGCCCTCGGCCGGGAGCACGGTCACGAGGCCGATCGTCTCGGACATTCCCCAGCGCCCCACCATCTGGCGCGCGATCGCGGTGGCCTGCTCGAGGTCGGACTCGGCGCCGGTGGTGACCGCGCCATAGACGAGCTCCTCGGCGGCACGGCCTCCCAGCAGTCCCGTCATCCGTCCCGTCAGGTAGCGCTCGTCGAACCCGTAGCGATCCGTCTCCGGACTCTGGAAGGTGACCCCGAGGGCGTGGCCGCGGGGGATGATCGACACCTTGCGCACCGGGTCGGCGCCCGGCTCGAGCATGCCGATCAGGGCGTGCCCGGACTCGTGGTAGGCGGTGCGTTCGCGCTCCTCGGGCGAGATCAGGATGTGACGCTCGGCGCCGAGCAGGATCTTCTCGAGCGCGTCGGCGAGCTCCTCGCGGCCGACCGCGTCGCGCGCTCGCCGGGCGGCGAGCAGCGCTGCCTCGTTGACGAGGTTGCGCAGGTCGGCGCCGACCATCCCGGGGGTCGTGGAGGCGAGCGTGGCGAGGTCGACGTCCGCGGCCAGGGGCACCGACCGCGTGTGGACGCGCAGGATCTGCTCGCGACCACGCTGGTCGGGCGGGCTGACCGCCACGCGCCGGTCGAAGCGCCCGGGGCGCAGCAGCGCAGCGTCCAGGATCTCCGGCCGGTTGGTCGCCGCGAGGACGATCACGCCCTCGTTGCCGGTGAAGCCATCCATCTCGGTGAGCACCTGGTTGAGCGTCTGCTCGCGCTCGTCGTGGCCGCCGCCCGGAATCGATCCCGCCGCGCGTGAGCGCCCGATCGCGTCGAGCTCGTCGATGAAGATGATCGCGGGGGCCTCCTGCTTGGCCTGCTCGAACAGGTCGCGGACGCGGCTTGCGCCGACGCCGACGATCATCTCGATGAACTCCGATGCGGACATCGAGAAGAACGGAACGTCCGCCTCGCCCGCCACCGCCCTTGCCAGCAGCGTCTTACCGGTGCCCGGTTGCCCGGTCAGGAGCACGCCCCGCGGCACCATGCCGCCGAGCTTGCGGTACCGGTCGGGGCTCTTGAGGAAGTCCACGATCTCAGCCAGCTCCTCGGTCGCCTCGTCGATCCCGGCTACGTCGGCGAACGTCGTGCGCTGCTCGCTGGGCTCGTAGCGGCGCGCGCGGGCCTTGCCGAAGCCGCTGAACGATCCGGCGCCGGCCGCAAGGCCGCTGGTCGCGCGGCGCATGAAGAAGAAGATGAGGCCGACCAGCAGCAGCGTCGGCCCGAAGTAGAGCAGCACCTCCTCCCACACCGGGGTCGAGCTGGAGGTCGGGTTCGCCGCGACCGAGACGCCGTCTTCGAGGAGCTTCTCGAGGACGTTGTCGTTGGCGAACACGGGCCGCTCGGTCTTGAAGTCCTTCGAGGTCTCCCCGCCGGTGCCCGCCGGGTAATGGATCTCGGTGCGCAGCGCGCCCTGGATGGAGTCGCCGGTCGTCGTGACCGAGGCGACGTTGTTCGCGTTGACCTGGCTGTAGAAGACGCTGTAGGGTAGCGACAGCTGCGGCGTCGTGGTCGTCTTCGTGAGCGTCGCGGCGAGCACCCAGTTGACGATCAACAGGGTCGCGAACAGCACCCAGAACCATCGCAGCGACCCCTTCGCCGGCTGCTGGGGTGGCGTGCCCCGGGAGGACGCCGGGGGCGTGCCCCGGGAGGACGCCGGTGGCGGGCGGCGGCGCGACCCCTCGACGCGCCAGGGATCGCGCTGGCGCTCATCCTGCTGAACGCGCGAGTCCCGGCTCGCGTCTTTGTCTGCCATGTAATCGAAGATACCCCTACTCCCGGCACGCGGTTTCATGGTGTATTTGTGCAAGTCGGCTACTCGGGCCCTGCGGCTCGTGCGCACGTCCTGTGCGTTGCCTGACCCGTGCGTGGTATAGCGTTCCATGCACGCGATGCGCGCGATGGTGCTCGAAGCTGTCGGGCAGCCGCTCCGAGAAGTCGAGCGGCCGCCGCCGCAGCCCGCCCCGGGGCAGCTGCTTTTGCGCGTGCACGCCTGCGGTTTGTGCCGCACCGATCTGCATCTGATCGACGGCGAGGTGAGGATCCGCGAGTTTCCGCGCGTGCTCGGCCACCAGATCGTCGGTCGCGTCGAGTCCGACGGGCGCCGCGTCGGCGTGCCCTGGCTCGGCTGGACCTGCGGCGAGTGCCGCTTCTGCATCAGCGGTCGCGAGAACCTGTGCGAGCGCGCGCTGTTCACCGGCTGCGACATCGACGGCGGGATGGCGCAGTACGCCGTCGCCGACGAGCGCTTCTGCTTCCCGATTCCCGAGGGCCATCCCGATGAGCAGGCTGCACCGCTCCTGTGCGCGGGCCTGATCGGATACCGCTCGCTGAGGATGTGCGGCGACGCCGAGCGCCTCGGGATCTATGGGTTCGGAGCCGCCGCCCACATCATCTGCCAGGTCGCGCGCTGGCAGGGGCGGCGGGTGTTCGCGTTCACGCGGGCTGGTGACGAGCGGGCGCAGGCGTTCGCACGCGAGCTCGGGGCCGTCTGGGCGGGGGATTCCGGCACGAAGGCGCCCGAGCAGCTCGACGCCGCGATCATCTTCGCCCCGGCGGGCGAGCTCGTGCCCGCGGCGCTGGCGGCGCTCGCCCCCGGCGGCACGGTCGTCTGCGGCGGCATCCACATGAGCGAGATCCCCTCGTTCGATTACGAGCTGCTGTGGCACGAGCGCACGGTGCGCTCGGTCGCCAACCTCACGCGGCGCGACGGCGAGGAGTTCCTCGCGCTGGCGCCACAGGTCCCGGTCCACACGCACGTGACCGGCTATGCCCTCCAGGACGCCAACGAGGCGCTCGCGGATCTGCGCGAGGGGCGCCTCGTCGGGGCGGCCGTGCTGTCGGTGTCGTAGTACGCTCGACCGACACCAGAGTCATCCCACGGGAGCCGAGCCGATGTCAGTCGAAGGCCATGAGCGCAAGCACGTAGTGATCGCGGGGGGTGGTGTGGCCGCGCTGGAGGCGGTGCTGGCGCTTCACGAGCTCGCGGGTCACATCGTCGACATGACTCTGGTGACGCCCGATTCGCAGTTCCTCTACCGCCCGGTGACGGTCGCCGAGGCGTTCGACCGCGGCGAGGCGCGCAGCTACTCGATCACCCAGCTCGTGATCGACCGGGTCGGCGGCGACATCGTGCCCGGCACGCTCAAGGAGGTTCACGTCGACGAGCACGTGATCGTCACCAGCGCCGGCGAGCGCGTTCGCTACGACGCGCTCGTGATCGCCACCGGCGCCGTCATGCACGAGAGCCTGCCGGGCGCTCTGACCTTCCGGGGGCGCGGCGACGTCGACGCGCTGCGCGAGGTGCTCGCGGACCTGGTGCAAGGACGCGCCCGGTCGGTCGCGTTCGCAATCTCGACCGGACGGACCTGGACGCTGCCGCTGTACGAGCTGGCGCTGCTGACCGCCGCGCACGTGCGCGAGCACGGAGCCGAGGCCAAGATCCTCCTGATCACCCCGGAGGAGGAGCCACTCGAGCTGTTCGGATCCTCCGAGGCGATCACGAACATGCTCGCCGAGCGGGGAATCAGCGTACGGACGTCATCGCTGGCCGCGAAGGTCACCGACCACACGCTCGTGCTGGCCGGCGGCGGGAAGATCTACGCCGACCGGGTCGTCACGCTGCCGGAGCTCGAGGGGCCCCGGATCAGCGGTCTGCCGCACGACTCGCACGGGTTCATCCCGGTCGACTCACACGGCCGCGTGAGCGAGGCTCCCGGCGTGTACGCGGCGGGCGACGCGACCGCCTTCCCGCTCAAGCAGGGCGGGCTCGCCACCCAGCAGGCGGATGCGGTCGCCGAGGCGATCGCGGCCGATGCAGGCGTGCCGATCACCCCGACGCCGTTCGTCCCCGTCCTGCGCGGACTGCTGCTCACCGGGGGCGCGCCGATCTACCTGCGCTCCGAGCCCCAGCACCTCAACCGGCCATCGACGGTGGCGATCGATGTCGCAACGACGCGCTGGACGCCTCGGGATGCTTCGCTGTCGGGCTCTCAGGCGCTCTGGTGGCCACCTGCGAAGATCGCCGGGCGCTACCTCGCCCCGTACCTCGCGAGCACGCGTCCGGACATGCTGCATCACGCGCAGCTGACCGACCGCTCGGCGCTGCCCGAGACGCCGTTCAGCGAGGCCGAGCACGAGGAGGCCGTCGAGCTGGCGCTGCTGCTCGCCGAGTGCGACGCGCAGTGGGGCGACTACGCCTCAGCGCTCGACGCGCTCAACGCCGCGGAGGCTCTGCAGGGAGCACTGCCCCCCGAGTACGAGGCCAAGCGCCGCGCCTGGCAGGACGCGCACCGCCTCGGGGAATAAAGGCCGCGCTGGATGCCCGGCCGTGGTGACCGCCGGCCGAGCCGACCGGTCTCCTTCACTCCTGGAGGGAGGCGAAGGCCGGCCACCAAGCCGGATGCGACTCACTTACTGTAGGGGTCGACGTAGACGTTGTAGATCTGGAACTCGCTGCTCTGGCCGCCTGGGATGAACGTGAACTGCGCGTACTGCCAGTCGCCGCCGGGCTGGAGGCCGAGCGGACTCGACGGCGCCCAGCCGTTCGCCTGGCTGTTCAGGTTGCCGATGTCGATCGGAGCGCTCCAGCCGTCATTGCCGAGGTAGGAGACGTACGCCTCGACCCCCTCGTTGCCGGTGACGTCCTGGATCATCGTGCGCATTGTGGTGAAGCTCGAGTTCAAACACATGACCGGGCTGACAGCCTGAGACCCGCTGGGCATATCCAGCACGTCGCCGGTGCTGCCATCCTGCAGCGTCGTGGTCATCACGCTCGCGCCGCCGGTCAGGGTCCAGCGCCATCCCTGGAAGTTGTCATACCACTGGCCGGGCACGGCCGCGTACTCGTTCTGATCTCCCCAGCTGAGGAACGGCTGCGAGAGCGGCGGCGTCACGCATCCATGGGCGCTTGCGATCGCCGGGAGCGCGAACATCGTGCACGCGCCGGCGAGCGTGCCGGCGAGCGCAAGCCAGGGGTTGAGGTGGCGTTTGATGGAGCTCATCGTGAATACCGTCCTCTTTCGGTCCTCGATCCGCGGATCAGCTACTCATCCGTGGGTCGACGTAGAAGTTGTACAGCTGGTCCTCGCCGGTGGCACCGGTCGCGACGAACGTGAACCGCGCCAGGAGCCAGCCGGCGACCTTGCTCGGCTTGATGTTGACCACCGGAGACAGCGACCATGCCGCATGGAGGCCACGGATCGTACCCGTGGAGGTCGAAGCGGTGCTCGTGGAGGAGACGTAGGCGACGGACATGCTCACTCCCGCTGACCCGCTGACGTCTCGCACCATCGTCCGCGCGGTCGGGTAGGCACTGCTGACGCACATCGCCGGGCTGGTCGCGGTTGCTCCGTGCGGGAGATCGAGCACGTCGCCGGTCGTCCCGTCGTAGCGCCTGGTCGCGACGATCCTGGCGCCGCCGGCGAGGGTCCAGCCACTCCCGGTGAGGTCGTCGTAGCTCTCGCCGGGCGCGATCGCGTACCAGTTCAGATCTCCGAAGGAGAGGAAGGGTTGCGTGAGCGCAGGAGCGGTGCAGGTGCTTAGCGACGCCGCCACCGGCTTGGTCGCCTTCGCGTCGGTGGCATGAGCGGGTCCGGCTGCCAGCAGGGCGATGACAGCACCCACGCCAGGCGAGCAGCGGAACATCCAGGCTTTCATGCGTACGCACCTCTCGTGGTGAGTACTGGCAGCCGAGCTATCTCACCCGCGTGTGAGACCCCTGGCTTTGCGTCCCCGGCTCGCGCCGGGTTTGCCTCTGACAGTCAGTTTTCACCTGATCTATCGGCAACGGCAGAGCGCCGCATGAGGCCTCCGGCCGGAAGCCCGACGAATGTTCGATGCACCGCTACTTGCTGTAGGGGTCGACGTAGACGTTGTAGATCTGGAACTCGCTGCTCTGGCCGCCTGGGATGAACGTGAACTGCGCGTACTGCCAGTCGTCGCCGGGCTGGAGGCCGAGCGGACTCGACGGCGCCCAGCTGTTCGCCTGGCTGTTCAGGTTGCCGATGTCGATCGGAGCGCTCCAGCCGTCATTGCCGAGGTAGGAGACGTACGCCTCGACCCCCTCGTTGCCGGTGACGTCCTGGACCATCGTACGCACCGTCGTGTAGCTCGAGTTGACGCACATGACGGGGCTGACTGCCTGAGACCCGCTGGGCAGATCCAGCACCTCGCCGGTGCTGCCGTCCTGCAGCGTCGTGGTCGTGACGCTCGCGCCGCCGGTCAGGGTCCAGCGCCATCCCGGGAAGTTGTCATACCACTGGCCGGGCACGGCCGCGTACTCGTTCTGATCTCCCCAGCTGAGGAACGGCTGCGAGAGCGGCGGCGTCACGCACCAATGGGCGCTTGCGATCGCCGGGAGCGCGAACATCGTGCACGCGCCGGCGAGCACGCCGGCGAGCGCGAGCCAGGGGTTGAGGTGGCGTTTGATGGAGGTCATAGTGAAATAGCGTCCTCTGTCGGTCCTCGATCCGCGGATCAGGTGCTCATCCGTGGGTCGACGTAGAAGTTGTACAGCTGGTCCTCGCCGGTGGCACCCGTCGCGACGAACATGTACCACGCGAACTGCCAGCCCGTGCCGCCGGCCGGCGTGGTGCTGACGACGGGCGAGAGCGACCATTGCATCCCGGAGGCCTTGACGATCCCGGCGTAGTCGAAGTCGCTCGCGGATGAGCCATAGGCCACGAACATGCTCACGCCGGTGGACCCCATCACCTCGCGAACCATCGTCCGCGCGCTCGTGTAGTCATTGGTGACGCACATTGCCGGGCTGATGGCCCTTGCTCCGGTCGGCAGGTCGAGCACGTCGCCGGTCGTCCCGTCGGAGAGCTTGGTCGCAACGATCCTGCCGCCGCCGACGAGTGTCCAGCCACTCCCGGAGAAGTTGTCGTAGCTCTCGCCGGGCGCGATCGCGTACCAGTTCAGATCTCCGAAGGAGAGGAAGGGTTGCGTGAGCGCAGGAGCGGCGCAAGCGCTCGCCGTGCTCGGGGCGCCCGTCGAGCGGGCCGCATGAGCGGACCCGGCTGCCAACAGGGCGATCACTGCACCCAAGCCGGGCGAGCAGCGGAAGATCCAGGCTTTCATGCGTACGCACCTCTCGTGGTGAGTACTGGCAGCCGAGCTATCTCACCCGCATGTGAGACCCCTGGCTTTGCGTCCCCGGCTCGCGCCGGGTTTGCCCCTGACAGTCGGTTTTCACCTGCTGTATCGGCAAGTCGAGAGCGCCGCATGAGGCCGAGAGCCCGAAGTTCGACGAATGTTCGACCTACAGCGCGACGATGTCGAGCTGGGCTGTGATCGAATCGTCACACGCGATGCAGTCCCCCTGGCGGGGCTGCTCGTGGTCGAGCAGCTCGTGGACGTGGGAGACCACCTGAGCGGTGAGGCTTGCCAGCTCGTCGGTGCCCGCGGCACATACGTCGCTCGATTGCTGCGAGGCCGGCCGCCTGAGCTCCTGGAGGAATGCGGTGACCACGGCGGGATCGAACTGGCGGCCGGATTCGCGGCGCAGCTCTTCGCAGGCGAGCTCCTTCGAGCGGGCGGGGCGGTAGCAACGATCGCTCGTGATCGCCTCGTATGCGTCACAGACGGCGACGATCCTGGCCGCGAGGGGAATCTGGTGTGCACGCAGGCCGTCGGGATAGCCCTTGCCGTCCCAGCGTTCGTGGCTGGCGCGAACGATCGTCGCGACGGGACGCAGCGCCGGGGCGGCGCTGAGGATGCGCTCCCCGAGGACTGTGTGCTCGCGAACGAAGCTCCACTCCTCGGGATCCAGCGGGCCTGGCTTGCTGAGAATCGCGTCCGGAAGCCCGACTTTGCCGACATCGTGCAGCGTGGCGGCCCGGGCCAGCTCGTCGAGCTGCTCGTCGTCCATGCCGAGGCGGCGCCCGACGGGGATCGCGAGCTTCGCAACGCCGCTCGAATGGTCGGGAAGATCGGGCTGCTTGGCCTGCATGATGTGGATCAGCACGTCGCGTGCCTGCTCGCGTGCCCCGGAAGGCCGGCCCAGCTTGCGCGCGTACATCCGCCGGTCGGCGAGCTGCAGCCCATAGTCGACGGTCCTGGCCTCGTGTGGCAGGAGCACCGTGCCGCACGAGGCGGTCACCATGAACGTCTCGCCGCGCTCGTGCAGAGCGCCCGCCGCCGCGGCGATCGCGTCATGTAGCTGGTCGCGACGTGCGGGCAACAGGACGCAGAACTCATCGCCTCCGAGGCGGTAGGCACTGCCATGCGGCGAGACGGCGGCGGCGAGCTTGTGCCCGAGCCTGGCCAGCAGCGCGTCGCCGGCGACGTGGCCGAAGGTGTCGTTGTAGCTCTTGAAGCCGTCGAGGTCGAACAGCATCAGCAGCAGCGGTGTCTCGAAGGTCGCGGTCAGGAGGCGGTCGCCGAGGTCCTCTGAGAGCTTGCGCCGGTTGCCCAGTCGCGTCAGCGGATCGGTCACCGCCTGTTCACGCAGCGTCTCGTGCGCGACGATCTCGGTGGCGGCGCGCTGCGCGCGCTCGACCAGGCCGAGCATCAGCGACTGCTCGTCGGATCGGAACGCACGGCCGCGTCGCGCGACGGCGAGTGCTCCGCCGCCGCCGCCGCCGCTGGCACCGAACGCCAGCGGCAGGGCCAGCGCCCAGACCCCGTCAACCTCGAGCTGGTGGGGGCGTCCCGTGGACCGGGACGCGTCGACCGCCACGCGCAGCAGCGGCTCGAGCTCGATCGCCCCGGCTGTATCGCACACGGCGAGGCTCGGCGGCTGTTGCAGGATCACGCTGCCGGCTGCGGCATCCAGCGCGTCGATCGATCCTCCGAGCAGGACGTCGGCCAGCGCCCGCAGATCGAGCTTCGCTGCGAACGCGTCTCCGAGGCGATGGACGGCCGCCTGCAGGCGCGTCCGCTCGCGCGCGACCAGGTCCAGCCGGTGCTGCGCCTGTCCGATCCGCGTCCTGCGATCGCGGTCCACGATCACCAGCAGCGCGATCAGCGGCGCGACGAACAGCAGCCGGACGGAGTGCGCGCGGGCGGCCTCCGCCGCGAGCAGCCCCAACGGCGCGATGCACAAGTCGACCAGCCAGGCGGCGGCGATCACGCGCGCCTGCAGCCGCGGCGCGATCCCGAGCGCAAGCGATTCACGCAGCGTCGAGACGACCAGATCCACGAGGCAACCGGCCAGGAAGGCGCCGACATACACCCAAGCGACATCGACGCCGTGCGCGGGCGCCGCCAGCGTCAGAACCGCCGCCGGCCCGAGCGCGTGAAACGCGTCCGGCACCGCGAACAGCAACTGCTGCGGGCTGCCCCTGCCGGCGACGACGCGGCAGCCGGCACCGAGAACCAGCGCGACGGCCACCAGCAGCGGCACGGTGCTCGGCGGCAGCAGCAGCAGCATCGGCACAAGCACGAGGTAGGAGGGCACGACATACCCGGCGCCGATCGGGAACTTGATCGCGCGCGCCACGAACGCGTAGGAGATGACCAGCATGACCGTCAGCTGCAGCGGCAACTGCCCCGCGACGAGCGCGGGAATCGCCCACGGGATCGCGATCGCCAGGAACAGTCCCGCGGCGGTGCCTTCGACGAGGAGCTCCCGGCGACTCGCCCGCCGCGAGCGCGCTTCCCAGGACTCCTCCATCAGGCGCTCGACGGGATCGGGCGAGCGAGCGTCCTCGACTCGTGACACCTCGTTCCAGCGGCCATCTGATGTGCCGCGTGATGCGTCCGCGCGGCTCGCTGGCTGTGCAGACCCGTTCGAGCCGCCGCCGAAACGGTGCCACGGCGCCGGCCAGAGAGGTGTCCGGCGCTCGGCTGTGGTGCTCATGGGCACCGACGCGATCACCTCGGGAGTCACCGTGACGGGCTCGACCGCGACGATCCTTGCGAGGGCATCGACGATCCCCGGGTCGAGTTGCGACCCGGCGCTGGCGAGCAGCTCGGCGAGTGCGGCATCGTAGTTGAGCGCAGCGCGATAGACGCGGTCGGTGCGCATCGCGTGCCAGGTGTCGCAGCAGCTGATGATCCGCGCTTCGAGCGGGATCGCTTCTCCGGCGAGTCCGTCCGGGTAGCCGTTGCCGTCCCAACGCTCGTGATGGGAGCGGACGATCACGCCGACCTGACGCATGAACCCGCCAACGCGATCGAGCAGCTTCTGGCCCTCCAAGGTGTGGGTCTTGATGATCTTCCACTCGTGGGGGTCGAGGCTGCCGGGCTTGTTGATGATCTCGTTGGGAATCGAGATCTTGCCGACGTCGTGCAGCAACGCCGCGAACTCGATGTTGCGGCGCTGGTCCGCGCCGATGCCGAGCTGCTCAGCCACGGCGAGAGCCAGCCCGACGACGCTCCGGCAGTGCTGAGCGGTGTAGTCGTCGTCGGCCTCGACGACATCGCCGAGGGCGAGCGCGGTGCCGCGGTAGGCATCGTTGAGCTCAAGCAGGCTCTGCAGGCGCTGGTGGCGCTCTCGCGCGAACATCGCCAGCACGCCCAGCAGCGGAACCAGGACGAGCGGCGCAAGCGGTGTGAGCTGCATCTGCTTGGCGACCACCAGGCCGACGCCGGCGAGCGCGGCGTCGATGACATAGACCCACGTCTCACGAAGCTGCGCGCTGATGCTCGCACCCCTGGCGATCAGGAAGCGCAGCCCCGAGGCGGCGAAATCGCCGATGAACTGCGCCGTCAACGCCGCCACCAGCAGGACCAGGCCGGCGTAACTCGGCTCCGTGCCGGCAACCGCGAACACCGCGGCTGGTCCGATCGCAAACCAGGCGTTGCCGACGCCCTTCCACAGCCGGATCGGGGGCATCCTGCCGCTCAGGACGTCAGGCAGCCACGCCGCCGTGAGCGCCACCACGACCGCTAACGGGACGAGCGCCACCGGGAGGGCGAACAGCAACGGCACGAACGCCAGCTGGATCGGCACCGTGAAGCCGAACGGCGTATCGAAGCGCACACGCGTCGCCAGCACCATCACCGCGAGGCAGACCGCGGCCGGCAGAGCCGCGAACGCATGCGGGGGACGGATCAGCCACACCGCCGCGGCGGCGGCCATGAATCCAGCGGATACGACCAGTTCGGCAAGGCGCTCACGCGCCATCATCCGCGTTTGTGCCCGCCGAAATGTCTCGGCAAGCAGCTCCTGTTCCTCATAGCTGGGTTGCATAAGAAAGACCCTTCAGTCGGCCCGGCAAGCTACCTAATCGGCCGAATCGAGCTGCGCCTTGAGGGGCGTTAAAGGTCGGCAGCGCTCGAGGTCAGATAAACAACACCCCCTCCCCAATCGAACACATGTCTACGCGCGAAGCAACGGAATCTGCCGTGTTGAGTGAATCCGGGCGCTATCCGCGAACCAGCTTCGGATGATGATGCTCGTGCGCGTGAGGGCGCGGGACGATCATCACCGAGCAACACGCATCGGACACGAGCGTCTCGCCGACACCGCCGGTGACCAGGCGCGCAATCGGCCCCCATCGCCGCGAGCCGACGACGATCAGGTCGACGTGCTCCGAGAGGGAGCGCAGCTGCAGGCCCGGATCGCCGATCACGGCCTCGACGTTCGCGGATAGCTCGAGCGCCGCCACGGCCCCTTGAGCCGTCGCTAGGACGGCCTGCCGCGCCGCCTCGTAGTCGTGGCCGCCGCGTCCGGCGATCCACTCGCCCGACAGATGCGGAACGCGATCCTCGACGATGCTCAGCACCGAGACCTCCGCGTGCGCAGCCCGCCCGAGCGCGGCCGCCATCGCGAGGGCTGCGCGACCCTCGGGCCCGCCGTCGAAGCCGACGCCGATCCGGCCCAGCTTGAATTCGGTGGTCTGCAGCCCGCGCTGCGCGATCGCCAGCGCGAACGGGGCGTCGAACAGGAGCTGACGTCCGCGGCGTCCGATCAGCACGTGTCCCTCGGCAGCGTCCGGCTCGGAGCCGAGCACGACGAGATCCGCGTTCCAGTGCTCGGCGTAGTGCCGCAGGGCACGCGGGACCGAGAAGTCAACAACGGTGTGCACGAGCGCCCCGGGGGCCCGCAGCTCGCGCTCCCGCTGGAGGATCTCCTCGGCGTGGTGGCGCAGCGTGCGGCGGTCGCTCTCCGCGGGCACCGGAAACAGCGAGGTGGAGTGGACGCCCACGAGCGAGATGCCTGCTCCCGTCGCCGCTGCGATCGTGGCCCCGAGGGCCACGGCGTCACGGGCCCCTTCGGTGCCGTCACAACCAACAACTACGCGCTTGAACATTCTGGTCCTCCGTCGGGGTGGTAAACGGGCTACACGCTATCTCTCAATCGCCTCTGGGCGAGGTGTCGGTGCGCGGCGACCGCCCACCGCTCGCACGCAGTTGCTCCGTAGAAACCCGCAGGCCGCAAGAGGCCGCCTCCCGATGTATTGGTGTGCGGCCCTTCCTAGCGTCTGTGTGTGTCGGAAAAGGAGAACGCGATGTTCAAGAAAATCATCGTCGGCGTCGACGAGCAGGCCGGTGGCCGCGATGCAATCGCACTCGCGCGCATCTTGCTCGAACCGCAGAGCACGGTCACGCTCGTCCATGTCCACGCCGGCTTTCCGGCCATCGGAAGGGGAACGAACCGCGATTTCGAGTCGATCGAACGCGATCGCGGGCTCGCGCTGCTGGAGCGTGTGCGAGCGAAGGCGGGCATCGACGCGACGCTCATCACCCACGGCGCGCCCTCGATCGGACGGGGCCTGCACGAGATCGCCGAGAAGCTCGGCGCCGACCTGCTGGTGATCGGCTCCAACCGCCGCAGCGTGACCGGTCGCGTGCTGATCGGTGACGACGCCAGCGTCACGCTCAACCATTCCCCGTGCGCGGTCGCGATCGCGCCCGCGGGCTACGCCGAGCACCCGCAGCCGCTGCGCGAGGTCGGCGTCGCGTACAACGGCAGCGCCGAGAGCGAGCACGCGATCGCGGTGGCACGCAAGCTCGCCGCCGAGCACGACGCCAAGCTGTCGGCGTTTGAGGCCGTGTCGCTCCCGTCCTACGCGTTCGTGGGCGTCCCCGCCCCGACGGAGGACATCGTCGAGAGCCTGATCGAGGATGCGATCGAGCGGATCGAAGCACTTGGCGGAATCGAGGCCCACGCCGTGTACGGCCCGGCGCGCAAGGAGCTGGCGCTGTATGGAGCCTCGCTTGACCTGCTGATCCTCGGTTCGCGCGACTACGGGCCGATCGGCCGTCTCGTGCATGGCTCGACGACGCACGAGCTCGCCCACACGGCCCCCTGTCCGGTCCTCGCGTTGACGCGCAGGACGCGCGAGCACGGGCCGGCGACGGAGGATGGCGGGCACGAGCACAAGGTCATCGCGGGCGTCTGACCGGTCTCGGAGAGGTTCACGCCGCTGGAGGCGACCGGCTCAGGCCTCGGAGGCGCTCACCAACCGGTGCTCGAGCGCGTAGCGAACGAGCTCGGCGCGGTCCGAGAGCCGCAGCTTCTGCTGGATGTGCGCACGGTGGGTCTCCACGGTGCGCACCGACAGATAGAGCTTCTCGGCGATCTGCGCGTTCGTATGCCCGAAGGCGATCATCTTCAGAACCTCCACCTCGCGCTCGGAGAGGCCGTCGGGCGGACCGGGAGGCGGTTCGGAGGCGACCTTCGCGCCCAGGCGCGGGTTCAGGTAGCTCTCGCCCGCGACCGCCGCGTGGACTGCCTCGACGAGCTCGGCGTCGGCCGACTCCTTGAGCACGTACCCGAGCGCACCCGCGCTCAGCGCCCGCCGCGCGTACGCCGGCTCGTTCTGCATCGTGAGCACGACGATCTGCGTCTCGGGCGACTCGCGGCGGATCCAGGGAATCGCCTCCAAGCTCGGGCTGCCGGGCATGTTGAGGTCCAGCACCAGCACGTCCGGGCGGTGGCCGCGCACGTAGCGACGCGCGGTGTCGACGTCACCCGCTTCCGCCACCACCTCGACGCCCTCGTCCTCCAACAGCTGCCTCAGTCCGCGGCGCAGCAACGAATGGTCATCTGCGATCACGACCCGGATCCGCCCGCGAAGACCCCTCACGCCGGAGCCGCCGAGTGCTGAGTCAGCGTCAGACATGAAGATCACGTTAGCGCGACGCGCGGGCGACGCGCCTACCAGAGACCGTGAACGCACGCAGCCGCAGGACGAACGGCTTGTCCGACGGGGCCCAGGGCTCGAGCTCCAGGTACGCGAGGCGTTCGAGCTCGCCCCGATTGAGGACCTCCTCGATGACGCCGGAGACGATCACGCTCCACGAGGGCAGGCCGGCGGCGTCGGTGCCGTCGATCTCGAACGCCGCATGCCCGGCGCGCAGCAGCGCATGCAGCTTGGAACCGCTACCGGTGTGGATCACGATCGACTGCGAGGGGGTGTCGAACGCGTAGTTGACGGGCCGGATCGCCGGCGCACCGTCCTGCGTGCGCACGACGATGCGCCCAAAGCCCGCCGCGCTCAGCAGGCGCAGGCACTCGCTGCGGTCGAGCTCCTGCAGCTCGTTCGTGGCGGCACCTGCGACCGCTCCCCCGGCGCCGGCGACGGCGCGCTGTGCGGCGGGGTCTGCGTCAGCGCTTGCCTGCTGCATTACGCACACCATAGATCAGCGCACGACGCGCCTCGTGCTGGCGGTTGACACCGCGAACGCATCTACAGTGAAGATGTGCACCCGCCGACCGACGCCCACGGGCCCAGCCGCGTTCACCCGCGCATCATCCTGGCGGTGCTGTCGCTCGCCGGGCTCGCCTACGCGGTGCTCTCCTCGGCGGTGATCCCGGCCCTCCCGTCACTGCAGCACAGCCTGCACGCGAGCGAGACGGGCGTCGCCTGGCTGCTCACCGGCTACCTGCTGTCGGCCTCGGTCGCAACGTCGATCATCGGCCGCCTCGGCGACATGTACGGCAAGGAGCGGCTGCTGCTGTGGACGCTCGTCGTGCTGATGGCCGGCACGCTGCTGGCCGCAGTGTCGGACTCGCTGGCGCTGCTGATCGTCGCACGCGTGATCCAGGGCACGGGCGGCGGGATCTTCCCGCTCGCGTTCTCGATCGCGCGCGACGAGTTCCCGCCCGACCGCGTCGCCGGCAGCATCGGCCTGATGTCCTCGATCCTCGGCGTCGGCGCCGGCTTCGGGATCATCGCCGGCGCGCTGATCCTCGAGCATCTGGACTGGCACTGGCTGTTCTGGATGCCGCTGGCCGTCACCACTTTGGCGGCGCTCTGCACGTGGCGTTTCATCCCCGAGTCGCCGATCCGCGTGCCGGGCCGCGTGAACTGGCTCGCGGCGGCGCTGATGTGCGTGGGCATCTGCACGGTGCTGGTCGCGATCGCGCAGACGAGCGTGTGGGGCTGGGGCTCCCCGAAGACGCTCGCGCTGTTGGCGGCCGGGTTCGCCGTCTGCGGCGTCTGGATCGCGGTCGAGACCCACAGCAGCGTGCCACTGATCGACATGACGATGATGCGGATCCGCGGTGTCTGGACGACCAACCTGACCGCGTTCCTGATCGGCGGCGGCATGTACTCGTCGTTCATCGTGATTCCCACGTTCGCCCAGCTCCCGACGAGCACCGGGTTCGGGTTCGGCGCCTCGGTCCTCAGCTCGGCCCTGTACCTGCTGCCCGCCGCCATCGGGATGGGCGTGCTGGGGACGGCCGCGGGGCGGGTGGCGCACCGCTTCGGCTCCAAGCCCGCGCTCGTCGCCGGCACGTTTCTCACCGGCTGCGCGTTCCTGCTGCTGCTCTTCGCGCATAGCTACCCGGTCGAGCTGCTCGCCAGCATGGCGCTGCTGGGAGTCGGGATCGGATTGGCGTTCGCCGCGCTGGGGAACCTGATCGTCGGCGCTGTCCCACCCGAGCAGACCGGCGCGGCGAGCGGCATGAACACGGTCATGCGGACCCTCGGCGGCGCGCTGGGCGGCCAGCTCTCGGCGACCTTCATCGCGGCGCACACGATCAACGGGCTGCCGGCCGTGACCGGCTTCGAGCAGACGTTCGCGATGGCCACCGCGTTCCTGTTCGTCGGCGTGGCGGCCAGCCTGCTCGTTCCCGGCAACGTCGCGGTGCAGGCGCGCGCGGCACATGAGGCGCGCGAGGCCCGGGAGGCGCGCGAGGCCCGGCCCGCCCCCTCCCCCGCGCGCTGAGGGTTCCGGATGGCGGGCCCGCAGGCCCGCCACCACAATGCACCTCAGGACACGCCCAGACCCTGCGACGCCGGCAGGCTCGGCGATGGTGGCCGCGTCGCGAAGCTCGCGGGCTTTGCTCCGCGCTGGCGCGGCCGCCAGACACGAACGTATTGAGCGGCGAAGTAGGAGCCGACGACGAGTGCCACGGCCACGAGCTGCGCGACGATCGTCTCAACGTTCCCGAACAGCGAGAACCACTGTCCCGCCCAGCCCGGGAAGTTCACGCCGATCGGCGTGGTCGGGATCCAGTGCGCGAGCTGCATCTCCTGGACCTCCTCGCCGACCATCACGAACAGGACCACCAGCAGCATCCCGCCGGTGATGATCAGCAAGCGCTTGTACGGGAGCTTCTGGTGCAACGCGAACGTGAGCACACCGGCCGCGGCCGTGAACAGGCAGCCCAGCGTCGCCCCTTCGAGCACAACGCTGGAGCCGAAGGTCACGCGCAGGCTCTGCAGGAAGATCACGACCTCGAAGCCCTCGCGGTAGATCGAGGTGAAGCCGAGCAGGCCGAACCCGAGCAGCGCGCGGCGCATGTTCGCCTCGCTTGTGGAGGCGAGCAACCCACGGCGGCGCTTGTGGTGATGCGAGATCCATCCGGTCCAGTACACCCTGTGGAAGAACCAGTTCATGACGATCAGCAGCACGATGATCGCGGGCAGCCCGGTGGCGGCCTGGACGTCCAGCCCGCTGCCGCCGAACGCGCCGATGATCCAGATCGCCGCGAACCACGTCGCGATCGTCGCCCCCAGGCCGGCGGCTCCTCCGATCGCGACCGGCCGCCGGTAGACGCGATTGGCGCCGAGGAAGCTGGCGGTGATCGCGGCGAGCACGAGGATCGTCTCGAGGCCCTCGCGGAACACGAGGATCGCGCTGTTGATCACCGCGGTGGTGCGACTCATATGGTTTCCTGGGACGCTCGGGTCCGGGGTCCCGCCCGCGGAGTGCCAGCCGAGGATCACCGTCGCGCACGCGACGGCCAGCAAGACCCCGACCCACACGTAGAAGCTCACGCGTGAGGACAGCGCCTGCTTCGAGGTCGCCCGCTCGCGCCCGCGGGCCGCCGGGGCCGCCGTCTGCTCGCTGCTCGTGTCGGTCATTTCGCGAGCCTGCTCGCGTCGCTCATCTCGTGATGCAATTCCAAGCCCTCAAGTCGGCAATCAGATCGGGCGGGACCGTATCACATTCTTTCTTAGGTGACCCTAAGTAAGTGCTTGCAGCCGGGGCCGCCAGCGCTTCGATTAGGCTCCCGGACCTGGACCAGCTCGCGCCCGCCTTCGACCTGCAGAGTCACTCGCTGCACTCCGACGGCGCCCTCGCGCCGGCCGAGGTCGTGAGCGCGGCGGCAGCCGCCGGCGTGCGGCTGCTCTCGCTGACCGACCACGACACCGTCGACGGCGTGCGCGAGGCGGCCCGCGCAGCGCAGCGGGCCGGGATCTCTTTCGTCACCGGCGTCGAGATCTCGACGCTCGACGGGGCGAGCGTCGACCTGCACATCCTCGGCTACCTGATCGATGATCGCGACGCAGAGCTCGGCGTGCGCCTGGCGGAGTTCAGGGCAGAGCGCGAGCGGCGGGCTGGGCGGATGGCGCAGGCACTGCGCGAGCTGGGGTTCGAGCTCGACGAGGCGACGCTCGCGCGTCACGCCGGCCCCGGCGCGTCGATCGGCCGCCCCCACCTCGCCGGCGCGGTGCTCGCGCACCCCGCCAACCGCAGCCGCCTGGCTTCCGAGGGCCTACTCGATCCCTCCGCCTTCCTCGAGGCATACCTGATCGAGGGCCGGCCGGCGTTCCGCCCGCGGCGGGCGCCATCCGTGCCCGAGGCGATCGAGCTGATCCACGCCGCCGGCGGGATCGCAGTGTGGGCTCATCCGTTCTGGGACCTGAGCGGGCCCGACCAGGTGCTCGCGACGATCGACCGCTTCACCGCCGGCGGCCTCGACGGCGTCGAGGCGTTCTATGTGACCCATTCGCGCGAGCAGACGCTTTTGCTGGCCGGTCACTGCGCGCAGCGCGGGCTGCTGAGCACCGGCTCATCGGACTTCCATGGGCCCGACCATCGCCTGTTCTCACGCTTCCGGGCGTTCGAGCTGTTCGGTGCGCATCCCGCGCTCGGCCCGCTCGCGCCCGACGAGGGCGATCTGGGCCCTTAGCCATCAGAGCCGCGATTCTCGCGGGCCCAGCGCGGATCAGCTGCCGCCGCGATCGGAGCGCTGAGGGCTCGAGCCGAGCACGCGTGCCACCGCCTCGGTGCGGTTCGCGGAGCTCGTCTTGGTGAGGATCTGCCTGACGTGCCACTTGACAGTCGCCTCTGTGACGAACATCCGCTTGGCGATCTCGCCGTTGGTCAGCCCCTGGGCGACGAGGGCGAGCGTCTCGAGCTGCTTTGCCGTCAGCGCGCTCCTGAGGGCGGGCGGCTCGACGGGGGCGTCGGCGGCGAACGCCAGCCGCTGAAGCTCCTGGGCGTAGCGGGCGAGGTGTGAGGAGGTGTCGGTGAGCACCTGCTGCGTGCGCTTCGTATCGGTTACGTCATGCAGGACCGCGACGACGCGGACGGGATCTCCAGCGGCGTCGACGATCGGATCGGATTGCAGGTGCAGAACGCGCACCCTGCCGTCGGCGCGGATCGCGCGGTACTCGATCGAGACGCTGGTCAGATCCGCCACGGTGCGATCGATCGCCGCACGCAGAAGCTCGCGATCCTCGGGATGCACCCGCTCGATCACGCCACGGTCGCTATGCCCGTCGGTCTCCTCTGGGCGGAGCTGGAGGATCTCGTGCAGACCCTTGGACCAGTGGACCCGATCGCTGCGCAGGTCCCATTCCCACGTCCCCATCTGCGCGATCGTCTCCGCCTGCTCCAGCAACCGCTGACTGCGCCGGACCGATTCCTCCGCGTGCTTGCGGTTGGTGATGTCCTGCATCTGCAGAATTCCGATCGACTCCGGATCATCCTCGGAGGCCCGCGTCAGGTTCACGATCACGGCCGCGTGCGAGCCGTCGGCGCGCGCGATCTCACACTCGACCGTCGCGAAGCCGAGGTCACCCGCAAGCACGCTCGCGATCATCGCCCGGCTCGGCTCGGTGCAGCCGAGAGACGTCACCTCATCGAGCGACCTCCCTTCGAGGGACTCCGTCGAGGAGCCGAAGATCCGTGCCATCGCGGGGTTCGCCTGACCGAGACGGCCATCGACGCCGACGGTCGCGATGCCGACCGGCGAGGCCATCAGCGCCAGCCGCATGCGTGACTGCGCTGCGAGCAGCTGCGACTCGGCGGCGCGGCGCGCCGTGACGTCGTCTGCGTGGGTGATGACGCCGCGGACGCGACCATCGACGATGTCGGGGATCAGGGTCACCTGGAGATGGCGGCTCGCGCCGTCCTCGCTGACCCACACGCGGTTGAACTGCTGCGGCTCACCGGCCAGGGCCAGCTCGAACTTCGGCAGCGCGATTCGCAGCAGCTCGGGCGTCACCACGTCGGCAACGTGGTGTCCCCGGATCGCCTCGGGGGTGCAGTGCAGGGACTCGCACAACGCGCGGTTGGCCAACCGGTTGCGCAGCTCGGCATCCCAGTAACCGCTCGGCGGCAGTCCGTCCACAAGCGCGCGGAGCAGTTCGAGCTCGGTCGTGTCGATCAGGGCACGTTCTCCCATGGTGTGAGCGGATGCAGCGACGGGCGGGCAATCCTGCCGCACGCCGGCGTCGCTCGGGGTGAACTCTATCCTGACGACTAGTGCCAGCCCCTCCTGCGAATAGTTGATCACACAGCATGAGGCAGCGCACAATCAGCGAAGATGAACGAGACCGCCGCGAGCGCGCGCTACGGCGAGATGGGATCGCTGCTCGTGGTCGGCCTGGACCACTTCGAGTTCGTCAACGACGCGCTCGGACGCCAGGCGGGCGACAGTCTGATCGCGCGCGCCGGGCAGCTGCTCGAGGAGCGCCTACGCGACTCCGACGTGCTGGCGCGGCTCGGTGGAGATGAGTTCGGAGTGCTGCTCCCCAAGGCCGACTCCACACACGCCCTGCGCGTCGCCGACAGCCTGCTCGGAGCGCTGCGCTGCCAGCGGATCAGGATCGGCGGGCTCACGCACACGGTCACGGCGAGCATCGGGGTCGCCTCGTTCGAGTACGGCCGGCAGGTCAGAGGCGAGCACGTGCTCGTGAACGCCGATCGGGCGATGTGGGACGCGAAGGACGACGGATGCGACCGCGCCGTCCTTTACAGCACCACCACACCCGTCCTTTACAGCACCACCACACTGCACCACTAGCCCCCACCAGCCCGCCGGGCACCACGGCCCCACCGGGCACCACCAGCCCGCCGGGCACCACGGCCCCACCGGGCACCACCAGCCCGCCGGGCACCACGGCCCCACCGGGCCCACCAGCCCGCCGGGCACCACGGCCTCACCGGGCCCCACCAGCCCGCCGGGCACCACGGCCCCACCGGGGCCCCACCACCTCACTCGGTCGCTCGTCCAGCCGTCCGCAGCCGCGGGCGCATGCTGACCTGAGCGGTGCGACAGGCCGATGTGATGCTCACCGTGAGCTTCGCACCGGCATTCCGTGCATCGGCCCGTCACGTCGCCGTCGTCTGCTGCGCGAGCACGGCGCTGCTCGCCGGCGCGGCCTGCCAAGCGCCGGCCGCCGGCGCGGCGAGCGCACCGACCCGGGCGCTCGCGCGCGAGGTGGCGCAGATCAGCTCGCTCACCCCGGCGCAGATCACCGCGAGCGAGGTCTGCCCGCCGGTGCGCCCCGGCTACGCGACATGCCAGGCCCTCGTGCTCAGGCACCGCGCCGGAAGCGCGCTGGTGCGACCTGCCATCCGGCGGGGGCGCATCGCGCGCGTGATCCTGGCTCGCGGCGATCTCGCCACACGAACCGCAGCGTCGTTCGGCGGCCCGCAGGCCGCCGAACAGCCCGCGCAGGACCCGCCGGCGGCGGGCACTCCGGCGTGGCTGCAGCAGGCGTATGACCTCACCGGCCTGGCGGCCACGCGCGGCACCGGCGACACGGTCGCGATCATCGACGCCTCCGACGATCCCGCCGCCGAGGCCGATCTCGGCGTCTTCCGGACGACCTTCGGGCTGCCGCCGTGCACGACCGCTAACGGCTGCTTCCGCAAGGTCAACGAGCTCGGCGAGAGCTCGCCGCTCCCGGCCTCCGATCCGAACGGTTGGAACGTCGAGGAATCCCTTGATCTCGACGCCGTCTCGTCGCTCTGCCCGAACTGCGACATCCTGCTGGTGGAGGCGAGCAGCGCCTACGACGAGGACCTGCTCACCGCGATGCAGACAGCCGTCGATATGGGCGCCTCGCAGCTGTCGGCGAGCTGGTCCGACGACGAGCCCTCCCCGCCCGAGGAGCGCTTCACCTGGCCGGGGGTTGCGACGCTCGCCGCCACCGGCGACGACGGCTACATCGGGAGCGAGAACGACGCCTATCCGGCGGCGCTCGCGGGCGTCACGGCCGTCGGTGGCACCACGCTCAGCCCCTCCTCAGGGCTGCGCGGGTTGGTCGAGAGCGCGTGGTCGGGTGCCGGCTCGGGTTGCGATCTGAACATCGCCAAGCCTTCGTACCAGCCCTCCGGCGGCTGTGCCGGACGGGCGTACGCCGACGTCTCCGCCGACGCGGACCCGATGAGCGGCCTGTCGATCTACGACTCGGGCGACGGCGGCTGGGCGGTGGTCGGCGGAACGAGCCTCGCGACGCCGCTCGTGGCCGCGTTCGAGGCGATCGCGGGCGTCGAGGGAGCCTCGCCACAGTGGGCCTACAGCGACAGCTCGCTGCTGAACGACCCCGTCGGCGGCTCCAACGCCTCCGCCGAAGGGGGTGATTGCGCGCCCGCGATCGCCTACATCTGCACCGCCGGCGCCGGATACGACGGACCGACGGGCGCGGGCTCGATCTCCGGTCTGCTGAGCAGCGGACCGCCCGGCATCGCCGCACCCGGAGCGGGCGCGAGCGGCGCAAGCTACGTGCAGAGCGTCAGCGGCCAGACCGCGCAGCTCCTCGCGGGCGTGTATCCGAACGGCCTGGAGACGACCTACTGGTGGCAGTACGGTACCGGCACGAGCTATGGCGAGAGCACCGCGTCGTTCACGATCGGCGCGAGCAGCGGTCTGTCGCCGGCCACCGCGACGATCACCGGACTCACTCCCGGCAGCACCTACCACTTCCGCCTCGTCGCCGAGAACAGCGCCGGCTCGATCGACGGTTACGACTACACGCTGCAGGTACCCGGCGTCGCGCCCGTGAGCACCAGCACGCCGGCGATCAACGGCAAGGCCACGGTGGGAGCGAAGCTCACCGCGTCGATCGGAACATGGGCGGGCGCGGCCGCCGACACGCTGCAGTGGCAGCGGTGTGGAGGGACGATCTCGAGCTGCACCGACATCCCGGATGCGAGCGCCACGACCTACACGACGACCGCGGCCGACCGCGCGCTCATGCTGAGACTGGTCGTGACCGCCCTCAACCCCTACGGCTCGGCGTCGGCGACGAGCGCTCCGTTCGGACCCGTGAGCGCCGGCGCGAGCGCGACCGGTGGCGATGGTTCTACGGGCACGGGTGGGGGTGGGTCCACGGGCACGGGTGGGGGTGGGTCGAAGAGCACGGCCGCGGCCGGGCACAGCGGCGACGTCTCCGGCGCGCCGGTCGATCGCGTTGCGCCGCGGATCACCGGCGCGTTCCGCCAGGGCGCCGTCCTCACGGTGTCGCCCGGCAGTTGGAGTCCTGCAAAGGTGCGTTATCACTACCGGTGGATGCGTGAGGGCGGCGGACGCTATGTCACGATCGCCGGCGCCTCGTCACGCTCGTACCGCCTGCGCTCCGCCGATGCCGGGAGGATCCTGATGGTTCGGGTCACGGCCGTCGGCAGCCACGGCTCTGCTTTCGCCTACACCTCTGCGATCGGCCCGATCCTCCCGCGAGGTGTGAGCCTCGCTCGCCGCGGATCGGCCCGATCCCCCCGCGAGGCGTGAGCCTCGGCACACCCGCCGGCCCCATAGCAACGCGTCTCGCCCCCGCGTGCCTGTGGTGCCTGGCCGAAAAACGTCCGGCATCCCGTCGTTTCTCGGCCAGGGGCCCGCGCTCGCCGCGACAATTCCGGCCTCAGCGACGATCAGGGCGCCAGGGCCCCGGTCATATCCGTGCAAATCGTGAGCCTGCAGGCGACGACGAACAGGAAGGCGAGGGTGAGGTATATGAGGACCGCCCACACGACGCTCATCGCGTAGAGCAGGAGAATGCTCTTGACGAGGCGTACGTGGCTGTAGAGGCTTCGTGCGCGCAGCACCGAGCCCAGCAACAGCACGCCTTCGACCAACGCCAGCGCCGCCGCCGCCGCGAGCAGGAACCGCGCGAACGCACCAAGCGTCGCGCTCGAGTCCAGGGCCCACGTGAGCACCAGATTGCCCACCGGAAGAACGAGCAGAACGAGGATCCAGTAGATCCTCCCGAGCCTGGTTGGCGCTGTCGCCCTGTCCACGAAGCGGCCGCCGAGGTCAGCCGCCGGAGATGTCGGTCGGGAGGCGCTGGACCCGCTCGGGCGGGTCCTGAAGGATCAGCTGGGGCACCGTGACGAGCGCGTAACCCCGCCGGCGCAGGGCGTGGACGATCAACGGCAGCGCCGCGATTGTCTGCGTGCGGTCGCCGCCGGCATCGTGCATCAGGATGATCGCGCCCGGACGCGCACCCGCGAGCGCGTTGTGGACGATCGCCGCGACGCCGGGTCGCAGGTAGTCGTCGGTGTCGACGGTCCACAGCACCATCAGCATGTGCTCCTCGTGCAGGATCGCCAGCGTCGTGGCGTTGTAAGAGCCGTAGGGCGGGCGCCAGAGACGGGGGAAAGGGCCGCCGTAGAGTGCAATCCACCGTGTCTGCTCGACGATCTCGCGTCGCTGGGCGGCGGCTGGGAGCTCGCCCATCATCGGATGCGTCTCGGTGTGGTCGCCGATCACATCGCCCATCCGCAGCTCGCGGCTGAACGAGCCGTGAAACCACTGGAACATGAACCCGATCTCGAAGAAGGTCGCCGGAACGCGAAGCCGTTGCAGCTGATCGAGCACCTGCGGCGTGTACGGACCGGGACCGTCGTCGAAGGTGAGCGCGATCTCGCGCCGCTCACTCCCGCCGGCGGAGACGAACGGCTGGCGCGCGAGCAGCCGGTCGATCGCCACGTCCTCTTCTGTTGCGAGCGTTTCGATGCGTCGTTGATGCGGGGTGCCCCTTGCCAGGGTTCGGCGGGGCGGGTCCGCACGGGCGTGAGGAGGGGCGCCGCCGGATGTCACGATGACGAGGAACAGCACCGCGACAAGCGCCAGGCCGGCGAGCGCCGTCGCCCGGCGGCGTCGGATCTGAGCACGGCGACTGGCGCTCAGATCAGCGTTCCTCCCAGTCAAGTGCGCCTCTCTCGTCGCATCGATCAGCCTAGTCCTGCGACCAGTGTGGCGGATCGCGCAACTCAGCGGCGCTGACCATCGAGCGGCCGTCAGGCAGCGACCTCGCGCGTCGCCAGGTGGTGTCCCACCTTGCGCTTGACGCGCTGCAGCGCGTTGTCGACCGTCTTGCAGTCGCAGCCGAGCCTGCCGCCGATCTCCTCGTAGGAGTGGCCATCGAGGTACAGGGAGAGGACGCGCGACTCGAGCTCGGAGAGGACGGTCGAGATGCAGGCGACGAGGGCGCGCAGCTCCTCGGAGGAGATGACCTGGTTGACCGGGTCGTGCACGGGCGAGCCGGGGATCGTCTCGTCCAGCGTCGACTCGGTCTCACCGATCGCGCCAGCCGGGCTGCTGGAGAACGAGATGTACTGGTTCAGCGGCGAGTGCTTGTTCCGAGTGGCGGTCTTCACGGCGGTGATGATCTGGCGCGTGATGCAGAGCTCGGCGAAGTTGCGGAAGCTCGACTCGCGATCGGTCCGGTAATCACGGATCGCCTTGTAGAGCCCGACGAGTCCCTCCTGGATCAGGTCGTCGGCGTCTCCCCCCACGAGGAAGTAGGAGGAGGCCTTTAGGCGGACGAAGCCGTAGTAGCGCCGAACGATGCGGTCATAGGCATCGGGGCTTCCCTGCTTTGCCAGCGCGATCAGATAGCCATCTTCAACCTGAAGTTGAGCCTGAGAGTTGAGAGAGAATCGGGCCACGGATGATCCCTTCTGCCCGGACGCTGCCGGGCTCGATCGGTCGTTCGCGTGGCGCGTCACCTCCCCTGGCGCCGCACCTATAGTGTTTGTGTGCTCATTGGCCGGATTCGGCCGCACCTTTCAGGCTCGACTCGGCAAACCTCAAGCTCGAGTTGATCCTTACCGGGCGCGAGCTTTACATAGCGACGCACGCATGTCAAGTTGCAGTTGCAATTGGGGTTGCAGGACGACCGGGGCATCAGCTATGGGAACGGCGGCCGGCGCCGTCGCTCCCGCGGGGCGAAGGGCGCGGCGAACGCGCCGCGCGGAGGCTCTCAGGAGCCGCGCCCGGCGCTCGCCGCGTAGAGCAGGATCGCGGCCGCCGCGCTCACGCTCAGCGACTCGATCCGCCCGCGCAGCGGCAACGACACGAGCGCGTCGCAGCCGGCCGCGACGCGCGGGCGCAGCCCGCGACCCTCCGAGCCCAGCACCAGGACGATGCCGCCGCTGAGATCGGCCTTGTCGTAGGGGACCGGGCCGCCCGCGTCCGCACCGTAGCACCACAGTCCAGCGGCCTTGGCGGCCGTGAGGAAGTCGGCGAGGTTGCGCACGCGGGCGACCGGCAGATGCTCGACGGCGCCGGCGGAGGCCTTGCAGACCGCGGGCGTGACCTCGACCGCGCGCCGCTCCGGAAGCACCACGCCGGCGGCCCCGGCGCACTCGGCGCTGCGGCAGATCGCGCCGAGGTTCTGCGGATCCTGGATCTGATCGAGCGCGACGATCAGCGGCTCGGGCCGTGCGAGCAGTACCCCGGCGTCGGCATAGACGAACTCGGCGACGTCGGCGCACACCCCCTGATGGCCGTCGGATCCGCACCGGCGGGCGATCTCGGGCGCGTCCTCGATGACCAGCGGCACGCCGGAGGCGGCGATCCAGGCCTCGCGCGCGGCGCCCCGCGTCGCCCAGATCCGCCCGACGGTCCGTGGCCCCCGGAGCACCTCCCGCACCGCATTGCGCCCGTAGACGATCACGTCAGCGGCAGCAGCACGGGCCCGTCCACGCCATCGCGGACCTCCCACCCGAGCGCCCGCAGCTGCTCACGGATCAGGTCGGCGCGTGCCCAATCGCGGGCGGCGCGCGCCTCCTGACGCTCGCGCGCGAGCTCGAGCGCCTCGGGCGGCGCCTGCGCGTCCTCGGCGTCCAACAGGTTCGCAAGACCGAGCACGCCGAGCATCTCGCGCAGGCCGTCGGCGCCCACCGTCGAGCTCGATCGGTTGGCCTCCCCCACCCACTTGAACGCGCTCGCAAGCGCCTCCGGGGTGTTGAAGTCGGTCGCCAGCGCGGCGAAGAACGCCTCGCGCAGCGGCGCCGACCAGGCGGGCGATGGGCCGGGCTGCAGGCGGCGCGCAGCGTCACGGATGCGCGTGACGCGCGCCGAGGCCTCTTCGAGGCGCGCGTCGTCGAAGTCGAGCGGCTTGTGGTAATGGCCGCTGCACAGGTACATGATCAGCGCATCTCGGCCGTACTTCGCGAGCGTCTCGTGCAGCAGGAAGATGTTGCCGACAGACTTGGCCATCTTCTCCTGCGCGACGCGCACCATGCCGTTGTGCACCCACAGGCGGGCGAGCGGCGCGCCCTCGGCCGCGCACGTCTGCGCCGCCTCGTTCTCGTGATGGGGGAAGATCAGGTCCGACCCGCCGCCGTGTATCTCGAAGTCCACGCCCAGCAGCTCCTGCGCCATCGCCGAGCATTCGATGTGCCAGCCCGGGCGTCCGGGGCCCCATGGCGACTCCCACGAGGTGTCCTCTCCGGCCTTGGTCGCCTTCCAGAGAGCGAAGTCGAACGGCTCGCGCTTGCGGTCGGCCCCCTCCTTGCCCTCGCCCTGGTCCATGTCGTCGAGCGAGCGGTGCGAGAGCTCCCCGTAGCGGTCGTAGGAGCGTACGGAGAAATAGACGTCGCCGGCTGCGGCGTACGCGTGCCCACGCTCGATCAGGCGCTCGATCAGATCGACGATCGCTGGCATCGTCTCGCTCGCCAGCGGCTCGTGATCGGGGCGTCCGAGCTCCAGCGCGTCGGTGTCGGCGAAGTAGTGCCCGGTCATCTCGCGCGCGAGCACCGCGCTGTCGACCCCGGCGGCTCCCGCGGCGGCGTAGATCTTGTCGTTGACGTCGGTGACGTTGCAGACGAACGTCACGTCGTAGCCCTCGTGCCTCAGGAACCGCGCCAGCAGCGAGAAGACGACGAACGGCCGCGCGTTACCAACGTGCACGCGGCCGTACACGGTCGGACCGCAGGCGTAGATCCCCACCTTGCCAGGAGTCCTGGACACCAGCGGCAGCTGCTGTCCAGTGAGCGTGTCGTGAAGCATGATCGCGCGCACGGGCGGTTACCCTAGCGAGCGCCGTCGCAAAACGCGCCCGGCTTCCAGCTATCGTGTTGGCATGGGTGACACGCCGAACGCCTACAGCGCCGCCGGCGTCGATTACAAGGCGCTCGACGCCGGCAAGCGCAGCGCGCTCTCGGAGGCACTCGCCACCTCGTCGCTGCTGAGCTTGCACGGCGGCCGCGCCCTCGACGAGTCACGCGGGCAGCCCGCGTTCGTCTTCGAGCTGGGCGGCCAGACGCTCGCGTTCGTGGTCGAGGGGCTCGGCACCAAGTCGGTGATCGCCCGTCACGTGCACGAGGAGCTCGGCGTGAGCCTGTTCGACAACGTCGCCTACGACACGGTCGCCGCGATCGTCAACGATCTCTGTTGCGTCGGAGCTCTGCCGCTGGTGATCAACGCCTACTTCGCCACCGGCTCCTCGGAGTGGTACGCGAACGCCGAACGCGGCGGCGGTCTGCTGTCAGGGTGGCGCGCCGCCTGCGAGGATTGCGGGGCAACCTGGGGAGGCGGCGAGTCGCCGTCGCTCACGGGACTGCTCGCGCCCGCCGACGTCGAGCTCGCCGGCAGCGCGATCGGGGTCGTGCCGCATGGACGCAGGCCGTTGCTCGGTGAGGATCTCGGCCCTGGCGACGAGATCGTGTTCGTCGCCTCCAACGGCCTGCATGCCAACGGTGCCTCACTCGCGCGGCTGATCGCGGAGCGGATCGAGGCCGGTTACCGCACGCAGCTCCCGAGCGGCCGCAGCTTCGGCGAGGCGCTCCTCGATCGCAGCGTGATCTACGCCGCGCTGGTTCGCGCGCTGATCGACGCCGATGTGGAGGTTCACTACCTGACGCACGTCACAGGCCATGGGATGCTCAAGCTGATGCGCCCCCAGCGCGAGCTCACCTACCGGATCGCGCACCTTCCACGCGTCCCCGAGGTGCTCGGCTTCCTCGCGGAGGCCGCCGAGATGTCAGCGGCCGAGGCCTACTCGACCTTCAACATGGGCTGCGGGTTCGCCGTGTACTGCGCGGCGGGGGCGGGCGGCGAGGTCGTGGAGGTGGCGAAACGGCTGGGACTGCCGGCACACCTCGCGGGCGAGGTGCTGGATGGTCCGCGGCGCGTCGTGCTCGAGCAGATCGGCGTCGTGTTCGAGAGCTGCGAGCTCGACCTCAACCCGGGGAATCAAGGGAATCGCTGACGCGATCCCCTTCGATCAGAGATTCGCCGTGGCGAATTGCGCGATTACGCGTAAGGGTCCGCGAGGAAATTAGTGTGGTGATCCGGCGAGTGGCTGGGCGTGTCTGGCGCCGCCGGCTCGCCGCGATAATACCGGGAGTATTTGAGGGCGAGCCGGTGGCGTCAGGCGCGTCCAGACGCC
>JBKQIR010000047.1:0-65866 GCA_052148275.1 Solirubrobacteraceae bacterium
GGATCCGCGGCCGCACCCCTGTCCCGCCGCCGTTCAAGGACATCCGGCGATCATGGTTACTGAGAATAGCCTGAGAGCAGGGGAAATTGTCGTCAAGCCACCAACTCCAGGGTCGATCAACGGGACAAGGTATCCCCCGATGAAGGAGTGGTGAGATGAACATCGAGGCCATCAGCACCGACCTCCAATCCGGCACGACGTTGGCCAAGCTCGCCCAACAAAACGGCGTCTCGAGCAAAGACCTGCTCGCCAGCGTGGAGAAGGACCTCCAGGCCAACGCCCCCCAGGGCGCCCCGAGCCTCTCATCAGACCAGATCAAGCAGATCGCGAGCGACTTCATCAACGGCACCACACCAAGCACGCCTGCCTCCGCCAGCGCAACGTTCCCACGGCCCCCGTTGGTGGGCAACGCGCTGGAGCGTTACCACGGACCGAAGCTCGAGGTAGTCGTTCCCGTCTACAACGAGGAGGCCGCGCTCGAGCTTTCAATTCGCAGCCTGCACGACTTTCTCGTCACGAGCATGCCATTCGCGTGGCGAATCGTGATCGCAGACAACGCCAGCACCGATCGGACCTGGGAGATCGCCGTGCGCTTGGAGGCTGAACTGAACGGGGTGGGCGCGCTGCGCTTGGGCCAGAAAGGCCGTGGTCGCGCGCTGCGTGCGGTGTGGTCGGCAAGCGACGCCGACATTGTCTGCTACATGGATGTCGACCTGTCCACCGATCTCCGGGCGCTGCTGCCGCTGGTTGCGGGGCTGATCTCGGGATACAGCGACGTCGCGATCGGCAGTCGCTTGGCGGCCGGCGCTCAGATCGTCCGTAGCCGTAAGCGGGAGCTCATCTCCCGCGCCTACAACCGGCTGTTACGTCTCGTGCTGCGCGCCCGGTTCTCCGACGCACAGTGTGGCTTCAAAGCGATCCGAGCGGACGCAGCGCGAGTTCTGCTGCCGGAGATCGAGGACGACGGCTGGTTCTTCGATACCGAGCTGCTGATCCTCGCTCAGCGCCGCGGTCTGCGGATCCACGAGGTTCCCGTGGACTGGGTGGAGGATCCCGACACCCGCGTAGATCTCATCTCCACGGCGGTTGGCGATCTGCGAGGCGTGGGACGGCTGCTGATTCGCCCCCGGCGCGCACACATGCACTTATCCATCAGCGATCTCCGTTTGCAGGCCGAGCGCGTTTGCTCCATGCCGATGGTGCGTTTCGTGGGCATCGGCGTCGTGTCGACGCTGGCCTACGCGCTGCTGTTCCTGATCCTGGCGGGCCCGCTTGGGTCATCGCTGGCCAACGCGGTGTCGCTGGTCCTGACGGCAGTGGCCAACACGGCCGCCAACCGCCGGCTGACCTTCGGCGTCCGCGGCCGGCAGGCGATGCTGCGCCACCACGTCGATGGACTGGCGATGTTCGCCCTCCAGCTGGCGATGACGGATGCGGCACTCGCGCTGCTGCACAGTGCCGACCCGCACTCCGCGCGGGCGCTGGAGCTGACGGTCTTGCTGGTTGCCAGCTTCTGCGCGACCGTGACCCGCTACGTCGGCATGTCCACCCTGCTGTTCGGCGCGAGCCGAACCCAACGCCAACACCATCCGCTCCCGACTCAGAGGTAGCTGAATGTCAACCACCACGCTCGACTTGGCAACCAGCTCCGACGACAGGGTTCGTCGACTGATCCGCGGACGTGACCAGGACCCCGGCTGGTACCGGCCGCTGCTGATCGCGCTGCTGGCCGCCACGGCCATCGCCTACATCGTCAACCTGACGGCATCGGACTACGCCAACAGCTTCTATGCGGCCGCCGTCCAGGCCTCCACCAAGAGCTGGAAGGCGTTTTTCTTCGGGTCGCTGGACTCCTCGAACTTCATCACCGTCGACAAGCCGCCGGCCTCCTTGTGGATGATGGGCCTGTCCGGCAGAATCTTCGGCTTCTCCAGCGCAAGCATGCTGATCCCAGAGGTGCTCGAGGGCGTCATCTCCGCCGGGCTGCTGTCAGCCGCCGTCAAGCGCTGGTACGGCGCCGGCGCGGGCCTGCTGGCCGGCCTGGTGATGGTGATCACACCGGTGGCGGCGCTGATGTTCCGCTTCAACAACCCGGACGCGCTGATGGTCTGCCTGCTGGTCGCCTCCGCCTACTGCCTGACGCGGGCGACCGAGGGCGCCTCCACGAAGTGGATGCTCGGCGTCGGCGTCTGCATCGGCTTCGCCTTCCTGGCCAAGATGATGGAGGCGTTCGTGGTGCTGCCCGGCTTCGCGCTCGTGTACTTCGTCGCCGCGCCCACAACCTGGAAGCGCCGGGGCGTCCAGCTGCTGATCGGCGGCATCGCGATTGTCGTCAGCGCCGGCTGGTGGGTGGCGATCGTCGCCCTGTGGCCTGCATCCTCGCGGCCGATGGTCGATGGCTCGCCAACCAACAGCATTCTCAACCTGATCTTCGGCTACAACGGCATCGGCCGGCTCACCGGCAATGAGGGCGGCTTCGGGGGCCCTGGGGCTGGCGGTGCGATCCCCAAAGCCGTCAAGGAACTGGCGGGCAACGCCGGCCCCGGCTTCGGCCGTGGCGCCGGCGGCATGTTCGGCGGCAGTTCCGGAATCACGCGCCTGTTCAACTCCTCGTTCGGCGCCCAGGCCTCGTGGCTGATCCTGACCGCACTCGTGGTGCTCGCCGGCGGGCTGATCTGGCGCTGGCGCAAGCCGCGGACAGACCCGATCCGCGCCGGGCTGCTCCTGTGGGGCACCTTGCTCGTGGTCTCGGGCTTGGTCTTCAGCTTCTCGAAGGGGATCATCCACGAGTACTACACGGTTGAGCTCGTGCCCGGAATCGCTGCCCTCGTGGCGATCGGCGCCGCCGAGCTGTGGAAGCGCCGCGATCTCTACGTCGCTCGCGGGATGATGGCCGCCCTGGTGGCGATCAGCGCGGGCTCGGCCGTGGTACTCCTCGGCCGTGACTCCAGCTGGGAGAGCTGGCTGACCCCACTCGTGATCGCCGCCGCCGCGGTGGCGATCATCGGGCTGCTGGTTCCGACCCAGTTCTTCCGTCGGGCGGCGCTCCCCGTCGCAGTGATCGGCGGGCTGGCATGCCTGGCCGCGCCGCTCGCCTACGCGGCGGACACGATCGGCAGCGCCCACACCGGCGCAATACCGGTCGCGGGTCCCGAGCAGTCAGCCGGAATGCCCGGCGGCGCCGGCCCCCGGAGCGGCTTCCCCGGCTTCGGGGGCGGCGCGCCCGGGAGCCCCAGCTCGTCGAGCGGTTCAAGCTCCTCCGGTCGCAGCACCACGGGCTTCCCGGGCATCGGCGCAGGCGGCTTCGGGGGCGGCGGGCCCGGTGGCATCGGAACCACGAAGGTGCCTGCGGCGCTCGTGAAGCTGCTCGAGGGCAGCAAGGGCTACCGCTGGGCGGCCATCACCGACGGGTCACAGAGCGCCGCGTCACTCGAGCTCGCCTCCAACGGTGCCCCGATCGCGGCGATCGGCGGCTTCGACGGTGAAGGCGGCCTGATCACCCTCGCCCAGTTCGAGAAGTACGCGAAGGCCGGTGACATCCATTACTACATCGCGAGCAGCGGCGGCCCCGGCGGCTTCGGCGGCAGCCCCGGGGGCACCACGACCGGCAGTGACAGCACCACCGACGGCGCCGCTCCGACCTCAGGTGGTAGCTCCAGCTCTGGTCTCAGCGCACTGTTCGGCGCCGACAGCTCCCCCTCCGGCACCGCGTCGGGCACCGGCGGGTTCCCCGGCCCCAGCGGCAGCGGGCTCGGCATGAACTCCGGCAGCGAGCAGAAAATCCAGCAGTGGGTCAAGGCCCACTATAAGTCAGAAACCGTCGGCGGCGAGACCGTCTACAACCTCAGCGAACCCACAAGCTGAGCTATCCCGGGTGATGATCAGATCGTCGCTACGCGTGGTTCGCTCTCAGACGGTGCTCGTGTTGGTGTTGATGCTCGGCCTTGCCGCGGCGGGAGCGATCACGCTCTTGGAGCGGCACGTCGATGCAAGTCGCCGGTCGCAATCGCAGATCGCTGCGGTCGAACTGGATCTAGTCAGTCTGGTGAATGCGCCCCTCGCCGCCGCTCCGGGTGCCGGTGGATCTATCAGCGCCGCGGTGGCGAAGATCGAGACTGACCGCCGGTCCATTTCCGGGCGCCTGCGAATTCTGATGGCCGACAGCTCGCCGTCGCCTGCCCTCGTGCGGGTACCGGCGGCGTTGCGTGATGCTGAGGGCGTGCTTCAGGAAATGTTCAGGTTCGGCGTCGGCTCGCGTAGCCGTTCCGCACCCAGCCGGGAGCTACCAGCGATCATCACCGCAGTCAGCGGTCTGAAGGCAAGAGTATCCACGGTGCTGTCGCTGTTGAACCAGGCTCAAAGAGCCTACGACCAGCGAGAAACGCAAGCCAGGCGCGAGGCGATTATCGGCTCGATTGCGACGATCTTGCTTCTGCTCTCGGTCTTCGTGGTGTTCTACCGACGAGCGCAGATCGCGCGGGTTGAGAACGTCCGGCTGCTGGCGGCGAGCCGGGACGAGGCGATCACCGATCCGCTGACGGGGATCGGCAACCGCCGGGCCTTCAAGAGCGACCTAGACCAGCTCCTGCCTGCCGTGAGCCTTCAAGGCGAGCTGCTCGTCGCGATGTTCGACCTCGATCGCTTCAAGCATTACAACGATACCTTCGGGCACGCCGCAGGCGACGCACTCCTTGCTCGCTTGGCTGGATGCCTGAAGGACACCGTCGACGGTTCGGCCAGCGCGTATCGCATGGGCGGCGACGAGTTCTGCGTACTTGCACAAACCGGCATCCAGGCTGGCGACCGGCTCGTGCACTCAGCCGTCCTGGCGCTGACCGATGCGGGCGAGGGTTGGAGCGTGGGCTGCTCGTGGGGGATGGCTTGGATGCCCTCCGAAACGACCAGCCCCAGCGACGCGCTACGACTCGCCGACGAACGCATGTACTCCCAAAAAGCCAGCCGGGCGACCGCCGAGCACCAAGCTACAGCCGCGCTCGTCCAAGTCCTCGTCGAGCGAGACACCGATCTCAGCATCCACGTCAATCACGTCGCGGAGCTCGCCGCCGCAACCGCGCAAAAGCTCGGCCTGCCCGAACCCGAGATCACGCGCCTCCGCCTCGCCGCCCAACTGCACGACATCGGAAAGACGGCAATCCCGGAAAGCATCCTCAGCAAACCCGGTCCGCTTGACGAAAACGAATGAAAATTCATCCGCCGCCATACGCTAATCGGGGAACGAATCATCACCGCCGCCCCGGCTCTGGCGCACACCGCCAGCCCGGTGCGCTCAAGCCACGAACGAGTCGACGGCAACGGCTACCCCGATCGCCTGGCCGGAACGGAGATCCCGCTCGGCTCCAGGATCATCGCGGTCTGTGACGCCTACGGCGCGATGACCGCCACCCGCCCCTACCGAGACGCGATCACCGCTTCCGAAGCGCTCGCCGAACTGCGGCGATGCGCCGGCACCCACTTCGACCCCGACGTCGTTAACGCCTTCTGCGCCATCACGCCAGGACACGCACCACGGGTTGCTGGTCGACGAGAGCACCGGGCTGGTTAAGCGTGATGGGGTGCGACCAAGATACGCCCGAAACCGGCAAAGGACTCCTGAGCGGGCCATGAGCCACATCTATCCGTCCACGAGAGCGACTGGAATGCTTTGCGACAAGCGGCGTGACCGTCCGGCGCCAGTTCGCCGACGCTCTGAGACAGGACACTCCCATGCTGTACCTGAAGCGCATGACCCTCCAGGGCCAGGTCAATCGTGTATCCGCCCCAAGCGACCAGGACACAGATGCCGACAATGCGTGGAGAGTCGACCACGTTGGCAGGTTTAGGCGTCGCGTTGGGCGGATGCGACTGGGACGTTCGCCGTTTCGCCCATTGAGCAAACTGGGCCTTGTGCGGTGCCGGGCGAGTTGTCTCGCCCGTCCTGGCAGCGTCCTTACCCACAGGCCATCACGCCCGCGCCGCTGGCTTGGGATCGACGCGGACGCTGTTGGTGATGGGTTGCCTGGGTGTGGCGGGCGTGGTGAGCGGTTTTCCGGGCGCTAGTAGGTGGTGGTCTCCTTGGATGGTGAGCTTGAGGGGATCTCCGTGCTCGATCGTGTAGGTCTCCTCGTCGTGGGTGAGGCGGATCTGGAGCCGGCGGCCGCGAAATCGCAGCGAGAAGCTCAGCGAGTCCCACTGGGCTGGGAGGTGTGGTGTGATTGAGAGTTCCTCGTCGTACTCGCGCACGCCGCCGAAGCCGAACACGAGCGCTCGCCAGACGCCCGCGGCGGAGGCGACGTGGACGCCGTCGGCCATGTTGCCCGAGACGTTTGCGAGGTCCATCAGCAGCGCGGAGCGGAAGTACTCAAGCGCGGTCTTTTGCTTGCCGATCTCGGCCGCGACGATGCTCTGGATGCACGCCGAGAGCGAGGAGTCGCCTGTCGTGAGGGCGTCGTAGTAGTCGAAGTTCGCGCGCTTTTGCTCTTCTGAGAACTCGTCGCCGAGTAGGAGCATCGCGAGCACGACGTCGGTCTGCTTGAGCACCTGGTGGCGGTAGATCACGAGCGGGTGGTAGTGCAGCGCCAGCGGGAAGTGCTCGGGCGGGGTGGCCTCGAGGTCCCACCGCTCGCGCTCGAGGAAGTTCGCGTCCTGGGGATGGATCCCGCGCCGCTCGTCGTAGGGGACGTACATCGCCGCCGCCGCGCGCTCCCACGCGTCGAGCTCTTCGGGTCTTATCCTCAGCTCGGCCACCAGCGCCGCGTGGGCGGCGGGCCGCTCGGCCTGCATAGCTCGGACGGTCGCCGCGGCGTAGCTGAGGTTCAGGCGCGCCATCAGGTTGGTGTAGGTGTTGTCGTTGACGACGGTGGTGTACTCGTCCGGGCCGGTCACGTTGTGCACGTGAAAGCGTCCGTCCTCGGCGTAGAACCCGAGGTCTGCCCACATCCGTGCGGTCTCGACGAGCAGCTCGGCGCCGGCCTCGGCCAGGAACTCGCGGTCGTCGCTGGCGTTCACGTAGCGGCGGATCGCGAACGCGATGTCGGCGTTGAGGTGGTATTGCGCAGTGCCGGCCTGATAGGCGGCGGATGCCTCCTCGCCGTTGATCGTGCGCCACGGGAACAGCGCGCCCTTGTGGTTGATCTCGCGCGCCCGGGAGCGCGCCTGCGCAAGCATGCTATGGCGAAAGCGCAGCAGGTTGCACGCGATCCGCGGCTGCGTGAAGGACAGAAACGGCAGCACGTAGATCTCGGTGTCCCAGAAGTAGTGCCCCTCGTAGGCCTGCGCCGTGAGTCCCCTCCTGGGAACCCCGGCTTCTTCCACGCGCCAGGTCGCCTGACAGAGCTGAAACAGGTTCCAGCGGATCGCCTGCTGCATCCTGGCTCCCTCGCCTGACTCGACCACAACGTCAGCGGACTCCCAGAAGCGGTCAAGCTCCGCGCGCTGGCAGGACAGCAGCGCGTCGGGTCCATCACGGACCGCGCGGTCCAGCGTGCGTCCGCACCGCGCCACCAGCTCGGCCGAGGGAGCCGAGCGCGAGGACTGGTAGGTGATGTACTTGATGATCCGGATCGGCACGCCCGGCTGCGCGTCCGCCGTCAGCACGGCCTCGCCCACATCACCGTCAAGCGCGACGCTCAGCTCCACATCCCGCGGCGCCTCGATCACATGGTCAACCCCGACACCAAGCGTCATCGCGCTGTTCGTGGTCTGATAGCCCAAAAGCATCCGATCCGACTGCGTCGAGACGACCTCGGCGTTGAGCACCCGGTGCGCCAGCAGCGTCGCACGGCGCGGGTCGCTGTTCGCGCCACGCCCAGGGTCGTGGCGCAGATGCACATCCTGGCGGTTCAGGATCATCGAGGAGATCGCGATCGGCGCCGAATCCTCGGGCAGCACGACCTCGTAGATGACGGCCATCAGGTGGCGGTGCGCGAGCGACACGATCCGGCAGGAACGCACGACGACCCGCTTTCCCGCCGCGGTCTCCCACACCAGCTCGCGTGCCAGCGTCCCCGCGCGCATATCCAGCACGCGCGCGTACTGCGCCATCCGCGCGGTCGCGACGGACAGCGGCTCGTCATCGACGTAGAGCCGCAGCGTCGTCGCATCCGGCACGTTGACGATCGTCTGGCCGGTACGAGCCAGCCCGTACGCCGTCTCGGCGTGCAGGATCGGCCATTGCTCATGAAAGCCGCTCACGAACACCCCGGGCGAGTACGCCGGCGTGCCCTCATCAAACACGCCGCGAACGCCGAAATACCCATTCGAGAGCGCGAATGCCGTCTCGCACTGATTCGCGTACGACTCGCTGAAGCGCGCTTCCACGATCCGCCACTCGTCCGTCGGGAAGACGTGCTCAGGAGGCAGAACGAACGCGCGCTTTAACACAAGCTCGGAGCGTATCCCCTCCGATGTTCACGCGCCCACGCTCGGCGTGGCCACGAGCCCGGGTGTCGCTGTCAGCTACCGGCTGGTTCGTTGAGGATCAGCCAGTACCCCCAGCTGCGCGACCGCGTTGATTTGCAGGAGCTTCGTGGACCAATCCGGCGTCGGCAGGCAAGCCCCTCCAGACGAGCCGTACCCTTTTGCGATCGTCGCGCAGCTCGCCAAAACGCGTGGCCGGCTACCAGATTTGCACCGAGCTTGCTTCGGAGTAGTCTGTGAGACAAGCTGCGGGCTTCGTGGGCATCGCCGACGGAGTCGGCGGTGCATCGTTGTCGTTGGGACTTGCGCGGCCCGCAGGGTTTAGCGCTCAGGACCATCAATTATCGAAGCGAGATGATCTGATGGTCCAGTACGCCTGCCTTCACGCCAGCACCCCGGTCCGGGAGGTCGCTATCGAGCAGCCGCCCAGCTTACTCCTCAGCTGGCCGGGGTCCGATCGGACAGACGCGGTGCGACGCCGATGATGAGACTTGCGAGCGTGCGATGAGGGTGGGAGTGGATGAGAGGAAACAGCACCTGGGGGTTCGAGGTGAGGGAGCGTCGAACCCCCAGGTTGACCACGACTGCTGGAACCATGTCCTGCTGCGTGTTCGCGATGACCGTCTCGTCGCTATCGCTGGGCGCGCAGACGGCCGGCAGGCTTTGGGATGACGCGCATGCCTGAGGTTGTCGGGAGCAGGCGGATCGACCGAACCGAGCAGCTGTGCTGGAGTTGCTGGCGGTGTTGCATGATCCCGATGTTGAGATCGGCGAGTTGCAGCACAAGATCGCGCTGGATGTCGGGCTGAGCTTCCGGCTGCTTGGCTACATCGGCTCGGCGTTCCTCGGTGTGCGCCAGCAGGTCCGCTCGATCAGCCAGGCCGTGAGCCTGCTGGGGCTCGAGCAGCTCAAGCAGTGGGCGTCGTTGACGGTGCTCATCAGCGGCGATGAGCAGCCGGCGGAGCTGCGGAACACGGCGCTGCTCCGGGCTCGCTTCTGCGAGCTGGCGACGCAGAACGATCTCCAGGCGGACTGCGACGAGATGTTCACGCTCGGGCTGTTCTCGGTGATCGACGTGTTGTTCGAGACTCCGATGGCGGAGCTGGTCGCAAAGCTTCCGCTCGGGCCGGACATGTGCGAGGCGCTGGTCGAGCACACGGGTCGCCAAGGCGAGCTGCTCGAGTGCCTGAACGCGCTCGAGGGCGGCGATCATGACAAGGCCGAGGGGATCCTGCCGAGCGCCGGCCAGCTGTACATTTCCGCGCGTGCGTGGGCTGAGGAGGTCGCCGAGCCGCCGCTCGGATCGCATCGACCGGTCGCGGAGCTCGCTGAATTTGCTCAGCGACTGCCGCGTAGCACCCACACGAGAGATCTGTCGGCAAGCCTGCGGTCGGGCGGGCGCTGCTTGGGCGTTGGCAGCGTCTTGAATGTTTGCGAGGGTGGCATGCTCGTCGAACTCAGCAGCGATCTCGAGGTTGGCGAGATCGTCGGCTTCGAGCTCGTGGGGCCCCGCTTCCGTTGCGTCGGTTTCGCCGCCCTCGTGCACCGGGAGGACGAGGCGATCGGACTGCGGTTCGACACCTGGGAGGGTCCCGTGGACCACTCGATCCGCGAGCTGGTCGCCGTACGACTGCGCAGAGGGCAGCTGGGATCACAAGATCCTGGCGAGGCGGCCAACGGACTCCCGACGGTGCGGAATTCTCGGACGGGAGGCGTCCGCAAGCCGGTCTACTTTCCCGGCGGTGACGCCGAACAGAGGACCGGGCCTAAGGTGAGGTTGAACACGTGATAGCTAACGACGTGGTGCTGATCGATGCCCGCTCGGGCGATTGGCTGAACAACTATCTCAACGCAGAGGCGGCCTTCTCGGCGTGGTACGGCATTCCGCAAAGGAAGCAGGACCACCTGGCTCTGGTCGTCATCGACGGCGGCGGACAGATCGTCTCGGTGCTGGAGGGCGTGCCGACTGACAGTCTCCAGCGGGTCGGCAGCCAACAGGCGTAACACCGAGGGGCAGCGCCCCGCCACCGGCCGCGCTGTCAATGAGTACGGCCGTATCCAGCCTCACGCAGGTAGCACGATACGTGGTGCACGTCTTCTCGCCGCGTTGGACGGCTCGGTAGAGCGTCGAGCGGGGTGCGCTCACGCAGCCCGAGCGCCGGTCCGTCGAGCCGCGATGCGAACCCGTCGGGAGATCGATTCGCACCGGGACCAGGGCCGCGCACCCCCGGTGCGCTAGCGTGTAGCTAACGCGAGTTCTCACGGGGCGAGGCTGGATGGTCGCACTTGCGAGAGTCGCGAGCGCGCGAAGGGTCCCGAACCCGTCTCCTCCTTTCTTTCGCACGCCCACCCGAAGGGTGAGACGAGAACAGGAGGCCGCAATGTCCGGCAGCGCAACAAAGGCGCCCAACGACGACGGCCAATCGACTGCCGCGCGCATCTCAAACCTTGTGGTCGGGCTCGTCAGCTCCTACACCGGCCGGGGACCAACCCGGTCGTGGACCTCGATCGACGATGATCTGGTCTGCGTCGTGCTGCGCGACACACTGACCAAAGGCGAACGCAGCCTTGTCGCTGATGATCGCTCGCAGTTGGTGCTCGAGATGCGTAAGGCCTACCAGCACACGATGCGCCACGATTTCATCGCGGGCGTCGAGGCGATCACCGGCCGCAAGGTGATCGCGTTTCTCAGCGATAACCACATCGACCCCGACATCGCGATCGAAAGCTTCGTGCTGGAACCGATCGCGCATGTCGATCCCGCGAAGTTGGAGGCCCAATAGCGGCCGCTCGGTTCGGTTCAAGCCGCGCCCGAGCGGGTGCTCGCCGTCACACGATGGCTGCGCAAGCAGCCTCAATCCACCGCGTCACACGCCTGGTTCCGTCCGGCGCTGAGCTGATTCCTCATCGTCGGGGGCACATCGAGATCTGAGGGGAGGCTGAGGATTGCGCCGCGCCACATGGCGTACTGATCGTTGAAGCGGGTCGGCGTGGTGAGCTGATGTCGGCCTGTTGTCGGCACCGGCCGGCCCTGAGGGGCCCGACCGCTCAGGAGCTCATGTCAGCGGCGTTCGAATGCCGTTTCAACGGTCTATGCGCGATCAGCGGCAAGCATCACCAACGCCGGTGCTCGCGCAGCTGGTTCCGCGTTGGCGTCAATCAGCGCGCGCTGATAAGCGGCACAGGTCGCGCCGCGCTCGCAGGGTTGCTGGTAGGCCGCGCAGATATGCGCTACCCGCTCGGCTTGCTCGAGCGTTTCGCAGCTCGCGCGGCTGTCCTGGTCAGACGGTTCGATGTCCCGCTCGCCGCGCCGGTTGAGCTCGACGCGTACCTTTCTAGCGCTCATCGCTACCTCGACGTGTCGCTTGACCAGAAAAGGAGTCCTCACGTCCTCGAGTGGGTTGTCCACCGGCGCAAGCCGGCAGACCCGCTCCGATGCTCGCGCGCTGCCATGCGGACTGCTGTTGTGCGAGTTGATGAGCCACCGGGGCGCTTCGGGGCTTTGCCCCGCCGCGGCGGCTCAGCGACCTGGCGGCGCTGTCGATCAGATTGCGCAGGAGCTCAGCTGCGTGCGTGGACCAGCCGCCGGCCATCTGCAGGCCCCGACCTGGTGATCTTGCTTGCAACGTCGGAGTGTCCGGGACTCCTTGTGGGAACGCCCGCTCGATCGTGATCACCGACTGCCCGAACGCCTCTATCGCGTCGCGCTGCTGAGGGGTCATTCCGGTCTTCACGACCGCGCGAGGCTTGGTGGTGATCCCAACCGGCGGTGCTCCTTGCAGAACATGAAAACCGTGCCGATCTTGGTTATTGATGTTGATCGCTGCAGCTGATGCTGACGCTCGATCAGTCGCTGTGCTCTCGCCGCTCATAAGCACAGCCCGAGATCTGCCTGCGTATAGCGGGCGGAGTATGCGGCTGCGTCCTCGTAGCTGTCGATCAACTGGCGGTGCACCACACGGTGGTAGGCGTCCCAGATGACGACCTCGCAGGGATGCCAGCCCGCCGCCAACCGATACGCCACGCGCCGTGCTTCATAAAGGGATCCGCAGTTGATCGGGTCGAGTTGGACAGGAAGCGTGACCTCCCAGGCTCCGTGTCTGTCTAGATCCACGCGTACGGTTCGACGGCTCAACTGCGAGAGAGGCTCCTGTAGGGTTGCGGCTGTCATGGCTGCTCCGATCCGGCGCTCTCAGACGAAAGTGGCCTGCACGCAGGATCGAGAGCTCGCCGATCACGGATCCAACGACCACACCGACCGAGTGCCAAAGCCGGAAAATAGCCCGCCGAGTATTGGGGCGAAGCTGTTATCCAGAATACTCCTCCCGAGACGAGTAGGCAATGACGGTCGGTGGAGTGGACTCCCAAAATTTAGACTTCGCCCATGGATCGCGGCAACACTGACCGCGGAACGGACAATCTACGCGTCCTGATCGCGAACGAGCGCAAAGAGCGACTCGCGCTCGTCGCCGCGATCGTGATCGCGCTCGGGCACGAGGTCATCGCGCGCGAGATCGATATCGAGGACGTCGGCCCAGCCACCGCGCGCGAACGCCCCGATGTCGCGCTCGTTGGGCTCGGCGAGAGCTCCGAGCACGCGCTGCGACTGATCGACAAGATCGTGCACGAAGCAGCGTGCCCAATGATCGCGCTGCTACACGCACCCGACCCCGCGTTCGTCAAAGAAGCGTCCAAACGCGGCATTTTCGCGCAGATCAATGACAGCGACGTCGAGGACTGGCAGAGCTCGATCGACATCGTGCTGCGTCGCTTCGCCGAATACCACGACCTCGAAGGAGCGTTCGCACGCCGTGCGCTGATCGAGCGCGCCAAAGGGATCCTGATGGAACGCCACTCCATCAACGAACAAGGCGCCTTCGAGATGCTGCGCGAGCACTCACGCACCACCAACCGCAAACTGCTCGACATCGCCGCCGCCGTCGTCGACGCACATCACCTCCTCCCTCGTGCGCAGACCCCGGCACATGTCTTATCTGACACTCAACCGGCGCCCCTTCGACCTTTTGGACCCGCACGAGGATCGCAGCACCATACCCGCAGTGTCTCAGGAGCGCCTCGAACGGCAAATCATGGGAGACGATGGCCGTGAGACTGACACCTGAGACGCAACGCGCGGGGCGTGCTATGCCTGCCGCTGTGTGTCTCAGGAACGGTCCTCGTGAGACGAGCCCCGGCCCCTATCCCTCACCCGCGTGCGCGCGGCCGAGCGGATGATCACAGCGCACGACCAGGGGGCTGGGAGGGATTGCTGGCTGAAGCGTCGTCGTGGCTCGCGGTCGCGCCACGGGTTGCATTGCCCCTGCGATCGGCGTACCTTGAATCAAGCGCCTTCAGAGAGCAGTAGCCGATGCCGTTGATCGCAGCGATGCTGGTTGTTCGCGTGGTGGCGCGATGATCGCAAACACGTCCGTGGAAGGCATGTCTCGGTTGTGGTCGCGCGGGCCTTGGTGGCTGCGCCGACGGCGGCGTGGACAGCGCCCAGCGCGCTGGATGGGCGACGAGGAGCTATTTCGTGGGCTGTGGGAGACCGCGCCGGACGCGATGGTGATCGTCGACGAGGCCGGTGAGATCGTGCTGGTCAACTCCCACACCGAGCGGCTGTTTGGCTACCGGCGGGGCGAACTGGTGGGGCGAAGAGTCGAGATGCTGATGCCCCAGCGCTACCGCGAGCGGCACGCCGGCCATCGCGATGGTTTCTTCGCGAGCCCCACGACCAGGCCCATGGGCGCGCTCGAGCTGTGCCTGCGCTGCCGCGACGGCCGCGAGCTGCCGGTGGAGATCAGCCTCTCGCCGCTGGTGACCGATCGGGGAACGCTCGTCTCGGCGGCGATCCGCGATGTGAGCAAACGCTTGGCTGGCGAGGAGGCACGACGGCTTCTGGCCGCGATCATCGAGCACACTGACGACGCGATCTTCTCCAAGGATCCCGATGGAACGATCACCTCCTGGAACAAGGGCGCGGAGCGGCTCTACCGGTACAGCGCGAGCGAAGCGATCGGGATGTCGGTCAGCGCGCTGGTCCCGGCGGACAGGCACGGTGAGGAGGAGCAGATCCTGGAGCGACTGATCACGGGCGGATGGGTCGAGCAGTCAGAGACGGTGCGCGTGCGTAAGGACGGTAGCCGCGTCGAGGTGTCCCTCACCGTCTCCCCGATCCGTGACGCCCGCGGCGCGGTCATCGCAGCATCAACGATCGCGCGGGACATCACCGAGCGCAAGCGCGTTGAGGGCCAGTTGCAGTACCTGGCCGATCATGACTCGCTCACCGGATTGTTCAACCGGCGGCGATTTTCCGAGGAGCTTAGGCGGGAGCTGGCGCGAGCTCGCCGCCGCGGATCCCACGGGGCGCTGCTTGTGATCGACCTCGACCACTTCAAGTACGTCAACGACACGCTCGGACACAACGCGGGCGATGAGCTGATCAAGCAGGCAGGCGAAATCTTCCACGGGCGGTTACGGGCCACCGACGTGATCGCCCGAGCCGGCGGCGACGAGTTCACCGTGCTGCTCCCAGACCTCGACGCCGCCAGCGCTCAAAGCGTGGCTAGCGGCCTGCTGCAGGCAATCCGCTCGGAAGGGAGCGTCAACCAGCCGCAGGGGCTGCGCCGAGCGACCGCGAGCATCGGGATCGCCGTCTTTGAAGACGCCGAGGAGCTCACCGCCGAGGACCTGCTCATCGAGGCCGACATCGCGATGTACGATGCGAAGGAGGCCGGGCGTGACCGCGCGGTTTTGTACAGCCCGTCGAAGGACCGCCACGAACGGATGCGCGCGGGACTCACCTGGGCAGAGCGGATCCGGGACGCGCTCAGGCACGACAAGCTCGTCCTGCACGCACAATCGTTCCTGCCCCTCAGCGACGACCCGCGCCCCCATCACGAGCTGCTCGTGCGGCTGATCGGCGATGACGGGGAGCTGATCCCGCCCGGGGTCTTTCTATACATCGCGGATCGTTTCGACCTCATTCAGCAGATCGACCGCTGGGTTCTGCGCGACGCGATCCAGTTGCTGGCCCGCGAGCAGAAGGCCGGCCACGACATCCAGCTCGGCGTCAACGTGTCGGCGAAGACGATCATCGACCAGAGCCTGCCCGAGTACATCGGGCACGAGCTCCAAGAGGCCGGGGCTAAGGGACGCGGACTGTGGCTCGAGCTCACCGAAACGTCGGCGATTGTCAACCTCGAGCGCGCGGGGGATTTTGCGCGGGCGGTCGGCGAGCTCGGATGCGAGGTCGCGCTCGACGACTTCGGCGCCGGGTTCGCATCGTTCTATTACCTCAAACACCTCGCCTTCGACTACCTCAAGATCGACGGCGAGTTCATCCAAGACCTCCTCCGAAGCCAGACCAACCAACTGATCGTCCGTTCGATCGTTGATATCGCTCGCGGTCTCCGCAAGCGCACGATCGCCGAATTCGTCGGCGACGCCCCCACCATCAAGCTGTTGCGCAGCTACGGCGTCGACTTCGCCCAGGGCTTCTACGTCGCCCAACCCAAACCACTCGGCGACGTCGACCTCGACGCCATCCCCAAAGAAGAAGTCCACTGACCTGACCGCCGCCTGCTTCGGCCGCTGACCGCCGAGACCGCCCAGCACCAGCACCAGCACGTACAGGCGACCCAGGCCGAGCCGTACCCCCCAAGTGGCCGAAGTGCACAACCCACAGCCCGAAGTTGGGGACAGCAGCCCACCCACCGCGACCAGTAGCACCCGGATCCGCGTTAGGAATAGAAGCGTTGCCATCTCCGCAGGGCGCGCCTGCGCCGGCGAGCGGGCGTTCTTCCGTTCCTACGTTCCGGAGCGCAAGCCAGCCGCGTGGACCACCAGACGCGGTTCGCGCGGAATACAGGTTGCGTGGTCGTCCCCAGAATTGCCTGCTGCCAGACACCACCCCGCTTCACGAGCTCCGGGCTCAATGGCGACAAACACTAAGATAAGACTAAGCGTTGGATTTCGCGCCGATGATGGCGCTACCCCTGTTTGTAGCCCTCGGTCTCGCGTGGGCGCTTGTCCTTGCCGCGTTTGGAGGCGGCGCCGCCGATCGGCTTGCCCTGGGCTTTGCGGCGCGCGAGGCCGGCGCGGATCCGCTCGGAGCGTCGGACAGTTGGCGGATGAGCCGCAGGAGCTCCTCGATGCCTTGGCGGCAGAGTCGGTCGACGGCCCAGACGACGAACACGGAGAACTCGCCGCGGTGCGCGTTCTCGAGCATGCGCTGCAGCGCTTGGCGGTGCTCGCCTTTGTAGGCGGAGGCGTCCGCGATCTCGTAGCGCCGGGTGATCTCCCAGCCCCGGTGCTGGCACAGGCGTTCGAGGTCGGGGATCTGGTTGTCCTCGTGCTGGCGATCGGTCGACACCCGGACCCAGATCGCCGCGTTCGTGGTCATGAACTGGACATCAGTCCAGTTCACATCGAAATGAAGGTCCACCGCTCCGGTTCGCTGCTCGACAGGTTAGGGGTCAGGGGAATGTTGGTACAGAAAACCGGCCTAAGCTGCACGCACACGCCTGCCGCAACCCTGTCGCTGGCTCGCCGATCGCGAGCAGTAGCGTCGCCGTCCTGAGCCCGGCTTCTCGGCCTGCCCACGGGGGTGGAACCCGTTCGGCCCTGCTCCTGCTATTGGCGAGATCCAGGTCCGCACCACGTCTGCTGAGAGAGACCTGCTCTTGCGGTAGCACGTGTCTCGCGAGACTGCTATCTCAAGTCTGGACCGGGAGGCTTGACGATTGCGGAGTGAGGTTGTCGATGGCGGTGGCGACCAGGGCGCGGAGGTCGTCGGGGTCTGGTGAGCTGCCGTCGCGACCTGCGGCGAGTAGGTGCGCGCCGCCGACGAGCAGCATGGCCAGGCTGTCGACGTCGGCCGAGAGGGCGATTCGGCCAAGACCGCGTTCGGCGGTCAGGTAGGCCGCGACCATTTTTGTGGTCTCGGCCAGCAGCGGGATCCCGGCAGGGGTGGTCAATCGGAGCCGCTCACACAGCGTTCGACGCGAGCAGGCGAGGCTGATGATCCGCATCGCCCCAGGCTGGAGCACGTCGGCCAGGGCGTGGGCGAGGTTCTCGGGTACCGCCGCGGTCCCGGCCGCCGCGCGCAGTTCCGCGGAGCGGGCCTCGACGCGCTCGACGCGGGCCAACACGAGCGCGGCGAGGAAGGTGTCGAAGTCCGGGAAGTGCCGGTGCAGGATTCCCTTGGCGAGGCCGGCCTCTGTGGTGAGCGCTCTACTGGTCAACGCCTCCGGGCCATCACGCAACAGGACACGCTCGGCAGCGTCGAACAGCTGCTCGCGGAGGTCGCGGATGGGTACTCCTGTCGGCATCGGTCTGCAGGGCTCGGTGGTTGACGAGTGGGCAGTCGCCCACTAGAGTGGGCATATGCCCACTCTACCGCCCGCACCAGCCGAACTGCACCAGGTTCGACAGATGGCGGAGTCGTTCGGCTCGGATCCCGAACGCTACGACCGCTCTCGGCCTCGCTATCCCGACGCCATGGTCCAGCGCATCGTGGCCGCCAGTCCCGGCCGCGATGTCCTGGATGTGGGTTGCGGCACCGGCATCGCTGCTCGGCAGTTTCAGTCAGCCGGGTGCCGGGTGCTGGGGGTCGAGCCGGACGCGCGGATGGCCGACTTCGCACGCCAACGCGGGCTCGAGGTCGAGATAGCCACCTTCGAGGCGTGGGGTCCCGTCGGTCGTGCGTTTGACGCGGTCATTGCCGCCCAGAGCTGGCACTGGGTCGACCCCGCCGCTGGCGCGGCCAAGGCCGCGGCGGTGCTGCGACCGAAAGGGCGACTCGCCGTGTTCCGCAACGATGCCGAGCCATCGCCGCCCGAGTTGGTGGGTGCCTTTGCGGCGGCCGCTCGAGGAGTGCTGCCTGAGTCGCTCGCTGCACGCTTGCATGCCCCGCGCCCCGAAGAAGGCTCCACGGATTTGTCCACGAAGGCCAGCGCGGGAATGCGACAGCTCGACGTGTTCGGCGATCCTGAGCAGTGGCAGTTTGCGTGGGAGCGCTCCTACACCAGTGATCAGTGGCTCGACCAGCTGCCCACCCACGGCTTCTACACCCGGTTGCCGCTCGACAAGCTCGGGCGGCTGCTCGCGGAGACCGGCGACGCGATCACAGCGGCCGGAGGCAGCTTCACGATGCGCTACCTCACGACCGTCGTGACCGCGGCCCGGGCTGCCGGAGCCTGAACGACGAATCACTGCCAACCCCATCCAATCGGCGCGGAGATCCCGTGCCAGATCGCAGCCCGGGAGACCTGCTTCCGCCGCGCGGCGCAACCCTCGCTAGCCGATCGGCCGCTCCCACATTGCGCGGATGCGAGGGCGCTCGCGCCACGCCCCGGCCAAGCGCCGGCGGCGAACGTGAGTCTGGCGACGAGCAGGTGCGCGACCACACGCGCGGTCGAGACCCGCTCTTGTTCTCACACGGGTATCACGCCGACCACCTCATTGCTCCTGGTGTCCCTCCTCCTGTTCCGTTTGGCTCCTGCAAGCAGTTCTACGAGACCGATGGTTCGTGTCGGTTCCATATTTTGGTCAGAGGCCCTTGAGGAACCCGCCGCCGCACGTAGTCGCCGCCTTCTGAAACGCTGGCGACTGGAGGTCGAGCGTGGTCGGGAACGCGAGGAGAACTCCGTTGTAATCGGTGATCTTGTCGCTGCCGGCCGGCGGGTTTGGTGGGCCGCTCGCGGGCGCTCTTTCGGGGTCGGGAAAGTCCGGGACGCCGTGCCGGCGCATGCACACCGCGATCTGGCGCAGCTGCACCAGCGCCTGCGGCTCGAACGGCGGCGGCGCCCCACCGTTGGGCAGCAGCTTCTGACACTTCGCCTGCGCGGCCGCGAAGGCGGGCGCCGGGGAGGCGGGGAAGCGAAATCCCCCTCCGGGCTTCGGGTCTGGGAAGTTTGGAACGCCGTTGGCCCGCATGCACCTGGCGAAGTTCAGCAAGTTCTGATCGGGTTGCGCCGGAGTTGGGCTCGAGCCCGGCGAACTTGACGCCGAGGTGGTCGCGGCGCCCGCGTTCGCGGCGGCTGACGCAGTCGAGCTCGCGCCGCCACCCATCGTCGCGGTCGGTGAGCTTCCACCGCAGCCTGCTACCAGGAGCCCGGTGGCGACGGCCGCGATTGTGAAGAGCCGGGCTCGTGTCGGACAAGTCGGTCGCTTGGGATGCATGTCTTCGTGCACGTGGTCAGTTTCCTGCATGGCGTTCTCCCTCTTCCATAAGGGAAACGCCCCGCCATCCTAGTGCCGCGATACAACCGGCGGGCTGACCCAAAGTCGTGCTTTGCGCGGCGAGCGGGTCGGTCGCGGGCTCGGGCGGGCATCCGGCCCCGATGGTCGCGTTCGTGCGTTCGTGGCGATTTGCAGGGTGCTTGGATTGCGCCCCGCGACACCTGCTTCGTGGTCACCGCGGCACTCAGCACCGAGCGTCGAGACGCTTCCGAGATCGTCCTGCTGGGTGGGCGTAGTTCTCCGGATGTGTGTGCGCAAAGTCGCGGATGCAATGGGGCGGGCGGAGCGCGAGACTAGGGTGCTGTGTTTGAAGTTCGAACATGCTCGCGGGCGGTGTAAAGGTCTCGGTGAAGATCGCGGCTATCGTCGCTGCCGTGCTCGCCGTGATCTGCGCAGCGGGTTTCTCGGCGCGCGCTGCTGGTTCGCACGCTGCGCCGGTGTCGCGCAGCATGGTCGTCGTGGCGACCACGGCCGATGTTGTGAACGGTGATACGTCTTCGATCGCCGCGCTGAACCGGAAACCGGGTCGGGATGGGATCTCGTTGCGCGAGGCGCTGTTGGCTGCTGATCGAACCGGCGGCTCGGCGACCGTGTACATCATGTTCAGCGCCGCCCTGAACGGCAAGACGATCGAGGTCCGCTCGGAGCTGCCGCCGATCCACCGCGACCATATTGTGCTTGAGGGGGTCGCGCCGAACGGGGCGCCGGCGAGGGTCACGCTCGACGGACGGGAGGAACGCCAGAGGCCGACGCCGCCCGGCGGGGAATCGCTGCTGGTCGTTCACGCGTCTGAGGTCACCGTTCGCTGGCTGAGGTTCACCGGCGTGAATCCCAACGACTCGGGTGGTGGGGCGGCGGGGGTGCTCGTCGGTCCGGGTTGGGACGGCGCCCAGCGAAGCTCGCTCAGCCCCGCGACGGTGGCCGACATCCGGATCGAGGACGACGTCTTCGACAACAGTGGGTTTACCTCCCCGGCGGGCGGGCCGATCGCGAGCGGGCTGCTCGTCGGACCCGGCCCAATCGCAACGAACACGCACAGCATCACGCACATCAGCGCCGTCACGATCGCAAGGAACACTTTCCTGAACTACGTGACCGATGGCGATACCGTCGGTCTGGGAGCTGCTGCGCGCGGGGCGACGATCAGCAGTGTCACGATCGCGGACAACAGGTTCTACCAGGACGCATACCCGATCGAGATGAGCGCCTCGGAGGGACAGGGCTCGGAGCGCATAACCGGCAATCAGGTCATCGGCAACACGATCACGAGCTCGATCACCGGCACCGTCGGCATCGCCCTCGGCAACCACAACGCCGGGACAAACGCGGTAATCGACGGCACGCTGATCGCTGACAACACGATCGCGATCGCCGCCGGCAACGCGAGCCTGATCAACCTTACAGCCGACGTCGACCAGCCCGGACCTGTAGCCCCCGGCGGCAACGTCGTCTCGAACACGCAGATCGTCAACGACGTCTTCCTCGGCGGCAACAACGACGCGATCTACATCGAGGGCGGCGACCTCACGACGTCCTCCCCCAGCAAGGTCATGGGCGTCACGATCGAGAACGACACGCTCGTCGACGCCGCCGCCGGGAATCTGCTCACGGAGATACCGAACGCGCACGGCGTGACCGGCAACACGATTAACGGCGTGACGATCCGCAACACGATCATGTGGGAGCCGAACGGGACGCCGATCGGCACCGGCGTGACCGACAACGGGCTCATCGCCTTGCAACCACCTGACGTGGTTATGAACTCGCTGATCAGCGGCCCCGGCTGGGCCGGCGCCAACGGCAACATCAACGCCAACCCCGACTTCGTCAACGAGCCCGCCGGCGACTATCAGCTCGCCGCCGGCAGCCCCGCGATCAACGCCGGCACCACGATCGGCGCCCCCGCCTACGACATCCTCGGAGCTGCGCGCCGCTCGCCGCCCGACATCGGCGCCTACGAGTACGGCGCGCTACCACGCCCGCTGCTCGCAGTGACCCTCGAGCAACTCGGCGGCAGCGGCACTGTCACCAGCAGCCCGGCGGGCATCAGCTGCGAAACGACCTGCGACGCCCAGTTTGAACCCGGTACCACCGTCACCCTGACCGCAAAGCCAGACCCCCGTTCACGTTTCCTCGGCTGGACCGGCGCATGCTCGGGCAAAGCCCGCTGCACGATCAGCATCAACAGCGCCACATCCGTCACCGCCCGCTTCGGACCCTAGCCCTTCCAACTCCCCAGGACCCTTAGTTTCCGCCGCTGAGACCTGCTTCGGTGTTGCGCGGTGCTCAGCTTCGGCGTTGATCGACTTGCCCCGCTTTCGACGACACTTGAGCGAGCACTTCCGGTTGTAAGCCGGGGAAAGTCCGCGTAGGTTCGGGGTGATTCTGCTAGCCATCAGCGCGGGCATCTCGACGGGCTGGCGAGCGTTCTGATCGCGGATGGCCGGAAGCTGCTCGAGGGGGCGGGTGGAGTCTTGCGGACCCTGAGCTGAAGGAATTGCCGATATGGGTGCGCGTGCGTCTACGGATGCGCGAGCCGGGGTTGCAGATGATGATTCCTGCTGATGCCTTACCGCCTGGGACTGGGCCCTGCGCTCCTTCGCCTGACCGTCGTTGCCGCGATGATCAGCGTCGGGCTGGGCTTCTCGATGCTTGGCGTGGTGTCGCCGGGTGCATCGGCGAGGGGATCTGGCAGGCTTTCCGCGCGGCTGGCGGCTGCACCCGCTCCGGCGCCTCCCGCGGTGTCGAGCAATGTTGTCGTCGTGAGCACGACGGCCGACGTCGTGAACGGCGACGTGTCCTCTGTGGCGGCGCTGAATGCGAACCCAGGCACGGATGGAATCTCGCTGCGGGAGGCGCTGACGGCGGCCGACAACACCGGCGGCTCAGCGACCGTTTACATCATGTTCAGCGCCGCTCTGAACGGCCAGACGATCGAGGTCACCTCGGAGCTGCCGCCGATCAACCGCGACCACGTCGTGCTCGAGGGGGTCGCTCCGGACGGGTCGCCGGCAAGAGTCACCCTCGACGGACGGGATACCTCGGCGTCGCAGATGGATCTGTTGTACGTACAGGCATCGGAGGTCACCGTTCGCTGGCTGCGGTTCACCGACCTGGATGGGAGGCGCAGTTCCAGCGGGCGCATCACGGCGGTGGTCGTGTGGCCCGGACGGTATCTGGCGGCTCCGCCCTATCCGCCCGGTCCGTCGCTGATCGCGAACGTGCAGATCGTGGATGACGTGTTCGACAACACCGGAATCCCCTCCCTTCCCAACGGGTCGAACGACCCGCAAACCAAAGCGGTGTACGTCGGAACCTACAATGGCGGACTGATCGGCGGATCGAACACGCGCATGACCGGGATCACGATCGCGCGGAACACGTTCACGAACTACGGCGACGACGCCGTCGGCCTGCTGGAGACCAACGCAGGCGCAACAGCGGACGGTGTCTCAATCTTGGACAACACGTTCAACGACGACGAGATCCCGATCGAGCTGGGCTTGGCAGGCAACTCGTCAGGCATCACCGGGACGCAGATCATCGGGAACACGATCACCGGCGACAACGGCATCTGCCTCGACACAGTCGCGGTGAACGGAACGATCGACCAGACGCTGATCGAGGACAACACGATCTCGGGCGCGATCTGTCTCGACGGAGCCGGCGCAGGCTCTGGCAATGTGATCTCGAACACGCAGATCATCAACAACGTCATCCGCGCCAACACCACGCAGGTCTCCGGCATCTATCTGGAGGCAAGCGACCGCACCACCTCGCCGCCCAGTCTCGTCTCTGGGGTCACGATCGAGAACGACACCCTTGTCGACGACCAGCCGGGGTCTCTCTACACCTCGGTCCCGAACGGGCCGGGCGCGAGCGGCAACCAGATCACCGACGTCAGCGTCATCAACTCGATCCTCTACGAACCGTCGGGCAATAACCCCATCAATGTGACCCCCGGGCCGCCCGTGTTCAGTCCACCCCCGGATCTTGTAATGAACTCGCTGATCAGCGGCCCGGACTGGGCCGGCAGCAACGGCAACATCAACGGCGACCCCCTGTTCGCCGACGAACCGGGCGGCGACTACCACCTCACGGCCGGGAGCCCCGCGATCAACACCGGCACCACGACCGGCGCTCCGCTCGATGACTTCGACGGAGCCCTACGCGATTCAACGCCCGATATCGGCGCATACGAATACGGCGCCGCGCCACGCCCTCTGCTGACGGTGACGGCCGAGGAGCTAGCCGGCAGCGGCACGGTCACGAGCGCCCCCGCGGGCATCGACTGCGACACCGGATGCGAGGCTCGGTTCGACCCAAACACGACAGTCACGCTGACCGCAACCCCCGACTCGGAATCGGCGTTCGCGGGCTGGTCGGGTGGCGGCTGCATCGGCACCGGACCGTGCACGGTGCTGATCAGCTCCGATCAGACCGTGACCGCGATCTTCGTGCCGACCACCCACACCCTGACCGTGTCGCGTGCCGGCAGCGGCAGCGGCACGGTCGCCGGCACCGCGATCAACTGCCCCGGCACCTGCTCGGCAAGGTACCCCACCGAAACGCTCGTCACCGTGACATCGACCCCGGCATTCGGCTCGGCGTTCAGCGGCTGGTCGGGCGGCGGCTGCACCGGCACCGGCTCGTGCGCCGTGACGCTCAGCTCTGATCAGACCGTCACCGCGACGTTTACGGTCACCGCGCCGTCGATCACTGCGTTCAAGCTGACCAACACCCGCTTCACGGTCGGCCCGCGTCCGACCGCGATCAACGCTCGCGCATCGGCGGCGGCGAAGCCTCGCAAGCCGAAGGTCCCGCACGGCAGCAAGTTCCTCTACACGCTCTCTCGCGCGAGCGCCGCGACGATCGTGATCGAGCGCCACACGCCAGGACGCGTCGTCGGCAACAAATGCGTCGCGCAGACCAGGGCGAACGCCAAGAAGAAGCGCTGCACGATGACCACCCGGGTCGGCACGCTGACTCGCAAATCCAAGACCGGCCTGAACACGATCTCCTTCAGCGGGCGGATCGGGCGCAAGGCGCTGACACCGGCGTCCTATCGCGCCACGATCACCGCCCGCGCGGGCACAGGCCCGACCTCCGAGCCCCGCTCCGCCACGTTCACAATCGTCTACGCCTGAACCGGCCGACACCGCCCGGCGACACCCGCGACGGACAAGAGCCCGCTCTTCCCACAGGTGCGTCTCGTCGCAGCCCGCGACCTCACGCTCGCGGGTAACAGAGACCCGCTCTTGCCTCGCCGAGGTACTTCGCTGCGCTCGCTCAACGCACCTCCCTTGCGCGGAAAGCGCGCTTCCTCCGTGAGCCGCGACCAACAGCCGTTAGTCGCGGCCCACGGCGGCCGGGCCGCTGCTAATCGGCTCCTGGCGGACCGGTTTGGGCGCTCCTGCCGCCGCGACAAAATAGGGGCCTTGCCGGCGACGGTGGAGCTGTCCGAGTTGCTGGATCGGTATGAGGCTGGCTCGCGCGCCAGCCACTGGCCGAGCGCACCCGCCGGCGAGTACCGGCCCCTGAAGACGCTAGACCTCGCCGAACTGGCGAGCGCTTAGACCGGTCTTCTGCACCAACAATCCCCTGACCCCAGACCGTCGAGGCCCTGCGTCGGTTCTTGGACGCCAGCGCCACCGGGTAGCTGACGCAGCGAAGCCGGGATCAGACCTACGCCGTCTGGGCGTATCGTCAATATGCACGCGACCGTGGCAGGCTCGATGACTTCAGACCAAGGCACCCAAATGGACCTCGCCGCCTGGGCCCAAGAGCTCGACGAGGAGCGCATCCGCCTACAGCAGGCCAACGAGCGCCGCGCTGCCCGCCGCGGCTATCTCGTGTTCGCGATCGACCCCGATCGAGCCCCCGACGAGCCCGGCTACCGCGAAGTGTTCGCAACCGAGGCCAAAACGCCGGGCGAGGCAACCGCCAAGATCCGCCCCCTCGCCGCTCACCGTCGCCTACGGACGTACCTAGCGACCGGCACCTACCGCGACGAACTCGCCGACGCCCGCTGGGTCGCGTAGGCGGGGGCCGGTTCGCGGCAAACTGGCGGCGCGCCGGTCGCCGTTCGGGTTGGATGCCGATCGGGGGGTGTTTGACTCAGGACGGCACCGGGGATCACATACGGATCAGACTTGATTCGCGGGCGGCGCGTCCGGATCGGGGCCAGTCAGGGGCTTGATGTAAAGGCTCTCGCCGTCTTTCGATCGCCGAAACTCGGCAGTCGTCATCCAGCCTGTCCCCGCGACGTCCTTGTACCTGATCGTGAGGTCGAAGCCCGGGACGTCCCCGACGTTGGTCGGCATCTCGACCAGGATGTTTTCCGGCTGACCGACGGCCAGCACTACGAGCGTTCCCACGTAGGCAGAGTCACCCCAAGCCTCGCTGAACCCCCCGACGCGGTTCCTGCCGATGACCTCGACGTAAACGTCGAGAGCGGGGCCAGTCCCGACGTTCAAGAGCGGAAGTTCGAGCTTCGGGGCGTCCGCCAAGCCCTCACCGCGCCGAATGGCCGGGAACCATTCGTCGCTGAGTACCGGCATCACCACCGGTCTGTGGCTTTCTTCGATCTCGCGCCGGGACAGAGCGATCTCGGACCTCGTCTCGTCGGCGAGCTTTTTCGTGTAGTCCGCGAGCGTCGCGGTGAAGGCCGCGAGCGCTAGGGTGCCGATGCCCACGATCGCGTCCCCGAGCGTAATCGCCCCGCTCGGGTGGAAGCCCTTGAGGATCAAGATCGCTGCGATGGTGGCGACAGCGAGCGTCGCGCCTATGCCTCCGGCGATCCACGCACCCTTCGACATGCTTTGGAGCGTAGACCTAGCGCGAGACGCCACCGCTGGGTCCTAAGTGTGCTTTGCAAAGCTGCGTCGGCATCGGTCAAGCGTTGCGCTTCGGTCGAACGGTCCTGCCGGAATCTCGCGGTCCATCTGGCCCGAAAAGCATGACTGCGGCTATCGCTTCGTCAAGCGCCCTCCGTCCCAACTCGTGGCGGGCTGCTTGGACGGCTTCAATCAACCGATGGCGCCCGTCCTCAGTGCCCGTATTAGCGTCGAGTTGGAAGGCGTGGAACGCATCCACGAGCTCCGGCGATCCATGCAGTGCGATACGTGAGGTTGCTGCTGCGTATCGTCGCTGGGCGCTGCTGTCACCGTTGGCAACCTCGGCGATTGCTGCTACAAGATCGTTTAGAGCATCTGCAAGCAGCTTGTCTGCGTGATCCCGGCGAGCGTTCCGGCGCGATAGGAACGCTCCGATCACAACGCCGGCGATGCCGGCGAGGATCGGAAGCACAAAGTTCACGAGCGGAGTCTCGCGAGTCGCTCGGACGATCGTCTTGGTCCGCAGCGCCCATCGTTTCGACGTCGAGCTCGAATCCGGTCGGAACCCCAGGGGCTACCCGCAGCTGCGGGCGCCGCTCCCGGCTCGCGCGCGGCTCGGCCCGTGGGGAATAACGGAACGAAAAGTCACGCCAAGGTAAGCGGTGCTGAGGGGTCGACGCGTCGTGTCTCAGCACGGTCGTTCGCGGACAACAGCCTGAGCTGGTCAGGCCGGCGGCTTTGGGAGCGCGGCGACGCCGCGCGCGGCGAACACTGTCTCCCAGAACACTGCTTGATCAAAGTCCTTGTTTTGGTGTCGACGTAGCGCCTCGTAGAGCTGTGCCGTCGTGACGAGACCGACATCGCCGTTCTCGGCGTATTGGGTCGCGTTGGGCGCCAGCGGCGCTCCGCGCTCGTGCAGTGGCATCTCGCAGAAGGGGTTCCCAATGATCAGCGCCTTGTACGCGACTCCGTCGCGGAGCCGTGCGTCGGTTGCCCATTGCACCACCTGGCGCACGTTGTCCTGAGTGACCTGTCCCCGCGTGCCCTTGACCTCCAATACCGCGGCGTGATCGCCGTAGAAGACGAGCCCGTCTTCGATACCCGCGTGTGCCGGTTCCTCGACCCGGGCACCAAGGGTGCGCAGCGTTGTTCGCACGACCGGCTCGAGCACCTCCTTTCCCTTCTCGTACAGCAGCCCTGCGGGAGCGGCGGCTTCGGCGGCGCGTTGACGGGCATCGAGGATGCGGTACTCGAGTTCATGTCGCTCGCTCTCCAGCTTGGCGATCTCCGCCAGCAACGAGACCTCTGCTGGCAGCCGATACCGGCGTGCCCAGTCCGGAGTCCGAGCCTTCTGCTGTAGACCAAATCGTTGGCGGAGAATGAGGTCAATCGCCTCAGCTATAGACAGCTGATCAGGAGATGGGAGCCAGAACACCGGGCTGGCGACTGCGACGACATCCTGCGCCTCGGCGATACCTCCCGCCGTTGCGACTGGCGACCAAGCTGGGTTATGCCAATACACCTTGACAGCCGCGATCCGAATCACCAGACCGATTGCGTCACCCGAGCGCGTTTGGGCCAGAGCCTCCGGAGCGAAGAAAACATGCGTCGCGTCGCGCGCTATCGGCTCAAGGTATGTCCGCATGTCCTGATAGGCCGGACCGGTCTCGCCTGTCGCGATCCAGCTCCACGATCGCACGTGCTCGAAGTAGAACTGCCATTCCTCAGACAGGACGTCATAAGCAACGCCTGCGTTTGGCTCGACGCCGATCCAGCACGGTAGCCAGTAGTCGCTTCGCCTCTGCGCCTCGTACAAGTTGTGAAGACTTCCTGTCTGCGGGCTCACACCGATTGTGGTGCTGGGATCGCCGATTGCAATTACCTCGGTTTCGGGCGCAAACACCGCGCGAGCCATGGTGCGGCGGTCAGGCAACCGATCGAGTGGGAGTCCCTCAGCCAGGGCCCGGTCCTCGAAGGCGGCGAAGTTCAGAATCACAACATCGAAATCGGCGACGTTAAGGTCAGTGGGCGCCTTATCCCACGCGTACGCGGTCACAGCCCTGCCGTGCCGCTCGGAACCGAGCACCAGATAGCGCCTAGGCTTATCAGCTCCTCCGCCTGCCAAGCTCTCGCGCACACCATTCGTCTTACGGGAGCGGAAAAGAGGCACGTTTTGCGCTAGGTCCGATCTCGGTCGCCGATGCTTCTACACCTCATGCAGCCTGCTCGGTCTCGTCCTCGCCGCGCGTGAGGTGCCGATAAAGCGTCGCACGGCTGACGCCTAGCGTCCTGGCGATCTCGGGCATCGTGCGCTTCTCCTGACGCATCAGGCGGGCAGCGTCGAGCTTCTCGGGTGTGAGGAGCGCGGGGCGGCCGCCGAGCCTGCCACGTGCGCGCGCGGCGGCAAGTCCCGCGCGGGTGCGCTCGCGGATGATCTGCCTCTCGAACTCCGCCAGCGCGCCGAAGATGTGGAACTGCAGCATCCCGGCGTTGGTGGTCGTATCGATCGCCTCGGTGAGTGAGCGGAAGCCGATCTCGCGGGCGTGCAGTTGCTCGATCGCTTCGATCAGGTGCTTGAGGCCGCGGCCGAGGCGATCGAGGCGCCAGACCACGAGCGTGTCGCCGGTACGCAGGTAGTCCAGGCATGCGTCCAGCTGAGGGCGGTGCTTCAGCGAGCCCGAGCCGACATCCTTGTGCACGCGCGCACATCCGGCCTGGTGCAGCGCGTCCAACTGCAGCGCGAGGTTCTGCTCATCGGTGGACACGCGCGCGTAGCCGACCAGCTCGTTCGCCGCTCGCGTCGTATCGCCTGGTCGGTCCATGCCGAGCATCGTCTCATTACTCCCGGACGGCTACAGGTCGCGACGCACACGGTTATGAGACGGGTCGTGACGGGTTTTGAGACGCGGGTGGCGCGTCTCACGGCGGCCGTCGTGGAAAGGTCCTTTTTGCGACAGCCCTCTCGCAAGCGAGCAGCCGCCGCGCCCAACGGTCTTCCGACCGAGCAATACGCGAGCCTTCCTTGCGAGGCTCGTGCGTTGGCTAGCCAATTACGACATCGCGACAAAGCAGCTCAAGCTGCTGCTCGACAGTCCTGCTGATCGAGACGCAACTCCGACGCCCGGCGCCGTTCCATTCGTTTGGTGCGATGCCAAGGACCTGCAGAACGCTCTCGGCAGCCTCGGCGACCCTGCACTCGACTCTTCAGCCCATCTGTGGCTTCCGGCGCTTGATGTCGACAGCGAGGAGGTCTACGAGCTGAGAGTCCTCTTTCTGATTGGCCCGCCTCCCGTCGTCGTAGTCGCAACGAAGGAAGACGTTCCGAACGATCTCCTGGCACTGGTCATGGAACAAGTCGCCGGTGACCTCAGGAGTCGTGAGCCTGATCGCTGGACGAATTTGGCGAGCGGGCTGGAGTGGATGCTAGTACGGGTTCTTCGCCGCAGAATTAGATCCATCGAGCAGTCCGTTCGAAATGCCTTGTCGGACGACGTAGTCTCCGCCGGCGATTACTCAGCGCTGCGCGAATATCCAGCTCTTCTAGCAAGAGTGGAGCGTCTTTCGTCGCAAACCTCGGATCCAACTTGCAAGTCACACCGGCGCGGAGCGATATTTGTGCCGAATATGGCGCGCGCGACCGTGAACCCGGCCCAGGAGGCCCGCGACGCCGGGGCTGGTCTGTCAGGACTCATCGCCAGCCAGCAGATCGTCCTCACTCAACGGCAGAGCGCCGAAACGGAGAGGTTCCAGCGCGTCGTAACGCGCGTGGGCGCCGCCGTTCTGGTGCCTGGCCTTGTCGCCGCCGTGTTCAATGCGAACGTAGGCTTTGCTGGCCGCGGCACAACGCGTGCGTTTTGGGCTGTGGTGCTTCTGATGTTGGGAAGCGGCCTCGCGTCCTACACGCTCCTTCGTATTCACGAACTGGGCGTGTGGTCAAGAATCAGCCGGCTTCCGGCACTACGTGCTCTGACAAGGATCCGGCCGGCCGCACGAGTAGCGGTGGTTGGGCTCGTATCCACGGTTGTACTTCTGCTCGGCGTGCGAGAACTGTTAGCGAGCGGGTCTCAGCACCAACCTAAATATGGGCCACCACGCGAGCAGCAGCATCACCCGCGCTCCTCAAAGAGCGCGAGCTGGCACGGCTCCGGAAGCGAGCGGGAGGCTGCGGAACGCGACAGCGTAGCGGTCTGATCCCTCCCGACGGTCTGGCGGGGATGCCGCAAGCGGACCAGGATACTTTTCTCGTGGGGGTGCTGGTACTGGTAGGGGTACGGTCCACATAAACATAAACCCAAAACGTGCAATAGGACCGCTGGGCGCCGCTATTCGTCGGTGAGGAGCAGGTCGAGGGCTCGTGTGCGGTCTTCTGCGCTCGGTCGGGTGTAGATCCGGGTAGTTTCGAGGCGCGCGTGGCCGAGGAGCTCGGCGACGATCACGAGGTCGGTGCCGCCGCGCACGAGCGTCGTCGCGAACGTGTGTCGCACGGTGTGCACGGTCGCGCCGTCATCGAGGCCGGCCGCGCTGTGCTGCCGGCGCACGAACGGGGTCGTCTGAGTAAAGACGGTAAAACGGCCAACAATTCATCCACTAATGCGCGTTAGGGGCGGCTGGTGGTCTTCGGGGGCGTTCGAGGACGCCTGGGATGTCGAACGTGAGGGTGCCGTAGGGGTTGATCGTTTCAAACTGGGCGGGGCTGAGGTTGGCGATCGCTTCGCTGCTGACGGCGTGCCCGTCGGCGCGTTGAGCGTCGATCGCGTCTTGCAGGTAGCCGGTGGTCGAGAGGATGCAGAGGTTGACGACGAGGGTGTGGCAGTGCGCCTGGGTCGTCTGGTCTTCGTGACCTGAGTAGCGGACGGTCCCGCGGTTGGCGAAGAAGATGAAGCGGCGGAGGTCGTTGAGCGCTTCGCCACGGTTCAGCTGTTGGCCGATCCGCCGGCGGAACGCCTCGTCGGTGAACCAGCGCAGCGCGTGAAGCGTCCGTAGCAGCTTCCCGTACTCCAGCATCGCCTTGGCGAGTGGGTGCTGACGCGAGCCGGCTTGGAGCCTGGCAATCAGCAGCGCCGCGGAGACGTAGCCCTGTTTGAGCGACGCGCCGATCCGCAGCAGATCGTCCCATTGCGCGTCGATCGCGTCGATCTGCGCGTGGTGTCGCAGGAGCGGGCCCGCGCGCGGCCATTGTTTGTAGTGGCTGGCGGGGCGGGGCCGGTAGAGCTGTTTCTCGGTGAGCTTCGCGATCCGCGGGGAGAGCCGCTTGTCGACGAGGTCGAACATCGCGAACGTGGCGAGGGTCTGGCCGTGGCTGTCGGTGGTGTGCTCGAGCAGCGGCAGCTCGGTCGTGTTGCCGAGGATCTCATCGAGCGTGAACGTCGCGTCGCGCTCGGTGGAGACGATGATCTGCGTCCCGAACGTCGAGTGCTGGTCGGAGACGTGGGTGTAGCTCGTCAGTCCCTCATGCACGAAGTAGCGCGACAGCGCCCGTCCCGTCAGCGATTTCCCGCGCGTCGGGAGCCGCAGCCGTCGGAGGAGGACAGGGTGCCGTCGCCGAGGAGTTGAGCGACCGGGTGGCGGTAATGGGCGTTGACGATGTCGGTGTTCGCGGCCCTGAGCGTCTCTTCGCGGAGGTACCACTGGGTGGTCCAGTCGATCGTGTCGGCGGAGATCCCGGTCAGCTCGGCCATCCGGGTGCTGCCGAAGTTGCACGCCTGCGCAAGGATCGCGGCGTACAGGTTGCGCTGATGCTCAAGCGGCGGATGGCGGGGGCTCCCGTCGCCGGCGTGGGTGAGATGACGCGACCAGTGGATTTCCCCGTCGGTCTCGATCAGCAGCTCTGTCAACGGCACGATCGGGAGCCGAGCCAGGACGCCGTCGCGCTCAACGACGACCGCCGGATCGATGACCTCGGCGGCGAGCGGGCGCAGGTGCAGCTCGCCGGCGTCATCAAGCCAGACCGGCCCGTCCGGGTCATCGAGCAACACCTCGAGCTCGTCGAGGTAGCGGGCCATCTCCGCCTCGATCTCAGCCAGGCGCTCGGCGAACTTGGCGGGCTTGCCGGTCAGCTTCAGCAGATCGGTCCGGTCGCGCTCCCACACCTCGGGTGGGATCAAGTAGGAAGCCGGGTTGGCGTAGCGGCGGGAGCCTTTCACCCAGATCTCGCCGGAGCGCAGAGCGCCTTGGAGAGCGAGCAGCACACACAGCTCCCAATAGTGCTTGAACAGGTTCTCGTTCCAGGCATCGCGGGCGGCGTCGAGGTAGGGGCGCCAGCGCGCCGCAACGAACCCGAGCGACGCGTCGTCGGGGACATGACGGCGGCCCTCCACGTTCATCCTCTGGAGCAGCTGGACAGCGCCCAGGATCTCGCTGGGGGCGACGCTCGCGGCGAACGTCAGCGCTCCGAGGATCTGCGGAGCGAACGACCTGACGTGAGAGAAACGGGCCTCCATCAGCTCCAGATGCCCGCCGTCACGGGGTGGGCGCTCCTCCGGGCTGCGGACCGCGTTCGCCAGTCTTTCGGGGCCCAGGCCGCGCACCGCGCCGCCGACCGCGGTGTCGTCGAGGTCGGGGTCGAGAACAACATCGAGGATCTCGTCCAACAGCTCGAGCCGCTCGAGGTTGGCGTGGAGCGCGTCGAGCTGGCGCTTGGCGACCTGGTCGCGGGCGTTGCCGTCGGTCGCGCTGAGCATCATGTCGAACACCCGGACCGTCTCGTCGACGATCTCGGTGTGCGCCGCCGCCAGCGCGGCGAGCAGAATCGGGTGACGACGCTCAGGGTCCATCAGGCGCAGCGCCCGCGGCGTCGAGCGCCTCGCGACGATCGCGAGCTGCCGCAGCCGCTCGGGTGGGATCGCGCTCAGATCGAGGCGGTCCGCGCCGAGAGCCTCGAGGTAGGCGAGCTTGGCGACCTCGGTCTTTGCCGCGTCGCTCGAAGCCGACGTCGCGCCGGCGCCCAGCCACACCAGCCGAGCCATACCCAACGTCGGGTCGTTGACGAGCAGCTCGTCGAGCTCGTCGCAGCGCTCGGGCGTGAGCTCGGGGTCCATCCGCCGGCGGATCTCCTTGCGGGCGTCGGCTCTGGCCGTCGACACCGTTCGCATCAGCCGGTCCAGGCCGGGCCGTACGATCCGCTCGGCCCGCAGCTGGTCAAGGGCCTGCCCGAACAGGATGCTGGGCGTGTCGTGCTCGAGCGCCCGCGCGGTCAGCCACCCCCCGAGCGCGCTCCAGTCCGACGGCCCGCATGTTCGCCAGCCGGCGTGCTCGATCACATCGGCGACGTGACGGCGGCGGGTTCGGGCGTCAACCTCCCGCGCGTAGCGCGTGAACGTCGCCGCGGCCACGCCGATCTGCTCGCCTACATGCCGAGCGACCTCACGCGGCGCATCCGAGAGCTCAGCAGGGACGAATCCCAGGAACCGCAGCACGGCCAGCTGGACGGCCAGGCCGATCCGCTCGCCAGCGCCGCGGTGGGAGCGAAGCCAGCGCAAGTCCTCCAACGACAACATGAAGTAGGCAGCAAGGTCGCTGCGGGCGACCTCGCCTGGCCAGCTCGACAAGCGCGCGAGCTCCTCTATCGGCAGGCCGCCGCTTGGACCGCTGGACACGCCCGTCAGACCCCTGCTGTCAGACGTCAAGCCGTCATGTCTCAATGACAACGGCTTCGAGGGCGGCGTCCTTGTCGGCCTGCGATGGCAGGCTGTAACGGCGGGTCGTGTCCAACCTCCGGTGCCCGGCGATCTCGGCGATCAGCACCACATCCGCGCCCGAGCGAACCAAGTTCGTCACGCACGTATGCCGCAGGATGTGGGCAGAAAGATCAAGGCCAGCGTCAGCCGCCAGACGACGGATCACGAGGTCGATCGCACGGGTGCTCATCCGCGTCCCCGATCGCGACAGCCACAACGCGGACGGCTCAGGCGCCGTCGCTCCGCTCCCGCCGCGGCCCTCGGCGAGCGCGGCGAGCTGGTCTGCCCGGGCCGCGACCCACTCGTCCAGAGCGTTGCGGCACGGGCTGTTCAGCGGCACCTCGCGGTACGCGTCGCCCTTCCCCTCCCGGATCGTGACCCGGCCGCGCCGCGCCGATACCGCGATGTCGGCCATGTCCAGCGCGCCGAGCTCCGACAGACGCAGCCCGGCGTATAAGAACACCGTCGCGATCGCCCGGTCACGAGCCGACGGGTCAGCCTCGACGAACCGCAGGAACGCGCGCTGCTCACCCTCGCTAAGCGCGCGCGGTGCGGTCTGCGCGAGCTCCTCCCGCGCGACCTCGGGTCGCCCCGCACCACGCGAGCGGTAGAAGTTGTCGATCGCCGCGAGCGCCTGGTTCACCGACGCCGGCGCCCACCGCTTCGTCGTCTTCGCGTACCGCTTGTAATCACGGACCGCCCAATCACGCACATGCGGATCAGCCAGAGCCTGCCAACCATGCTCCGAGCCCGCCAGCCACGTCACGAACTCCCGGACCTGCGCCAGGTACGCCTCGCGGGACCGGGCGGCCAGCGGCTGGCTCTTCAACCAGCTCTCGTAGGCGGCGAGCACCGCGTCGACGCTCACATCCTCGTGCGATCCCGCGTTCGGCACGGTCCCTCCTGTTAGTGGAAGCGAATCTCCCGGTCTGGGACCCGGTCGTCGCACACGTTAGTGGAAGGCTAGACGGGATGTACTTCCACTAAGCATCTTTAGAGGAAGCCACCGCTGGAACCTCCGCGGGCCGCGAACATCGTCTTGAGAGCGAAATCGCCCGAGCGCCCACCCGCGATCAGCGACTCTCGCTTGCCGCCGCCCTGTCGCTTCCGGATCGCGAAGCGGGAGCGACCCCACTTGCGGCTGGGGACACCTACCCACGCAGAGGGCCGTCAAGCGCCGGGGGGAGTCTTCTGGTGCTTTTGGTGGCTGGCAAATACCGCAGTCGAGCGATGGTCGTGCGAGTCGACTGATCGCCCAGAGGCATCGAGTTGCTCGAGATCGGTGGAGCAAAGCTTGATGTAGGCGCCGGTCCAATCGCCGCTGGCGGCGTGCCGGTGATCGTCCGGCAGTTGGCGTGGTGGATACGGGCGTTGTTCGGGCTCAAACTGCGCTGAATGTTCAGCACGTACCCGCGCCGGTTCACGTCGATGCAGTTCAGGTGGCTGTTGATCGGCGTCGCGGAACTGCTCGATGCTCATCGATAGCCGCCCTCTCCCTGTCTCCAGGTTTGAACTGCGGTCACTCTGCGTCATCGTGTTCCTTCGCTTTCCGTGTGACTTCGACGTGCGGTTCGTTGGTGAAGTCCTTCTCCTGTGTGATCATGATCTCCGACCCGTCCTCGAAGTCGAACGCGATCATCTGAACAGGCGTTCCGTTCAGTTGGGTTGACGCATGCATGTACCTGAACTTCATCGGCGTTCCTCCGGTTTCTGTTCCTTCTCCCACTGCTCCTGCGTCTGGACTACGAAGTGAGGTGGGGAGTTGAAGCCGTTGGCCTGTGAGATGATGATGTGTATCCCCCTCCTCGAAGTCCAGCGAGATCATCTGCGCCGGACTTCCGTCACTCAATGTGCCTTGGGCTTGCTGCCATCGGTACTTCATCGACGTACCTCCCGTCCCGTCGTACCTTCGAGAACTGGCGTCCCGCCCGCGGGACGCCAGTCGGCGACAAACGCGCGTTGTCCCTTGGTCTCGGGGGCCGTTCGATGCGCTTTTGTCGTGCCGCTCCTCAGCTCTTTGAGTCGCTGCAGCGCGTCTGCCGGGCTGAGGCCGTCCTCGACGAGCAGGCAGGCTATAACGGTCCCGGTGCGGCCGACTCCACCCCAGCAATGCACATACACCAGCTCATGCTCGCTGACCGCTTCGCGGATCGCTCCAAGGATTGCGCGCATCTGCCAAGAGCTCGGGATTGAGTTATCGCGGATCGGCATGCGCAGGTGCACAACGCGTATCCCTTGCTGGCTTGCGAGCTTCGCGAGCAATTGCTCGTATGGGTGCAACGGCAGCAACGGCGGCCCGTCGCCGTCTTCGGTGAGGTCGATGAAGCACGTAACGCCGGTGGCAAGGAATGCCTTGAGTTTCGCGGCTGCCTCCCGCTTGTCGGCGGCTCCGGGGTAAGGGCCCGCCAGCACGCGGTGTGGCACGACCCAGAAGCTGTCGCCCGGCGGTGGCGTGGGCATGAGTGCTGGACGAGACTGCTTGCCGTGGCTGGCCGGCGCCGGCTTACCGGTTCGCGGGCTCGGCTTCCGTCCCTCGGTGGCTAGCCGATAGAGCCCGTCCGCAAGGCCTTCGATGAGGTCTCCCATCACGAGCCTCTCGCGCCAACGGGCTGGGATGGCGGCTGCGCCGTAGAGCGCTCCCGCGAGCTGACCGAAGATCGCGGCTGTCGTGTCGGCGTCATCGCCGAGGTTGACTGCAGCGAGCACGCCGTCTTCGAACGTGCTGGTCGAGCGAAGCGCCCATAGCGCGGCTTCCATCGCTCTCACGACATATCCCTGCCCTCGGATCGCTGGCGGCTCTTTGGCCAGAGATGAGCCTCTCGCGACTTCGAGAACCTCAGCGTGGAGCGGCATGGCGTCCCACAACCGAGGAGCTGGCTCGTAGATGCCGTCGTAGAGCAACTGGCGCACGTCAGCGCCACGCAGAGCGCCGACCAGCAAAGCCGCGAAGTAACGATTTGCGTCAACAGCCTGCGGAGCTCCATGAGTTGTGCGCGCCATCTCCGCCGCGAGCGCCACGGCCGTTGCGGGCTCGTCGGCGTACGCGAGTACGACCGGAGCCAGGCGCATCAGCGCTCCGTTTCCGGCCGCCTCCGGCTGAGCATCGCCAGGGAATGCCTCGCCGGTCCGCTCGAAACGTTGGAGCGCTGTCCGGGTCGCGTTCCCGATGTCGACCAACGTCCCTGTGCTCGACAGGTGACCGGTCCGATACCACGCCACGTATCTCTGGAGCTGGTCGATCGGATCGAATCCAGACTTCTCCACCAGACTCTCGGCGAGGCAAAGGGCCATTGACGTGTCGTCCGTCCACGCGCCGGCGGGTAGTTTGAACGGGCCGCCGCCCACCATGTCCTTCACCGGCTCGAAGGAGCCCGGCGACATGAACTCCACGGTCGTCCCGACAGCGTCGCCGACGGCGAGACCGAGCAGCGCACCGACGAAGCGATCCCTATCCAACGAGATGACCTGGGTCTGAGACATGGTGAGGGCCTGAGAGACCCCAGCCTGCAGCTCGACGATCTCTCCCTTGATCGCCCAGGTCGAGGATGTCGGCTCGCTCACGGTCAGCTCGCCCGCGACGCAATCCTGGTCGGCCGGCGCCCACTGCACGCCGGCGCCGTGGGCGTGAAGAAGCCGGGGGACCGTCCCGAGGACCGCCTTGTGCTCGCTGGCCAGCAGCTTCTCGATCTCCTCCGGCGTTGCGTCGACATGGCTGGCGACGCGCGCGGCGAGCTCGGAGAGGCTCGAGGTGTCCGTTTGTGCTTGGAACGCGCAGATGACGCCGTCGAAGATCCCCTTGATGAGCGCTCCAGGCGCGGCGGTGCGCCCGCGCGCCGGACGGATCTCCAGTCTCACTGAGAACAGCGCGCCACGCGCGCGTGCCGTGGCGGCAACGACGACGTCGGTTCGGGCGAGCGCCAGCCATACCTGCTCGAGCTTCTTCTCGGCCGCGAACGCGCCGAGCTGCACCCAGTCAAAGGACGCCAGCGTGCGACGCTCCTGCCAGCACGCGAAGCCGTCTCCGCGCGGCCTCAGCTCATAGCGGTAGCCGTACGGGTACACGCTCCCGTCCGGCGCGTCAGGACCGGTTGCCCCGAGCTCGAAGCGCAGCCCGAATCTGGCTGCCTTCGGGAACGAACCGATGTTGTAGAGCAGCAGGTTCTCGGCGTCCGCGGCGCTGTGCTTGGCGCCGAAGAACGTGGCGTGCAGCACCTCCCCGGGCGCGGGTTCGAGTCGGTTGACTCTCTCGCGGAGCTCCGCGCGCAACTGCTCCTGCCACGCAGGCCGATGTTCGAAGCGGACGTAGTCATTCGCCCAAGCCTCGACAAGCGGCCGGTCGCTCGACGGGCCGCGGACCTGGGCTTCCCGGCCGGTGGCCGCGGCGGCGATGTCGCGACCCGGTGATACCTCCGGCACACGGCTGCCCATCCGGCTGAGACGTTTAACCTCGGCCGGGTCGCGGGACGGGTAGCAGGTGCCGCAAAGCGTGATCGGCCCGCCCGCATGCTGGATCGCCCACTCCTCCAGCTCTCCCAGTTTCTCAGCACAGATCTTGACGTACGGTCCGGTCCACGCCGCGCCATGGGGGATCTCGCCGCCGATCGTCCGGCATGAAGCGTCGTGCAGGCGGGCGTCAGCGGGATTCAGGCCGGCGCGAATGTTGATCACGTAGCTGTCTTGATGTGCCGCTATCCACTGCAGATAGCCCTGATCGTCATCTCGGAATTCCTGCACGCTCACAGCGATCCTCCCCGATTGTCGGCTGCCGCACCGCTCGCGATCACGATCGCCATGGACACTCCATCGGCAGGATCCTCGCGAACCTTGTGCGCGTGGCCGCTCCACCTGCGCGGCATATCCCCCCTCGCAGCAGCGACCGAACCCGCACGCGTCACGCGGCCGGGAAGCAGGCGGCGAAGATGACCACGGCCAGCCACACGCTGAGCGCGAGCAACGCCAGCAGCAACACGGCCACGACCAACGACACCAGCACGAACCACGCCACCATCAGCCTGTAGATCACCTTCGCCAGCCACAGTGGCGGTTGACCACCGAGCCGGTAGTCGGCGCTCGCGTGACGGCGCTGCGCGGAATGGCAGAAGTACTGGGCCTGGTAGGGCGTCAACCGGCGAGTCCTTAGAACCTTGTACGCCATGTGATCCCGCACCACCCGCATCTCCATGCTCCCCGCAACGTCGGCCAGCTCCGCTGACATTCCACCGTCCGCAACGGTACGCCGAGCGCCGGACGTACAGCCGCACGCCGGCAGCCGTGCGGCCGGTGAGCCAAGCCGTCCAAGATCACGGGCTCCCACTTCGTCCTCGAAGTGAAACGGCCCAAGTGCTCGGGCTCGCCGCCGCGCGACGCTCAGAGCTTGTCGCGGCACGCGGGCTGAGCGTGCTGATCGGCGGGCCCAAAGCCGACCAGGAGCGCGCAGGAGCACGGGTCGCGGTCCCGTACGCGCGCGAGAGACAGACGCGCGGTCACCGGCGTCGCGCGCCTTGGCTCGACTCGAGCGCGCCTGCTTGAAGTCAGGAGGAGCTGTCTCGCGCGACGGCGCGGGGCGGGCTGCCCGAGCGGGCTACGCAGCGACGACAAGACGGGGCACCCGCGCGGCGACCTCGCGACTACCTACCAGTACGCGAGGCGCACCGAAGACGCCACAGCGCTCCTTCGACGGGCGACGCTAGCCCTGAGAATGATCGTATCTTGCCTCTAACACGCGTTAGTGGATGAATTGTTGGCCGTTTTACCGTCTTTACTCAGACGACCCCGAACGCGAGGTCCGCACCGTCCAGATGGAAATAGCGGCCAACATCCCGCTCCTCGATCGTCTCCGGAAAGCCCTCCAGCCGCGCGATCTCGACCTCGGAGAGAAACCGGGTCGCCATCGAGCGTTAGTAGTCGATCTGCAGCCGCTCGACCGCCAGCAGCCGGTCGGCGTCGGAGGGCAGGCTATAGCGCCTGGTTGTTTCCAGCCGCCGATGGCCGGCGAGCTCAGCGACGAGCACCAGATCCGAGCCCTGCCGGACCATGCGCGTCAGGAACGTATGGCGCAGCGCATGAGCCGAGAGCTTCACGCCGGCATCCTCGCCGAGGCCTCGGACGACATCATCGACCGAGCGCTTCGACAGCCGCCGCCCGCCGCGCCCGACGAACAGAGCCCGCTCGCCCTCGCCCGCCCGTGCCTGGCGCTCGGCGCGCCACTCCTCGAGAACCTGGCGCACGAGCGCGTTGAGCGGCACCTCCCGGTACGCGTCCCCCTTGCCCGAGCGCACAACGACGATCCCCTTGCGCGCCGACACCTTGACGTCGTCGACGTCCAAGGCGACGAGCTCCGCGAGCCGCAGCCCCGTGTAGAGCAGCACCACGACGATCGCGCGGTCTCGCGCCGACGCCCGCTCGGCCATCCGCAGCAGTCGCCGCTGGTGCTCCTCGGTCAACGCTTTGGGCGCCCTCGCAGGCAGCTCCTCGCGGCGCACGACCGGCCGCGCGAGCCCGAGATGCGTGTAGAACGAGTCCAAGGCCGCGAGCGCGAGGTTCACCGAGGCCGGCTTCCACCGCTCCACGGCCTTCAGATGCCGCTTGTAATCCCGCACCGCCCAATCCCGCGCGTCGCCGTCCACGAGCGGGTCGCCGTCGACCGGCGAGCGATCCCCCAGCCACGCGACGTAGCGGCGGACCTGATGGCCGTACGCCTGGCGGCTGCGGGCAGCCAGCGGCCGCGCCTCAGCCAGCTCAGGTAGCCGCCGAGCAGCTGCGCTCGACGCTCGTCGAGGACCACTCCCTTGTTAGACGCGGTTGAATCGGGCGGTTCCGCAGCGGCCATGAGCGTATAGACGCGGTAGCCCGGACAGAATACCGCGTCTAAGCAGCATTAGAAGCGGGACGTGCTCGGGCGCCAAGACGCGAAGGCGCTTGCGCGCAAGCCCCGCGCCCTGATTCAATTCCCCAGCAGTTGCGGCCAGGGCAACAGAAACGCTACGGCACGGACTGTCAATGACATCGGGGGAGCGCTCATGCCAAGCGAGCAACGCGGGCCAAAACAGCACGACCGCAAGGCGAGAGGCGGTGCGTGGCAGCGCCGGCGGCCAGGGGTTGGATGCCGCGCATCGATGGGTTGCTGGAGGGTTCGTCTGATCCTCTCCGTCGTGGTGGTCGGGTTGGGGCTGAGCCCGGCGCTTTCGCTGGCGGCGAAGGATGTGGCAGATCGTGGCGACGCTTTCGCGCGCACCGTGGCCGCTGTGTCTACGCCGGTGGCACCTGGCTCAGTCGCCAGACAGGCAGCGTCCGACTCGACGCCCTGTGTTTTCGAGGCAGGCGCCGTCACCGCGTGCTCGAGTACGAATCCGCAGGTGACGCTGAACGGCAACTTTTCGGGTAGCGGAAACGGCTGCGCGTTTAGCTGGAACGTCAATTGGGGTGACGGCACGGCGACTCAGCCGATAACCCTGGTAAACCCGCCCGCCGGGGCAGTGTTGTTCGGCACGCACACGTACAGTGTCGTCGGCTCTTACACGATCACGGCATCCACTGCCGGGGTCACAGGCCCTTGTTCTCAGTATGGTGCGACTTATCAATTCACGCTCGTTTCGCCGCCTGCGCCCGATCCCACCTCGACCGGCGTCGAATGCTCGCCGACCTCGGTCCCGACAGGCAACACAACGACGTGCACGGTCACGATCACGGACACGTCCGCGAACTCGCCGAGCGCGCCGACGGGCAGCGTGAGCTTCACGGCCTCGCCACCATCGGGCCCGTTCGGAGACTCGGGCGCCTGCACGCTGACCGCGACCGGCGCCGCTGCTGCAGCTTGCCAGGTTACGTTCACGCCCTCGGCGCGCGGCGACTACACGATCACTGCCAGCTACGGCGGCGACAGCGCCCACGAGACCAGCAGTGGCACCTCTTCAGTCAGCGCGACAACTACCGATTGCGACGCGGCGCGTGAGCTTGTGGGTCGCTACCAGAAGCTCGAGGGGCAAGTCGAGGACGAGACCGAGGAAGCGCGGCGCCTCGTTGACTCCGCGCTTAAGCTCGACGAGGAGGTCAAGTCAAAGCCGGGCGATGTCGCCCAGGAGGGCGTCATCGACGGGCTCAGTAAGCAGCTCAACCAGGTTCTGGGGCAGATCAAACGAGCAAACACGAATCTCGCATCCGGCCTCTGGAGCAAAGCGAGCATCTTCGAGCGAGAGTGGGCCGCTGAGGGGGCGGCCATCGTTCGTCGCTACAGCCTGCCGTTCCTCAAGGGCGTCAACCTCGTCCAACTGTTCACGGACTCCGTAAAGCTCGGCAAGCTTGGCACGATCGACATTCTGCTCGCGCGGCATCTGCGCCAACTCGAATCCATGGAGCCTGCCTACCGACAGGCAAAGGCAGAGCTCATGGGTTGCGCTGCATAGACCGCGGCAGCGCGGCGATCATAGTAGCGCGCGGTTGATACTGGAACCTCACTTGTGGTAAAAGGCCCGATCAGGCCGAGCTAGGGCGAGAGGGGCGCGGCCCCCGGCGAAGCCGCCGCGAATGTGAGGCCGCTGGCCGAGGGTAGGCGCCTGCGCACCTGCTTCGCGACCGGCGCCTACAAGGACGAGCTCGCCGACGCCCGCTGGTTGCGTAGAGCGCTCGACTTAGCTTGGCTCTCGATGCGTGGTTCGGCCGCTGCCGGCCTGGCTGTGGCCGACCTGGGCGCTCCCGCAAGAGCTGGGACAACCTCTACCGGAAGGCCGACGCGCGCAGCTGAGCTTGCTACTCGGAGTTTTGCCGGTCGTGGTGGCGACGCGCGAGTACCGACGCGAGCGCGCCAGCATCGCCGAGCGTCGCGAACGCGTCGGTGGGATCGAGTTCGCCTTGGATGCGCATCGGCACCGCGTGCTGCGTGATCGCGTGCAGCCACCCGTCGATCACTGGATCAACCTGGGAGTTCTCATCGGGCTCGGCTATCGGCTCGCCGGCGTGATCGAGGACGAGTTGGGCGACGCGGTTGATGTTGATGGCCACGTAGCCGGTCAGCGCACCCCGGTTCAGGCAATCGTTGAGCCCGCGCACGACCGTGGCGGCGAGGTTGACGGTTCGTTTGGCGAGCTCGTCCTCCTCGGCGAAGCTGAGCCGGTTGGTGTGGCCCATCCTCAGGTGCACGACACCATCGTGCGCATGGCGTACCGCGGCGCGCATTCGCGCGGTCGGGTCCTCTGAGTGGCTCGAACTGCCGAGGCCCTGGGCCTCCTCGACAGCCATAATAAGCATCGGCTCGAACAGTTCGGGGTCCGCGCGCATGAATCACATTGCGTACAGCGGGCTCCATAGCTGTCTCAAGCGCGCGCGGCGACCACGTCAACCACACCGCGGCCGAGGCGGTCAAGGCGCCAGACGACCAGCGCGTCTTTGCGCAGGTGTGCCTGAGCCGACGTCGCGGAAGATCCGCTCGCAGCCGGCCTGGTTGAGCGCGTCGAGTTGCAGAGCGAGGTCCTGCTGGCGGGTGGTTCTCGAGCGCCGGCAGCAGGGCTATGGAACTGGTTTCCGTAGATCCCGCTTATCGGGCCCTCCGGAACCCCGGTTGGCCGTCTGCTGCTTGCCCGAGTGGACGCAGGTCCTGCTCTCTCACACTTGCTAGCCGGACTGGATTCTCGGGACGTGTCGGCCCGTCTATCAAAGATCGCTCGCGATCTATGGGCGCGCGGATGGCTTACGGCTCGATCTGGCCCGATCGAAATGTCGGAGCGTGCATGAACAGTCTAGACGCGCGCTGTTTCAGCAGCATACGATCCGCGCCGGACGCACATACTAGGATTAGCTAATGGCCCACACGAAGTCGAAGAACGGTCAGACCTCCCTACGTGACTGGAGTTTCGCCATCGCCGCGGGCGCCAGCTCGGCGTTCGATATCACCGGCACGCGTATGCTTGACAGCAATCTTCTCGGCGCCGACAGCCGCGGAGCGCTCGATCCGCCTGGCCGAGTCGCCACCGACGTTGCGCGCGTGATGCGTTCCTTCGGCCGTAGTGCGGAGTGCGCGGTGCAGGCGCTGGCGATCGGCGACGACAGCGAGAACGGCACGACGTCGGCTCGGCCTGCCGACGTGAGCGTCGGCGAGCGCCCTCGAGAATCGGACTAGCCGGTGGCCCCAGAAGCGGGCTCAGGGCCGGGCAAACCGGAACGGCAGCCTGAGGATGATCCTGTGGTCGACGGGGAGATCGTCGATCAGGAGCGGCCGCTGCGAGCACGCGTTGTCGCCGGCGAGGTCATCGAAGCGGTCAGCTTTCGGAGCGCGCCATACCCGACGCCCGATGACCTAGCGAAATACGAAGAGATCCATCCTGGTTTCACCGACCGGATCCTGCGACTGACTGAGCAGGAAACGGCACATCGCATCGAGCGCGAAAACAAGCAGGACGACGCCACGATCAAGCTGGCCACGCGAGGCCAGCTACTCGCCTTCGTGGTCGTAATGACGCTCGTGTGCGGCGGAATCGCCGCGATCCTCGCTGGCCATTCGGTAGTGGGTTTCGCCGGACTTATCGTCGCGGCCGCCACGCTTGCGGGGTCGTTTATTGCTCCTCGGATCTTCGGTCCGAAGCAGCTTGAACCGCCGCCGCCGGGCACTGCCATTGAGCCAGCCCCGGAACACGGCCGCGAACAGAACCGCGACCGCGACCGCGACCAACAGACCTGATGGACTTCGTTCACTATGACCTGAGTCAGCTGTCGGGCGGAGAAGTGGTCCAGGTCACCCTTGCGAACGCTGCCAACGTGCGTCTCCTCGACGAGGTCGACTTCGGCTTGTACCGGCAGGGCGGCCAATACCGGTATCGCGGCGGATACGTGACGCGATCGCCTTACGCGATCCGCGTCCCAGCCGCGGGTCACTGGCATCTTGTGCTCGATCTAGGTGGCTACGCGGGTCAGATTCGATCCTCGGTTCGCGTTCTCCCTCCATCAAACACCTAGCTCCGCGGGTGGTGCCTTGCAGCTACCGAAAGCCGACGCCGGCGTCGACGTCGCGCAGCGCCGTTCCTCGCCACCGCCACTTGCTGGGTGCACATAACGAGGATTTCTCGCGCATTGCCGACCAAGCAGGGCCGGCATTCGCCTCGAGCGCGCTCGCGCTCTCACCCGGCAGGCTCAAAACGCGCTTACGCATCGGGCGTGCGGGCTAGGATCACTACCCGCCCCACCCACACGCAAGGACCGCTCTCCCCCATGCTCGACCAGATACGCCGCGACATCCAAGCTCGCCTCGAGGAGCTGCTCGGCGAGATCGACAAGCTCCGCCGCGCGCTGGCGGCGCTTTCTTCGCGTGAGAGCGAACCGGAGCGTTCTGGTCGCGCAGCGCCTGTGGCCGGCTCGGCCGCCGGTGAGAGCGTCGCGAAGAGCGCGCGTCGGGTTCCGCGGACACGCAGAGCCTCAGTGCCGCCGCGGCCGACAGCGCCGACGCCCGCGATCTCAGCCGCTGCCCCTGGGTCCGCACGGACCGCGCCGGGAGTGACCAAGGCCGCGATCCTCACCGCGCTCAAAGACGGCAGCGCGATGACGGCCGGCGAGATCGCGGCGGCTACGGGACTCGCCCGCGCGAGCGTCAGCACGACCCTGTCCAAGCTCGCGAGCTCCGGTCAGGTCGCGAAGGCCGCTCGCGGCTACCAGCTCAGGCGCGAGAGCGACACAGCTCGCAAGCCGCCACCGCGCCCGCGGGTCAGCACCGTCGCCACGAGCTCTTCACTGCAGGCCGCCGAAGCACCGGTTGCACCGGCTGCCGAACTACCGTCTGCCGAGCCGACGGCGGTCGAACCGCAGGCCGTCGAGCCGCTCGCAGCCGAACCAGCGGCTGCCGAACCTGCGGCCGAACCACCGGCTGCCGAGCCGACGGCGGTCGAGCCGCAGGTCGTCGAGGCGCCCGCTGCCGAACCGCAGGCTGCCGAGCCGCCCGCTGCCGAACCGCAGGTCGTCGAGGCGCCCGCTGCTGAGCCGCAGGCTGCTGAGCCGCCCGTTGCCCAACCGCCGGCTGCCGAACCTGCGGCCGAGCCACCGTCTGGCGAACCGACGGCGGTCGAGCCGACGGCGGTCGAGCCGCAGGTCGTGGAGCCGCCTGTTGCCGAACCGTCGGCTGCTGAGCCGCCTGCTGCCGGACCGCAGGTCTCCGAGCCGCCCGTTGCTGAGCCGCCAGCCGCGGAGCCGCCTGCTGCCGAACCGCAGGTCTCCGCGCCGCCGGTCGCCGAGCCGCCCGCTGTGCCGCCGGCCGCCGAATCGCCCGCGGCTAGCCCGGCTCGTAGCGCGGCGCGCCCGGCCCCAGGCGCAACCAGGCATGCCGTCCTGGCGGCGCTCGCTGGTGGCAGCGCGATGACCGCCGGCGAGCTGGCCACGGCGACCGGGCTGGGTCGCGCGAGCGTCAGCTCGACGCTCTCACAGCTCGCCAAGGCCGGCGAGCTGAGAAAGGCGGCGCGCGGCTACCAGCTCGCCGGCGTCGAGCCCGTCCAGCGGTTCTATTTCCGAATCGAGGACGACGTCACCCCCAGGGCGGTCGTCGCGAACCTCCCCGAGCTCGAGGCCGCGATCGCGGTCTGCGGGCCGGGGGTGCTGCGCGACCACTGCGTCGCGCATGACTTCTCGCGCTGGGTCGCGGGCGTCTTTGAGAACGAGCCGCTCGCCGACGCGATCGCCGTGGTCGAGGCGCAACTCTTCGCCGACAGCCCCACCGAGGCGGTCGAACACGCGCGCAGCGGACTCATCGCAGCTCTGCAAGCTCGCCACGCCACACAGCGGTAGTCGCTGAGACCTGGGTCTGGGCGAGGTTCTGCTCGAGCTGGGCGCGGAGCTGCTGGCTCGCCCGCAAGCGCTGTCTGTGCTTTGGCCGCGCTCGAGCTCGGCTGTCTGTCTGGGGGCGCGTTCCTCGGCGAGCTGGCGCACGCGAGGACCGCGCGAGCCTCGAGCGCGCGCTCTTCGATGCGCTCCGCGCGCTGGGCTGGCGACCTCGGCGCGCGGCTCGGCGCTCACCGCGCGCTGGTCGGCTTCGTGGGCGCGCTTGTCGCTGCGCTCGGCGTCGATCGCGGCTCGCGCGGCTTCCCGTTCGGAGGCGCTCGCGCGCGCCTGCGCGTCGCGCGCCTGGGCGGTGGCCTGGTCCCGCTCGTATTCGGCGGCGCGTGCGCGCTCCAGGGCTGGCGCGCGGCCTTGAGCGTGCCGGGGGTGATCGTGCTTGGCCGCCTCGCCTTGCGTCCACGGGCGCGAGCGGTGTTGAGCGAGGCCGGCGCGGGTGCGCTCGGAGAGCAGGTCGCGCTCGAACTCCGCCAGCAGCGCGAACAGCCCGAACACGAGCTTGCCCGACGGTGCTCGTGTCGACCGTCATCGCGCCGTCGAGCACGCGCAGCGCAACGCCGCGGCGATCGAGTTCCTGGACCAGCCCGATCAGGTGGTGCGTGGAGCGCCCGAGGCGGTCGAGCTTCCAGACCACGAGCCTGTCGCCCGCACGACGTGATCGAGCGCGAGATCGAGCTGTGGCCGGGTCCGCGAGCGTGCCACTCCCGACGTCCTGGTAGACGCGATCGCAGCCCGCGGCGTTGAGGGCGTCGAGCTGCAGATCGAGGTTCTGTTCGTCGGTTTAGACACGCGCGTAGCCGACGGTCTGTGTGCTCGACGGCATACCTCGGAGCGTCCCAAATCTCTCGGACGGGTGCCGTGATCGGCACGTAGTTTCCGGGACTGCGTTACGGCACGCTCAGCGCGCCGTGGCGTGGGCGTTCGCATGCATCTGTACGCGACGCTGGCGCTGTCCCGTAAAGGGTCTTTTTCGCGACGCACGCTCGGGCACGCTCCAACTTGGGACTGCGCCCTGTCAGGCACGGGCCTACACCTATCCCAACCTTAAGTCCGGCGAGACCTCATTCGCGGTGCCACCGTAGGTAGAGTACTCGCGCATGAAGACGCCAACTACACTCAAACTTGGCGTAGCGACGGCAGCGGTGACACTGGCAGCGGTCGCGCCAGGCGGCGCAGCGGTCGGCTCCTCCCGCGGCCCTGCCGCGACAATCGCCCGCGCCACCTACCCGTACACCGTTGCTGGGCAGAGCGAGTCGGGTTACGTGATGCATCCACGGACGTGGAAGGTTCTGACGCTCCCCTCCTGGGGAGTGTATTACGAGTTCTCAGGGCTCAGCTGGCAACACTGGGGGTCGTCCTCGACAGAAGCCAGCGGGCGGGTTCGCCTCTGCACCGAGCAGCTAACCGATTGCCGCAACGGCACGGTGACAATTCGTCTCAACCACGCGGTGCCTGCGCCGGAGATGAACGAGTACTGCTGGATGACGGTCCTACGCTCGTCGATCAAATATCTTGTCGGGCACGACGGGAACCCGGGCGAAGATGACGCGAACTGCGGTCTGCGCACCTGGTAGAACCATCCACCGTGCCGCAGTCGGCGCCCTGAGATGCGGCCGGTCCTCAGCCGCTTGAGGAACACGCGCCTTGCCTTTTGCGCCACTCGGATGACGACCGCACGAACGCTCCGCCGGACAGCGGCGGAGCGAGCCGCTCATGACCGTGGAAGGATCCTGTCTGCGAGCCAGCGGACATTCGCGCATTCGACGCGCGCGAGTCGAGGTACTGGTAAGAACGGGTCATGAGCGGCAACCCGAGCGGGCAAAAAAGCTCCGAGAATGCGCGGAGACGGAACAAACCTGTGGGTTGAGCGCCAAGCCGGCCGTTCTCGGAGGTCAGAAAGCCGCAAAGTTCCGCCTCCCGCCATCGTTGTTGCGATGATCGAGCCGTCCCGACCCCGCCGCTCGGCGTGAGTGGCGACAAACAAAACACTGACGTTGGATTTTGCGCGGATGATGGCGCTACCCAGTCCTACGGGCGTTCTACGCCACCACCCTCGCTGACGAGGGAGTCCCGGTGCACGTGATCGCCCGGAGGCTTGGGCACGCCTCGATCGAGACCACGAACCGCTATCTCGCCGAGATCGTCGACGACAGCGAGTCGGTCGCAGACGTGCTCGATCGCCGCCACCAGCGGTGGCGCCGCGACCGGCTCAGTGGATGAAGCTGCCGATCTGCGCATCGAATGCGACGGCTGGCTGCGCTTAGCGCTAATTCCTGTTCCGTTCTTCCCAGACCCGGAGGGAAAGCCAGACGGGAACGTCGATCTTCGGCTGCGATGCGGCGATGAGCAGCGGTTGGTGCAGTGCAAGCAGTGGCAGGCACGGAGCGTTGGCGTTGAGGAGGTCCGCAAGCTCGCTGGCACGCTGCTTCGAGAGGGTCTGCACGGACGCGCTGGCGTGCTCATCACATCCTCGAGCTTCACATCCACCGCGATCGACGAGGCCAAGCGCCTCCGGATGGGTCTCATCGACGGGCGAGATCTCTCGGTCGTCTCGGACCTCCGAGAGCAACCGCGCGTACGGCAACACTTTACAGGCTCTCCGGGCATAATCGTAGGTGACGGTGCGCGAACACGTGTTCGGTTTTGTGCGTCTGAGCGTGCCTCGCCCATCTGCCACAACGCTCTCACGATTCCCAGAGATCTCGGCATCCCGACCGCAAAACAGCGCAATGAGAGGGAATGGGTCGCGCAGCTCTCCGACGCGCAGAATCCCGGTCTGTGCGGGGCAATCGACCCCAACGCCAACGACGCCCTCACGGGCGAGTCCCCGCAATGATCATCCGGATGCGCCTGCGCGCACGCGCGGCCATCCCTGGCCGCTTGTGCCCGGTCCGCTGTGACCACCAACCCCCGAAGCTCGGGCTCGGCGCAGGCCACAACCCGGTCGCGTGACGCGTCCGCGACTTCCACGCGCCGCTCTCGGTGTCAAATGCCCTGCTCGGAGCCACAATCCGGGTCCAGAGTCACCTACGAACATGCACGGAGCCCCACTTTACATTTGTCGCCGTCGCCGTTCGGCCGTGAACTCGGGGCATTGCGGGCGTGCGGCGGGGCTCGCCGACGGCACCATCTCAAGCAGCACCCCGGCTCCGTCATCACCGCTGTGGCCCGCCCCTCGCCCGTCCGCGAGGCGGCAGACGCTCAGGGCATATTGGCGCTGTAAACGGGCATAAAGAGTGGGGTGAGGGACGCGGGTCTGTTTGGCGCTCGGGCGGACGGCGACAAATACAAACTGTTGGATTTCCGGGCGTTTGCTCTCGGAGGTCCAACTCGCCCGACTCGGAACTGACGCGAGCGCCGATGTCGTCCCAGACGACCCTCGCGGTCCCGCTTGGACGTGGACCTCTATTGCGAGAGACATCGCGCTTTTGCGTTGTGCTCGTGATGCTGAGATTTAGCAGTTTGGCACGCTGGGATCGACGAATGGCGTGCCTACCAGGCTTCCCGAGGTGGCGCCATCGTTGTAGAACGCATCTGCGGAGGCGTAATACGCATCATTCCACGGGCTTGACGCGATCCGGTACCACCACGTGTTGCCGTCTGCGACCTTGAAGCCGGTTACCTTGCAGGCTATCTGCACGGTCTGGTTGGACGGTATCGACGGGCCCTCGGTACCGCCGGCATCGGAGTAGTTGGTCCAGGTGTGGGTCACGCCTCCGGGGGTTTCGGAATATGTCGGCGGCGGTGTTGGGGTGGGTGTTGGGGTGGGTGTTGGGGTGGGCGTCGGAGTCGGAGTGGTTTGGCCGATGTTGTCGGCCTTGGCGTGAAGATAGCCTTCGACGTAGTAGCCGTAGCTGGTCGGTGCGATATAGCCCGCTGACGAGATCTGGTACGTGTTGTAGCCACTGGGCGAAGCGTTCTGCTCCACGACGGTCAGCAAAGAGCCGCTGATTCCGTCGACCACGGCAACGTGTCCGTAACCGTCATAGCCACCTCCCCAAACCACGATGTCGCCAATAACGGGTCGATAGCCGCTGCCGTTGCCGAACTTGGTGAAGTACGCAGTGCTGGCGTCGCCGTAGATCTGGTTGGCATTGCCCCAGATGGTTGGACTCCAGTGCAGCGTGGTGATCAGTCGGTTGATCAGCTCGACGCACTGCCAGTAGCCGTCAAAGCCATCGCCACCGTCGGAATAGACGTTGACGCCATGGCCGTCGAGCCAACTGCTGCCCGGGATGAGAAGCGCCCCAGCCGGGGGGTAGCTTCCGCCCCCCTTGCCGGTAGGCGTCTGTGCCGAGCGCGGAAAGATGACGCTGATCGTCGTCGCCGCTGAGCCGTGAGCACCGTGGTGGCGCTGCAATACAAAAAAGTCGATCTTCGCGATGCTGCCTCGAGCAGCTTGCTTGCGCTGCAGGGCCGATGGCGACGCCGCGCATCGAGCGGTTGCCGTCCACGTTCCCTCGGCAACCGTCGAGGGGACTCGCCAGCTGAACTGGCCAAGCCCTGAGGAAGCGCGGCTGGCCTTGCTGGCAGCGCTCCGGGCGCCAGGGTGCCTAAGTGTCAGGCCACACCAAGAGCCAGCAGGCACCGCGACCTCGAGGACGACCGTCTGGCCGGGAACCAGACGGCGTGTGCTGAGCTGACTGGCGTAGATCTCCACCCGCGCCTTGGCGCTTCCTGTTGCCGGGGCCAGCAGAGGCGGGATCAGAACGGCCAGAAGGACGAGAAAAGCCCGCAGTAAGGCCGGTATGCCCGGATCGCGCGCACCTGTCGCGACATGCGTCCGCTTGTCCGTGCCCGTGTGTCTCATCGGTGCCTCCAAGGTGCCCCTGCGGATTTTTCCTACTTACACGTCGAATCGATCGAGTCTTGAACCATGCAGCTTTCCCGCTCCGACGCGCTGGCAAATCGGGTCAAGACCACATCTGGGATGGGTGGTATCTACCGACCCGAGCTCGGCGTGCCTCTCGCCGACCGGCTATAAGAGGTATCCGGCGACTAACGAGAAACGCCCGGACAGACTTTTCTCGCGCGCCGCCACGGCCGTGCCGGTGCCGCGAGCACGGACGCTGACCGTTCGCGTGATCAGCTGCAGAACGACTTCACAGGACGCCGGAGAAAATGCTGTTTTGCAGCTAAGTCGACATAATATACTTATTATCGAGCGTAGACAGTTGAGCCCTCCCAGGGCGGAATCGACGTCGACGACAAGGCCTCGCTCAGAGCGCGTGCTGGCCTTGGCTCGCCGCGTCTGAGCGAACCGACGTGGCGTTGATCATCAACGCCGCTCATCGGGTCCTCCGCCGGCAGCCCGTAGCGAGGCCGCGATGTCCTTGAGCAGGATCATGAGGTGCAACGGATCACTCGGGGAGGGCTGCAACCCGTGCCGGAGATAGAAGCGGCGGCGGGCGTCGTCATCGATCGCGTGGACGAGCATCGCACGCACACCGATCGTGTCGGCCGCCGCAAGCGTGCGGAGCATCGCGTCACGCAGCAGCCAACCGCCGAGTCCACGGCCGGTGACCGAACGGTCGACGGCGAGCCGCGCCAGCAACACGACGGAGATCGGGTAGTGCGGCATGCCCTTGGTCACGCGCGGGGTCGCCGCCTCGCGCTCGAGGCCGGCGGCCGTCAGGGCGTGATAGCCCACGACCCGTTGTGGCTGGCCATGGTCGCCGAGTTCGAAGCCGACCTCATCCGCATGCGCACGCGCGAGGGCATGGCCGCCGCGCGTGCCGCAGGCAAGCTCCGCGGCCGCAAGCCCAAACTCTCACCTCGCCAAGAGGCGCACCTCGTCAAGCTCTACCGCACTGGCGAGAAGAACCCCGCCGACTTGGCGGAGCTCTTCGGAGTCGGGCGCTCGACGGTCTACCGAGCGATCGAGCGGGCCCTAGGCCGCGAATCCTCCTGACCGAATCAACTTTGCCCCCGGTGACACGAACCCGAGGACTGGGCCTAACCGCGCGGCGAGTCCCGCCGCGCGCGCGGTCAGCCACCTGACGGCCCTCCGGCGGGGCGGGGCGGTAAAGCAGCGCACGCGCCGCCACACACTGACCGCACGGCGCCTCCCACCGCGCCCCGGCCGAGATTGTCGCGGGACTCGCCCTCGACCCATGCGCCGAAGTGCTCGACGTCCTCGAACTCGAGGTAGGCGTCGTATCCGTCCACCACGATGACTGCTCCGGCAGCGGAGATAGACCTCGGTGTCGGTCTCTCCATCCGTGACGCGCCCCGGCCGGTTGAACTTGAGGCGGACGAGCGAGTAGTCGTTGGCGTGCACGTCAACCGCGTAACCGATCATGCCGTCTCGCGCTTCGACGAGCGCGGCGCGGCGGGCGAGTTCGTCGGTGACGGCGGCGCGTAGCGCGCGCGGCGAGTTCGTCGGGTAGATCATCGCGCTCCCGCTTGCGCTCAACGGCCGCCCGCTCACGCCGGCGACGAGTCAGCCTGCCGGTCGTAATAGAACAGGAACGCACGCTAAGCCCTGGTAGATCGCCCGCGTCGGCCGCAACCCGATCGACGATCACGAGCTTGCGCTCCAGGCTCTTCTGACCTAGATCACCGAATTAGGTCTGAGCGACCGGGGGGTGTCGAGGTGTTCATCACCGACACTAGAAGGGGAGATGTGCCCATCCGAAATCGCCCATTTGCAGCCGATTTCCTTCCGGAGCACTGACGCGCGATGCCGTGTCGTCCCGCCTGCCGGGCACCGTCCAACGCCGAGACGTCCTGGCAGCGACCTAGACTCGAAAACCGTAAACGAGCCCGGGCCGCGAACTGACTCTTTGCCAAGACAGAAGTTCGCGGCCCGGCACCCCACAGAGGCCCCAAAGGAGGCCCCATATGCACTCGTCAGGTTATACCCCCGGGCCCGGACGGAAACGAGCGCGCCCGCGAAAGAAGGACATCGGAGTCCGGCTGGTAGGTCCCGGAGGCCGGGATGCGGCTGTCCTCGGTGCTCGCCGCGGCAGACGCGGTGGAGAGTCCCGCCCCCTCTTCCTCAGAGGAGCTTGCTGAGAGCGTCGAGCAGCCGGACGAATGCCTCGACGAGAATCGCCAGAGCACCGCAGTAGCGCGAGTTGCTGCGGCTCATAGTTCACCGCTCATCAATGACGCAATCGTAAAGCGAAGCGTGACCGTCGAGGCGACCACGCACCTCGGGGTCGGAGGGTAGATGGCTTTGAAGATTTGGTCCCAGATGTCCGAAAATAGGCGGCTTCGAGCCAGCGCTCCCAGCCCAAATGCTGCTCAGCCGTAGCGAGCGATGGCGTCGTTCAGGCTGACTCGGCAGATCCAGCGCTCGCCCGCCGGTAGCGTGCATGTGATGCGAAACGCTCCTTTACTTCTGGCGTAGCCGACGGCGCCTTCCGCCGTATATGGCCCACCGCTCGGATCGCCATCGCCTGCGACACTCGGTGGATCGCTGAACCGCCCCAGGTCGGGACCCTGGGTGACAATCTGCTCGCGCGGTGGTGGTGTGCCGCAGGGGACAGTTTCGCTAAAGCCGGGATATATGCGGTTTGCGAGAGACGGAAACATCGGGCATGCGAGCGAATACATGCAGCCGACGCACGCGCTCTCCTGGCTCAGCGTCAGTCCTTCCTCGCGTGAACGTGCCCCGGGCTCAGGCTCGCCGCGGTGCCACACGATGAGGTTTGCGCCTCCGTCTTCGGCCACTTCGCCCTTGCAAGCCATGCCAGCGGGGGCGATGAGATATGTGTCGTAGTTGGTATATGCGGCGAGTCCGCTGACGGACAACGGGTTACCGTCGACTGCGATCTTTGTGAGGATTGCAGGCGGATTACCGGGCACGAATTCGGTCCGACATCGGACCACTGGAACAGTCGCCTTCACTTCCGCCGATGCGCGCGGCGCGGTCGCTCCGCTGGCGAGTAACGAACAACCGGTCACCAACAGGGCCCCCGCGTATACGCCACGGCCAAGCTTGATTCGCGTCCAGATATACCGCCACACAGTCGACTCCTCTCCACGATCTTTCGCCAGCGCAGCTAATGCTCATCCGATTATTTCACGCGAGCCAGGAGCGGCACCGTTCACTGCGACTGGCCGCGTTGGTCTACCCGTGGAAGCGTTATGGAAGTCTAGCCGCCGGCTCTCTGTCGGGCGGCGGAGCACTACGGCATACGGAACGCCAGGAGTTTCACACTCCCCGTCAGTCATCTTTCGCCGGGCGGCACCCATCCTTCCGGTTCGCGACCTCGAAGCCGCGCCTAGCGGCGGATGGTCGCGAGATGTCAGTGGCCCTCGGCGGTTGGCGGTGCGAGCGACTCCTGGCGGAGGCCGGTGTTGCTTGCGTGATCTGGGCGCGGCACGCGCCGCAGAAGATGCGAAGCGCTCGCGGGCTTGCCGCACGGCGGGCACGTTCGAACCGCTGTCATCGTGTAGCTCCGGCGAGCGTGTCGGTCGTGGTTCTCACGGCTGGGCGTAATGCTGTTTGAGCACGGCGATCCGCGAGTCGGCGGCAGAGATCTGGCTGGTGGTGATCTGGCCTGAGCGCGCGGCGTTCGTCAGCGCGGTGTAGGCATCCGCGCCAGCCTGCTCGCTGGAGGAGACAAGCATGATGTCGTCCCCGGCCTGCTCGGCTTCCACGGCGGCACTTCCGGCGCTCAGGCCGGTGGAGCCTGGGAGATTGTCGGTGATGACGACACCGCGGAAGCCGTATTGGACGCGGAGCATGCCGGTGACGATCGTCGGCGAGAGCGCCGCCGGATGGTTGGGGTCGAGGTTGGTGTACGTCGCCAGCGAGGTCATGATCGCTGGAATCTGCTGCTGGATGAGGTTCTGGAACGGCAGCAGGTCGATTGCCGCGTTCCAGGTCGTGGACTGCGGGTGGGTGTCGGTGTCCTGGGCGACGCCGCCGAGGCCTGGAAAGTGCTTTGCGGTGCCGGCCACATCGGCGAAGGCGAGCCCGTAATTGAATTGCGATGCGTCGGCGCTGACCGTCGCGGGGTTCGTGCTGTAGGAGCGGCCTTGCTGCCAGATGAACGTGGAGGTGGAGTGCGCGACGTCGGCGACCGGGGCGAGGTCCATGTTGATGCCGACGGCGCGGAGCGCGAGGCCCGCCTCGTAGGCCTGATGTTGGATGAAGGTCGGGCCGAGGGCGGCGAGCTGCGGCGCGGTCTGCGACGGCGGAGCCCACCACAGCCGCCGGACCAACCCGCCTTCCTGGTCGGTGGCGATCAGCAGCCGTGGGTTGCCGCCCCCGGTCGCCGTCTGCTGCATCGTCGCGATCGCCTGTGTGAGCTGCGTTGGGGAGGTGATGTTGCGCCCGTAGATGATCACGCCGCCGACCTGCCCCGTTTGGATCCGCGCGAGCAGGCTCGCGTCTGGTGTGGTGCCTGACATGGCGACCATCAGCTGCTGGCCGACCATTCTTGAGAGTGGCGCGGCGGGGAGCGCGGCCGCGGACTGAGCCGTAGCTACCGGTGTCGTTGGGGTCGTGACCGTGACCGTGTCCGCGGGCGGGGCGGTCATGTACGCGCCCGGGGCGGACACGGCAGATGGCTGCAGCGGTCTCACCGTCCGTTGCGCTGGTGCGGATCCGGCCACGGCTGGGGCGTTGGCGATGGCGACGACGGACGCTGCCGCGACGAGCGCGCTCGCGACGAGCAGCATCAGGCGCATGGTCCCGTCGTTCATTTTGGTCCTGTGACGGCCACGGCACCGGTGCCGTTCGAGGAGTTGCCCGACGGGTTGGAGGCGGTCCCGCCGCCCGGGGTCGGCGCAGTGCTCCGAGTCATGCCGGTGCGCCGAGTCGTCAGCGCCCTCAGCCTTCGTGAGCGCGCGCGGTCCAGCGCGGCGGCGTTCTGCTGGGTCTGCTGGACTGACGGCACGGTTGACGGGCCTGTCGTGGGGATCGTCGGACTGGGGGTCGCGCTCACGCCGGGTGTCCTCGGCGTGAGCGTCGCGGGCGTCACCGCGGCGCTCGACGCGGACCCCGGGACCACGCGTTGCAGCAGCGCGAAGGTCCCAAGCGCCGTCGCGGCGATCACGGCGACCGCGGCGAGCGCGCCGATGCGCCGGAACTGTGCGCCGAGCGTGTCAGCCCGCATTGGTGATCACGGTGATTGTCGAGCCGGCTGGGGCGCCCGGCGTCTCGGTCGTCGGCGTGGAGCCGCCGGAGGCGGCGAGCATGATCGCGATCGCGACTCCGATGGCGATCAGAACGATCAAGGCCGCGAGGACCGCGACGAGCGCTTTGGTGGAGCGCCGCTCCTGCACGCCCCCCGGTGCTGGCTGCCAGTAGGGCTGGGGCGTTCCCTGCCCGGACTGCGGAGCGTTGCCGTACGCAGGCGCGGGCGGCTGGGGGGAGCGCGGCGGAACCTGGCGCGGCCGCTGCGCGGCTCCGCTTCCCGCCGCGGGAACTGTCCGCGGCGGGCGGCGGGTCCGGCCCGGCGGCTGCCGGCGGCGGACGGCGTGCGCGCCCCCGTCGTCGAGTTCCGATGCGCCCTGCGGGCCGATCTGTATCTCGTCGGTGACGGGTTCGCCAGCCGCCGGGCGGCCGTCAGGGTCGATCGGCTGCCCGCAGCCGCCGCAGTAGACGCCGTCGGCTGCGGGTTGGCCGCAGTGCGGGCAGCTGCGGCTGGTGTCGGTCGTGGCGGCCATTGGCTTCTCAGCAGTTCCCCTGTAGCGTGTTGGCGGCGATCTGCAGCCGCAGCCTGATCACCGACGCGTGCGACGTCGGGGTGCTCGCGCCCACCGCGTAGGTGTTCTTGCAGGACTGCAGCAGGTAGTAGGCGACGCTGCTCGCGCCCGTGCTGTAACCGAACACCCATGCGGCGCGCCCTCCCGCGAGCGTCGTCGCCTGGCTCTGCTGGCTGGACACCGACGCGCCGGCGGACAGCGCAGCGAAAAGCGCTCTAGCGTCGGCGGCGAGCGTTTTTGAGGGCTTCGCCACACGGCCGACCGTGATTGTCGTGGCGGTGTCGACCGGGTTCTGGACGGTCGCGGCGTCCGTCAGCGCCGTGCTGCTCGCCGTCACCGGCTGCCATCCAGCGGGCAGCAGCGCCGAGTAGGACGCGTGCTGGCTGGTTGTATACAGCGAGCGGGACGCGAGCATCGCGGTGGTCAGCTGCACCTTCTGAGATGCGACTTTCGATGCCGACGGGGTCGAGGACGGCGACCCGCCCGCGGCGATCAGGACAACGGCGACAATCCCCGCGAGGATGACGACCGCGAGCGCGCTCAGGGCGAGCGCCGGCCACGGCACCCCCGACCCTCCGGACGGCGCTGGCGCAGCGGCCTGCGGCGTCTGGGGCGGCGCCGGCGGCGGCGGGGTCGCCGGGGCGCTGTCGGGAGCGCCGGGCGGCTGCGCCGCCGGTGCGGAGCTTAAGGTTGCCGGGACGGCTTGCGCGGTCGCGGCAGCTCCCGCAGCCGCACCGACGACGACCTGCGCCGCGCCGCCGTTATGCGCGGCGGCGGCCGCCGCGTCACTGCCGGCCTGCGCGGGCTGGTCTTCGAGGGGCTCCTCGTTGTTGAGTGGCTGCCCGCAGTTTGTGCAGAACTTCCCGTCGCTTGCGGGGGTGCCGCAGTGAGTGCAGAACCTGGAAGAGGGCATCGTCCGATCAGCCTCCGAGCGTTTGAGCGAAGATGAAGGCGACCACGCCGAGCGTGGTCCCGATGATGATCAGCAGCCCGAGCGCGGCTGCTGGGAAGCGCCGGCGTCGGCGCATGCCGGGCTGGCGGGTGACCGCGCCGTGCGCGACCGGGGTCAGTTGGCCGGAGACCCAGCCGTAGATCGTTGCGTGGTGCGTCTGGGAGTCGACGATTAGCAGGATCTGGTCGGACCGGGAGAACCAGCGGGTGTGGTTGGCGATGTCCGCTGCCGTCAGCCCCGTCCCGCACCCGGGGCGGCTCACGTACCACCCGACCGGCTCCAGCGCCTGGTAGAAGCGGGCCATGTCGCCGTTCACCTGCGCCCAGGTCTCGTTGTTGAACTGGGAGGCCTGCCCGACCGTGAACCCCTGCGTGGCGGGGATCGCGGCGCGCACCAGCGGCAGCCCGCCGGTCCGTTCGGAGCCGATACCGACGAGCACCCCGGCGACCTCTCGGTCCGGGGTTGAGAACACCAGCTCGTAGATCGCTTCCAGAAGCTCCGTGTTCCACCCTGACGGCGCTCCCTCGACGGCCGCTGGCTGCAGCGAGCTCACAAACGGCTCAGCAGATCAGTCCGTTGGAGGAGCAGACGCCTGAGTTGTAGCCCTGGTTGTAGCCGTCGGCCTGACCCTGGCTGTAGCCGTTGGCGTTGCCGGTGTTGTACCCGTTGGCGTTGCCGGCGTTGTACCCGTTGTTATAGCCGGCGTTGTTACCGTCGTTGTAGCCCTTGTTGTACCCCTCGTTGTACCCGGCTGACTTGCCGTCGGCGTAGCCGGCGTTGCGCGCCGCGACGACCGCGCTGTCCATCGCCCCCTGGTCGACGGCCTTCTGCTGGGAGAGCGTCTGCTGCAGCGCGATCTGATCGGCTTGCGACTGCTGGGTGATCTTGCTCTGCACGTCAGCGTTGGCCATCCGCGTGCCCTGACCGATGAAGAACCCGCCGAGCAGCGCGAGCACGACCCCGGCGGCAATCGCCGCCGTGATCCCCACCCAGAAACCCGCGCCTTTGCGCGGCGGGGTCGCCGGGACCGGTGCGTACGCCGCGGGGTACGCCTGCGGGTAGCTGGGCGGCGGCGCGACCGGCAGCGGCCCGGCGCCGTTGCCAGGACCCAGCGCCGGGTGGGTCTGGGTGCTCGGATCGTAATGCGACATGGATGCCTCTCAGTTGCTAACGGAACTCAACATGGGCTTGAGCTGATGTTCGCCTGGCTGATCAGCCATTGCCCCGACACTTCCTGCACCTCGTAGGACCCCGACCAGTTCTTGCAGCCGCTGCTGTCGGTCGTCTGCAGCGAGACGACCGGCACGGTCGCGTCCGTTGACGAGTTGAACGTCGGGCTGCCGAGCGACACCGACGCGTGGATCGGCGCGTACTGCTGATGGCCAGAGGCGAACGCCGATTCGCTGGTCCCGAGGCTCCCGGGCGCGAACAGGCTAAACGCGGACGCGTAATCGCCGCTGCTGATGTCGGCCCATTCCTGCGTGACGACTTGCTGCACGGCACCCGCGGACGCCGCCGGCGTTGAAGGCGTCCCCGCGGCCGAGGAGTCCGCGCCGGACGCGGACGGGCTGCTGGGACTCGATGCGCGGGTACTGGCAGCAGCGGCGGCGCTCGGGGTGACCGGCGTGACCGTCGGGGCCGTCACGGTCGCGGCTGGGGTGTTGGCCGTCTGCGTGCTCGCGCCACCGCTGTTGCTCGCGGTCAGGACGATCACGATCGCGATCACACCGACGGCGGCGAGCGCTGCGGCGACGACACCCACGATTAACCCCGCGTTCGACTTCGGCGGCGGCGGTTGCGGTGGCCACGCCGGCGGGTAGGCCAACAGCGGCGGGGGCATGCCGGGTTGCTCAGCGAACGGCGGCGCGGTCGCAGCCGCAGACGGGCTCATCCTCAGGGGCGGGGGCGTCTGCGCAGCGTCTGTCGTGTGGAGCTGCTGGCCGCAGCCTCCGCAGAACACGTCGCTCGCCGACACCGGGCCGTGACAAGACGGACAGGCCGACCGCGTTGACGCCGCGTCAGTTGCGTCCTGCGCTGATATGTCGGTCATTAACGACCTCCTTATGCACCCCCCGGTCTGAGGCGCGTCCGCCGAGACGGAGACTTGCACACTAGCAGCGCGCTCAAGGAATCTCAACGCCCGGACAAAACATCGCTGACACATGGTGACAGTTGCAACAAACTCGGACCGGTCCATCACCTCCAGCTCGGGCAAACGTCACCCGGAGCTTTCAGGCGCGGTGACGTCGGGGCGACCGCCACGAGCGCGACGAGCAACGACATGCGCCATCAGCGACCGCTTCCGGATCTCGTCAGCTGCTCAACAGCGGGGCATGGACCGACTCCGACCGTATGCTTGCGACATCGGCATGCCCCGCCAAGCTCACCCTTCGTTCATGCGGACACCGCGCTGGGCATCCCGTGCGCGGATCGCCCCCGCGCTGGCGTGCGCCTTCGCGTGCGCGAGCATGCTCGCCGCGTGCGGCGCCTCCGCGACGACGGTCACCGTGACGAGCGACGAGATCGCACCGGCGGCGCAGACCCCGGCGTCGACCGGCACCCAGAGCGTCACGAGCCCCGCGACGAGCACGTCAGCGGCGAGCGTCACGACAGCCACGACCAGCATGAGCGCCACTCACCGGACAGCGCCGGCGTCCGGTTCTGCGCCGCTCGCCGGCATGACGGTCGGGGTCGACCCGGGGCACAACGGCGGGAACTTCAACGACCCGTCCTACATCGACCGGCTCGTCTGGAACGGGCGCGAGATGGAGCCCTGCAACACGACCGGAACCGAGACCGACAGCGGCTACACCGAAGCGCAGTACAACTTCAACGTCGCCTCTTATCTGCGTGCCGACCTGCTGGCCGAGGGCGCAAAGGCCGTGATGACCCGCCACAGCAACACGGGCGTGGGGCCGTGCGTGAACGAGCGCGCACACATCATCGACACGTCGGGCGCGAACGTCGCGATTGACATTCACGCCGACGGCGGCCCGGCGGACGGCCGCGGGTTCGCGATCCTCGAACCCGTCGCCGACGGGATCAACAACGGGATCATCGCGCCCTCACGGCAGTTCGGGCAGATTCTGCTGCACGACTTCCAGACGGTCACGGGCATGCCGACGAGCACCTACGACGGGACCGGCGGCATCGTGTTCCGCGATAACCTAGCCGGGCTGAACCTCACGACGGTGCCCGAGGTCCTGATCGAGACGGGGAACATGCGCAACGCGACGGACGCGGCGATGCTCACCAACCCGGCGTGGCAGCAGCTCGCCGCCAAAGCGATCGCGCAAGCGATCACCCAGTATCTCGGCGCACACTGACCCCACACCCAATCACCGCATCGCCGCTCTGATGTAACGGGCTGGTGATCGCGTCGTTCTCGGCGGAGAAACCCGCCGACGGCGCTCTCCAACGAGCCCGAACAGGGTTGAGGATCGACTGTTGTCTGACTGGGTGATCGCCGCCTGGACCCACCCCCTGCTTGATCGCGGACAGGCCACTGCCGGAGCGCTGGCGGACGGCAAGCAGGGGCGATTACCGGCACCTTCGTCGTGGACGAGTCGTGCGGCTGATCGTCGTCCCCGAAACGCACACGCCGCCGCCGCCGACCGGCTCGGCCGCCGCTAGACCGTCCCCCCCAAACGCATCCAGATGAGCATTCTGAATCGAGAATGCTCATCTGGATGCGTTTAGTCGCGACGGTTTCCGTACCGGTCACGGGGGACCGTCTCAGCGGATGAGCGCGGCCCCGATCCGCTGGACGATCTCCTCGTTGGACGACTGGTTGCCGCCGTCCTGGGCGACGGTGACCGCAACACCGTAGGCAGTGCCGTCCGTCTGGAACTGCGCGGCCTGGTTGACGACATATGGCTGATCGCCGGTGATTGTCGGCTCGCCCTTCCATCCCTCCTTGGAGTAGACGGTTCCGGGCAGGCCGGATTGCAGCAGGCCGACCTGGTCAGAGGCGTCCAGATGTGAGAGGAGGTTCAGGCCGTAGCTGCGCTGAGCCGCCGGGATTATCTGGTCGATCTTCGAGAAGAACAGCGCGAAGTCCCGGGCGGTGATCTTCGACTGGCCGAGGACGTACACGGGGTCGGAGGTGTCCATCTGGAAGCCGGTCATGCCCGCGTCGGACGCGACCTGCTGGACCTGGGCGGCGGGGTTGTGCAGCAATCCCCAGACATCGTCGGCAGACTGGTTGTCGGATGCCTCGATCATTTGCGTCAGCACCTGATCGGCGCTGGTGCTGATCGGACCGGAGCCGGCCTGGTTGAGGTAGGCGATGAGGAGCATTGACTTTGTGATCGACGCGCCGTAGTTCTCCATCGTGTCGTTGTAGGAGCCGAGCTCCTGGCCGGAGGAGTTGAAAACGGCGAAACCGACCTGTGTGCCGGAACCGCTGGCGGCCCGGGCGGCCTGCTCTGCAGCCTGGACGTTGAGTCCGCCCGAAGACGCAGCCGGCGCAGGCGCGGACCCCGTGTGCGTCCCGCCGGAACCGTGGCTCTTCGGCGATGCGCTCGCGCCGACCGCCGATCGGGCTGCGGCGAGCGTGACCGGCGGCGGTGTCGGCGTGGTCAGCGGCTGGGTGACGATGAGCCGCACAACCTTCACGTTCTGCGTCCCGCCGGCCAGACCCCACGCGAACCCGCCCGCGACGGCAGCGAGCGCGACGATCACGGCCGCAGCGATCTGCGCTGCCCGCCACCGCCGTCTCACGCGGGCGCGACGCTCCTGCTCGCGTCGCTGCGCCCGGCGGCGTTCGATCTCCATCCGCTCGAAATATGTGACCGGCGGCTGCCGGCGAGGGTCGTCGAGGGGGCTCATCGTAAGAAGTAAACGTACGCGCTGCTTGCGCCCTGGCAGGTGACGATCACATTGGAGGCCATGCACGTCATCGCATACTGCTGCTTTGTGACCGGGCTGTACACCTGGTAGGTCCCCGCGCCCTGCCCCATGTACGCCGCCTGGACTTTGCGGGCGAACGCGCAGCTCGTGCTCGGCCCGACGCTCAACCCGCCGCCGCACGAGCTCGAGTCGGTCGGGGCGCCGCCGGAGGTCCCACTCGCGCCCCCGCCAGCCGGCCCGCCAGCCGACCCGCCGTTCGCCGCGCTGCTGACGAGGATCGCGGCTGCCCCGGGGGACCGCTCCGGGGCGGTGGCGATCGCTTCGATCGTGCTCTGCCCGGTCGCCGGCACGCTGACCCGCCGCACGAACGTCCCGCCGCTCACCGACGCCTGGTCGCCGTTGACGTTGACGCTCGCCCCCGCTGGATCCACCGTGCCCGTGACGGTGACGTTGCCGCCGTCGACGGAGGCGCCGTTCGCCGGCGAGGTGATCCTCACGACGACCCGCGGCGCGAGGCTCGTGCTCGTCCTCGTGACCGTGCTCGAGCTGCCGCACCCTGACAGCAGAGCCGCGGCAACGAGCGCGCACAGCCCGATGGCCCGGACCCGCATCGGGCGGATGTACGACTGGATGAGCGCCGCGTCTAGCACAGCAAACCGCAATGTGGAGCAAGAACACATAGACGCGCATCTGTCCATCGACGTCCTGTTAACTTGCGAGGGTGGGGGTAGAAACGGATCCGTCATTTTTACAGTACCATTATGTTTGGCGTAACGGTTCTTGCGGACCGCCGCGTTTCCCGGGCGGTTTCGCCCTGGGGCACAACCGAATACCGCTTGGGGCAAACGACACAATCGTCTGACCCGGCGAACCGGGGGGAGGTAAAGCGATGGCTATTACCGAGGATGCCGCGAACGCCGGATCTGACAGCGTGCGCTTCTGCCCTCATTGCGGGCATCCGGCGGCAGAGGGGCGGTTCTGCCCGGGTTGCGGCCAAGGGCTCACGCCGATGAGCGAGTTCGAGCACGTCGAGCCGCCGACGGAGCAGATGGCTGCACCTGCGCCGGCAACGGCGACGGCCGGGTACCAGGCGTTCGAGCCGCCGCCGGCAGCGTCCGCGACGGCGCCTGGAATGGTGCCGCCCGCAGCGGTGCCCTACGCGGGCTACCAGTACGCCGCCGCGCCTCCTGCACCGCCGCAGCCGCCGGCGTATCCCGGCGCCCCGATCGGCGGCCCATCGGGGAAGTCGAACACCGGCCTGTGGGCGGCGATCGTCGGCGGCGTGCTCGCGCTCATCGCGATCGCGATCGCGGTCATCCTCGTGCTCAGCGGCGGCTCATCGTCGAATACCTCCTCGACGACAACGTCGTACACGGCGAGCGTGACGCGCGCGATCGCGCCTGTCATCGCCGATAACAGCTCGCTCTCCTCGGAGCTTGCGTCGCTGAGCGGGTCGAACACGCAGTCCGCGCAGGCGGCCGTCAGCGAAGCGCAGACGGCGGTCACCTCCGCCCAGAGCGCCCTGCAGAGCCTGACCGTTCCCGCCGGCTCTGAGCATCTCGCCCAGGCGGTCGGGACGGCGCTCACGCAGGAGCAGGGGTATCTGTCGGCGGTCGGGGCTGTGCTGGGCGGCCCGAACAGCACGAACGTCGGGAACCTCACGCCGATGGCGACCAACGTGCAGGCCGCGTTCGTCGGCATCGGGTCGGTCGCGCCGAACGGCAGCCAGATCAACAACACCTCGGCGCTGATCAGCTGGGGCAACGGCCAGATCAAAGCGGCCGCCCGCAAGACGACGACACCGGCGCCGTCAACCACCACAAACGCTCAGAACGTGACGCCAACTCCGCCGAGCCCGTACGCGGGCACGAAGCCGTGCGGCGGCGGGCTGTACGCCGGCAACGACACATCCTGCGAGTTCGCAGTGAACGTCCAACAGGCGTGGTCTCAGAACAGCGAGACGACCGGGCCGATGACCGTCTACTCGCCGGTCACCGGCGACTCGTACACGATGACCTGCAACCCATACGGCACGGGCGGGTACTGCACCGGCGGCAACGACGCCAGCGTCTGGTGGAACTGAGCCGACATCGCCGAAACACACGAACGCTTCACACCTACTCGGACTTCGGGTGGGCGCCGAAACTAATCGGCACCCACCCGACCCGCGTCCTCGGCCCGGCGAATGAAGTTTCCAACGCGAGCATTCGTCGTCATGCCGACCGACGTCAGTCTCGCCACGCCGCGACCCGTCTGGATGTTGCGCGACCGAAAACGGCGTACGGCCAAGATAAGGCGGAAATGGGATCTCTATCTAAATCAGGTTGGTTGCAGGCGGCCTCGTCTCTGGTCGCACATGGCTGGGCCGCTGATGGTGGGGCGTCCGTCTCTGGGCTCTCACGCAGCGTGATGTGCCACCAGCC
>JBKQIR010000048.1:0-9877 GCA_052148275.1 Solirubrobacteraceae bacterium
GCGGCGTGCTCAAAAACACCCACAAACCAGGCAAAACACCAAATCCAGCCCCCGTCATCGCACACCCAGACCGCTGCTGCCTACACCGTCAACAACCGGCCAGGTTTTTCCGGATCAACTAGCTAGCTGTGACATATGAGGTGAAGGTTGCGTTGGCCCTAGCTACCCATGTCCGGTTGGCAGCACGAGCGTCTGTGGTGACAGCGCTCCGGTCAGGGAGAGCCCGGTCGAGGGCGGCTCATGGGTGGCTGAAACAACGCATCGGGCCTGCGCTCGGTTAGGCTCGCTCGCTAACACTCGGGAACGTTGACGGCCAGTCCGGCCTGCGACGTCTCCTTGTATTTGCTGCTCATATCAGCGCCGGTGTCGCGCATCGTCTTGATTACGGTGTCGAGGGACACGCGGTGTCGCCCATCGCCCCGTAAGGCGAGTCGGGCCGAGGCGACGGCCTTGACCGAGGCGAGAGCGTTTCGCTCGATGCATGGGATTTGGACGAGTCCTCCGACTGGGTCGCACGTCAAGCCTAGGTTGTGCTCCATCGCGATCTCCGCGGCGTTCTCGACCTGGGCGGGCGTTCCGCCGAGTGCCTCGGCCAATCCTGCGGCGGCCATCGAAGACGCTGAGCCGACCTCTCCCTGGCAACCGACATCGGCGCCGGAGATCGAGGCGTTTCGCTTGTAGAGGGTTCCGATCGCGCCTGCTGCAAGCAGAAAGCGCGCGACGCCTTCGTCATCAAAGCCGGGCGCGAAGTCGCGATAGTAATGCAGGACGGCTGGGACGATCCCGGCGGCACCGTTGGTCGGTGCCGTCACGACTCGTCCACCGGCGGCGTTCTCCTCGTTGACCGCGAGCGCGTAGAGCTCGATCCAGTCCATGGCACGAAGCGGATCGTTAGTCCCCGCATCCGCTTCGAGGGCGCGGCGGAGGCTGGCGGCTCTTCGCAAGACGTTGAGTCCGCCTGGCAGCACGCCTTCCTGAGCGCAACCGCGCCGAACGGATGCCTGCATCGCGTCCCAGATCTTCGTGAGCTCGCCGCGGATCTCGTGCTCGGTTCGTGCGCAGCGCTCGTTGGCCAACATCAAATCGCTAATTCGCAGCCCTGAGCGGCGACAGTGATCCAGCAGTTCCGCGGCGTTCGCGAAAGGGTAGGTCTGCGCCGCGCCTTGCTGACGCTCGGGTTGCGCCGCTTCACCGTCCTCGGCGATGAATCCGCCGCCGACCGAGAAGTACGTGCGTGAGCACAGCTCAATCTCCGTTGCGTCAAAGGCGCGCATGCGCATGGCGTTCGGGTGGCCGGGCAGCCGCTCACGGCCGCGGAACTCGATATCGTCGTGCTCGCGGAAGGCGACCGCGTGCCGCCCGAACAGTTGAAGACACTCGGCTTGGCGGACGGCGGCGAGTCGAGCGTCGACTGTGTCCGGGTCGATTTCGTCTGGACGGGCGCCTTCGAGGCCGAGAATGATGGCTTTGGGAGTACCGTGTCCGCGGCCGGTCGCGCCGAGCGAACCGTAGAGATCGGCGTGGACGCGGGCCGTGGTGGCGAGGAGTCGGTTGCCGGTTACGCATTCAGCGAACCGGCGGGCGGCGCGCATTGGGCCTACCGTGTGCGAACTCGATGGACCGATGCCGATTGTGAACAGCTCAAAGACGCTGGTGACGACAGGCGGCCGCGCGTGGGGACGGTTCCCACGACTGCAGCCGACGAGGCTCATCTCGTCACCTCGCTGCTGCCCCAGGCCAGATCGGACTGCGCTGCACGGTGTCCTTGACAGGCTCCAGTTCATTGTTGTGAGACGATCTCGCTTCTGTTCCCGTCGGCCGCGTCACCCGTGTCACTGGCCCGGGCATCCTGACGAGCGAGCGCCTCGGTGCCGAGCCGGAGCGCCTCGACTGGACCCGTCATGGGCGACTCGCGAGTTCCGTCAGGCCCCCGCAAGTGGCTCGGCAGCGGCGCAGTCGCCTTCGCTTCGGCTCCCGCTTCGCGGACGCACAGTCCGAGCGATACTCGCTTCGCTCGGTCCCGGGCGCCGGGTAGGCATGAATCGACTGATCGACAACGACGAAAGCTCGTGCACCTGCTTGTAGTCCAAACCAGGTGTCTCGGTGGAGTCGGAGGCACTGGTCCTTTCGTGCTTCCGAGCGAGTGGGGACCCGCGATGAGCCCGGCTCCTTTCGCGCGAACCCGCAAGCCTGATCTGACTATCGTCCGCCCCGGGCATGTAGCGCGGGGCGTGGACGAGAGTTGGGCCATCGGTCAGTTTGTGTTAGGGCGGCTACCAGGCGGCTACGGGCGGCCCTTGGGCGAAGGCTTCGGCGACGGGCGCGTAGGTGATCTTTCCGTCCTTGACGTTTAGTCCGCGCGCGAAGCCGGGGTCCTCGGCGAGCGCCGCGTCGACGCCGATGGTGGCGAGCCGGCGGATGTAGGGTAGTGTCGCGTTGGTCAATGCCCGTGTCGCGGTGACGGGTACCGCACCTGGCATGTTCGCGACGCAGTAGTGGAGGATCCCGTCGACTTCGAACACGGGGTCGGCGTGCGTCGTGGGGTGCGAGGTTTCAAAGCAGCCGCCCTGGTCGATGGCGACGTCGACGATCACTGAATGGGGTCTCATCAGTCCGAGCATCTCGCGGGTGACGAGGTGCGGGGCTACGGCCCCGGGGACCAGCACGGCGCCGATGACGACGTCTGCTTCGCGGAGTTCCCGCTGGAGGATGAGGGCGTCGGACATCAGGATCCGGGCTCGCGAGCCGAAGTACTGGTCCAGCTCGTGCAGGCGGTCGAGCGAGCGCTCGAGGATGGTCACCTCCCCTTCGGTGCCGAGCGCGATGCGCGCAGCGCCTGTGCCGACGACGCCACCGCCGATCACGAGGATCCGGGCGGGGGCCACGCCGGTTACGCCCCCGATCAGCAGTCCCGGGCCACCGAGCGGGGACTGCAGGAAGTAGGCGCCCGCATGCGTCGCGAGCCGCCCCGCGATCTCGCTCATCGGAGCGAGTAGCGGTAGGCGCCCGTCTGCCGTTTCGACGGTCTCATAGGCGATCGCCGTCGCCCCGGAGTTTATGATCGCCTCGGTTTGGGGCCGGTCGGGCGCGAGGTGGAAGTAGGTGAACATCGTCAGGTCCGCGTGCATAAGCGGGTACTCCGCCGCGATCGGCTCCTTGACCTTGAGCAGCAGCTCGCTTTGCTGCCACACTTCTGCGGCGGCCGGGACGATCTGTGCCCCAACGACCTTGTATGCATCGTCGGAAAAGCCCGACCCGACGCCAGCTCCAGCCTCGACCAGAACCTCTGAGCCGAGCGCGACCAACTCGTGCGCGCCGGCCGGCGTGAGCGCTACCCGCCGCTCGGCCTGCTTGATTTCTTTCACGACACCGATTCGCATTCCATCACCTTCCACTACCTGGGTTATTTAAAACGATCACGCTGGGGTCACGGTCGGACCGATCGTCGGACCGATCGTTGGCCCAGAAACGGGGGGTGGCTTGGGAGCGCGGGGGAGCGCCGCGGCTGGCACAGGGGTCAGTCGCACGTGGTGATTGCGCGAAGCGAAATATCCGATACCCATCACGAGCACCCACACAGGGGTCACATACAACGCGATCCTTGTGTCGGAGCTGAACCCCAGCAGCACCAGCACCAGCGCGAGGAAGGCCAGAGCGAACCAGTTCCCGGCGGGCGTCAGCGGCATCCGGAACTTGCCTTCGGGCAGACGGCCGGCGTTCACCACTTTGCGGTAGCGCATGTGCGAGAACATGACCATCCCCCACACGAACAGACCACACACGGTCGCGATGCTCGTGATGTACGCGAACGCGCTGGCAGGAATTAGGTAGTTCAGCACGACCCCTACCAGCATCGCCAGAAACGAGACGATCATCCCGGCGGCGGGGACCTTGTGGCGGCTGACCTTGCGCATCGCCGCGGGTGCCTGCCCGAAACCAGCGAGCGTGTAGAGCATCCGGCCGGTGCTGAAGATGCCGCTGTTACACGACGACAGCGCGGCAGTAATCACGACGAAGTTGACGATCCCGGCGGCGGTCGGAATCCCGACCCGCGCGAACACCACGACAAACGGGCTCTGGCTGGGGTTCAGGCGATTCCACGCGACGAGCGACATGATGATCAAGAGCGCGCCGATATAGAAGATCAGGATCCGCCAGATCACCTTGTTGATCGCCGACGGGATCGTCTTCTCGGGATTCTGGGCCTCACCCGCCGTCACCCCGATCAACTCGACCCCCAAAAAGGCGAACATCACGATCTGCAAAGCCAGGAACGGCCCCTTGAAACCCTTTGCGAAGAACCCGCCGTGCGACCAGAGGTTCGAGAAGCTGGCGGTGTGACTGAGGTCGCTGACGCCCAGCACGATGATCGCCACGCCGAGCAGGATCATGCCGAGGATCGTGACGACTTTGATGATCGCGAACCAGAACTCGAACTCGCCGAACACCCCGACCGCGATCAAGTTGACCCCCAAGAGCACAACCAACGCGACCAAAGCCGTGATCCACTGCGGCAGCGAAGGCAACCAGTAATGCATGTAGATCCCGGCGGCGGTGATCTCCGCCATCGCGATCACGACCCACATCAACCAGTACGTCCACGCCGTCACGAAACCCGCCCACGGACCGACGAACTCATCGGCATACGTTGCGAACGAACCCGAAACCGGCCGGTAGAGCATCAGCTCACCAAGCGCTCGCATGATCAGGAAGATGACGAGGCCGGCGACCACGTAGCACAACAGCAGCGACGGACCGGCCTGCTGGATAGCCTTCGCCGAACCGAGGAAAAGGCCCACCCCGATCGCGCCACCGATCGCGATCATCTGAATATGGCGCTCCTTCAGCCCACGATGAAAGTCCTCGTGCACGGCCTCGTCCGGCAACACGAACTGCTGCGCCGTGCTCTCCACCTGAGGCTTATGGGTCTGTGGGCGATTCATGGACTCGGCTCCTGACGCGTTGCTTCCGATGACCTTTGCAGTCACGAACACGCCGGCCGAGCGCTAAAGCCGGGGACTCATTTGGCCGCCGAGGGTAAAGGCGGCGCAGCTTTATCATATGCCACTTGTCAAGCCTCCCTTGGAAAATCCCGTAGCGACGCGCGGGAAAACGCCTGCGCGTCTCGACCCCCGTACAGCGCACAACAAACCGCCGCTCGCCCTCAACCCAAGCGCTTGCTGGGGATCGCGCTGCACGCCACGTCGCAAGCATCGAGCAGCATCGACGGCACTGCCGCGGTCGCGTGGTCCGGCAACCGCGGTCGCCGCACCGGAGCGATTGCTTTCGACGGCGAGCACTCATGCGGCCTCGCTGGCCGGCGTGATCGCAATGCCACGCCAGCAGTCGTGAGCGCCCGCTACTCCTTTCTCGGAGACCAGTCGTGTGAACGGATCGCTATCGCTTCCGAGAGAAGGGATCGTCCGCCGTCGCGGCTGCAGCCGTGGCAAAGGGGTAGCCGCCTCTTTGTCGTTCCCGAGCGTTGAGCGACATCCGACCGTTTTGGTTTCGGCTAGAGGATGAGTTCGGTCGAGAAGACGATGACGGCGCGGCCGGTGACAGCGACTGAAGTCGGATGCGCGTCCTTAACGGTGACGGCAACGCGCATCGAGCCGGGACGGCCTAGAGCATCGCCCTGCCGCGCGGTGAACTCGAACGGGTCATCGATCGCGTCGATTAGGTGGTGCTCAACGAGGTAGGCGCCGAGCGGGCCGTTGGCGTTTCCGGTTACAGGATCTTCGTTGATGCCGATCGCCGGTGCGAACATCCGACCATACGTCAGGGCGCTGCTTTCGCGGGTGAGGGCGAACGCGAAGTAACCGTTGCAGCCAAGTGCGATGCTGAGGGACTGTAACGCCGCCAGATCTGGTCTCAGCTGGTCAACATCGGCCACGGTCTTGAGTCCGACTAGGACCTTGGAGTGGCCCGTGCTTACGATTTGAGGCGGACAGCGAGGATCGAGGTCATCGCGATCCAATCCGAGTGCTTCGAGGAGTTTCGCTAGTTGCCGTTCGCGGAGAGGCGGCGCGAATTCCACAGCTCCTTGTGTCATGGTGACCTCGAGATCGCGTCCGACCGGCTCTATGTCTACCGGAAGAATTCCGGCTCCGGTCTTGGCTCGCACTCTTCTCGCAGCGAACGCCCCGACTTCTGTCGCGCGCACGTAGTGCGCTGCGATGGTCGCGTGTCCGCAAATTGGGACTTCGCTTGTCGGGGTGAAGTAGCGCACCCAGATGTCATGGTCGTCGGCGATCGGCGAGAGAAGAAAAGCCGTCTCGGAGCAGTTCATCTCTCGAGCGATCGCCTGCATCTCGTCTGAGCTAAGGGCATCAGCGTCTGAGACAACTGCGGCTGGGTTTCCGGCAAACTTCGTTGCCGTGAACGCGTCGACTTGGTAAACGCGTAGCGCTCGGCGTGTCTCCTCGCCGCTAGTGCTCATTGACTGTCCCCTGATCGATCAAGTTCTGCATTCGCGTTCGTGCCTCGGGCCATTCGTCGACGGGAACTGAATAGACGACGGTGTCCGCGCGGGTCAGGTCGACACGAACGCGATGGCTTCGCAGCAGTCCTTCTCGAACGAATCCCGGCCGTTCGAGTGGACGTTGAGACCATACGTTCATGCCATCAACGGTCCGCTGGATTCGGCAGAGGTTGAGTTGACCGAAGCACGTGCTCAGCGGCTCAACTCCCGCCATGATCGGCGGCCGCTTCGAGGCGGATACCGAGGCGGTGTAGGGCTTTGTTGCCGGCTGGCGTGAGTTCGAGGCGGCGTGGCTGCGCGGTGGGCTTGACCCAGCCTTTTTGGCGCAGGGAGGCCGCGAGCTGGGCGCCGAGTTGGCCGCCGAGGTGTGGGCGTCCGATGCGAGGGTCCATGCAGGAGAAGGCGAGCGTGCGGCGGGCCGGCTTGGTGGACAGCTCGACTCCGAGCTTTGCAAAGCCGCGGGCGGCTTCTGGGCCGAGCCTGAGTTCCCCTTCGCCGTCTCGGGCTTCAAGCGCTCGTGATTGGATGAGGTGGTCCATCAGAGCGACGCCGATCTGCCCGGCGAGGTGGTCATAGCAGGTGGCGGCCACCTCCACCGGCCGACCTGTTCGCGGCGGGGCTCCGCGTAACCCGTTGAGCATCGAGAAGATCTCCCGCAGCCCCGGCTCGGCGAGCTCGTAGAGCGCGAGGCGGCCCTGGTGGCTGACCGCTACGAGCCCCGCATCGCGGAGTCGCCGTAGATGATTGGCCAGTCGCGTCGGCGACACGCCGGCGCGCTCGGCCAGCTCGCTGGCTGAGGCCGGGCCCTGCTCAAGGCGCTCTAGCACGGCGTATCGCGTCTCGTCGGCGAGCTCGGCCAATAGTTGAACCCGGGGATCGTTTGCCGCTCGCATATCACCCAGTCTAACACCTCCAGGTTTCATACTCCCGTGAATGATGGTAGGCTACCCTTCAGCATCGACTGAATGGTCGCTGTAGTAGTTCTGGCCTACTGAGACAGGCTCTAAAGGAGGCTCAAATGGTGCATCCCGCTCTCAGTCGGACGCTCGCCACCGCTCATATCGAGGACCTACATCGAGCTGCCGAGCGAGACCGACAGATCCGCATCGCCCGTCATGTCGTGCACGAGCCACGCGTGGCGGCCACTCCAATCGCCTTACTGCGATCCGCGTCGACTCGACTACGTGGACGCCGCGCGCCCAGGCCGACGGCATGACACGAACCGAGATTCCTCAAGCAGACTTATGGCCATGCCAATCTGTCGTCGACGTCCGCTCGGGGCCGCGAGCCGGGATCGATCCGGCATCGAGTAGGGAGCGGCCTGCCTCGTCCCTCACGCGGACGGCGTGCGGGTCGGCGTAGCTCGTGTGCGAAGGCTTCACGCTCGAATATGTCGACGTCGGCGATGTGACGCTGCGCGTCCGGCACGGCGGCGACGGGCGGCCGGTGGTGCTGCTGCACGGCCACCCGCGGACGCACACAACCTGGCACCGGATAGCACCGCAGCTGGCCGGCTCGTTCTTCGTCGCCTGCCCAGATCTGCGCGCTAACGATCTGAGAAACAACCGGGAGGTATCTGTGCAGAACTACGACATCAGGTACGACGACAAGTACGGTCAGCTGGCGCAAATCGACATTGCCGCGGAGGGTGAGGCGTATGAACCGTGGGTGAATCAGACCTATTTCAGTGAGTAGGGCCGGGTTCGGCAGCGCTCAGCCGGTTTCCCGGTCGTGGCGGGTGTTGGTGAGGGTGCTGGCGGGCGTGAGCGCCGCGGCGGCCGGTTTGGGTGCGTTCGCCGGCCGGTGTTGGCGTGTCGGGCGGTGTGTCGGGGGTCGCCGAGCAGGGCGGTGCGGCGGAGTTGGTGATCGGCGGCGGGTCCGGCGCGAGTTGCTATGGGGCGCCGAGCGTGTAGGCGGCGGTGTAGGTCGCCTGGAAGATGTGTAGGTCGCGGAATCCGGCGGGGAGATGCAGGATCGTTTGCCTGGCGCTGTGGGTGATCCTGGCGGGGACGCAGAACAGGATTCGTCGGAGCGCTTTGGCGTGGCGGCGAAGTCGCGTGTTATCGGGTGCGGTGCCCGACGCGGCGGCGGCGGGGCTGATGTCGCAGACCAGGGCGGTGATGTTCAGCGCCAGCAGGCAGCATGTGAGCCAGAGGCGGTTGGCGTTCTGGTCGCCGGTTGGGAGGTGTCGTAGTGGTTGGCCGAGCTTGGCGTCCTTGAAGCGTTCCTCGATCTGCGCGCGTTGGCGGTGGTAGTGCTCGACCTCGACGGTGTTCTTCTCCTTCGCGGGGATGTCGGTGACGATGAAGCTGTATGCGTAGGTGCTGTCCAGTTGCCCGTCGAGGACCATTTGCAGCTGATCGGCGGGGATCGTTGAGCGTCGCCGAGCACGGGCATGCCCGGCGAGCAGATCGTCGGCGCTGACGTGACGCGGCGGACGATCAGCCGCAGCGGCTTGTGATCCCAGCCGGCTGGGGTGAGCACGGTCTCGGCGACCTCCGCGCCGCGCATCCGTTTCGCGGGCGCCCACGCGTCCTCGGGGATCTGCGTCATCGCGCTCCACATCCGCGTGGTCCGTGGCGCGGAGAAGCTGAACCGCGTCCGCTGCGCGCGGAGCTTCATCATCAGCTCGGCGCTGTAGAACCCGCTGTCCCCGCGAACGGTCAGCTGCCCGTGCCCGTCGGGCAACAGCGAGCTAGCGCGGGCGATCATCGCTGCGGACTCCACCGCGGTGATGCGTGAGCGGTTACCGCCGAGCAGCTCGCTGGTCAACGCACGGCCGCGCTGCGCCCACGTCACGACATAGGAGTCCTACGCCAACGCACCGGTGTGGCTGCGTGCCGCGCCCTGCTTCTGGGAGCCGTACACCTCGGTCTCGGTCGCGTCCAGATCAAGATCGACCGGCTCGCCCGGCTCGCGACCCGCCGCGCGATCGCAGCGCTCAGCGACGCGAGCCTGCGCGCGTTCGATCGCGTGGATATGCCCAGGCCGGTAACGCCGGGCCCGTTGCCGCGCGGTCGGTGCTGACGGCGTGCCCGCGACCGCGCGCAACGACGCACCGGCTGTGTCAGCACGAACGTTCTCGATGTCGTCAAAGCAGTCCGCGCCAGCGATCTGGCACTCCGCCAACGACACGACCAGCGCACCGGCTGACAGTCCACGCCGACGCGTCTTCACCGCCGCCCCAGCGACCGTGCCGAGCTCGGCGTTGATCAGCTCCACCAGCCGCGTGCTACGCGCGAGCTCGCCGACGATCGCGAGTCCCGCACACGGCGTCAACGCCGGATCATCAGCACGAACCCTCAGCCGTCCGGGGCCTCTGCCATCGTTACCGGCGTTCACCCGCAAGGTGACGCCGCCTCACCGTCAGCGTTTCTTTTCACACCTGCAACTTGG
>JBKQIR010000049.1:0-8221 GCA_052148275.1 Solirubrobacteraceae bacterium
CGACACCACCACCCCCGCCGGCAAGCTCGTCTTCGCGATCTTCGCCGCCCTCGCCGAATTCGAACGCGAGCTCATCTCCGAACGCACCACCGCCGGGCTCGCGTCCGCCCGCGCCCGCGGCCGCAAAGGCGGGCGACCGTTCAAGATGACCCCAGCCAAGCTCCGGCTTGCTGCCGCATCGATGGGGCAGCCGGGCACCAAGGTCAGCGACCAGTGCACCGAGCTCGGGATCACCCGCCAGACGCTTTACCGCCACGTCTCGCCAACAGGAGAGCTCCGACCCGACGGGCTCACACTTCTCGCCGACGGCCTCCGAAAGCAACGCTGATCACCGACGCGGCCGCCTCGCTCCCCTACTCAGACCCCACGTTGGTGTGGACGCGCCAGCTGCCGCCGGACCTCGTGACCCCTGTTGTCCGGGAGCAGTCGCGCCACCGACGTGTTTCGGCGATGGCGCGGCTGCTCCTCTCGTCATGGAGTGGTAGAGATCGTCGGCATTGCAGGCGCGCGAAGTGAAACCGAACGGAGTATGTGACCTCCGTACGACGGCAATCGCGCGGATTTTCTGAGCTGAGCTCGTTCGGTCAGTGGACCGGTTGGTTGGAGCGGATCAGGTTGTCCGGGTCGAGGGTCGCTTTGATGCGGCGAAGCCGGTGCTGGGCCGTCTCGGTCCAGAGGGTGTGCGGATCCCGCCTGGTCTCGGCGAAGTTGAGGTAGGCGCGCTCGGCGGCCCAAGGGCGGAGAGCGTCCATCACAATCCCGATGTGTGCTCTGACTTGCGCCGCCGCTTCCGGGGTAGGGGCGATGCCGACGGCGTAGAGAACGTAGTCGGCGTCGACGGCGGCGAGTGCTCCGCTGTCGGGATGTGCCCGCCCGAGCTCGCCGCCGAGCTGGCGCACCTCGAGGGAGACGAGCGGCGAGGATGAGGCCGCGCCCGCGGTCTGGATGAGCTCGTCGATCGCTTCAGGTGGGAGCTTCTGCAGGAGGATGCCGTCGCCCGTGGCAGGGACGGGGTGCTCGGGGTCCATGTGCATGTGGCTGAGCGCGGGCGTCGGGATACGCTGGATGGTGTCCATCACGGGGCCGAGGGCGCGGAGTGGGGCGAGCAGCTCGTCGGCCTCTTCGGGCTCGCCGAGGTGGATCGCCTCGACGACGACGAACGACTTCCCACGGATCGGTTCGGGGATGTCCGGCTGGGACGGGAGCCGGAGGTACCGGCCGACGGTGGTCAGCTCGTCCGGCAGCTCGTGGCGGGTCAGTTCGGCCCAGGCGTGCAGGACCTCCCGGTCTCGCTCGATCGGCCACCAGAGGATGCCTGCGTAGGCCTCGCGGACGGGGATCAGCCGGAGCTCGAGTGCGGTGACGATCCCGAAGCTGCCGCCGCCGCCGCGGAGCGCCCAGAAGAGATCGGGCTCGTGTTCGCGGTCGGCGTGGACGAGTCGTCCGTCGGCGGTCACGAGCTCGATCGCCTGGACGTGGCTTGCCGCGAGTCCGTGCTTGCGGCCGAACCAGCTGAGACCGCCGCCGAGGGTGTAGCCGACGACGCCGACATCGGGCGAGGAACCGGCGAGCGGCGCGAGGCCGTGCTGTGCAGCGGCCTCGACGAGCTCGACTGAGCGGACGCCGGCGTCGATGCGCGCGACCTGGGCCTCGGGGTCGATCTCGATCCCGCGCATGCGCTCGGTCTTGACGAGCACGGTGTCCTCGAGTGGTCCGAGCGGGGCGGCGTCGTGGCCGGTTCCCTGGGCGGTGACGCGGAGCTCGAAGGCCCGGGCGAGTTCGACGGCGGCGATCACGTCCTGTGCCGATTCGGGGAAGACGACGGCGGACGGCTGCTGGTCGACGGCGAGGTTCCAGGCGAGCCGTGCCTCGTCCCAGTTCGGGTGCTCGGGGAGGACGACGATTCTGCCGGTGAGCGCGGCGACCGAGCGCTTGAGCTTTCCTGTGGGTGCGGTGGTGGTCATCTGAGGTCTCCTGTTCTCGTGGTGGTGATGGTCAGGCGGGGTCCGGGACCAGCTCTCCTGGTCGATTGCCGATGGCTCTTGTGGCATTGGCTGCGCTCAGGCCCGTGAGCGCGGGATCGACACCATGAAGATCGCCAGGGGCGCAGCGTCGAACATGCTCGAGGTGAGTGGCGGTGCCGGCCGTGACCGGCCCGCTGTTAGCGCTCGCTCGAGGTTGATTGGCTGCTGCCAACTGGCGCGTTGCGAAGACGTCGAGGAGCCTGAAGCGATGGTCACGGATGTCGACGACTGGCCTCGGCGAATCCGGTCATGAGCCTCGCGGCCAGAAGCGCCGTGGCGCTTTATCGCCTGGGTGCGCGCTCGTCTCTACACGCGGTTGGAGCGAGTCAGTGATCACTCTATCTTGCGAGCGAACGATCACTCGGCCGGTCGCGCACTCCGACCGGCCTTGAGGATGACGCCGTGTCCAGCGACGCTGATCGCTCAGCGTGCCGGGCCGCTATTTGGGCTACTTCGTCAACAAGTTCGGCGAGCAGCTCGTGTTCGTGCACTACGATGGCGACGCTCACGCGACGCTGTTTCACGGCGAGGTCGACTGGGAGCCATACCGCGTCACTGACGCAGGCGGTCGGCCGGAGGCGGGAGACCTGATCCTCAACCACGAAGAGTGTGCGTTCGTGATCGCGTGCTGGACGCGACAGCGTGGCGACGCGAAGACGCTCAGCCTGGCCGGTCAGTGGCGTCGTCCCCAGGCAACAGCTCCTCGACCGCGTTCTGGTCGAGATCCCTCGCCGTCCCCGGAGCGTCCGTAGCCCAAGCACTACCGACCGCGACGAGTAGGCTGCTAGACTCCCGTTATACGGGTCGAGCGTTCGTTCGACCAAACGCAGTGCCCGGCGTTCTCGCAGTTGTTGCATTTTCAGCACCCTCCGCGTTTCGCAGTGCACATACCCAGGAGGGAACAAGATGGCGACAGGAACCGTCAAGTGGTTCAGCGACGAGAAGGGTTTCGGATTCATTACGCCTGATGATTCCGGCAAGGATCTGTTCGTGCATCACAGCGCGATCCAGAGCAGCGGCTTCAGGTCGTTGGCTGAGGGCGCGAAGGTGAGCTACGACGCGGAACAGGGCCCCAAGGGCCCAGCGGCCGCGAACGTTCAGACGCGGTAAGGCCGCAGACTTCGACCAGCGACGGAGGGCCCACGCGGCCCTCCGTCGTTCTAGCCGCGCAGCTCGCCGCGCGCCTGTACGGAGAGGGCGACAAGTTGGCCCGGGAACGCGCGGAGCCGTGGCGCCTCGTGCGGCGAACGGGCTCGGCAGAGGTCTCCAATGCGGATCAGGACTGATCTCGGCAATCACCCAGCGGGCGTGCGGGGCGTCGATCCGCTCGACGCTCCAGACAAGAAGGAGACACAATGGCATCACGCGGCAAGAAGAAGACCACGATGGCAAAGCTCAACCGCGAAAGAAAGCTCCGCGAGCGCCGGCTCGACAAGCAGGCCAAAAAGGACGCCAGACAGCACGCTTCGGCGCAGCACCCGCAGCGGACCGGGGACGTGCTGACCGGCGATGGCGGTCACTCAATCGGGTCCGGTGCCGAGCAGCCTGCGCTCGAACCGGCCGCCCAATCGCACATCTACGCGTGATTCCATCTCGCGCACTCGCGACTTTGACCGCACTGGGATGCACCTACTCGACGCGATAGCGCGAGCGCACTTCCGCACTTGGTTTTGCAACACAGGCGTAGGGTTTCAAGCGTTCTCCGATCACAAAAGAGAAGACGATGGCAGTCAAACACAAGGTAAGCGTGTCGAATGACCCGCCGACATACCGGCCCACTGCGACCCAGCGGCGCGCAGCGTTGACCGCCGCGATCGCGGGCCAGCAGCAGACTCTCAAGCGCGAAGCGGCGGAACGCCGTGCCAAGCGAGCCCTTGACGACGCCCAGCCTGTCACGGCCAGAGGACGGCAATTCCTCGCTGACAGCCAGCGAGCAGCGTACGGCGTTGGCAATGAATGACGAAGCAATCCTCGCCTTGGTCACGCGCTTAGCGCGCCCTCACTCCTCTGGCGGCAAAGTCATCGAGCGAGCCGCGATTCTGGCTGAAGGTGCTGACTTCCGTGCAGTCGTCGCGTGGATCATCAGCCACCAAGGACTGCCTGAGGTAGCGACCGCGCCGATCGCAACAGCAGCCCGCCCAGCATCCGCGCAACGATCGCGATCACCGCTGGGTTACCTGGACAGGCCGTCCGCTGGCGGCGATCGCGGAAGACCGCCCACGGGTCTGGGCTTCGGTCCTCGCTGAGCGCGCGGTCGCGATCCCATCAGGAGTGAGCCGGTAGAGGTGCCGGCGCGGCCGGCCGGCGGGCTGCTGATCCTCCCAGCCCGAGTTCCGCAGCTGATCGGTGATTTGGGCGCGGCGATTCGGCGGATCCCCGGTGTTTACGGGGTTCTAGGTTCTCGGGGTCGTCAGAGCGCCGGAACGCCTAGGTACACGTTTCTGCTGGCAGCCATAGACTGCGGCTGGCTGATCAGGTAGCGTTCTAGGTAGGCATGTATGTGCGGCGGACGACCCGGAAGCGCAAGGACGGCAGCGAGGTCGGCTATCTGCAGTTGGCGCACAACGTGTGGGACCCCAAGGCGGGTCACAGCGTGGTGCGGGTGGTGCACAACTTCGGCCGCGAGGATCTGGTCAACCGCGGCGCGATCGAGCGGCTGATCGGCTCGCTGGAGCGCTGGCTTGACCCGCAGGCGCCGCCCCGGCCGGCCGCCGGGGCGGGGCCGGGATTGCGGTTCGTGGAGTCACGGCCGATCGGCGGGGCGTGGGCGCTGGACGGGCTGTGGCGGGCGCTTGCGATCGACCGGACGCTGGAGCGGTTGCTGGACGGCCGGCGGTTGGATCCGCGTGCTGAGCGGGTGCTGTTCGCGATGGTCGCCAATCGGGCGCTGGAGCCGCTGTCGAAGCTCGCCGCCAGCAAGTGGGTCACCGAGCGCGGGTGGATCCAGGGCTTGGCGGAGTTGGACGAGGACGCGTGCTACCGGGCGATGGACTGGCTGTTGGAGGTCGAAGACGAGCTCGCCGAACAGGTGTACTTCGAGACCGCCGACCTGTTGAACCTGGAGGTCGACCTGTTGTTCTTCGACACGACCTCCACGTACTTCGAGCGTGAGACGCCGGAGGAGCCGACCGTCGAGGAGGACGGGGAGCAGGTCGCGCCCGCGTTCCGGGTCTACGGCCACTCGAAGGATCATCGGCAGGATCTGCCGCAGGTGGTGATCGGGATGGCGGTCACCCGGACGGGGATCCCGATCCGGGTGTGGTGCTGGCCGGGGAATAGCTCTGATCAGGAGCTGATCCGCCAGGTCAAGGACGATCTGCGCGCCTGGAAGCTCTCCCGGGTGGTGTGGGTCGGGGACCGCGGCTTTCAATCGCAGGAGAACCGCCGCTACCTGCAACGCGCGGGCGGGCACTACATCTTCGGGGAGAAGCTCCGCGGCAACGACAAGGAAGCCAACACGGCGCTCGCGCGCCAAGGCCGCTGCCACGAGGTCGCCGAGAACCTCCGGGTCAAGGAAGTAATCATCGACGACGCCACGATGCGCGACCGGTTCGTGATCTGCCACAACCCCGAAGAAGCAAGGCGCGATCAGGCCGTCCGCGAAGCGCTGCTCGCCCAGCTGTCTGACGCGATCGCAGGCTCAGACGCACTCACGCCCGAAGAACGCCAGAAGCTCTACGGACGGCTCTCGACCAAGCGCGGACCGAAGCGCTTCATCCGCACCACCAAGAACGGGCTACTCAGAATCGACCGTGCCGCCGTGAAGACCGAGGAGCACCTCGACGGCAAGTTCCTGCTGCGGACCTCCGACCCGACGCTCACCGTCGAGGACATCGCGCTCGGCTACAAGCAGTTGTTGGAGATCGAACGCGCATGGCGCGACATGAAGAGCACCCTCGATCTGCGGCCGGTGTACCACCGCAAGGAAGACCGGATCCGCGCGCACGTGCTGCTCTGCTGGCTCGCGCTGCTGCTGATCCGGATCGCCGAGACCCACACCAACCAGACCTGGCGCAACCTCCGCGACGAACTCCAACTCCTGCACCTCGGCACCTTCACCGGGCCCGCCGGCACCAGCCGCCAACGCACCGAGCTCACCACCCACCAACAGCAGATCCTCCGCCAGCTCGGCATCGAGGCGCCCCCGCTCTTCCTCGAGCTCGCCGCCCGCCACCAGGCCGACACGGCCGCCTGACCCCGCCCGGGCGCACACCGGCCGCCTAGATACACGCCGAACACCTGTTCGGGCACACCAAAGCCCTGCTCACAGCCGCTTTTTGGTACCTATCACGTCAAATTAGCTGCGCAACCCGGGCCCAGCACGCCTCGACAATTCCACGATCGGCCAGGCGGATCAAGATCGGATACAGCGTGCCCGACCGCAACCGCGTCTCCTTCGCCAACTCATAGCCGTGACGCCAAGCCGTCGGGTCGGGCTCGAGTGCAGCCAATAGCGAGAGGGTCTGTGCGGAGAAACGACGCTCGGCCACAAACACAATTCTATCTAGATCGACTTTCGTGTCAATCTCGGAGCGAAACGATGGCTTTCATCCCGAGGTGGTCGCAGCCCTCACGATCCGCTCGGCGACGGCCAGGCCGCAAGCGCGGCGACCCTTCAACAGCGCTCTGCGCTGAAAGCGAGCACGGGCTGCGGGTGACTGCTTCAGGCGGTGCGACGCGAGGTCGCACGTAGTGAGTGAACGCACGATTGGAGGATCGGCTGATGTGATGTTGAGCGTGTAGTTCCAGGTCCGTGCTTGATGGCCTGTCCCCACCTCGACGTGCGTCGTCGGCTCCTGGTCGACGGGGTGCGAAGCTCGGGGGAAAGCCCAAGGGGTTTGCGTTCTGTCCGGGGACGCCAGGCGAGGGGAAGACCGGACGGCTGAATCGCTTGAACCCTCGTTGATGCCTCGTTAAGCGGGCCCTGCCGACGGAGTCCCGGTGGCGGGGATGTAAGGACTGGCCGCTGGGAAGCGGCAGGCGCCGGCCGGGCACGCCTTCCGGTCGGGATGAGCACCGCCGTCCTCGGGGTAAAGAGGGCAGCCACCCCGGTCGTAGCTCACGCGTGCGGAACGCGGTAACCCCGTCGAGGTCCGGGCAGCAGGTGTTGTCCGGTAGCCGACCGTGAGGAGGGCGCAACTCCTCGGCGGGAATCGGATGACCGAGACGCGAATGCTGGCAGCGGAAACGCGACGGAAACCGGGACATGATGGCCGTCTCCTCCAGGCGGTCGTGTCGGATAACCGGCCGGATACGGACCCTGCTGGTCCGGCCCGAAAGGGCGCTGACGCGGTCAGGTGAGCCTGTGGAGAGAAAGATGACCGAAGCCCCGGAACCGAAGGACAAGTTGGACGCCATGACCAACGTCGTGGTGAACGGACCAGAGGACGCGCCCTTTGACTGGCGCCAGGTTGACTGGCGGCGGATCGAGGACGAGGTACGGCGGCTGCGGCAGCGGATCTTCACGGCGTCGCAGGCGGGGGACCTTCGGAGGGTCCGCCGGTTGCAGAAGTTGATGCTGCGGTCGCGCGCGAACACGCTGATCAGCGTGCGGCTGGCGACCGAGCGCAATGCCGGTCGTCTGACGGCGGGCGTGGACGGCGAGGTGGTGCTCACCCCGGAGGCCAAGGCAAGATTGGTCGACAGGATTCAGTACCGGGCCGAGCCGTTCAAGGCCATGCCGGTCAGGCGGGTGTACATCCCGAAGAGGGGCAGCAGCACCAAGCGCCGACCATTAGGGATTCCCGTCATTCTCGATCGCTGCCATCAGGCACGGGTCGCGGGTGCGCTGGAGCCCGAGTGGGAAGCAAGGTTCGAGCCGAGGTCCTATGGATTCCGGCCCGGACGCGGCTGCCATGACGCGATCGAAGCGACCTTCCACGCCACCAAGGGCAAGGACCCGAAGCGGCGATGGGCGCTAGACGCAGACCTCGCGGGGGCGTTCGACCGCATCGCCCACGACCACATTTTGGCCATGCTCGGCACGTTCCCCGCTCGGGGGATGATCGCGCAATGGTTGAAGGCGGGCGTGGTCGAGCAGGGCAGGCTGCACCGCACGGAGGAGGGAAAACCTTGGGTTCGAACGGTGATCGCAACACCCACGGTTTGAGGTTGTTGTAGTAGTAGTAGTGGTGGTGCTGTTGGTAACTCGAAGAGTTATCAACAGGCCGTTAACTGTTACCGCGCGCGCGGGCGCG